>JBCBCI010000035.1:0-53529 GCA_038530755.1 Cyanobacteria bacterium J06592_8 | reverse complement strand
GTTGATGGAAGAATTCGCGGCGGAATTGGCAGCCCTGCGGGGTCGAGTTACAGTTCTCGAAGCCCGTGCTGGCGAACTCGAAGCCAATCAATTCTCGACTACCACTAAACTAAACGCGGAGGTCATCTTCTTCATCGGAGATACCTTTGGCGATCGCGCAGAATATACGGTAGCAGGTGGCCCGAACGTGGATGAATCCGACGACCCCACCCAAAGCTACTTCGGTTATCGGGCGCGTTTAACCTTTGATACCAGTTTTAGTGGAAGAGACAGACTCCGGACTCGTTTGGAAGCCAAGGACGTTCCTAACCTCAGTCGAGAAAACCTAACCAATACTCTGATGAGTCGTCTCGGTACGGATGGCGGAAGTGCAGACTTCGAGATCGAGGAACTGTGGTATCAGTTTCCCGTTATGGATGGTAAGGGTGAGGTTTACTTAGGCGCCCAGAGTTTAGACTCGGATGACATTCTAGACCCCATTAGTCCCTTCAGCAGTACAGGGACAGGCGCATCTTCCCGCTTTGGTCGTTATGACCCTACTATGTTCCGGGGACCAGAAGGAACAGGTTTAGGCTTTAACTATGAGTTTAATGATAATCTGAGAGTGAATCTTGGTTACGTTGCGGATGACGGAGATGCACCTGATGCTTCTGAAGGTCGAGGTCTGTTTAATGGTAGCCATTCAGCGTTCTTGCAATTCGTCTATGAACCCTTTGATAATCTAGTCTTGGGTTTAGCCTATAGCCGTCGTTATTTCCGTGAGGATGATGCCTCAGTTAGTGGTGGAACCGGAAGTTTCCTCGCTAACCGTCCCTTTGGTGAGAGTGCAACCACTAGTGATAACGCCAGTTTCCAAGTGAACTGGAAAATTGCTGATAGTTTTCAACTGGGGGGTTGGTTCGGTGTAGCCTGGGCGGATGAGAAGTCCAGTGGCGGTGATGACCTTGATGCAACTGTTCTTAACTTTGCGGTAACATTGGCGTTCCCAGATCTCCTCAAAGAAGGCGATTTAGCAGGTATTATTGTGGGGATGCAACCGAAAGTGGTTTATCACACCTTTGATCGCTTAGAAGAAGAGAGAACTGGAATTCACATCGAAGCCCTTTATCGCTTCAACTTCAACGAATACATTTCTTTGATTCCCGCCGTTTACATCATCACCGACCCCGAACATACTGAGGATAACGACACAATTGTCGTCCCCACGTTACGGACAACATTCAAGTTCTAAATTTAATCTTTGAGTAATAATAGATAGAGTAGAATTGATCGAAATTCTATAACTCAACTTTTACGGTTTCTGGAAACAGGAACCGTTTTTTTTATTGGACAAGTAAGCTAATATTTTCAGGAGAGATGTAAAGATCGATCCGGTCTCCCACTTGAAAAGCTTGAGTGCGGTCGCGTTGGAGATTTTGCTGGCGAATAACAATTGTAGTATTGGGTGTTAATCTGACTCTATAGCGGGTATCCGTTCCTAAATAAATCATATCCTCAATGATTCCCCTCAAATGGTTTTGCTGGGAACGATGAAGCGAAACCAGACTGACTTTTTCCGGACGAAGCACAAGCGTTAGAAGTTGTCCGGGAAAGGCTTCAGCTTGAGAATTTACAACCATTGATAACTGTTCATCCACCAAGAGATGAATGGCGGATTTTCGATGTTGAGTAACGACTCCAGTCAGAATATTACTTTCACCAATAAATTCTGCCACAAATCGAGTTTTCGGATGCTCATAAATTTCGACCGGAGTCCCCACTTGTAGTAGTTTACCCTGATTCATTACCCCAATTCGATCCGACATCGTTAGGGCTTCTTCTTGATCGTGAGTCACATAAACAAAGGTAATTCCTAACCGTTTTTGCATCTGTTTCAGTTCAATTTGCATCTCACGACGCAACTTCAAATCTAACGCCCCCAAAGGTTCATCAAAGAGTAAAACTTGTGGCTGTTTAACCAAAGCCCTCGCTAAAGCAACTCGTTGCTGTTGTCCGCCAGAAAGTTGACGTGGATAGCGGTTTTCTAAATTTTTGAGTTGAACTAATTCTAAAACCTCAGAAACCCGTTCACGAATTTGAGGGCGAGGTAAATTATCCATCTCTAGCCCAAAGCCAATATTTTGACTGACAGTTAGATGAGGAAACAAAGCATAATTTTGAAAGACCGTATTCACAGGACGATGAAAAGGAGGACGAGAGTTCATCGCGTCTTGGTGAATATAAATTTCGCCTGATGTTGGACTTTCAAACCCTGCTATTATGCGTAATGTTGTTGTTTTTCCACATCCTGAAGGGCCAAGAAGGGAAAAGAATTCCCCTGTTTGAATCTTGAGATTGAGAGAATCAACCGCTAATGTTTTCTGATTTTTGGTTCGGGAGTAAAACTTAGAAATATTAATCAGTTCAACGGCTTTATCCCTAGAAATGTCTGAATAGATCATTTTAAGCCCCAATACTTAATTTAACTTCATTCCAGGCTTCATCATAGAGAATTGTTGCTTCACCGACATCTTCGAGATACTGGAGTTTTGCAAAGACTTCGGCGGTTGGATAAATACCCGGATTCTCTAAACTTTCTGGATTAATTAATTGTTCTTGAATTGCGGTTTTATTCGGTGAACCGTAGTTAATAAAATTAGAAACTTTCGCCCCAATTTCCGGTTCTAAAATAAAGTTAATGAACTTTTCGGCTAGTTGCTTGTGCGGTGCATCTTTAGGAATCACCATATTATCAACTGCAATTAACGTTCCTTCTTGGGGGATAATATATCTCAAATCTGGGTTTTCTTCCATAACTTGAAATAAATCGCCACTATATTCCATTGTTAGGTCGATTTCACCTTGATTGAGAAGATTTTGACCTGTATCGGGAACAAAGGCTTTAATACTGTTTTGATTTTCGATTAAAAATTCCTTGGCTTTGGTAATTTCTTCAGGATTCGTTGTATTCGGACTGTAGCCCAGATAAATTAATACAGCACCGATTGTATGACGCATATCATCCAGTAACGCTGCTTTTCCAGCAAATTTTGGCTCAAATAAAGCCGCCCAACTTTTGAGATCTTCGCCTGTTTTTTTAATATTATATCCAATTCCCATCGTTAGCCATTGATAGGGAACACTATATTGATTTCCGGGATCGTAGGGCGGATTAATAAATTTTTCGTCAATATGTTTAAGATTGGGAATATTACTTTGATCGAGTTTTTCTAGAAGATTTTCAGCGATCATCACCTTCACCATATAGTCAGCCGGAAAAGCCACATCATAGCCTGGATTTCCGGGCTTCAGCTTCGCATAGAGGCTTTCATTACTATCATAAACATCATAATTGATTTTGATATTATTTTCAGCTTCAAATTGTTCTAAAACTTCTGGGGCGATATAGGTAGACCAATTATAAAGATTCAGAACATTTTCTCCAGTTTGATTCGAGGATGATAAATTAGAATTACGAACTGTACACCCAAGGGGTAAAAGGACACTAATCAAAAACAGAAGTACAAAAGTCAAAAGTCGTTTCATTTGTTGATTGAGTTGAATTGATGGCGGTTGATTGTTAATGAGGATACCACAAGCAGTAACGATAGTAATAACATTAGCGTAGATAAGGCATTAATGACAGGTGTAACTGAGGTTTTAATCATTCCATAGACAAAGAGTGGTAACGTTGTCGCGCCAACTCCAGTATTAAAGAACGTGACGACAAAGTCATCTAGAGAGAGAGTAAAAGCGAGTAAAGCACCACTGACAATTCCAGGTAAAATTAAGGGTAGGATAATTCGGGTAAACGTTCGCCATTCATTCGCCCCTAAATCAAGGGCGGCTTCTTCTAAACCTGGATCTAATTCGGCTAAACGCGCCCTGACCGTAATCGTTACAAAAGCAATATTAAAGGTAATATGACCTAAAATTACCGAGGGTAATCCTAATGTTAAACGAATCCCAGTCAAATTTTCGACAATGCGAAAAATTAACGTAAAAAATACGAGTAAAGAAATCGCGAGTGTAATTTCAGGGATAATAATCGGAAGTAAAATGACTCCAGTTAAAATCTGACTTCCCGGAAATTTAAACCGTTCTAAAGCCAAAGCAACAGCCGTTCCCAGTATTGTCGCAATTGCGGTAGAAAAGATGGCAATAATCAAACTATTATTTAAAGCGTCCCAAACTTCAACCGCTGAAAAATTAGCAGTGGTGTCGGTAACTTGACCGAATAAACTCAGATACCAATCTAGAGTAAATCCCGTCCAAACCGCATTCAAGCGAGAGGAATTAAAAGAATAAATTACTAAAATTAAAATGGGTAGATAGAGAAAGGCGATCGCCAGAGTCGCCTGTATCCAGAGCCAGCATTTCCCCAGTTTCCGAATTTGTAAGTCAATCATCAGTCTGAGTTTGTAATCTGAGTTTGTAAATAAAGCAAAATAGGAATCAAAATAATTCCCATTAAAACCATCGATAAAGCCGAACCAAAAGGCCAGTTTCTCGCCTGTAAAAATTGATTTTGGATTAAATTTCCGACCATTAATGTTTTCGCACCACCTAAAATATCAGGTGTAATAAAAGCACCCAAAGCCGGAATGAAAACTAAAATCGATCCGGCGATAATTCCTGGTTTTGTTAAAGGAAAGATAATCCGCCAGAAACTCCGAAAATCATTCGCCCCTAGATCCTGAGCCGCTTCTACCAGAGAAAAATCAAACCGTTCTAAGGTGGCATAAAGAGGTAAAATCATAAAGGGTAAGTAGCCATAAATCAAACCAATAATAACAGCAAATGGCGTAAAGAGTAAATCTAAAGGTTCCTCAATCAGTTGTAAACTTTCTAGAATCGAGTTAACCACACCTTCGTTTCCTAAAATCACAATCCAAGCATAGGTTCTAACTAAAAAATTGGTCCAAAAGGGAATAATCACTAAGCCTAACAGAATATTCCGCCAGTGAAGAGGGCGAGTGACAATAAAAAAAGCCAGAGGATAAGCAATAATTAAACAAATAAAAGTCGTTAATGCAGCCAGTTGCAGCGATCGCCACAATACACGCCAATATAAAGGATTAATTAAGCGTTGATAGCTTTCTAGAGTCAAGTTCCAGTTAATTCCACCGTAAGTTCCGCGCTCAAGAAAACTGTAAACGAGAACAAAGATAAGCGGTAAAACAAAGAAAATTAGCAGCCAGATTGTTGTCGGGAACAGCAGAATAAATAAGACGTTCTGCTTCCGGTTTTCAATAGATTTAAACACGTCTTTTTTGTTTGGTGAAAAAGTCATAAGGTTGCTGGTTAGAAATATACATAAAGAGGAAACCGATTTCTATTAATAATCGTCAATTTCAAACAGAGGTCACGGTTTACTATACACTGTGTACTGAAATTTGGGCTTGATCTGAGATAGCAAATGGGCTATGATTCAGCCATGTTAAATTTATATTGAATAAACACTACTAACGGTGCAAACGCTTCATTTAACAGAATCAAATCACCCCTTGGTGAAGTCGCTATCCCATCATAGCGATCAAGAGTTGCTGACGATGTTTCAAAATCATCCGGATCGCGGAAAGTATTTTGTCGCAATTTTCTGTCGGTATGCGTTGATCGTTCATACATTGATTAGTCATTCTGTGCGATCGCCTGTACAAGCTGAATATTTATTTTCTCAGACTTGGCGACATATTTTCTATGAAATGCGAGGATTAAATCTGCGGGAGTCAGCAGATCCCCAAGGAGAAGCTAGCCTACAAAACTGGTTAATTAATGTGTCTGCGGTTTGCATTAATGGGGCTGAACTTCCTCCAGTTGAGTCCATTCAATATTCGCTGAAAACTGCACCTACACCTCTCTGGTGTTATGTTGGACAAGCTTTAGATCAAGTCGATCCTCTGTTGCGTTTAGCGGTAGTGATGGCGCAAACTTTTCATTGGAGTGAAACCCGAATTGCAGCCTATTTACAAGCAGAAGGAGAAGCCATTTCCCCCACTGAAGTTAAAGAGTTACTTCAGAAAGGATACGATCAACTTCAAAGCAGTTTACCTGAAGACATTCGCGTCATTTACTGGGATGAATCTCTCGTAAATTTAGAAAAAAATGAATTAGAAAAAAATGAACAAGAAACTATGATTCAATCTTAATACAAAAAAGAGGTCTAAAATTTAGACCTCCACAAAAATAAGTTCGTAGTTGCGCTTCAGCGCGTGTCATTGATGTAGTTGCGCTTCAGCGTGTGTCAGTTATCTTAATATTGATATTACGCATTTTTCTGCACAATTCTGTTTTCCGCTTTCAGATTTAAAGGCGTTTGATTCCGGATATAGTCAATCACCACATCTGACATCAAAAATCCAGTGTCAACTTGGTTGTCACCTTCTTCAAAAATGGCATAACCATCACCGCCACCCATCATAAAATCATTGGTCACAACGCGATAGGTTGCATTCGGATCGAGGGATTTTTCTTTGCCGTTTTTATCGAGAATTTTCACAGAAACAACTCGAGAACCAGAAGGGGCTTTAGGATTCCAGGTAAACCGCACACCGGAAACATGGGCGAAGCATCCGTCTCCTTCTTCGACTCGACTCACACCATGTTCTAAAGCTTGTTTAACTTGTGTTCCGGTTAAATCTAATCGGGTGATGGTATTTCCAAACGGTAATACCTCTAAAACTTGACCAACCGTTACTTCTCCAGCCGGAATACTGGATCGAATTCCACCACCATTAACAATCGCAATATCTCCATCATCGATACGCATTTTATCTAAAATTGCATCCGCGATTAAATTACCTAAATTCGTTTCTTGGGTGCGAATTTTAGCGCGATCGCCTTCTAATTTAACGGTGGTTTTTCCGATCACTTCTTGACGGAGATCGTCAAGGGGTTTCTTAAACTGTTCGAGTTGACTGATAAAAGCTTCATTCGGTTTAATCTTACCATCAACAGCATGAGGAGAACCCACCCAATTTGTGAGATGACCTTGTCGATCAAAATCAACTTGTAAATCGCCTAAATATTTACCCCATTCCCAATCCGTGACTAACAAAACTGTCTCCCCATTCGGTGTTTTTTCTACCACTGGATAAGGCAGAGTTGCACCCGGCATATTGCCGAGTGGAGTGTGAGAATGTCCGCCAATAATAATGTCAATGCCATCAACTTGACGGGCTAATTCTTGGTCATGGGAA
This sequence comes from Cyanobacteria bacterium J06592_8, assembly GCA_038530755.1. Taxonomy (GTDB): domain Bacteria; phylum Cyanobacteriota; class Cyanobacteriia; order Cyanobacteriales; family Microcoleaceae; genus Capilliphycus. Next base: position 46,351 of record JBCBCI010000035.1, on the reverse strand, counting down.
AAGCCTAAATGGGTGAGGGCGATAATCTTATTTACGCCTTGTTTTTGTAAGTCTGAAACAGCTTTTTGAGCGGCTTCAACTTTATTAGTAAAAACAACACCCTCTCCCGGACTCGATAATAAAGCCGTTTCCTCTGTTGTTAAGCCAATGATGCCAATTTTTTCACCATTAACCTTTTTAACAATCCAAGGTTTAATTAAACCCGCCAACGGAGAATCAGGATCGGTCTCAATATTAGCCGAAACCATGGGGAATTTGGCTTGTTTGATAAAATCAGCCAGAACCTGTTGACCTTTATCAAATTCGTGATTTCCCACCGCAACCGCCGCATAATTTAACTCATTATAAAAGGGTAAATCTGCCTCTCCTAAATATCTATTGAAATACAAAGTTCCTTGAAAAATATCCCCCGCATCTAAAAGCAATGTGGAGGCTTTATTTTCAGCTTGTAGCGAATTAACTAATGTTTTCCGTTGAGCAATACCCCCCAAAGTTGTCTCACCCACTTCAACGGCTTCGAGGTGAGCATGATGATCGTTGGTGTGTAGAACTCGCAAACTGAACTCTTGGGGACTGGTTAAAGCGTTATGGAGTGCGATACCCATTAACATCGTCCAGAGAAACAGAACGGTATAAGTACGCCATTTCCATTTCATAGTGCCTCCTGGTCAGTGATTTCGAGGTTGACAGCGTTCTAAGAAGGCTTTTTCACTTTGTTAGATCAAAAATCCGGAAGCTTTTCGCATTAAAATTTGCTGAAGTTTGCCACCGGAGTTGTCTTGAGATTAAACCCTCTTTACTATCAGTCTAGCTGAGTTTTTTTCGATTCGGCGACAAATTGGGGAGCATCGGGTGTGATCTGAGGCACTTGATAATCAATATCCTGATAAACTGATTTTAAATGTTCTTCTTCTGCGGTTTTATGAACCACTTGAAATTGATCCCGATATAGTAAAACATTCTCATAGTCATAGCCTCCGAACGCGGCTTCATCTTTTATTTTTAAGTCAACACCGTAGGCTTGCTTTGGACGTTCATAATATTCAGTGACAGTGCCAATGGTTCCTTTAGGAATCAAGCGTTTGCTGAATTTCTCTTCAATATCAACAATGGTTTCAATGCGATCATAGATTTTAACATTCATGGATTTTTAAAATGAAGAAAACTGGCAACCTTGAGCCACAATTTTGCGAAACTTAAATTCCCCGTTCTAAGCTGGGACAGTTGCGATCGCAATCTAATAACTCTAAAGATAGGATCTATATTATCTGATTGTGCGATCAACTGCACTTATAATTTACCTATAATTTCAAAGCCGAGTATCAACTCACTTTGTTTTTCATCAGGAGGGCCGCATGAACCGTTTCAAATCTCTTTTCTTGACCCTATTTGCTGTATTGCTAGTCACAGTTTCTTTTCCCCAAACCTGTTTTGCAGACAAACAACCAACTTTAACCGAAATTTATCAAGTTCTCAAAACAAAAACATTTGTAGATTTAACCCACAGTTTTGAACCCAATATTCCGCACTGGAAAGGCTTTCCCAATGAAAAAATTGAAACCGCCTATTGGTATAAACCGGGTGTCGGGACGTTAGGAGCGGGGTTTTTTGCTCAACGTTACACTTTCATCGGACAATGGGGAACTCATATTGATCCGCCTGTTCACTTTATCAAAGGTTTACGAACTTTAGATGAAATTGAGCTATCAGAGATGATTTTACCTTTAGTTGTGATTGATGTCCATGAAAAAGTTGCTCAAAATCCTGATTATCAAATCACACTAGAAGATGTTAAAGCTTGGGAAAAACAACATGGTAAAATACCGACCGGATCTTTTGTGGTAATGCGAACAGATTGGTCTAAACGTTGGCCTGATAACGAGGCAATGGCAAACCGAGATTCACAGAGTATTGCTCACTATCCAGGATGGAGTTTACCTGTTTTAAAATATTTGTATGAAGACTGTGAAATTACCGCTTCGGGTCACGAAACAACGGATACCGATCCAGGTATTTCTACCAGTCGAGATGATTATAGTAATGAGATTTATATTCTCAGTCAAAATCATTATCAGATTGAACTCTTGGCTAATTTAGATCGAGTTCCGGAAGTGGGTGCAATCGCGATTGTTACCTCTCCCAAACCCAAAGCAGGTTCAGGTTTTCCGGCGCGAGTCTTCGCCATTTTGCCCTAATTAACTTTGCTTGGATTTTCCCCCTTCCCAGATTTGCAGTTGTCGTTCAGCCGCAACAAACATATTAATAGAAGTCACCGGATAAACAAAATGATCGTAAGCTAAAGCCATTTGACGAGCGGCTTCTGAATAGGGAACTTTCCCAATTCCTGTTCCTAAACCGGGACAAAGAATCGTTTCAATTTTTCGTTTATGATGTAGGTTATGACGACGAATTTCTAACAGCATTGCCCACATTGCGACATAAGGAATATCAGTTCCATTGATCGACATTGGAACTCGCATCGTCGGAGTATGAGCAAGAAAAGGATGATTCGGGTGTTGGGTTTCTACAATTAAACAAGTCCCGACAGATTGTTCGCCCAGATATTCGGCTAAAATCTTTTCCTGAACTCGTATCATTAATGCTTTGCCAAAATACTGAATAATTGCGGCATCTATTCCCCCATCCATCAACCCAAAAGAATTGGCAGGACTGACTAAGCAATCATACTCGGATACATTTTCAAAAGTGTTGTTAACAATTTCGATATCCGGTAAATAATGGAAATGTTCTCGAAATGCGTCTGCTAGGGTAGGGTTCGGTGCAACTAAAATTAGTTTCATCCTTTACAACTCCATTGAACGGATACCCTTATTTTATATTACAATAAATGATAGTAGTAAACTGCTGGCTCTAGTTGACTCCAGTAAAAACACTTCAGAAAACGCTCTACACGAGGCAATTTTACGATGGCTTATGATTATGATTTGTTTGTGATCGGTGCAGGTTCAGGTGGTTTAGCGTCTTCTAAGCGGGCGGCTTCCTATGGCGCGAAGGTGGCGATCGCAGAAAATGATTTAGTGGGAGGAACCTGCGTAATTCGCGGTTGTGTTCCGAAAAAATTAATGGTTTACGCTTCACATTTTTCTCACTACTATAAAGATGCACTCGGCTACGGTTGGAGTGAGGTCGAGCCTTCCTTTGATTGGAAAAAATTAGTTGATGTCGTCGATAAAGAAGTGCGTCGCTTAAGCGAACTGCATATTAGTTTTTTGGAAAAAGCAGGAGTAGAACTGATTCGTGGATATGCCAAATTTATTGACCCCCATACTCTAGAAGTCGGCGATCGCAAAGTGACGGCTGAGACGATTTTAATAGGGGTTGGGGCGCGTCCTGTTAAACCGGAGATTCCGGGAATTGAACATAGTATTTCTTCGGATGATATGTTCCTCTTAAGCGAACAACCGAAGCGATTTGCCGTTTGGGGTGGCGGTTATATTGGGGTAGAATTTGCCGGAATTCTCAACGGTTTGGGAAGTGAAGTGACTCAGATTATTCGCCGAGATTATATTCTACGAGGATTCGATCAAGATATTCGCAGTAACATTCAAGAAGGAATGGGTAAACATGGAATTAAATTCCGAACGAATACAACAATTGAGAAGATTGAAAAAACAGATGAAGGGTTAAAACTAACTTTAACCGGAGAAGAAGAAGGAGACGAACCTTTAATCGTCGATCAATTACTCTGTGCAACAGGTCGTCAGCCTAAATTAAGTGGATTGATGCTAGAAAATGCGGGAGTTGAAGTTAAGAATGATGCGATCGTGGTGACTCAAGATAGTCAAACCTCTCAACCTCATATTTATGCGGTGGGTGACTGTACAGATCGGGTGAATTTAACGCCAGTAGCGATCGCAGAAGGTCGCGCTTTTGCTGATACTGAATATGGTCATTTTCCCCGATCTATTAGCCATGAAAATATTGCCACTGCCGTTTTCTCGCAACCCGAAGCTGCAACGGTTGGAATGACAGAAGATGAAGCCAAAGAAAAATTTGGTGAGGGTGTGAAGTGTTATCGCGCTCGTTTCCGTCCGCTCTTTCATAGTTTAACAGGGGCTGATGAAAAAGTGTTTATGAAGTTGATTGTTGAAAGTAATACCGAACAAGTTATCGGCGTTCACATGGTCGGGAAAGATGCTGCTGAACTTATTCAAGGCATTGCGATCGCGGTTAATATGGGGGCAACGAAAAAAGACTTTGATAAAACAATGGGTATTCACCCCACCAGTGGTGAGGAGTTCGTAACCATGCGTTAAATTTCTGCTGGGGTGGGCATTGCCCACCTGAGTTAATTTAAGCCTTAATTTCTATTTTCTGATAAGCTCTTCAAGAATGGGATATCAATGTAATTCACGCCTTCCAGTTCTCCAGAAAGACAGGTTAAGGGTTGATCGGGTTCTCCCAAATGATTGACAACTAAACTTGCTCCGGAAAAGTCTTGATTTCGAGTATAGTTGTTAACCGTTACAATCGTTTTTAAGCTTGCTTTTGTCGCCGCTTGTAAGCCGTTATCAGAGTCTTCAAAAACTAGACAATCTTGAGGAGATAATTCTAACTTTTCTAAGGCGTAATGATAAATATCGGGGGCGGGTTTTTTCTCTGGAACCATATCTCCGGCTGCAATCACCTCAAACCATTCTGGATCTAAGGTGTTTTCGAGTAACGTCATTGCATTGGGTAATATACTTGTGGTGGCGATCGCTAACCGAATTCCTGCTGTTCTTGCGGCTTGTATTAACCGTTTAATACCCGGACGTAGCGGAATCGAACCTGAAGCGAGTATGTCACGGTAATATTGACTTTTTAGATCGTGTAAAGAGACAATAAATTCATCTAAATCTTGGGATATTTCTAAGTTCGGTTGGTATTTCTCTATATAATACTGAATCCGTTCCTTTCCACCCGAAACTACTAACAGATCTCCATAGAAATCAACTGACCAATTCCAATCAATTTTTGCTTCTGTAAACGCCTGATTAAAGGCAACGCGATGTCCGTCTCGTTCAGTTTCAGCTAGGGTACCATCCACATCAAAAATTAAAGCTTTTAGAGTCATCGTTTTAGAATCATAGTATTAAGTGATGAAAGTCTCAGAAATTCAGGTTTAAATTTCAGGCTTCGGATCGCGATCGGGAAGTTCTGGAGAAGACAAACTTTCACTCAGTTTATAACCTTGCTGTTCTAAATTCTCCACAAAATCTTTCGGATCGCTATCAGGTTGATTCTGAGGAGATTCTGAAGTAGAATTTTCCTGAGCTTGTTGTCGCATTTGTTTCAATTTTGCTCTTAATTTTGCTTGTCTACCCATTGACTTTTCCTCCGACTTATAACTCCAACTAATAATTGAGTTTTTGAGAATTCAGAATTCGATTTAATCCCTGCAACATGGCAATCGTTACACCAATACTTGCAGCCAATACTAACCAGTAATTATACACGATTTGGGGCGTTTGATCGAGTACCCATCCCCCCAAAGGCGGCCCAATTAAATAGCCAATTGCCCAACACTGGGCGTTAATTGCCAGATAAATTCCGCGTCGGGATTCTGGGGCAATATCTGCAACTAAAGCCGAAGCCGAAGGGGTATAGCTAACAATTGCGATCGCCAGTATTGCTAAGGCTAAACTTGCAAAAATTAGGTGGTGTTTTTCTACAATTCCGGTTAAACCAATCAGCAGAAATCCAATTCCCCAAAAACTCGAAGAAACCATTAAAGCTTGAGGACGAGTCAATCGATTTAAAAAATTGGCAACGGGAAGCTGAAACAGAATTGAGAGGGCAATATGTCCGGCAAATAAATAACTAATTTGTCCGGGAGAAAATCCATTATCAACAAAATTGTTAAAATAGAGAGGAATGGTACTGTGAATTTGAGAAACGTAGATCGTAAATAGAATATTAATGATCACAAAAACTAACAGTCGGCGATCGCGCAGTGCTAAGAACCATTTCTGAGTTGGATTTTGGTGTTGAGAATCATCAGCTAAGGGTTGATAGGTTTCTCGAATTGTGGCAAAAATCACACCATAAAAGACCAAAAACGAAAGGGCATCCACCACAAATAATAAACGATAAGCCCCCGTTGTCGAAATCACAACTCCACCCAAGATAATCCCAAATTGTATCCCAATATTATCAGCCAGACGAGTCAAAGCATAAGCTTGATTACGATTTTCACCTGTTGTCAAATCGGCAACAACCGCTTCCGTTGCAGGCCAGTATAATCCAATCCCTAAACCGATAAAGAGATTGCCTAAAATAACCGTTGAAAAATTATTCGCACTGGCTAAAATAAAAGAAGCGATCGCAGAAATCACAGCCGAAAGTAAAAGCGTTCGCCGCCGACCCCAAACGGGAGAATCGGAGAAAGAACCGCCGAGAATTCGCCCTAAAATCCCTGAAATTTGAGCACTTCCGATGCCAATTCCGACTGCTGTCGCCGATAAACCCACTTGATTGACAAAGAAAATCGGTGCATAGAATAATGTAAAGCCTGTACCCGTTTGGGAGAGAAACCGACCCAAAGCCAGAATCCAAATTTGGGGATTAAGTGAGGGTAGCCAAGTTAAGATTCGATTTAGGCATCCCATTGTATAACGTCCCCAGTAGCTATTCTGGTGATTAATTTTAACATTTTTTGCTCAAGGAGACTCAAGGTTGATTAGCTATCTAAAAGGAACTGTTATCGCCATTCAAAAAAATAATAGCAATCGTGTCCTGCTTTTGCTAGAAACAAATAATATCGGATATGAGGTGCAAATTGTTCCTCGAATGATCGCTATACTTCCCGCCCCAGGAGAATCTGTACAGGTTTTTACTCATCTCCAAATCCGTGAAGATCAGATGGTTTTGTATGGCTTTTCGAGTCTGGCTGAACGGGATTTATTTCGTCAACTGGTGAGTGTTAGCGGGATTGGAACTCAATTAGCGATCGCACTCTTAAATACTTTAGAACTCACAGAATTAGTGCAGGCGATTGTGAATGAAAATACAAAAGTATTAGCAAAAACACCTGGCGTCGGAAATAAAACAGCCCAACGTATAGCCCTAGAATTAAAGACAAAATTAGCACAATGGCGACAAGAAGCCGGACTAACCACTATAATGGCTTCTGGACTAACCGCAGAGGTTCAAGAAGACATTGAGATGACCCTTTTGGCGTTAGGATATACCGCTTCGGAAGTGATGCAAGCCTTAGAAGTTCTTAGCCAAGACCAAACCTTATCCTCCCAAGCGACAACCGAAGAATGGATAAAACAGGCGATCGCAGTGATGGCTGAGGACGCTTGATCCGTCTTCGAGTTCCACCTTTACCCGTTCTCAAGTCTAGGATTTTCCGGCAAAATAGATGAGAAAAGATTAATCAAAATCTTATAATCAAAGCTATTCAGGCTTCTCAGAAAAATATTGACCCATTTCTATGAACCGATATGCAACTTTCGTTCGTGAATCGTAATCATACAGAACAAAGCCATTCGTAATTCTGATTTTTACCCTTGAAACTACTAGAAAGTCATACAAGAGGAACTATGGTGATCAAAGCATTTCCCGTATTGGGTCTAGTTGCTGGACTCCTATCCCCAACAGCTAGCAGTTTTGCACTTCCGTTGCAAACCCCTCTCAACTCCCAACCTCAAATGCAAATTAGTCTGGAATTTCCTCCCTCTCCTAACCGTGAGGGCGCGCAAAGTTCAGCCGGAGGAGGAAGACGGGGGCAGGATCTCGAAAACCGAGTCTGTACAACCGGAGACATCCCACTCACCGCTTTAAAACCCAACGAAGACGAAGCCGAAATCACCGTTTCCGCCCATCCCGACTTTTTTATCTTTGTTCCTGAAAATACCGCCGAAGAAGCTGAGTTTGTCATTGTTAATGAAGATAATGACGAAGTCTATCTCAAAACGTTTGATCTCTCCAAGGAAGCCGGAGTTGTACAAGTCAGCTTACCCAAAACGGTGATGTTAGAAGTGGGTCAAACCTACAAATGGCAATTTGTTGTCTGGTGTAGTTCAGATGACCCGTCTCAAATTGAATTTGTGGAAGGGGAAATCCAGCGGACAGAACTCAGCGAAGACCTGGAAACTCAAATTAACGCCACTGATGACCCCCTCGAACAAGCCCAACTCTTCGCCACCGAAGGGATTTGGCAGGATACAGTAATGATCGTAGCTAAATTGCGTGAATCAAATCAGGCTGAATGGGAACAACTACTGACATCTGTTGGACTCGATGCGATGATTGCTTCTGCCCCCCTCAAGCCTTGTTGTATCGAAGAAGAAGCAACTTCCAGCGAACTCGAAAATTGAGGTTTTGGTGAATGTGGGCAGCTTGTAAGCGATTTTTGTGGGACTGGCGGGGCGTGTGGATTGCCACTCCATCAATCGCAGTGACGATTATTCTTTTGCGGTTGACCGGAATTTTAGAACCTTTAGAATGGTCGGTTTATGACCAATATATGCGTCTGCGCCCTCTTGAACCCACTGATAAACGCATTGCCATTGTCGGCTTGGATGAAGCTGACATGAAATATATCGGTCAGGGCTATGTTTCTGATCGCGTTTATGCAGATTTACTGCAAAAATTGATCTCCATGAAACCCAGGGCAATTGGGTTAGATATTTATCGAGATTTACCCTACGAACCTGGTCACGATGAATTAGTCAAAATCTTTCAATCGACTCCTAATTTAGTGGGTGTAGAGAAGGTGATTGGCGATCGCTTACGTGAACGAGTTTCGCCGCCGCCGGAACTCAAAGCGAAAGGACAAACCGGAGCCAATGATCTCATCCTTGATGCTGATAATACCATTCGACGAGCGTTATTGGTACAAACAAATCCAGATGGACAGACCTACTATGCTTTTGCTTTGTATTTAGCCCTGTTATATTTACAAGCTGAAGGGATTTCTCCGGAAGTTGTCGAAGGAACTGATAATTGGTGGAAATTTGGTCAGGTTTTGTTTCGACCTTTTGAAGCCAATGACGGCGGTTATGTGAATGCAGATGCGGGTGGTTATCAAGTTTTTTTGAATTATCGAGGGCCAGCTACAACCTTTGAAACCGTTCCCTATCGAGATATTTTAGAAGGGAAAGTTCCGGAAAATTGGGGCGAAAATCGCTTAATTTTAATCGGGTCGGTGGGTGAAAGTTTTCAAGATTTATTTGCCGCCCCCTACACTTTATCCGCCAATCAACGTATTTCTGGTGTAGAAATTCACGCGAATATTGCCAGTCAAATTATTAGTGCAGCTTTAGATAATCGTTCCCTAATTAAAACTTTGTCAGAATGGGGAGAATGGCTGTGGATTTTAATGTGGTCAGCGATTGGTGCTATCTTAACCTGGACAGTGCGTTCAACCCATCATGTGAAGCGATTTATTTTGCGAGAAGTCGGCTTTTTTATTTTAGCAACAGGCGTTTTATTTGGGAGTACCTATTTAGGCTTTTTAAAAGGGTGGTGGATCTCAGTTATTCCGCCTTTTTTAGCGTTTTCAGGGTCAGCGATCGCGATTACAGCTTATGTTGCCCGCAGTGCCGCCGAAATTCGCAAAACCTTTGGGCGTTACCTCACCGATGAAATTGTTTCCACGCTGTTAGAAAGTCCAACGGGTTTACAATTAGGAGGAGAACGCCGCAGTATTACAATTTTCACCTCAGATTTAAGAGGATTTACCGCCCTGTCTGAACGCTTATCTCCCGAAGAAGTGATTAAAGTTCTGAACTTTTATCTGTCGAAAATGGCAGATGTAATTACTTCTTATCAAGGCACCATTGATGAATTTATGGGAGATGGAATCTTAGTTCTATTTGGTGCGCCTACAAAACGCCCAGACGATGCAAAACGGGCGGTTGCTTGTGGGATAGCGATGCAATTAGCAATGGTAGAAGTGAATGAACAAATAGAAGCCTGGGGTTTAAATCCCTTAGAAATGGGAATTGGGATTAATACAGGTGAGGTTGTTGTCGGGAATTTAGGTTCAGAAAAACGAACAAAATATGGTGTCGTTGGGAGTCAAGTTAATCTCACCTATCGGATCGAATCTTATACCACAGGCGGACAAATTATTATCTCAGAAACAACTCTAAAGGAAGCCGGAGAAGACATTGTCGAAATTGCCAATCAAAAGTTAGTTCAACCCAAAGGCGTTAAACATCCAATCACAATTTATGAAGTTGATGGAATTCGCGGAAAATACAATTTATTTGTGAAAAAAGAAGAAGAAATCTTTTATCCCATCGCTGAATCTATCCCCCTTAACTATACAATCCTAGAAGGAAAACACGTTGGCGAAAATTTATTTCCCGGTGAAATTATAGAACTTTCTAATAAAGGCGCGTTAATTCTCGCAGTTGAAGGGAGTGAGGCGTTACCGACGATGTTAACGAATATCAAGCTAAATTTAAAATCCGACTCCTCAGAACTGTGTGAAGATATTTACGCAAAAGTATCAGAAAAACCGGCCGAAAATGAGAAATTTTATATTCGCTTCACCTCAAAACCACCAGCCGTTGAAGGGAAACTCGATGAGGTCTATAAGTTATGCAGTAAATCCTGATTAGTGTGAATTCAATAAAAAACCCCTCTCAAAACCTCTTCCCTAAAAGGAGAGAGGCTTTCAAACCTTGCTATTAACATCTCCCCAGCCCTCTCACCTCTCCCTAACCCTCTCCTACAAGGAGAGGGAAATTGTGTCCCTTTGGGACTATTTATTGGTTGGAGAGGGAACCATAGGTCTCCGGAGGGGGTGGAGAGGAGGAACGATTGTGTCTGTTCGGGACTATTTATTAATGGAGAGGGGAGTATTTTTTTGATTATTAAATATCTAAAACTATTTGATTTTCCTCAGACTTCAATTTTTAACCGTTGTTGGGAAGAAGGGAAATAAACTGTCTAAATACAGGTTGAACTAGAGATGTGTATAAGCGGTAGCCTTGCAGGATCGGGTTAGCTAGAGGTTATCGAACTCACCTTGAAACATATAAACCATAATATAAAATATAAAACTGTAACGAATTTTACAATTTTAGGTGAATTTCAAGATTCTGAGCTAATCTAGAAATAGAGGAAATCAGGTCAGGGATCAAAGAATTCTGACAATAAATTGATAAGTATATCTACAGGAGGCAAAAAAAGCTGTATTCCTGTACCCTTCTGCGATCGCGAATTTCTCTGTTTTAGTCTTTAGGATACGCTAAGAGGTTCAAACTCATGGTTTCATCACTGCAAGTTCCCACCGCCCCCACACCTGCTTATATTTGCCCTTATGATCGCACTTGTAGCTATCTGCAACAAGCCGCAGACGAACTGCAAATCGACCAAAATATTGTCGTCATCCTCGAACAACCCCGCAAAGTCGTTACTGTTTCTATTCCGATTAAACTTGATAACGGCAATGTCAAGGTTTTAGCCGGACATCGGGTGCAACATTGCGATATTCTTGGCCCCTATAAAGGCGGAACTCGCTATCATCCAACGGTCAGTTTACAGGAATTGTCTGCTTTGGCGATGTTAATGACCTGGAAATGTGCTTTACTCGGTATTCCCTACGGTGGCGCGAAAGGTGGAATTGCCCTTGACCCCAAACATTACAGCGTTAATGAACTCGAACGGATTACCCGTCGCTATGTGAGCGAACTGATTAAAGATATTGGCCCTGAGTTAGATATTCCCGCTCCCGATGTCGGTACCTCATCCCGAGAAATGGCTTGGATGATGGATACCTATTCAATGAATATGGGTCGAGCTATGCCAGGTATTGTTACTGGAAAACCCTTATCTATTGGCGGATCGAAAGGACGAGATTTAGCAACCGGACGAGGCGTGATGATTACCGTTCGTGAAGCATTACGAGAACAGGGTCGCAGTTTAGACGGCGTTAAAATCGTGATTCAAGGCTTCGGAAAAGTTGGCGGTGCGGCTGCACATCTCTTACATGAAGCGGGAGCTAAAATATTAGCGGTTTCTGATGTTTCGGGTGGTATGTTTGCTGAACAGGGGCTAGATATTCCCGTCCTTCAAGACTATGTTGCTCAACATCATCAAATTGCTGGATTTCCTGGAGGTGAACAGATTTCTAATGCAGAACTTTTAACGTTACCCTGTGATGTTTTGATTCCGGCGGCGATGGAAGATCAAATTACTGAAGAAAATGCCGATCGCATTCAAGCCAAAATTGTTGTTGAAGCGGCGAATGCACCGATTACATTAATAGCGGATCAAATGTTAGCCGCAAAAGGGGTGATGGTATTACCCGATATTCTCGCCAATGCAGGCGGTGTTGTTGTCAGTTATCTGGAGTGGGTGCAAGGTCAATCCTACGTTTTCTGGGATAAGAAACGAGTCAACAAAGAAATGGAAAAACTAATGGTTAAAGCCTATCATCGGGTCAGTGAGACTTGCCAAGAACGAGGCGTTTCTATGCGTTTAGCGGCTTATACTTTGGGAGTTGGTCGTGTCGCACAAGCGTTAAGCGATCGCGGTTTGTATCCTTAAGAATAGGATTAGTCTTCTTCGTTTCATCTAATTGAGATTCTGGGGTGGAGTATGCCCACCTCATTTAATGTGCATTGAGATGAGAATTAACTTCCGGGTTAACTTCCCGGTTAACTTTCTTTTTTTCCCGGGTCTAACTTTATATAATTTGTCATCTTAGAGATAGGAAGAATCAGTTTCTAAAGATGACTTATCAATATCAGCAACAAAACTCAACCCAGACTTTGCAGGAAGGATTAGAAGAATATTATTCCAGTATTCCAGGTTTGATTACGACGAATCATAGTAGTGTTGAGATGAAACAGTTTTTCCGATCGCATGATGTCACTCATGTGATTTTCGGATGTAGCACTTCTATTGTAGATGAAACGTTAACGGATTTTTGGACTATCTTCGGATCGACTGTTAAATTTTTTGACTATCTCAGCTATCTGAATTATCCGGAAACTCAGCAAATTGTTCAAGAGATTGGCTATGGAAAAACTATTGGGATTTTTCTGCGATCTTTGCCCCAGGTTTTTCTAGTCTTATGGCGAACGTTTAAGATGCCCAAAAAATGGCATTGGAACCATTATCAAAGCTATCTCAATTGTTCTCTCCAGGAGATCCGTCAAGAGTTTGGAATTGTAGTGATTTAAAACATTAGATTCTGAGTTGGAATCAATTTATATTTTAGGAAGTTTCTGATGCAATCTTCTCGCAGAACTGATACAAATCGTCCCCTCGAAAATAATGAAGCTTTTGCAATTTTCATTCTGGGAATCACCGTTTTCATTAGTTTGATGTTGATAAGTGTTAAAGTGCTTTTCGGTTAAAATCTGTTGAAACAGAAAGTATATTTCTCATATCATCCTCAAAGGATTGTGATTAGCTGTCCAAAATTTGGGCAGCTAGCTTGCTGTAGAAGTCAATCTATAAAAGATTAGAATGAGGTGGAACTTCCATCCGGTATTTGAACCTTCATAGAAATTCACAAATCCGACAGTAGTAGGCCATGTTAATCCGTCTTCCAAATAATAAGGGATTTGAAACAATTAGGATATGATGTAAGAGCAATGACTGATTGACAACCTTCAACTGAAGTAATGGCAGATTATGTCTAGCGGTGAAGGTATAGTATGGCTGTTATACGTTTGTGTTCTTAATTGATAGAGGAGAAAACCACAGAATGGAAGTTATCGTCATTTTTCTAGGAATAGCCCTTTATTTGATTTGGGGAGAAGAAGGAAAACCCCCAAAAAAGCCAAAGCCCAAGGAGGAATGGGAAGTTGTTGGGAAAAAGAGAGTGACAACCATTGAAGAAAAACCTAAAGGTAAGTAATTAAGGATGAATAATTCTTCTAGAATCAGTCAGGGTATTTCTACTTCGTAGCTACTCTTTTTAAGCCTTCATTCAGAGAATATTCATATCCTAAACAAAAACTAAGGGCTTATCCTTAAATGGCGCGAATGCTTTGGCATCAAATCGATATAAACTTGCGGGTCGTCCCGCCCCTCGTGATGTTTTCTTCCCTGTATCGCAAAGAAACCCTAATTTCAGTAAACGAGTGCGAAAATTAGAATAGTCAGAAAACCCTTCCCCAAGAACAGTGGTGTAAAGTTGGTATAAATCTCCCAATGTAAATAATTCTGGTAAAACCTCAAAAGCCACTGGACTGTATTCGAGTTTATTGCGTAGACGTTGATAGCCGTATTTCAAGATATGATTGTGATCGAAAGCCAGCTTAGGAACCTGTTGAAGCGGATACCAAGCAATTCCGGTTACGCCATCTGCGATTAATTCTGCTTCTTCAAAACGAACGAGTGCAAAGTAACTCACGGACAAGTAGCGAGTATCATAACTATTTGGGCTTTCGCGTGGATCTCGATGAGGTCCTCCAAAGGTATAGAGTTGTTCCAAGTATAGATTATTAACGCGAATTTTCTCTGATAAAATCCGATAGGCAGCTTCTTCGAGAGATTCTCCTTGCTGAACGAGGGTTCCAGGTAGACTCCAGTAATCTAAAAACGGATCTTCTTGTCGCATCACCAATAAGACCAGTAAACGGTTTTGGGTGGTATCAACAGAAAAAATAATATTATCGACTCCAACTTTGAAGTCTTCTAAAGATTGAGAGGTCTTTTTTTTTTGGCTGCGTCCTGCCATCGAGTTCTCCAAGAGGTTGATTTCACCACACTTCGTTCCTTTATGCAGAGGAAGTTCCGATCACAATTGAATGATCGACAATACTGCTGAGTTAATTTTAACCTCTAGGTGAGATTGGGCGAATTTTGGAGAGAGGAGGATTGAACGTAATTCAGAAGATTAATAGAGTTGATTCTGTTTAATGTAGGCTTGAATACCGGGAGTTAACGTTTCTGGATCTCCGTTTTGGCGATAACTTGATGAAGAAACAGGTAAGCCAATAATCGATGCGATCGCCACGTTTCCTCCCAGTTGTTGCAAGTTTTTCAGATTCTCATCCTCCAACTCATAACCCGGTCGAGGGACAATCAACAGACTGACTTGGCTTAAGAGTGACTCTATTTTATACCATTTCGGCATTTGAGCGATTAAATCTGAACCTACAACCAAATGTAACTGGGCATCGGGCCAGTATTGTCGAACCCCTTCTACCGTTTCTAAGGTACGACGACTGCTGAGTTCTTGATGAAGGGTAATATTGTGATGAGGAGAAATTTCCTCTATCAAAATTTTCAGCATCTTCGTTCGATGTTCGATGATCGTTTGGTGAGACTTGAATGGGTTATCTGAAGCCCAAACGACAACTTGATCAAAGTGCTGAGAAAGCCAACGCAAAATCCCTTGATGACCTGTGGTTGGGGGATCGGCGCTGGTACCGAACAAAGCTATTTCCATCGCATCAGAGGGTAAACTGCACCATCAGACCAAATTTGGCTTGACTTTTTGAAAGTAAAGTTCAATTAAAATTCCATAGATATTGTAACTGAATTTGAATATCATTTTGTGCGGTTGCAACCGCAACGGCTGTATCATCAAACTGAGGCGGGCCAGCTAGAACAGTTGGGTTGCGAGAAAAGCCAAAGCCTTCGGTGGGAATTCCTAAGCTATTTAGGTTCAGGTTTTGATCGCTATTCGTATCATGGAAAACCGCAACTGCATAATCTCCCGGAGTCAAATTTTCAAAGGTGATTTTCGGTTCATCTGTTCCCAACTGAATACATTGAGTTTGCAACGCATTGTCCTTACTATCTGGGAAGCCTTGACGACTCGAAAACAGACTCAAACAGACTTGACCCCGTTGATTCTTTAAGCCTTGGATCTCTACATTTAAACTGCTTTCTGTCGTGGCTTCTGCATTTTGAATATTGATCAGAAATCCGAGCGCAACTAGAGTAATACTGGCTAAAAGATTTGGTTTCATTCTAGCTTTTCCCATGAGTATTTTTTGGTTTTAATTCTTTCTTCAAGACTATTCTATCAGTTCAGGAAAAATTTTTGATCTAAACTAAAATCTGTTGATTTTCGTTCGATTTTAAACCTAAACTAATTATCCTTAACTCCGGGAAATCGTTGTTAAATCTTTTAAATCAGACGCAAAGTTATCATCGAGAAAATTTTAACCGTTTCCAATCAAAGTCTCTCGGCTAGGGATCTCATTAAATTAGCTAGAGCTTTGCAAGAAATCGAACCTGATTTCACTACTTTATAGCTAGCCTGACTATAGAATCTACAGGCTTTTTGAAGTTTTGTCAAGATGATTCGGCAAAAATCTAAAAATTTTATTAAACCTATAATCCCCTAGAGAAGCCTCTCAATCCTGAAGTGTTGTTTTCAGGTATAACTACTCACCTTCTTTTCAGCTATTTCCAGACAAAAAAAGATAGGTGCAGTGTTGCACCCAAGACTTAGTGGTGATTTGTCGTAAAACTCACTTCAATTTATTAATTTTCTTCGGGTTCTAAGAAGTCTTCTTGATCGCTGAGTGATGTGGGCAGCGCCCGTTCTAAATTCATACGTTGGTAAGCACTATGCAGAAAATAACCATTAACCATTGCTGCCGCTAAAAGTTGTCCTAAATTCTCACGACTGGTTGTAATAGATACACCAAAATTCTGTGATGGTAAATCGCCTAATATCCCATTCAGATGAGATTCCATTAACTGACGAACTTCAGGATTCGGTTTTGACAGTTGAGAAATGGATTCAGGATCGAGAGATTGAATATAATCATGCAATACATTTTCACGGTTAAATCGATGATTAAATTCATTTTGAGTAGACTGAGATTGATTATTCATAATTTTTCCTTAAAATTTTCCTTCAACTTTTTATCTATTTGCTAGTGTAGGACACCCTGGATAAGAATTCAGTGAGTGTAACCGAACATTGGGCTTCGGATTTCAAGGTGATTCGGTTGAGCTGAAATAGAAGTGAGGAAACCCGCACTTGAGGATTAGTTTTTAAAAGCATAAATATCTTCAGCTTTTCCGAATGCAAATTTAATAGAGTTGGGAATATTGCGGCTAGACTGAGTAATAAATGTGACGAGACCCAGGAATGCTAGCCCAGCATTCAAGAGATACATATTAGAGTAGCCAACCTGTTCGACAACCCAACCAAACATAGGCCCGGCTAGGGCAATTCCGATATCAAATCCCCCAACACAAAGAGAGAAAAACCGACCCCGTTCATTCGGCGAACAACGGTCTGTAACGAGCGTAATGACAGTTGGAATCAAAATTCCTGCTCCCGCTCCTTCAATCGCCGCAGCCAGTAGAATAGTGGAATTATGCTCTGCGGTTCCCAATAGCACCATAGAGAGGAGATAGAAAACTAATGCAACGGTAATAAAGATTCCGCGACCATATCGGTCTGAGGCTCGACCTGTAAATAAACGCGCACTAAAACTCGCGATCGCCGCAGTAGAATAAAACAATCCGGCATTTAACCCTAGATTTGATGCCGCCACATAGAGCGGTAAAAACGTCACAATACTCCCGAAAATAAAACCCACAGTTGCCATCACTAAAGCCGGAGTTCGCAAGGCTGGACTTCCCAATAATTTTAAGTAGTTGAAGATTTGAATCAGGCGTACTTTCGCCGTGACAGACGAGGAGGTAATCGCATCTAAGGTCGGTTTAGGGCGAGCGGGTTCCCAAACCTGAGAAATACCGAGTCCGGCGAGAAGTCCAAAAGTCGCACTGGATAAAAACAGAAAATCATAACCCATCCCCGCTTGGACAAAGCTTCCGAAAGCAGGTCCAATTGCCATCCCAATCGGTGTAACCAGACTCATATAACCAATCACCTCACCCCGACGGTCAATGGGCGCAATATCAGCAACTAAAGCACTATAGCCGATGGTAAATGCCGCAATACTAATCCCGTGAAATGCCCGAATGCAAGCCATTGTTAAGATTGAGGTGGCAAAAAAGTAGCCAATTGGTGCCAGCATGACTACTGTTGTTCCAATCAGTAGAACCAGTTTACGACCTTTGGTATCCGCCAGAGGGCCAAGCCCAAACCTCGAAGGTAAGAGTCCGATAGCAAATGCCCCCATCACTAAGCCCACTTGTCGGTTCGTGCCACCCAGAGCTTGAATATAGAGAGGTAAGGTTGGGAGCAAACTGGTGGTGCTAGACCAAAAACATAAGCCGGCGAGAAACAGAATGAGCAGGCTACGGAGTCGCTTGGGGTCTATGGTTGAAAAAACGTTCAAAATATGATGCCCTCGGAATACTCAACGGAATGTCTGACCAAGCTATTGATGGTGAAAATCTCGGATATTCTTTCTATTGTGTAACAATTTGTTAAAAATGGGGAGTTTGATTGGAAACTGTATGGCTATAGGAGAGAGTAGGAAGTAGGGAGCAGGCAGAGGGAAAAATTCGCTTAAAAATTCGCTTGATTTTCAGTCGGTTTATCCGGCCAACTTTGCTCGATCTCAACTAAGACTGTATCTAGATCTTGATCGTCAATATAACTGAGAATACCGAGCCAAAAAGTCCCAGTTCCGACAGATGTCGGCATCAAATCTGAACCATCGAAGCGAATAATATCTGCATCTAATAAGATAGAAGCTTGTTTGCGACTCACCGAATCGGGATAAAGATCTAAACTGACACCTTGATGGGGAGAAATATAACCGCCCATTTGAGCCGAAATTGCATGAGGTTTAACAGAAGCTAAATATTGCATTAACTTGCGAGCGGCAGGTGTATCGTTGAACATTGCCACCATATCGCCTCCAATTAAAATCGGTAAGCCATATTCTGGATTAATCGGAGGTAAGGGAAAAATATCGACATTTTTACCCAGTTCCACACCTTCGGGGAAAAAGCTACTAATAAAACTGGCTTGACGGTGCAGATAACATTCAGGCGGATCGGTAAATAAACCATTCGGAGATAAACCAAAGGGAATGCTAACTAAACCGACAGTACCGCCAACCACGTATTTAGGATTCAGAGCAATTTCACCAAATCGTTCAAAGGCATCTCGGACAGCAGGAGCATTAAAGGGAATCTTGTTCTGAACCCATTGATCATAGACCTCCGGGCCGTCAGTTCGCAGAATAATATCTTCAATCCAGTCCGTACCGACCCATCCCGTCGCATCTCCACTTTCCATTCCCAAACACCAAGGGACTTGACCATCTGCAACAATTTGATCGGAAAGAGCGATCATTTCATTCCAGGTTTTTGGAACTTTATATCCAGCTGAGGCAAAGGCTTGAGGATTGTACCAAACTAAACTTTTAACTGCGGCTCTGTACCATATTCCGTAGATTTTGCCATTGACGCTTGCCAAAGTTCGCCAGTCTTCTGAGAATGCTGTCTTAAGAGCTTCTTGATCGACAATCGTCGTTAGAGGAACTAATAAATCTTTTTTTGCGAATTCTGCCATTAAAGCAGGTTGGGGAAACATGGCAATATCCGGTGCATTTCCCGCCTCAACTCGCACCGGAAGTAGCGTCGAAAAAGCTTCTGTTCCCTGATAAATAACTTCAATCCCTGTTTCTTCGACAAAAGGAGTGAGTGCGGCTTCAAGTTGTTGTTGTTGCGGGCCAGTAATTGCTCCTAAAATCGTCACGCTTCCTTGAGTTGGGGTCTCACTGGGGGTAGGGTTATCTTGATTTTCTGAAATGTTCGTGCCATCGCAAGCGACAGTCAAAATAGACAGGCTTAACAGCAAGCCTGCGTGGGTAAATGCGCGATGATACTGAGCGCAAGAGTACCAGATTTTGTCAACTCGAATAATCACTCTGTCAATCTGAGCCTGCCACATTTTCACTTACTCCTGACTTAGACTTTAGCCATTTGGAAACTAAAGAGCAACACCGTTAGTCTGATAGACCATAGCTTACAGCCTAATACGTCAGCCAAACCGTTCAGAGGACAAAGAAACAATCTATTTGAGTTTTCTATATCTATTGTTTAGCACTTTCTTATCAAATCAACTTGATATGATGGGGGCATTTGTTATATGCTTTGTATAGGTAAAGTTTTGACTCAAGTCGCGGCATCGATCAGGGAACAAGTGCAGATCTACTCAGTTTGTTAGTTCTTCAGACCTTATTTCAATCTAAAAGTGCCACATATCCCGAAAAAAAACACCACTCCTGAAGCGAGAGCGGTGCATAGGGGGTGTTATGGGTGTTACGTTTATAAAGATAGCAGAATAGAAACCTTTGTGCGTTTCCGGCTTGTGCTAGTTGAAAAATTGTCACAATAGTTTCGGGGGACTAGGGGTAATTGAGCGGATAAAAAAACACCGCCTCTGAAGCGAGAAGCGGTACATAGGGGGTGTTATGGGTGTTATGGATATTAGACTAGCAAACGCCCCAGATCCCTTTCAACGCCCTTGTGCAAGTCATAAAATTGTCACAATTGAAGAGTACACAGTCAGCAGTGAATTTTGATCGCTCTGGTTACTCTAAACTCAAACCATTCATTCCCAATTAACTAATGAGGGGTTTGGGGCAGCTCTAAGTCCCGCTCCATAAACAAAGTTTTGGAGTCGCGATACATGGCGCGGAAGGCGTTGCCGCTTGCGACTGGGATGTCAAATCCCAGTCAGTCGGCTAACTCCCCAAGTATTTTTGAATCCCCTTGTGGGATGACAAAAATAAATTTACCATTTTAGCTTGTCTGTGGTAGAATTATCGGTATGCTGATGATGAACTACCGATACCGAATTTATCCAAGTGCTGACCAACAAGCCAAGATGCTTGAGTGGTTAGAGACTTGCCGGGGTGTCTATAACTACGCTTTGCGAGAGTTAAAAGATTGGATTGCAAGTCGTAAATGTGATGTGGATAGATGTTCGTTATCGAAGGAGTACATTATTCCAGCGGACACCCCGTTTCCCAGTTATCATCTTCAGCAGAATAATTTACCCAAAGCCAAAAAAGCCAATCCAAAGCTCAAAGAGGTACACTCACAAGTTCTGCAAACAACGATTAGAAGGTTGCACGAGACTTGGGATGCGTTTCGCTCTCGTGGTTTTGGGTTTCCTCGTTTCAAGAAGTTTGGGCAATGCAAGTCGTTTTTGTACCCTCAATTCAAAGAATCTCCTTTGAAGGATGGGTGTATAAAACTTCCCAAAATTGGTGAGGTTCCCATCAATCTACATAGACCAATTCCGGATGGATTCACAATCAAACAAGTTAGGGTTTTGTCAAGGGCAAGACACACTCAATGGTATGTGGTTATCACGATTGCACTTGATGTCGAAATCCCTGAAAATCCTCCGATTGGTCGTGCGATTGGGATTGATTTAGGGCTAGAAAAGTTTCTGAGAACCTCGGACAATTTCACAGTTGAACGTCCGAAATTTTTCAAAGATCTCAAAGGCAAGCTGAAATGGCTGCAACGGAGAGCTGCGAGAAAACAAAAACGTTCTAAAAACTGGGAAAAAGCACAAATCAAGGTTGCCAAACTTCACCATAAAATAGCCGATACTCGTAAAGACTTCCACTTAAAAACTGCACATCTTCTCTGCGACCAAGCTGAGACTATTTTCGCAGAAGATCTCAATACAGTCGGACTCAATAGAGGAATGCTTAGAAAAGAGTGTGTTGATGCGTCTTTTGGTCAGTTTCTAGACCTGCTCAAGTGGGTTTGTTGGAAACGCGGGAACTACTTTGAAAAAGTAGACCCTCGTGGAACTAGCCAGACCTGCCCGGAGTGTGGTACAACGGTACAGAAAGCTCTCAAAGAAAGAGAGCATATCTGCCCGGAATGCGGCTACAAAACACACAGAGATCATGCAGCCGCTCAGGTGGTGAGATTGCGAGGATTGGAGTCAGTACCCAAGGACTTTGGGGAATGGAAACTGCCTGGTAATAGCGTACTGTCGGGGACAAACAGTCTAGATAAGTGCTGATCCAGGAATGCTCAATTTGGGTGACATCGGGGATGTAAAATCCCGGATGCAAGCCCCAAACGCATTCCGCGTCGGAAGGTTGAGAAGCCCGCACTGTACTCGAAGAGTCAGTGTCGGGAGAAGTCACTGATAAAACTGGTAATTATCTATGATCAAGCGATCGCGCTACATTATTGTTGCTGCGTACTGATAACTTAGAGAAGGGTTGCCACCTATGGATTTTAGTCTTTTCGATTTGTTCTGGATTTTTATACTGATCAGCTCTTTGCAACCAATTTTTCAGAAGCGTTCCATTGAGTCACGTCGCCTCAAAGCCATTCGAGAATTAGAACAAAAGCGCAAAAGTCGTGTAATCCTACTGATTCATCGCCAGGAGTCAATTAGCTTCTTCGGGATTCCGCTATCTCGTTATATCAGTATTGAGGACTCGGAACAGGTACTCAGGGCGATTCGCCTCACCCCTTCTGATGTTCCGATTGATTTAATCTTGCATACGCCAGGTGGCTTGGTACTGGCGACAGAACAAATTGCTCGCGCCCTGATTCGTCATCGCGCTAAAGTAACTGTGTTTGTGCCTCATTATGCCATGAGTGGCGGGACGATGTTAGCCTTGGCGTCGGATGAAATTGTTATGGATGAAAATGCGGTGTTAGGTCCGGTTGACCCCCAACTGGGTAATTTTCCGGCGGCGAGTATCTTAAAAGTTCTTGAAGATAAGCCGATTAGTGAAATTGATGATCAAACGTTAATTATGGCGGATATTTCTCGCAAAGCCATTCGCCAAGTTCAAGACTTTGTCAGAACCTTGTTAGCCGATAATATTCCTGAACAAAAAATTGATCCGAGTCGAGTTGATGATGTTATTCACGCCTTAACCACAGGTCGCATTACCCACGATTGTCCAATCATGGTCGAAGAAGCCGTAAAATTAGGACTACCTGTGACACCAGGATTGCCCAAATCAATCTATTATTTAATGGATTTGTATCCGCAACCGCGCGCAAATCGTCCAACGGTACAATATATTCCTATGCCCTATACTCGACCGGCGACTATGCCGGAGAGCAGTAAGAAATCTGATTAACATTATTTTTTGACCTCGCCTTGACCTTTATTGATAGCAAAACTGATGTTAGAATCTAAACCGTCTTTAAATTATCCTCAAACTCAAACTGAAGATCAAATTGATGATTATCATGGGATCAAGGTTGCTGATCCCTATCGTTGGCTAGAAGACCCAAATTCAGACGAAACAAAGGCTTGGGTTCAGGCACAAAATCAGGTTACATTTGGCTATCTTCAGAATATTCCCGCCAGAGAACCCCTCAAACAACGTCTCACTAAACTCTGGGATTTTGAGAAATATAGTACACCTTTTAAAGAAGGCGATCGCTATTTTTATTTTAAAAATGATGGTCTGCAAAATCAAAGTGTATTGTATGTTTTAGAGGATTTAGACGGTCAGCCAGAGGTATTACTCGACCCGAATACATTATCTGAAGATGGGACGGTTGCCTTATCTGGAATTTCGATCAGTGAAGATGGGAATTTAATGGCCTATGGTTTATCCACATCGGGTTCAGACTGGCAAGAGTGGAAAGTGCGAGATATTCAGACCAAACAAGATCTCGACGATCATTTAAAATGGATTAAATTTTCTAGTGCGTCTTGGACACATGACCATCAAGGCTTTTTCTACAGTCGTTATGATGAACCCAACGAAACAACGAAGCTAGAAGACTCTAACTATTATCAAAAACTCTTTTATCATCGCTTAGGAACTCCTCAATCTGAAGATATTTTAATCTACGAAAGAGCCGAACAAAAAGAATGGGGATTTGGGGGTTCTGTTACTGAAAATGGCAAATACTTAATTATTTCGGTTTGGCGAGGCACAGACCCCAAAAATCTCGTTTTCTACAAAGATTTAACTCAAGCTGATGCACCCGTGATTGAACTGATTAGTGAATTTGAAGCTGAATATAGTTTCATTGATTATGAAGGGACACAGTTCTGGCTGCAAACTGATCTTAATGCCCCCAAAGGCAAAGTTATTGGCTTAGATATTCACAGCAAAAATCGCACTGAAATTATCCCGGAAACTGAAGATACCCTGCAAGGTGTTGGGCTTTTAAATAATCAGTTTATTGCCTTCTATCTCAAAGATGCTCATACTCAAATTAAAATCCTCAATTTAGATGGATCTTTCATACGAGAAGTCGAGTTACCTGGAATTGGTTCAGCAGGCGGATTTAGTGGCAAACGTCACGATACAGAGACGTTCTATTCCTATACCAGCTTTACCACACCTTCAACAATTTATCGATACAACATGGTGACAGGAGAAAGCCAGTTTTATCGCCAGCCTAACGTTGATTTTAATCCTGAACTTTACGAAACTCAACAGATTTTTTATCAGAGTAAAGACGGAACACAAGTCCCGATGTTTATTACTCATAAAAAAGGATTGTCACTCGATAGCAATAATCCCACAATTTTATATGGTTACGGTGGGTTTAATATTTCCCTGACTCCGAATTTCTCAATTAGTCGCATTGCTTGGTTAGAAATGGGAGGCGTTTATGCAATTCCCAACCTACGCGGGGGTGGCGAATATGGCGAAGACTGGCATCAAGCCGGAACAAAAGATAGGAAACAAAATGTCTTTGATGACTTCATTGCCGCCGCCGAATGGTTAATCGAAAACAAATACACTTGTTCGCAAAAATTGGCGATTTCAGGCGGCAGTAATGGCGGTTTATTAGTAGGGGCTTGTATGACTCAACGCCCAGATTTATTCGGGGCAGCATTACCCGCAGTTGGTGTGATGGATATGCTACGTTTCCATAAATTTACAATTGGTTGGGCTTGGTGTTCTGAGTATGGTTCATCGGATAATCCCGAAGAATTTAATACCCTTTACGCCTATTCTCCCCTGCATAATTTAACGCCAGAAACTGCTTATCCCGCTACATTAATTACCACAGCAGACCATGATGATCGAGTCGTTCCCGCCCACAGTTTTAAGTTCGCAGCCGCCTTACAAGCCGCTCATACTGGGGATAATCCGGTGTTAATTCGCATTGAAACAAAAGCCGGACATGGTGCGGGAAAACCAACTGCAAAAATTATTGAAGAATTGGCTGATGGGTTTGCCTTTCTAGTAAGAGTATTCGAGATAAATCCTGAGTTTTAAGTTTTCATAAAATATTAGATTAGGGTTATAGACAACTCTTAACCCTAAGTTTTATTTTAAATCTAATGGAGTCCGAACCGTTTACTCCCTAAATTGGTGGTATAAATGTCAGTAAAAGTCAGCTTAAATCACAAAACCAACTATCAATATAATCGCCCCATTCTTCTCGGTCCTCAAACGATTGGATTGCGACCTGCGCCCCATTGTCGAACTCCAATTCAAAGTTATTCTCTACGAATTAATCCCCAAAATCATACGATTACATGGCATCAAGACCTTTACGGTAACTTTCTCGCTCGAATTAATTGTCCCCAGCCCACAGATATTTTTCAAATAGAAGTTAATATTATCGCTGACCTTCAACCTTTTAATTCCTTTGACTTCTTAATCGAAAGCTACGCCGAACGTTATCCTTTCAGCTATGAACCGCAACTCCATAAAGAATTAAGCCCTTTACTTGAAATTGTTGAATCTGGAGATATCCTAAAAAGCTGGATTGAAACGAACAGACAAGAAAATATTTATACAACTCAGTTTTTAACTACAATCAATCAGAAACTTTCTCAAGATATAGACTACAATATTCGACTCGAACCCGGTATTCAAACCTGTGAAGAAACCTTACTCAAAAAACAAGGTTCCTGTCGAGATACCGCTTGGTTACTGGTGCAAATTCTCCGACATTATGGTTTTGCTGCTAGATTTGTATCTGGGTATTTAATCCAACTGAAAAGTGAGAATCAACCTCCAGATGATACCTCAACTCTGCAAGAAGATAACGGTGATTTACACGCTTGGGCGGAAGTTTACCTTCCCGGTGCGGGTTGGCTAGGTTTAGACCCCACTTCGGGTTTTCTGGCTGCGGAAGGTCATATTCCTCTAGTTTGTTCCGCCCATCCGAATACAGCAAGTCCCATTCGAGGAACAGCCGAACCCAGTCAGTCTGAGTTAGAGTTTTCGTTAACTATTTCTCGTCATCAAGCCGCGCCCAATATTAGCAAGCCCTACAGCGAAAAACAATGGCAAAATATTAACGCTTTGGGTAATTTAGTTGACAAGAAACTGCAAGAACTCAACGTCGGGTTAACGATGGGTGGTGAACCCACTTTTATCTCTATTGATGATTTTGAATCTCCTCAGTGGCGAGTAGAAGCACTCGGAGAAGATAAACAAAAACTAGCCGAAAAATTATTAAAACGTTTACAGAAAAAGTTTTCGACGGTCGGCAGTTTACTCCATTATGGAGTCGGAAAGTTATATCCAGGTGAATCAATTCCGCGTTGGGCATTCGGCTGTTATTGGCGAGAGAATGGAGAAAAAATTTGGCATAATTCTGAATGGATGGCTGGGGAAAATCAAGATTATTCTTATACTCAGATTGATGTTAAAAATTTTATAGAAACGCTCTCGAAGTATTTAGGCGTGAATCCTGATTTTATTATCCCGGCTTATGAATCCAAAACAGATGAACTTACTGGATATATTTTACCGATTTTACCGATTAAATCTGAACAAAGCTTACATTGGATGAGTTGTGAATGGGAATTAAGCTCAGACAAGCTTGACTTAATTCCTGGAAGTTCTTCCCTGGGCTTTCGTCTGCCTTTAAATGAAATTAACTGGTCTAAAAATTTAGTTCAAGAAGCACAAGTTCCGCTCAATTATTCGCCTGTTACTCCAAGCAAGCACAATTTAGAAGTAGATAAAAATTCGATTCGGATTGCTTTGACTATGGAAGTTCGTCAAGGAACAGTCTGTGTTTTCTTGCCGCCCTTAACCTCTAATCGATGTTTTCTAGATTTAATTGCAGCAATAGAAACAACTGCTACCGAGGTCAAAATTCCTGTTTTAATCGAAGGATATCCGCCTCCTGAAAAAGAAGGGATTATTAGCTTTCAAATTACCCCTGACCCTGGTGTGATTGAAGTCAATATTCATCCCGCTTCTAACTGGGAAGAATTAGTGAAAATTACGACAACACTCTATGAAGAAGCGCGTTTATGTCGGCTTGGAACCGAAAAGTATTTATTAGATGGTCGTCGAATTAGCACAGGCGGAGGTTCGCATATTACGATTGGCGGTGAAACTGTTGAAAAGAGTCCTCTATTGCGTCGCCCAGATTTATTAAAAAGTTTAATTAGCTATTGGCAAAATCATCCCAGCCTCTCTTATTTATTTTCAGGCTTATTTGTCGGACCGAGTAGTCAGTCTCCTCGCCTTGATGAAGCCAGACATGAGAGTTTGTACGAGTTAGAGATTGCTTTTAAGACTTTAGAGTTCGAGAGAAATATTGAACCCGAAACCCTTGACTATTTACTTCGTAACCTGTTAGTTGATATGACAGGAAATAGCCATAGAACAGCTTTTTGCATTGATAAGTTGTTTCCCATTAATAACCCTCGTAATCAATTAGGATTGTTAGAATTTAGAGCCTTTGCGATGGCTCCTCACGCTCAGATGAGTTTAGTTCAAATGCTGTTAATTCGAGCGTTAGTCGCCTGGTTTTGGGAAGTCCCTTATACTCAACCATTAATTCGTTGGGGAACAACATTACATGACCGTTTTATGCTACCGTACTTTTTAGAAGCAGATTTGAAAAGAGTTCTTGCGGATTTACAATCCGTTGGATATTTGTTTGAATTAGAATGGTTTGCTCCATTTTTTGAATTCCGTTTTCCGAAATATGGTGAAATCACGAAGGAGGGAGTCACATTAGAAATCCGTCAAGCGATAGAACCTTGGCACGTTTTAGGACAGGATGCAACCAATGGGGGAACAGCTCGTTATGTGGATGATTCTTTAGAAAGAATGCAAGTTTTACTGACAGGGGCGATGGGAAATTCAGTAAATCTCGATCAATTTTCGAGTCGTTATATTGTTCTTTGTAATGGTCAGCAAGTCCCGTTGAAATCAACAGGTATAGCAGGTGAATATATCGGAGGAATTCGATTTCGCGCTAGACAATATTCCAACTGTTCACATCCAGCCATTCAGACGCATCATCCTCTGTTAATAGAGATTGTTGATACTGCAACTCATCATTCAATTGGAGGATGTACCTATCACGTTAATTCTCCGAGTGGGAAACTTCATAGCACATTTCCAATTAATCCAAGAGAAGCGGAATCTCGAACTCTGGAACGATTTGTTGCTCAAGGTCATACCTCTGAAGAAATCAAGATTGAGTCTTTAAACCTTAATTCTGAATATCCACTAACTTTAGATTTACGAAGATTTATATAATAACTTTACAAAAAGTATTTATTTGTTAAAATTTGGAAGAGAGGTAAAGATGAAAACTGAGATTTGATGATTTATACCGCTTACTTATAAATTTTTCCTTAAGAAAATGTTGATTTAGCCCGAATCAGTAATGTAAAATAAAAAAAGACCACGCCACACACATCAGGAAAAAAAAATGACTCAAAGCCATTCTCAAACTCAAACGATTCAAGAACGAACTGGACTGAAGCAGAGACATTTTGCAGATTTAATTCGAGCTGCACAAATTATTTATGATCCCTGCGGAGGAATTACAGGTCGAGTTGTTCATGCAGACTGGCAAGAATTTGGTATTCCCGTTGCAGTTGAGGAAAATCTTAAAGTCTTGGGGAAGAAATATCGTTATGCTTCCCCTCATTTACCAATGGAAGAAATTTGGGAGCAATTACTTCCAGAAACTCGCAGTTGGTTCATCGAAAATAAAGATGAGTTGTGGATGTTGGAAGAGGCATTTCCTGCTCTCGATGAAGATTAAATACTGATGTAACGTTTGTAACGTTAACTGTACTTGATTGTTGGAAATAGAACTCGATTAGTCAAACAATATACAAATTGACGGACATCAGACGGCCCAATGGGTCGTCTATAATTTATAATTAGTTATCAAATCCTCAACAAGTCTGTGAAATAGTTGTAATTAATCTTGACTTTCTTCTCAAAATGTAATATATGTGTAATATAATAGAGATAGCCGTTCTATATGCTGATCTGAGGCAAGTTAAACAGTGAGCAATTTCTCACAGAAGGTCAACTCAAAACCCAATCTTCTCTACCAACGACTAGAGGAGGCACTCCAACATGGAAATGAAGTACAGGTTGTATCATCTTGTGGTAGATTCTTTGGAATTCCCTCTGCTCTTGACGAGGAATTCTTGGAACTCGTTAATCTGTACATTCCTTCGGACGATGAAAATTGGGAAGATGAGCCATACGAACGCACAGTTTGGTTAATTAAAATTTCTGAGATTGTTGCAGTTGCTTATCCCATTCAATCGTTATCAAAAGATCAATTAGAGTCCCTAATTAATCCCAATCAAACCGTTTTTGAATCCGAAGATTAATGGGCTGACTCAACGAGGTGGTTTCCGGCGAATTCTCAGTGATAGTCCTTGACTGTCTGGGGATACTCCATGAACTGCAATTCATTACATCAACTGACTTCAAAGGATATCCACCTCGGCTGCTGAAATCCTTGATTCAAAAACGCTTGATTTAACTTCAAGTCTTAACTTTATAAATTTTGACTAGCTTCAAACTTCTGATGAATCCGCAGCGTTTGGTTAAAGTTAGCAAATATCTGAGCAAACATCTTCGACATCAACCCGAACGTTTAGGACTAAAATTAGCAGCGGGAGGATGGGTTAATATTGATGAACTTCTACTCGCTTGTAAGCGACATCAATTTCCTTTAACTCGTGCTGAACTAGAAGAAGTTGTGACCAAAAATGATAAACAAAGATTTTCATTCGATCAAACAAGGACTCAAATTCGGGCGAATCAAGGTCATACTGTAGAAGTCGATTTACAGTTAGAGGTGAGAATTCCACCTGATATTCTCTATCATGGAACAGTCGCCGGAACAGTGGATGCTATTCTCCAATCTGGCTTGCTAAAAATGTCTCGTCATCATGTTCATTTATCCGTCGATATCGCCACAGCAAGAGTAGTTGGAAAACGAAAAGGTCGTCCTGTCATATTTCAAGTCAATGCGGCTGAAATGGTTGAAGACGGTTTTAATTTTTATTGCTCGGAGAATGGCGTTTGGCTAGTCGAACAGGTTCCCGTCAAATATTTAACTTGTTTAAGCTGAAATAACGTCCTTAAGCCTCTGGTCAGATTTGCCGAACAGTTAAATTGCGATCGCGATCAGAAACGCCAAGGTTTTATGATGTAGAGATAAAATAGAACCTAACAAAGATTGAATCTAACCCATATTTTACCAACGCTTGATCCATGAATAATCCGAATTTGCAACGCTTCGAGAAACGTAATCAGATGGGGATAACCTGGCTACTAGGGGCGGCTGCGGCGACTCTAATTTTATGGCAGTTTTCCTGGGGAGATTATGTCCTTTATCCCTTTTCTATACTTGCGACTTGGTTCCATGAAATGGGTCATGGACTGACGGCATTACTTCTGGGCGGAAACTTCAAGCAATTAGTAATATTGCCGAATGGTTCCGGCGTTGCAACTCATTCAGGTCCGTTATTTTTAGGTCGAATTGGACGAGCGTTAGTGGCGGCGGGAGGGCCATTAGGGCCAGCATTTGCAGGGGGACTGTTCATTATTTCTAGTCGTCGCTACAAAAATGCTCACATTTGTTTAATGATTCTTAGCGGTTTGTTATTGCTTTCTGTGCTAATCTGGGTGCGATCGCTATTTGGGATTGTCGCAATTTCTCTGTGGGGAGCTAGCCTATTATTTACTGCTCTAAAAACACCCCATTGGTTCCAAGGATGGACGATTCAGTTTTTAGGCGTACAGGCTATCATCAGTACCTACCATCAACGCGGTTATTTGTTTATGAATCAAGCGGTAATTGGAGGTCGAAGAATTGTTTCTGACACCGGACAAATTGCTCAACAACTCTTTCTACCGCATTGGTTTTGGGCTTGTTTAATTATTCTGATTTCTGTAGCAATTTTTGTGCAGAGCCTCAGAATTGCCTATCGCCGCTAACCTAGACGGTTGAAGGAAAATCCCAAGAGATTAGCATAGATTTCGCTGTAAATGAGAGATTGAAATCCTGATATTTTCTGCATCGATCCAGGGGAGGCTTTTATGGTTTCAAACTTATATATTGCAGCAGTAGACTCAGCCAGTGGTAAATCTCTTGTGCTACTCGGCATAATGGAATTACTGTCTAAACGAATTGGTCGATTAGGTGTTTTTCGTCCGATTATTCATCGCCGGAATAAACCCGATGCCGATATTGAACTAATTCGGACTCGTTATCAACTTGATTTTCCTTACGAATCTCTCTACGCATTAAATCACGAACAAGCTCAACATTTAGTTGCCGATGGACATTATGACGAGCTTCTAAAAGTTATTCTCGAAAAATACAAAGCCTTAGAACAGCAATGTGATTTCATTGTTTGCGAGGGTGCAGATACTATTGATGTCACGTCTGCCTTTGATTTTGATTTGAATGTTCAGGTGGCAAATGATTTAGGTTCAGCCATTGTTTTGGTTGCCAATGGACAAGAGAAAACACCTGAAGAAGTCGTGGATGGCATTCGCGCTGAACGAGAAGCTTTTGTTGAGGGTGGTTGTACAATTGCTGCAACAGTTGTTAACCGAGTTATCCCTGAAGATATTGACAAGATTACTGAACAACTGCAAAACTGTTGGTCTTGTGAAGATCCTATTTTTGTATTACCTGAAGCAGAAATTCTCTGGAAGCCAACGATTGGTGAAATTGCCAAAAAAATACACGCTAAATTTATTCATGGCGATGGCGAAAAACTTAATCGAGAAGTTCAGGATTTTAAGGTTGCAGCTATGCAAGTTCCCCATTTCCTCGAACATATTGATGAAGGAAGTATAGTTGTTACTCCCGGCGATCGCGAGGATATTTTGTTAAGCTGTTTAGTTGCAGCGTTATCTGATAATTATCCGAGTATTGCGGGAATTATTTTAACCGGAGATATCCCTCTTTCTCCGGCAATTCAAAAGTTAATTGATGGGTTTACACAGTGGAGTGTTCCCATTATGAGCGTTGCCGCAGATACCTTTGAAACAGCAACTAAAATTAGTCAAGTTCGAGCACGAATTACTGCTGATAATCCCCGGAAAATTGCCAGTGCTTTGGGAATCTTTGAGTCTTATGTTGATGGGGCGAAAATAGCAGAACGGATCTCTGTTGTTCGTTCTAAGCGCATGACTCCATTAATGTTTGAATACGAGTTAATTGAACGGGCGAGGAAGAACAAAAAGCATATTGTACTACCGGAAGGCAACGAAGAGCGCATTTTACGAGCGAGTGAAATAATCTTGCGTCGGGGTTTTGTTGACATTACTTTACTCGGTCAAGAGTCAGAAATTCACCAACAAATTGCCACATTAGGGCTGAATTTAGACGGCGTTAATATTGTTGATCCGAATACTTCCGAATGCTATGAAGACTACGCCAATACCTACTTTGAACTGCGGAAACATAAAGGAATTAACTTCGATTGTGCTGCTGATGTGATGCACGATCCGAGTTATTTTGCCACGATGATGGTGTACAAAGGAGCCGCTGATGGTATGGTTTCTGGAGCCGTTCATACCACTGCTCACACCATTCGCCCTTCTCTAGAATTCATCAAAACTAAGCCAGGATGTTCGATTGTTTCTAGCGTGTTTTTAATGAGTTTAGAAGATCGGGTGTTGGTCTATGGTGATTGTGCAGTAAATCCTAATCCCAATCCTCAACAACTCGCCGATATTGCAATTAGTTCAGCCACAACTGCTGAGATGTTTGGCGTTGAACCATTAGTGGCAATGTTGTCTTATTCAACGGGAGAATCAGGTAAGGGAGCAGATGTTGATAAAGTGCGGGAAGCCACTCAAATTGCTCAGAAACTTCGCCCTGATTTAAAAATAGAAGGGCCGATTCAATACGATGCTGCGGTTGATGAAAGTGTGGCAAAAACGAAGTTACCCAATAGTGAAGTAGCTGGACACGCAACGGTGTTTGTTTTCCCGGATTTAAACACTGGAAATAACACCTATAAAGCCGTTCAACGTTCAGCTAATGCAGTGGCGATTGGCCCTGTTTTACAAGGGTTGAAAAAGCCTGTTAACGATCTCAGTCGCGGTTGTTTAATTGCTGATATTGTCAATACAGTTGCGATTACTGCTATTCAAGCCCAGTATCAGTAAATATCATCAATCAATATAATGGGATGGGTATAGCCCATCCTAAACATCTTGTAGTAGGGCTTCAGCCCTATTTTTTATGCGCTTTAGCGCAACTACGAACTTGAAAATTTTTCGCGCTCAAATCATCTCGTAGTAGGGCTTCAGCCCTATTTTTTATGCGCTTTAGCGCAACTACGAACTTTAATAAAATTAGACTGTAATTCTCAAGTATTGCTGGAGTTCTCTAAGCCAATGACATCTTCGTAAATTTCAGAAATCGGGCATTTTAAAGCAATAGAAGCAAGTTCGAGTTCATCTTCGACGCTGTAGGGAATTAAAACCCAATACCCTTGTTCATTGCGGCGAAAACATTCAACGTTAATTCGATCTTGACTGACTAACACATATTCTTCTAACGTTTCAATTTGTCGATAATCTGCAAATTTATCACCTCTATTAAACGCTTCTGTACTGGCTGATAAAACTTCGATAACTAAACGGGGATATTGTTTGAAACTATCAGGATTTTGATCGCGGGAGTCACAAGTTACGAATAAATCAGGATAATAATAAACATCGGCTGCCTCAATTTTAACCTTCATATTTCCAATATAAGCGCGACAACCCTGACTGCGAACATGATTTCTCAATAAAACAAACAAATTTCCGGCTATGGTTTCATGGGCATCACTTCCGCCCACCATCGCATAAACTTTCCCGCGAATATATTCATGTCTGATCGGGCTAATTTTTTCTCCTTCCAGATAATCTTTGTGAGAAATCCGATAAATTTCCTCTGAACTTGCAACCATAATTTTAAATTCTTATATCTTACGAATTATATTCTAGCAAAGGTTTAGTGAGAATCAGTTCGAGTGATTCAGGTGTAATATTTATTCGTTCTCAGTTTCTTCTGGAAAAACAACGTCTTCGTAGAATAAGGAAATCGGATGTTGGAAATTAATACTGTTGAGTTCAATGTCTAAGCCTGTATTGTTTGGAATTGGGTCTTCTGGAGAATAAGCAGTTAGTTCCCATTTGCCTTTTTCATTCAGTCGATAACATTCAACATTCATGCGATCAGCATCAATCAAAACGTATTCTTTTAACGTTTCGATGCGACGATAATTTCTAAACTTTTTCCCTCGGTCAAAACCTTCTGTACTAGGGGATAACACTTCGATAATCAAACAGGGATGATAAACAACCTGACGAGAGGTCTGATCCCGACTGTCACACGTCACCATGACATCAGGATAATGAAAAGAGCCATCCTGTGAAACGCCAACTTTAGCATCTGCCATAAAGACTTTGCAGCCCTTACCTCGGAGGTCATTTTTCAGGGCAGAAGCAAGGTTTAGAGCAATCGAATTATGGGCTAGAGTTCCCCCAGTCATGGCATAGACTTGCCCATCAATATATTCATATTTGAGCGGTTGTTGTTCTTCCCATTCCAAATATTTTTGGGGGGTCATAAATTCAATTTCACGTTGTGCAATCATTAGATATCCCTCCTGATAGATTGGTTAATCATATCATTGTCCTCCAAGTTCCTCTGGTGTTAGAGATGCGAGTAGAATTTGGTTAGCGGTGAGTTGAACGTTGGGGAAGGCTTGTGAGCTAATCGCTTTCTGTCCTTGAAACACCATGATATCCTCTCGCTCGCAAACTAGAAGCAAAGGGGATGACTGCAAAGATCGGATTTTCTTATTCTATTTCTCTTACTCTAGATTCAATATCAAACGCATCAGCGCGAACCTGTGATTCTTCAGATCTCTGTCTAAAGTTTGTAGTCAGGCTTTAGCCTAATCTTCGCACTAAAGCGCAACTACTTTTTTGAAGAATAAAAGCGATCGCACATACGAGTTCTACTACACTTTTGCTTTAATTTTAGTAGCAAATCCTAACCCACCAACAGCAAGAAGTCCGAGAAGAGTACCGGGTTCAGGAACTGAAGTTGTAGGAATTGAAGTTTGAGTAATCGTTGCTGAAGGGTCACTGTAAACATAGCCTCCGGCTAATCCTAGTTCACCTGTAAAAGTGATTTCTGAAGCCTCTCTCTCAACAGTAAATCTGGGCGCATCAAAAGCAATCCCAAAATCAACTGATAAATCCCAACTTGATGGAGAAGCAAGGTCAAAACTGATATCAGGGATTAAGTCAGAACCTAAACCTGGATTTCTACCCGAATTTGGGTTTAAAGTTAAGTCAAGTTCATTAACGTTAACTTCCCAATCTTCGAGGGTTCCATTCTCTGAGTAAAGGACAAAACCCGAATAGTCGCTGTTATCGGGTATAGTGTTTTCTAGTATCGAACTAACGTCAAACAAGTCAAAATTTCCCTCAAACTCTTGTCTGATGAGTTGAGCATTTGCTGTAGATGAAAAAGACAAGCCTAAAACAAAGATTCCTAGAGTTGATGGGAGGAACTTAGATGTCAGCATTTTTTCCTTTGAGGCTTATGAGTAATGGTAGATATGTGTACTATAATAGACATCCGTAAATATAACGACAACTCGTTGAGAAGAACTTTATCAACTCTTCATAAAACAGAAAAATCTTCATCGAATCTTCATACAAGACTTCAGCCAATATCCGCACTAAAACACCACTTTAAATTGAGGATGGGCATTGCCCACCCCCCGAACGTCTAAAACTTAAACAATTAAATAAGACTATGAAAACTGTTCTTGAGAGACCCAAGTTCCATGAAAACCGTAGGGAACTCGTTGCGGAATCATCACTCGCGCTACAGGTTCAGATGTCATATTCTCAGCATCAACAACCACTAATTCTGAGCGTTGTTCCTTCTCATCATAAACAAATGCCACTAACCATCCGGCATCTTCCGCATCATTATTCGGACGAGGAACAAATACGGCTTCACTGCCAAAACGTCCCTCTCCAAAAGCGTGAACCTCACAACTATTTGTCTCGAAATCGTATTTATTAATTCCGTCAAATTTCGCAAGTTCTGTCATTGCCTGTTTTGCTGCATAACCGTAACGGGTTTTTTGTCCAGTAAACTGTTCGTTAATTCGAGGAAACTCCGCTGGTTTATCATCTAATTGTTCTTGTTTGACTTCTCCCGTTTCTAGATTAAATCGCCAACGATATAAAAAGGGAATATCTGAATCTTCGTCTACTTCTACAAAGATTGTGGTTGATTGCATCCGACAAGCAATTAAGACAACTTCTGAACCTTCTTCGTAGGCATTTAAGACGTGGAAAATAAAGCAAGAGGGACATTCAAACCATTTGACTTGACTATTATCACCATGACGGGGAATAATCCCAAATCGACTCGGTGTTTCCCGTTCAAACATCATTCCTGGTTCGCCCCGTTGCATTCGCTCTAGACGAAAAGTTAACGGTAAATCGAGGAAAATGGTATAGTTTTCAGTAATAGCAAAATCGTGCATCATTACCCCAACCGGGATTTCAATCGGGTTAATTTGCTTGAGTGTTCCATCGGCTGCAACCCAACCATATTGTAGGAAAGGGGGCGCTGACATTGAATAGCTAATAAACATCATTTCACCCGTTTTGGGGTCAATCTTGGGATGGGCGGTGAAGGAACAAGAAAGTTGATGATTAAAGTTGTATGACCCGACAGTCTCGACTTCTGGAAGCGTTAACGCATGGGGTTCTCCTCCTTCCCAGAGTGCCAAAAATTTACCCGCGTGCCAAACTAAAGCCGTGTTTGCGGCATTTTTGAAAGGGCTAGGAAGGTCTTGTTGTGGAGGTTCGAGAAGACCACTCCAAATCGCTTTTCCGGCTTCGTGTTCCATTTGAAAGCCTTGAGTCCGAACGTAGCGGTTACGGTAGGAAGCTTTACCTTCATTGATATGAACGGCGTGAATCATACCATCTCCATCAAACCAATGATATTGTCCAATTGGCGGAAATTGCGGATTTGGGCCATTGCGTAAAAACATCCCGGATAAGTCCGCAGGAAGTTGACCAATAACTTTTAGATTATCCGCAGTCAGTTCATCTCGAACTGGGGCAAAATTTCCTTCTAGAAAAGGGTTTGTGGTGATTGTTGAGGTCATATTATGGATTGGAGAAGTTCATCACTCTTTAAAATAGCGTAGTACCGCGACTCTGACAAAATTGGAGAGAATTACAAACGTAGCTTGGGTTGAATAAAGATAAACCTAACTCTCAGATCATTTTTTCATTTTTATATTAATTAAAATGTCAGCCTAAATGCGCTAAAGCGCAACTACAAATTTATAATTTTAAATAATTACGATTTAAAATGATTGGGAAATTTTTCTTTTAATGCGGGTAAAATTGGGCAGGGTTTTTGGTCTTGTAAATTCTCTGGTTTATGCCAAGAATAGGGTGCTTGACGGGCGGCTGACATCCATAATAATTTCTTGGCGCGAGTCATCGCTACATACAATAAACGGTATTCTTCGGCTGTTTTTAAGTCTTTAGCCTGTTCCCAGGCTTGTGGTACCTTTGGTAAGGGGTCTTGTTGATGTAAATACGCTCGAATTTGGGCGCGGGCGACTTCGGAAAGGGTGAACGTTCCCAGGAAACGACTTTGAGGTAAAACCCGCAAATTTCCAGGGATATTCTGTTCATGTAAAAAGGGTAAAAATACATAATCCCAGTCTAATCCTTTGGCTTTGTGCATGGTAATAATTGTCAGTTGACCCTTGCGTGTAAATATACTATCGTCTGATTCTATTTCATCCTCAATATCAACGGTTTCAAAGCGTTCAGAACTGACAATTTCGTTGAGAACATGAACAATAAGAGGAAGGGAATTATTACCCAGTGTTTGTTTAACAATCCGTTCGGCTAATTTATCGGCGGTGGCTAATTCACTGCGTTCATATTGTAGAGTTAAGGCTAAAAATGAGATTAGTTGAAAGGGGGCTAATTCTAAACGCGCTTGTAGTAAACTTCGACAAAAATGACGACATTTGCGAATCGTTTCAGAAGCGGGTGGATCGAGTGGCCCTGGATACAGAAATTGTTCGGGTTGAATGACTAAAATGTTAAAATCTTGATTGGGAATCAGTTGGCGATCGCTAAACACTTTTAAGGCAGCTTTGAGATAATCAGGGGAATGTGGGCGATCAATAAATTGCAATAAGGATAAGATTTCGGCGGGAATACGTGAATTTCGGGCGGCTAGAGAGGCATCATAAATTTTAATCGGATATTCTCTTAAATCAACTTTTAGATTAAATTCTTCAGGATGATTGAATAAGTTTGAAATAAATTCGCCCTGTTTATTTTCCCGTACTAAGATAGCAAACTTGCCATCAGGATTGTCTTGAATCAGTTGAACCACTCGTTCTGCGATTAATTGTACGCTATGATAAACATCAGTGGGTCGATAGAGTTCTAACCCTAAATCTGTCGGTGAAGGATTAGGATATTGTGGATCTCCGCTTGGAACAGGCTGAATTTTTTGTTCTTGAAACGGTTTTTCGGTTCCGGCTAACTGAGAAGAATTGACCCATTTTAAGACAAAATTAGCCGCATCAATAATAATCTGAGAACTCCGCCCCGCCTGTTCCATTGTCGCTAACCGTTCAAGTTGTTGACACTCTTGACAAAAGTCGCGAAAATAAATCGGATCAGCCGGAGTAAAGGTAGAATTAATCGCTTGATTGGGGTCGCCAACCCTAACTAAATTTAAAAAGTCTTTAGAATCAGAATTAGCAGCAGAATCACGGGCTAATATTTCTAATAACTTAGCTTGCAAGGGTGTAGAATCTTGGGCTTCATCTTCAAAAACTGCGAACACTCGATCTTGCCATTGTTGACGAACTCGGTCATTTTCCAGGACTCGCAACGCCCCTAAAATCATTTCATCATAATCAATGAGTTGGCGTTGTTGGAGTAATTTTTGATAATTTTCGTAGAGTCCCGCCGCAATTTCTAATACTTCGTAATCATCGGGAAGCTTGGCTGCTAAATCTCGTAAATCAGACGGTTCTAAACCTGAACTTTTTGCCTCTTGAATGGCTTTCCATGACAAGTCCGGTAACACTTCAGTTCGTAAAACCGACTGTCGCCGCAGCCGTTCTGTTTCTTCCCCATCAAACTGCACACCCTCAATTAAACGTTGATAAAGACGCGGATAATCACTGATCCAAGATTCTACACAAGTTCGCGTAATTCGGTTACTGGGTGTTGGTAAAATTAAAGTAGAATTTTCTAAATCTAAACGGGATAATTCAGGATGTTGACGAGCAATATTCAAAGCCAGGGCGTGTAAAGTATAGACCAAAAAACCGCCGATTGGTAAGCCTAATTTTCTTAGCTCTTGATTAATTTTAGCGCGAATATTAGCCGCCGCCGCCCGCGTAAACGTCACCACAACAAGTTGACGACGAGTATTCAAATGATAACGTGCGATCGCAATTGCTGCGGCTGATGCCATTCCCGTAGACTTTCCCGCCCCAGGAACCGCCGAAACCGCCAAAGGCCCACCTTTCCAGTCTGCCATTTGTTGTTGTCCGGGGCGCAAAAGTGAGCGGATTTTTAGTAAAGCTTCTTCTCTAAAGGTTGGGAGAGTTTGAGAACCATTTTCCGATAATATCGATGAAATAGACGCCGGATCGAGGGTTTGCGTCGAGTGCGAAGGTGAATTAAAATCTTCGT
Source organism: Cyanobacteria bacterium J06592_8 (assembly GCA_038530755.1). Taxonomy (GTDB): domain Bacteria; phylum Cyanobacteriota; class Cyanobacteriia; order Cyanobacteriales; family Microcoleaceae; genus Capilliphycus. The sequence goes on along the minus strand of JBCBCI010000035.1, from coordinate 6,527 downwards.
CAAAATCGTCTGTCAAGGCTATATACTCATCTAAGAACGTTGAGGAGATTTACGGTTTCAGGGCGAGAAAATCAAAAAACGTTCACCGAAAAGTCCATTATTGATTACAATATCCTTAACTGTTATCAACCGTCAAGTTGCCAGGGATTTCAATCCCTGTCTGAAACATCAAGTCCTTTAAAAAGGACTCAGCCAGAGTAATTGACATTGTCAAACTATCAACTCAAAATACTGTGTACTGCTAACTGTTCATTGTGTACTGATAAACATTCGCTACATTTAACCTGCTGAAATTCAATGATCGTTGAAACCCCACAAATTTCTTTAAATAAACTCTCAGAAGGGATCGCCCTGTTAATTGATTTGGCGAAACGAGGCGAAATCGATCCTTGGGATGTACAGGTGATCGAGGTGATCGATCGCTATTTGAGTCAACTTACACCGGAACACAATTCCTCTCCCGGTCAAAATTTTACTGAATTGTCTCAGTCGGGTCAAGCGTTTTTGTATGCGTCGATGTTGGTTTTACTCAAAGCAGATAGCTTGATGGCGGTAGAGGAGTCAGATGAAGATGGAGAGATGATCGCAGATGATGAATTTCTCGATGAAAATGGGTTAAATTCCATTCAACGTCCCCAAAATCTAGAACGCCAAATCCGACGGCGTAATGTCGGAAAATCGCCTCAAAAACGTCGGGTGACGTTGCAGGAGTTGATCGATCAGTTACAATTGATGGCAACTGCCCTCGCCGAGCAAAAAAAACGTCCTCGCCGTCGTCGCAACAGTTCTGAGGATCGCGCCAAAGCAGCAAAGGCGATCGCAGAACTCGCTCACCAAGAGAATTTAACAGAAATGGCAACCCAGTTAGAAGAGTTACTCAGCGGTCAATGGTCTGACTTGAGTGTAGATTGGTTAGATTTAGAGCAACTTTTGGTATTATGGGCTAATGCGATTGCGCCGGAAACCTTACCTGCTGAACCGGCTGAACCTGTTGAAGAAGATAATGAAGAGGAAAATTCAGGTCATAAACACCATAACGATCGCGTCGGTATATTTTGGGCATTGTTGTTGCTGTCGGCGCAATCAAAAGTTGAATTAAGCCAAGAAGAATTCTACAAAGATATTAAAGTTCGCACCATTCCTGCTCAAGTTCCTGATTCTCATTAAATATTAACTTTTTTAGTTAATCCTTTCTAAATTTTCATAGGGCCCAAGAAATCTCTCGCCATTGAAATGAATCATGTGATCAGGTTGATCGGCTATCCAAACTTCTGTTTCCCAAGAAATCTCAGCCAAATAACGAGTCATATCTTTACGACTAGGAAAGGCTGTTACAAATACTAATCCTTTATGACTGGACTGAAATAACTGTTTTAATTCGTTACGTCGTTTTAAATTAACAGGGCCATGACTGGTCACAGCTTCAATCAACACCAACCAATCTTGATGAGTATAATGAATGACAAGATCGGGCATTTTACCTCGACGGTTTAGCTCAAGTCCTAATTCTTCTAGTTTTTGAACCTCATTAATAATAAACTTCTCACCCGCATCACCCACATAAAGAATAATACCTCCAGGAGTAAATCGAGGACAGAAATTTTCCAGAATCTCTTTAATTAAGTTATTTTGTCCACCGGATGAAAGCTGAATAGAACGACCATCCGGTAAAGTGACAGGAATCTGAGGTAAATTCCGACTTTTATCTTGTAATAAGTTAGTGACTGAAAGAAGATAGTTTTGACGAGCTTCTTCCCACTGTTCAGAGCTATATGTTTGTAAAAGGAGTAAAGCTTGTTGCTGCAATTGATAACACCATTTTGGGCTATTAATGGGTCGATCCGGTTGATCTGGATTTTCAATAACTAATCCCATTTGAATAAACTGGTGCATCGTTTGTCGTCTAACAGTTTCACGAGTATTCGGAGCATATTGTTTACCATAATATTGCTGAAACCAATTCATCATTTCTGTTATTCTTCGTCTTGGAGCTGTTGCGTGACTCCAAGGAGTTTGAGGTTTTATATCTGCGAGTGCAAGTAAACATAATGCTGAACGTTCATTTTGCTGTTCTTTAGGTGCTGAAATTTCTTTAAGAATAACTAACGCTTCTTCAATTCGTTTACTGGCTTGAATAGCATTAACGGCTTCATTCATAATCGATAAGGTTTCGTGAATCAATAGGTCAAGTTGATCCTGATTTAAAGTAGAATCACCAACTTTACACCCAAGTTGCATGAGATCATCTTTACAAGGATATCTAATTTTGCGTAAATCTGTGGCATTGACTTGTGTATGTCCGCTAAATTGACGAAAATAGCGATCGCATAAGCTAGAATTTAGAAATGCTGCTAAACCTCGTGCTAAATTTGCATTCATTCCTTGTCCTTGAGCATGATAATAATTCAAATGATTCTCAATTCCGAAAACGGGTGAATTGGTAGGTGGAAATACAGCAGCAACAACACGACGCTTTTCTTCTTTGCTAGAAAAACGTTTTGTTAGAACATACCAGCCCCGCTGAGTTAACCATTTTGAAGTTTCATTATTATGTACAATGGCGATTGATTTGCGAGGTTTAATGGGTGGAAAAGATATTTTTCTGGATTGAAAAGATTCGGGGTAAAGTAAGGGAACATTTTGCTCATTTAATGAATTTCTCAATGCAGATTTGAGGCGAAAGTCTACGACTGGGCCTGTTGATATTTCTAAGCCAAGTTCTTCTAAGTTACAAGGAAACTTCTCCATTTGGATTTTCAAGAAGTTTTCTAGAGGGTTTGTAACAATATGGATGAAATTTTCTGAATCACTTGTATCAAAAACTTGATCGTAAGGTACAGAACTAATTTCTAAAGACTCATCCAATTTATGACCAGCTTGACTCGTTATTTGGATAAAATCAATATTTTTTTTTATATTAATGGCATGAAAAATTATATTTTCTTGTAAAACATCCCGGTCAGCAAAAGCGAGTTTGCGGCTTTCAAAAACCTGAATTTTGGTGAATTTTATTTTTTGTAAAAGTGCTTGACGAAATGAACGAAAATAAGTCCCGTTGCAGAAGCTTCGAGGTGTAATGGCAGCGATCTCTCCATTCTCAGAAAGCTGTAACATCGCTAACCAGATAAAAGCACTATATAAATTGACAGTTTCAATACCCAGTTGGGTCAGAATCTTTTTTTCAACCGATTGGTTATTAATTTTTTTATAAGGTGGATTTACAATAATATGAGTAAATTTAGGATGAAATTCACTCAAGAGAGGTAAATTGATTTCGAGATTGGCTTCTAAAAAGCTCTGACGATATAAACAATAATTTGCTTTTATTCCCTGGTTAATTAAGGCAACACAACATTCTTTTAGACTTTGTTCTAAAGGAATTAAAAATTGTTCTTCGATTTCATAAGCTGTAATTAAACAGCTCTCAATATTATGACTATTAGATAATAGTTTTTCTACAAAAGCCACTGTTAAACTTCCGATTCCGGCACCCGGATCTAAAAGTTTGATATGACCCGATAGAGGATTAAATTGCTCTGCAATCAAACGAGCAATGGGAGCAGGCGTTAAATATTGACCGAATTGACGACATTGTTTGGAGTTGAGTTGTGAAGCCAAACGAATTCTCGTAATATCTGTGGCTTCTGTCAGAAATATTGTCATCTTTATCGATAAACTCTTATCCCTTTAAAGGGAAATGAATCAGATTATAATCCTCTACAGTTGAGGTCGAATGCCAAAATTTCGGTAACGGAGATAATCTTCTAAAATGCGATCGTGATCGAAACAAAGATTCGTCGGAATGCGCCAGGGTTCAAAAATATCGAGATTTTTAGCGTCATCTGCGGCAACAGGTTCTCCTTTTGCGATCGCTAAAAAGACAACAGATAATGTATGTTGACGTGGATCGCGATTTGGATCGGAATACACATAAAATTGTTCAATTAATGTTACTTCTAGACCCGTTTCTTCTTGGGCTTCTCGTTGGGCTGCGGTTTCGACTGATTCTCCATAGTCAACAAATCCCCCAGGAATTGCCCAGCCGTAGGGTTCATTACGACGTTCAATCAATACAATCGGTCGATTGGGTTTATCAGTGAGTTCGATAATAATATCAACAGTCGGAGTCGGATTACGATAAGCCATAATTCAAACAGTATTTTTCAGTGAACAGTTTTTTCAGTGAACAGTAAGCAGTACACAGTGTTTTGAGTTGACAGTTTGACTACATCAATTAATTGAACTTAGTCCTTTTTAAAGGACTTCATTTTTCAGACAGGGATTTGAATCCCTGGCTACTGGCTACTGTAACAGTTAACAATATCTAATTTTTAGAATATTCTTATAACTCATAATCCAGTCGAGACTGATCTTTGAGAACGGTTGGAATCTGTTCTAGAATATTACGCATCACTTGTTCGGGCGGGTCGTCGGGAGTAATCGTAACTTTCACATCCGCTTCAGCGTAAAGAGGCTGTCTTTGCTTCGTAATCTCTTGTAATCGACCCAAAGGATCGTTATGTTGGAGGAGAGGGCGAGTATTATCTCCTTTTAAGCGTTCATAGAGATTTTCAGGGGAGACATCCAACCAAACAATTAAACCATGATGCAGATAACTCCAGTTCATCGGTTTGAGAATGATACCGCCTCCGGTTGCTATGACCAACTGTTTGTAGGCACAGAGTCCTGACAATACCTGAGATTCTAAAGTCCGAAAGGCTTCCTCGCCCTCTTCGGCAAAAATCTGGCTAATCGACTGACCCGCAACCTGAGTAATCACATCATCGGTATCAATAAAACGATAACCTAATTCTGTGGCGAGTAATCTTCCCACAGTGCTTTTCCCCGCACCCATCATCCCAATGAGGTAGAGATTGATTCCCTTTAATAAATCATTCACAAGCCTGGTCGAAACTGAGTATACTTGACCCAACCATTATAGAGAGTCAATCTATAAAAGGAATCGATCTCAAAACAGGCTTAAGATTTTGGAGGATGTTGCGGATCATCGCTTTGATCGGGTTCAGTTGAGGATGTTTCTGGCTTGTCCTCTGTGAATTCCTCCTCTGGGAATTCCTCGTCTTGAATTTGCGTTGGGGGTGGCGGTGGAGTAATGACGCGATAATCTGCATCATAGACCGATTCTGATTTTCCAACTCCGGTATCTCCGCCTTCTCGATAGCCATAAGAATACACTGAACCTGACCAAGATTCTCGCTTGGGTTTTTGTTCGACTTCATAATTATCTCGGCGAGGCGGTTCCGGTTCTGAGGATTCTTCAGATTCTTCAAAAACCTCTGAGAGAGGTTCTTCCTCTAAACGAGTTTCTGAAGGTGTAGAATAAGCAGGTTCTTGTTCTTCGTCGAGTCCCCAGTCTTCCTCTTCCCAGGACTGCGGAATGGGGCGAACTTCGGTTTCCCAATCATCATTATTTCGTGTGGTCGAACGGGTTGCTTTGCTTGTTGTGTATTGACTGGACGTTGTGGAAGCTTTAGCGTAGTTGGGAGTTGTTGAATAGGAGGGTTCAGGTTCAACATCCGGTTTGGAGGTAAAGCCCATCGGTTGAACGGGTGGTTTTGGAGAACGAGACGGAGAACCTCGTCGAGAAACAGTAGAACCAGTTGCTGACATTTGGAATAAACCCCAGATTAGGAGTGCTAAAATTACCCCAACTGCGATCGCCATGACCATCCAAAAGGACAAGGAAAACGCAGGCGACTGAGTTCCGAGAAAAACCAGAGACACAGCCGGAGAAAGGTTCTGCCAAACTAACAAAGCTAGTGCAGCCACAGCAATCAAAAAGATAACCAGATTCGCGACAGACATATAATGTATGAGGTTAATATATGAGGGGTCAGTTGGTGACATACTCCCGACACCAAAAACTTCGTTTTATGGTGCGGGCTTCTTAACCTCGCAGTTAAGAGTTCCTGCGTTGCACTTGTCTAGGATTTCTCCCCCGACAGTACGCATTCAGCAAGCGGTTTCCGTTCCCCAATAGTCCTTGGGTACTTTTCAATTCCACGATTACAAATTACTTCGGCTGAGGCGACATCGCGATTGTTGAAATAACCACACTCAGAGCAGGTATGCCAACGAATTGAAAGGTCGTTATCCCACTCGCAACCACAATTAGGGCATTGTCTAGAAGTTCCTTTGTGGTCAACAACTGCAAAAAACTTCCCTCGTTTCCAACACACCCATTTCAACAAATCTCGGAATTGCCCGAACCCTGCATCCAGTGAATGCTTTCCTAGAAAGCCTTTTGCCATCACTCGAAAGTCGATATCTTCAACAAATATTGAGTCAGCTTGGTCACAGAGTTGGTGTGCTATTTTTAGGTGAAAATCTTTCCGAGTATTAGCGATTTGGTGATGTAATCGTGAAACTTTAATTTGTGCTTTCTCCCAATTCTTAGACCGTTTCTGTTTTCTTGATGCTCTACGTTGCAGCAATTTCAGCTCGCTTTGTAACGCCACAAAAAACTTAGGTCTAGGAATCGTTAATCCATCTGATGTTGCGAGAAA
>JBCBCI010000034.1:0-56453 GCA_038530755.1 Cyanobacteria bacterium J06592_8 | reverse complement strand
AGTCGCAATTCCGTATACCGTTCAGGATGATGTGGGCTTAATTTCTAACCCCGCCAATATTTCCGTTACCATTAGTCCCGACTCCAACCACGCACCTGTTGCAGAAGATGTCGAAAATGACCCCATTTTCAATAACAGTACGCCTGTTCCTCTGAATCTATCTACTGAGGACTTCAGCGATGTTGATGGTGTCGTAGTCAGTATTAACTTCGACTTGCCGGACCCCGCACAAGGAACTCTTTTCTTCGAGGGTAATGCAGTCTCCGACCCCGTTCAAGTTCAAGGGTTAAGCGAAGAAGACCTCGAAGATCTCACCTTCGGACCCAGCTTCGGCTTTACAGGGGATGCTACTTTCTCCTATACGGTGACAGATGATGACGCAGCAACTTCTGATGTTGCTAACATCACGTTCCCAGTTAATGCAGTGCCTGTTGATCCCCAATTCCCAGATGGGGGTGACGGTGGCGGTCAAACTCCTGAACCTGAGAATCAACCGCCTGTAGCGGCTAATGAAACCGGAGATATTGTCAACGATGGCGATCCCTCTGCGGTCCCACCGTTAACAGCCACAGATTCTGATGGTACGGTTAACTTCTTTACGATTACCGAACTCCCGCCCAATGGTACGCTGTTCCTCGATGGAGAAGAAATCACCGACTTAGATCAAGTTGAAGAGTTGACTCCCGACCAAGCTGGACAACTCACCTTTGAACCCGATCCTGACTTTACGGGTGATGTCACCTTCAGTTATACCGCGACAGATGATGATGGAGCCATCTCTAACACCGCTGAAGTCCGACTAACCATCGAAGACGGAACTGCTATTCCTCGCGTTGACCCCATTGATGACGGGGGCTGTGATTGTCCTCCCCTACCGGATTTTGAAGGAATTGGCCTTCCCGATCGCCTTGACTTAATTCCAGCCGCATTTGTTGTCGGTGAGATTACAGGTTCCGATGCGGATGATGTCATTCCCGGTTCAGTTGAAGACGATGTAATCACTGCCTTTACCGGAGACGATGTGATTGAAGGCTTTGATGGTGGAGACAGCATCTTTGGTGGAGTGGGTAATGAACTCATCTTTGGGGATGAGGGTGATGACTCCATGTTCGGAGATCAAGGTGCGGACACCTTAATTGGTAGTAATGACGACCCCAACATATCCGCAGTCGCTGTTACCAATGAAAATGACACGATGTTCGGTAACCAGAGTAATGATGTCATGCAAGGTGGCCCTGGTGAAGACATGATGTTTAATGGTCAGCAGGATGATTTCTCCTTCGGTGGTAAACAAAATGACTTCATCTACGGGGATCAAGGAAATGACACCGTCTACGGTGATGAGGGCAATGACACACTCATCGGTGACACGGCTGATGAAAATGTGATCGAAGCTGAACGGGGTCTCAATGGCATGATTGACTTCATGTGGGGAGGTTCCGGTGATGACTCCATGAATGGAGGTCGCAGTAACGATACCCTCAGTGGTGGGACTGGAAATGATACCGTTCGCGGTGGAAAAGAAGATGACCTCATTTACGGTGAAGCCGGAGATGACTTGTTATACGGAGATTTGGGCAATGACCACATCTGCGCGGGTGAGGGTGATGATACCCTGTACGGCGGGATTAATGACAACGGAACTCCCGTAACAACTCCAGAACGAGATACCCTCTGCGGGGGTAGCGGTAATGACATCCTCTCTGGTAACGAAGACCAAGATAAACTCTGTGGCGGAGAGGACAATGATACTCTCTACGGAGGTGAAGGTGATGACGAATTAGCCGGAGAAGAGGGGGATGACTGGCTGTTCGGGGATCAAGGAGACGACCTGATTTCCGGTGGAACAGGTGCTGATCGCTTTGTTCAGTTCTCTGATAGTGGTACCGATACGATCCGAGATTTCCAACTCGGTATCGACTTGATTGCTTTGGGCGGTGGTTTGAGTTTCAGTGACTTAACCCTTTCTCAAGATGGTACGTCCACCATTGTCAGCCTGGATAGTCAACAGTTGCTGATTCTCGAAGATGTACAAGCAACCACACTCAGTGAAGATAGCTTTACTTCCTTCGGAGGCTAATCTGTTATCGTAGAAGAAGCGCGATCGCACTTTTCAATTCCATTAATTGTCAGCGATCGCCCTTCCAACTACTGATCGGTAGTGCTAAACTCAAGCTTTAGATCAGATATCTATTGTGACTCGACCTCCTTCCTCTGCGAAACGAATCTTTTCCTATCTGTTTGCGATCGCGACAACCGTAGCATTGCTGGTTTGGATTCTTAGAGGATTGGAGGTCTTGGCATTCTTACCCGGAATTGTAATCTGGATACTATTGCTGTTATCGATTGCAACAGGAGTTCTCCGACAAGTCAGCCGATAGGAGAATTCCTAGATTGATTAGAAATCTGTTAATTTCTAGACGTGAGCCGCCTGATTGCGTTACCATAGAGGCTAGCAATATTGAAATCAATCCTCAGAGGTGAGGGATAATCAGGTAAAATTAACAATAAGTCATTAAAGGTCAGTTCCTGTCACTGGAAAGAAACTTCTAGAGCCTGTATGTAGAGAAACTGAGGTACTCTAAATCATATAGATTAAGGAGTTTAGTTCTTCCAAGACTAAGTAGATATAGATTTTTGACCCAATAGATCAAGGCAACCCAGGCCTTCACTCAAATTTGTTCGAGTTGAGTCTAAGGTTGAAAAAAGTTGTAAGCTAGAGCCAATAAAGTGATACGGCAACAGCAAGAGTAAAAATAGTTACTGATGCGATTCCAAAGTAGGTTTAACCTCAAGCTGAAGGAACTTTACTCCTGCTAGAAAGAGGGGACTCATTAATCTATTAACTGTAGTTTCCAGTATAATCAGCTTCTTGAAGCTTCTGTGTGACTTGTTTCTGTACATACACTCAGTCAGCAAAGTTCCGAAAACAGTATCGTAAAGCCACTTAAATCCCCTGAAGGATCGGGTTATTACTTTTCTATATTAATGAGGGAATCGCTGAACAATTTGGAGGACAGAAACATTTCTACTCAACTTTGCTATACCGTTCAAATCTGAGTGCATAACTGTAGATAGCGGGAAAACTTTAGTACATCACAAACTGTCGTTTAGAAAAATAAGGAGAAACAATGACCCAAGTGATCCTGGGTGAAAACGAACAACTAGAATCAGCACTCCGTCGCTTTAAGCGTGAAGTCTCAAAAGCCGGGATATTAGCTGATGTCAGAAAGAAGCGTCACTTTGAAACGCCTCCTGAAAAGCGCAAGCGCAAAGCAATTGCAAATCAGCGTCAAAGACGTGCAATGCGTAAAAAGAGAATGTTTTAGCTTCAACACTTCTCTATAAAATCTCTATTTTTGTGCTTTTCCCCTTGTCATTACTATAGAGAAGATAAGGGGTATTTTACTATATTGAGTCTATAACTTTTGGCTTGTCATTGTGCTTCAGCACTATAAAGGCTCAAAACAATATTATACTAAAAATCAGGAACTTCTGAGTCATCAATCCCAGAAGGACTCGCCTCCGCCGGAGGAGCCATTGTGGTAGGCTGAGTGGGGATCGAAGCAATAATCGCATCTAAGACCTTACCAACCGGAATAATTTCCATTCCCAGATCGGCTGGATTTTGGCCTTTAGGAATAATCGCTCGTTTGAAGCCTAACTTAGCCGCTTCTCGCAAACGCAATTCTAATTGAGAAACCGGACGAACTTGTCCTCCGAGTCCGACTTCTCCCAGTAGAATCGTGCGGGGATCGACCATGCGATCGCGAAAACTCGCAACAATGGCGATCGCAATTCCCAAATCTGCCGCAGGTTCTTCGACTTTTAAGCCCCCCACCGATGCCATATAAGCATCCAACTTCGAGAGTGGAATTCCCACCCGTTTCTCTAATACTGCTAAAATCTGCAATAAACGGCTACTATCAACCCCAGTTGCCGCCCGACGCGCTGAACCAAAACTTGCAGGACTCACCAAAGCCTGTAACTCGGCAACAATCGGACGAGTGCCTTCCATTGCTACAACCGTTGCCGTTCCGGGGGCAAACTCTTCACGATTTCCGAGGAATAATTCAGACGGGTTTGGAACTTCCATTAAACCATCTGCAACCATTTCAAATACTCCAATTTCGTGAGTCGCCCCGAAGCGATTTTTCATAGACCGTAATAGCCGATGAGACGCAAAGCGATCGCCCTCAAAATACAGTACCGTATCAACTAAATGTTCTAAAACTCTCGGACCTGCCAATCCTCCATCTTTTGTCACATGACCCACCACCAATAACGTAATATTTTCTCGTTTTGCCACCTGCATTAACGCCGACGTACATTCACGAACTTGAGCGACTGAACCGGGTGCCGAAGTTAAACTGGCAAAAAATATGGTTTGAATACTATCAATAACAGCTAATTGAGGTTTAAGGGATTCTAATTCTCTTAAAATTGTTTCTAAATCAGTTTCTGGCAGTAAATATAATTCCGACTCAGTCTCTTCTATTTCCGCTTCTGATGGTGATTCTTTTCCATTTTGATCGCTCTTTTTTTCAGCTTTGGCAGTTGAGGAAGATCGCTTTTTAGAACGTTGAGACTTCACCTTGCTAAACGGATCATCTGTATTCGCCGAGTTTGAGGAAGCCATTTCGGTAGACTCTGAGTTTGAACCTTGAGACTCCACATCCTCCGGTTTGGGCCCGACTCCCAAACGTTGCGCCCGTAATTTCACCTGTTGTCCAGACTCTTCAGCCGAAACATACAATACCCTTGCCATTAGAGATAAACTATTCGCGACTTGCAACAGTAAAGTCGATTTTCCAATTCCGGGTTCTCCTCCAATTAAAACCAATGAACCCGGTACAATTCCACCTCCCAAGACGCGGTCTAGTTCCCCATAACCCGAAGGCATTCTAGATTGGGTTTGATCGGAAATTTGAGAGAGTTTAAATGAAGAGCGAGGTCGTCCAGAGGGAGTAGAATCAGCAGAGGATGTATGCCCTTCCTCCATCAACGTACTCCAACTAAATCGTTGCATAGAAGTCGAGGTGGTCGCTTCGATTTGTTCTTCTAAGGAGTTCCAGGCGTGACAACTCGGACATCTGCCAAAATATTGGGGAAATTCCGCCCCGCATTCATTACAAACATATTGGATTCGCTGCTTTGGCATCGTTGTTTGAAATCAACTGAGTTAACAAATAGAATATTAAAGTTATGGCACTACGCGCAGAGAATAGCGCAAAGAGTGGTCTGTGTGAGTCTCCCAGGCAGTTCATACCTCCTGTGGTTTCCGCATAAGCTATTGTAAATCTGTCTAATCTGTACTAACTTTAATGCGTCGTGCGATAAGAACAGCAGGATTTTCCAGAATCGGAACAGAATCAATCACCTTTGAGGGATTTTTGATTCTCAACACCTGATTGAGTTGGGTGGTAAGGATGAAAAAAATCTAAAATTTGATCTGCTTCTAATTTTACCGGAAAATGAAATTCTCTAGTCATTTATTCCTAAGCTGTATCAGCAAATGGTGCCTGTGCAAGTTGGACAGCTCAGTTAGGTTAGACTAGGAGAATTCATGCAGGTTCTATTAATGATAGGGTAAAAAAATAACATATTTGTCAAACATAGTGTGATAACACAGACAACTTGCTCTGTTCTAAGCTAGAGCTTCTGTTTTTAAGGATGGAGAGCCTAGATAGAGTTTGCTCAAAAATGTCATTTAACGTAACAAAAGGATTGGTGAAGTCAATTGGAAAATCATAAGGAAAAAATATTGGTTGTTGATGATGAAGCCAGTATCCGTCGGATTTTGGAGACTCGTCTCTCAATGATTGGCTACGATGTGGTCACAGCCGCCGATGGAGAAGAAGCTTTAAATACTTTCCGCGATACTGACCCGGATTTAGTGGTTCTAGACGTGATGATGCCAAAATTGGATGGTTATGGAGTCTGTCAGGAATTACGGAAAGAATCAGATATTCCGATTATTATGTTAACCGCATTGGGAGATGTTGCCGATCGCATTACAGGTCTAGAATTAGGAGCAGATGACTATGTGGTGAAGCCTTTTTCTCCTAAAGAGTTAGAAGCCCGAATTCGCTCTGTATTGCGTCGAATTGATAAAAACGGCGGCTCTGGAATTCCCAGTTCTGGAGTTATTCAGGTTGCGAGTATTAGGATTGACACAAACAAACGTCAAGTTTATAAAGGCGATGAACGAATTCGTTTAACTGGAATGGAGTTTAGCCTTCTGGAATTGTTGGTCAGCCGTTCCGGTGAACCCTTCTCTCGCTCTGAAATTTTACAGGAGGTGTGGGGATATACTCCCGAACGTCACGTGGATACACGGGTTGTTGATGTTCATATCTCCCGGTTGAGAGCAAAACTCGAAGAGGACCCCAGTAACCCCGAGTTGATTTTGACAGCACGCGGCACAGGTTATCTGTTTCAACGCATCATCGAACCCGGAGAAGTGGGATAATCTTTTCAGTTATCAGTTATCAGTTATCAGTTATGCAGTGATTAGTTTTTACAGTAAACACTTGTCAATTGTTCAGCCTTTACTATTCACTGTTTCCTGTCTCCTGTTCCCTGTTCCCTGTCCCCTGTAACCTTTAATTAAAGATGTCTAAATCTGACCCAAATCGAATCTTGCGACTGTTGCCATTTATTGCAGGTGGATTGGGGGGGACGCTATTACTGATGAATCGTATCCTCACCCCGCAAGTATTGGACTCACAAGCCCGTTCTGATGCTTTGGGAGTGATTTTAAGTGCTGTTTTGATTTTAACAGGCTTACTATGGCAGCAAATCCAGCCTAAGCTTCCCGGTACAGTTGATTTAATTGGCGAGTTGGGTTTTGAATTAAAGCCTGATTTACCGGATGCTGTGAAAACAGAATTGGCTTGGGCTTCTCATCTACTTTTAACCAATACCGTAACTCGGTCAGTGGTTGTGTTGTATCAAGGTCAAGTTCTTCTGCGACGGGGAATATTAGGGGAAAACTCACAAGTGAAACCGGGTACAATTGTTCAGCGAGTTTTAGACAAACAGAAGCCTGTTTACTTAGTTAATTTAGCCCTTTATCCCGGTCGGATAGAATTTGATTATTTACCCGAAAATACTCAAGGAATTATCTGTCAGCCCTTGGGAAATCAAGGGGTTTTAATCTTAGGGGCAAATGCTCCTCGCAGTTATACCCAACAAGATGAAAAATGGGTTGAAGGAATTGCAAATAAATTAGACAATACTCTCAGTCAATCTTTAGCTTCTAACTTGTAAGTTTTAATTTCATTAATCCTAATGTTAGCTTTATACTGGATTTTGGTTGTTGTGATGTTCGTTGGGGTAATCGGTGCGGTTGTTCCTGGTCTTCCCGGTTCTAGCTTAATTTTAGGTTCGATTTTAGTTTGGGGCTTGGTGAATGGTTTTTCAGAACTCGGCTGGGCATTGGGCATCGCGATCGCTGTACTATTATTGAGTATTGGAATTGATTTTCTGGCGGCTTACCTGGGCGCGAGACAAGCAGGGGCTAGCCGTTGGGGACAAATTGGAGCGATCATTGGCTTTATACTAGGGTTTTTAGGCTTTTTACCTGCGTTACCTTTTGGTGGACCGCTTTTGGGGATTATTATTGGGCCATTATTGGGGGCGATGATTGGGGAATTCCTCTATCGCAAAGACTTAGAATTCACTGATAGAATTAACTTAGCATTTCGAGCCGCAATTGGAATTGTTGTCGGCTCATTTGTCGGAAATATTATTCAAGGTCTTTTAGCTGTGGCTTGTGTTATTGCGTTTTTAGTCATTACATGGCCCTTTTAATTTAAAGTTTGGGTTATGGCACTACGCAAATCGATCTCATATTAAGCTCCGGACAAAATATATTAAGAAAAAATTAAAATTTAGTTACTTTTCCCTCACAAAATCCTCACATTAGCTGCTTAAGATTAAAAATGTACTTGGAAAATCAGAGCTGGAGCGATTCGTCATCTCCCCGGATTGAGAAACTGAGTTGAGGTCTTAAACGCAACAATCCTTGAGACGATCCTGCACTCTCTCTGAGTTCCTTGTAAAAATATTACCTTTAAAAATCTAAACTTCTGTTGAATTCCTTTTCTCTTTTAACCGATTATCGAGTCATTTTATATCAGTCTCAACCGCGAGAGTATGAGGCTTATATCGAAATTGCGGTTGGAGTTCTCCAGGTCAAAAATCTAGGGAAGCTTGAGATTTTAAAAAACTTCTTAGTTAGTCTGCCGAGTTTAACTGATATTGAAAATGTTTTGACAGAAGCAGTTCATTATCTAGCCCAGAGCGATCCTCAAACCTATCGCTGGGTTGTAGAACACTCGGATTATCTGATGCCAGAACTTGATTTAAAACAATTGGCACAACAATTAGCCGTTTCTAAACTCCAACAGAGTGAACTCATTCTCGGTCAAGATTTTCGGTTAACAGTAAATGGTCAACTCCAACTTACTTATCTAGCTCATCGGTTATTACAAACAGAAACTTCTTTCCAAGAACGTCTTTTATTTACAGAATTTTTACAACCCTACTCTTTTTGTATGAGTTAAATTTTGTGCCGTGAATTCTATTATTTGATCGCTCCCAAGTTTTATTAACATCACAATAAAATCAAGCCATGAATAACTGTCCTTGCTGTTCATCTACTCTTCTGCGTCACATTCGTCATTCTGAGGTTTATTGGTACTGTCCTCATTGTCGGGAAGAAATGCCTAATTTTGATCCGTACAAAGAAGCAATAGCCCTTTTAACTGACAAGCAACTTCCTGTTCATCCGAAAAAAAGATCTTCAACTCCAAAAACCTTAACTCCGGCTTCGTTAGTTCTAGCCTCTGAACTGGCGGCGGTGTGAATATAGGTTGATCAAACCTGATTGACTTTCACTTTCTGCAGTGCCTATCAAAAGCGAAATTGCGTTCTGAATGTACCGACCCAATTTGTCTCGTTCTTGCTATTGTGATTGGGGTTAGTCACGATGAAAAATCCAGGGATAACGCCAATGTTATCATTAATTTTAAACCGATAAAAGGCTTCAAGATGAATGGAAGTATCTCGATCTTCTAAATCTTGAATATCGTGGTCAACAACCTTGGGTGGCATTCCCACCACAATTCCGCCTAAATCTCCCTCTCGAATTACATCTGGAAATGCTAAGGTGACTCCCCAATTTAAAACAGTAGCATCCAAATCTCCATCTCGCTTTTGGTAAGCCCAAGTTAAACCCAGCCAACCGCCCAATTCAAAATGATCAAAAACCTTCCAGTTAATTTGTAGCCCTAAATTCTCACTGGTTGTAGCGCGATTTCCAAAAGGGCGATTCGCAATAAAACTGCCCGTTCCTCCAGTGACATTTACATCTCCATTCCGGAAGTAACGGTGATTGTATTCTATGCCAAAACTGAGGCGATCGCTGGGTTCAAATAGGAAATGAGCTAAAGCACTATAACTACTATTAAATATACCTCGACCTGCACGAGCATCAGGGCCATCACCATCACTGGCGAGATAAGCAATATTCATTTGAAACTGGTCACTAAAAGCATATCTCATCCCTATACCCGTTCCTTCAGGTCCTCGGAATGAAGTTGGATTATACCGCCCAAACCGGGAAGCCGCCCCTGACCCAGAACTGCGAACAGGTGAAATAGCATCATCTAAGTCCAGACCCTTTACCCCAATAAAAACTTCAGCACGACCATTGGCGATGGGAAATCGATAAAATAATTTATTAAGTTCAAAGCCATCAGTATCACCATCAATACTGGTGCGAACCATTAAGCTATTATTGAGGCGGTCGTCTCTCAAACGAGGAAATTCTTTAGCTTCGAGACGGGTTCTCAGCAAGTCCCGACCTGTAAAACTGGTATCGAAGTTTAAACGCGCCCGATAACCGAAATAGACTTGAGTTGGGTCATCACTCTCATCCACATTAAGGCCACCGACAATATTGTCTGATGCGCGATCGCCAAAGGTATCCCCGATTACAAAAATCACCTCTCCACTCAGTTGAGTTGTCGTTGAAACTTGATTGGCTTTGAGTTCAGCAGTACGACTCTCTAAAGTAAGGACTTGTCCACCAATTGTAGCGAGTTCTGCGGTAAACTCTTCTTGTAAACGCTGGATTAAGGCAAGATCACCACGAGTTGCGAAATTTACGGTTGTATTATTCAATAATTCTATGACCCGATTGAGACAGGTATTGAGTCCCGCCGCAAATTCATAACGAGTTAGAGTCCGATTTCCTTGAAACCTCCGATCTCGATAACCTTCGAGACATCCATAACGTTCAACAAGAGATTGTAAAGCTTGAAAAGCCCAGTCTGTGGGTTGGATATCAGAGAGTTGATTAACAGAAGTGACTGGGCTTAGAGTTCGGCGTTGAGAAGGGTCAGTTGTTAGGTTTGGCGTTTCTTGCGGAAAAGAGGCTGGTGCGATCGCCCCAGATAGTATGATTGCAGTGATATTGACAAAAATGGGATTGCAGAAGCGAAAATGCCAAATGGTTCTAGACACGTTTAATGACTAATCGTTATTGAACTTCCCAGATTCGAGAAATCTAGGTGATCTTCTATTTTTGTTGGGAGGTGAAGGGCAATTTTCCCAAACGGTTGAAGCGGTCGAGAGTTTTTGCGATCGGTAGACTTGCGATTCTTGGATGAGAATGTCAAAATATATCAAATAAATATCAAAACTCTGTATAGCTTTAGATGAGTCGTGACGGATCACAAAGCCACTTCAGATACTAGCAATCGTTCAGTTTTAGGGCATGATGCTTGGGCGAAAACTTACTATGGTCTACTGGGGCTTCATCCCTCGGCTTCAGGAGTAGAAATTCGTCGCGCTTACAGAGAACTCAGCAAGCGCTATCATCCGGATACAACGACACTGTCTAAAGCCGTTGCCACAGAAAAGTTTCAACAACTCAATGAAGCCTACGCTACACTCAGTAGCCCTGAACGCCGTGAAGCCTATGATTTAGAAATTCGCTATTCTCGTTATAATGTGATTCAGCCTCATTCCTTGAAGAGTACAGGGACATCTGGTTCAAAAGGGTCTTCTTCGGCTTATCTCGATCCAACTGATCGCCCCTTGTCTGCGGGAGAACTGTTTGCTGTCTTGATGATGGGACTCAGCCTTGTTGCGTGTTTAGTCCTCGCGATCGCGATTGGTTTTGTTCGGGCCGAGTCAACTCTAGAACCGATCCAACCCCCAGGAGTTTTGATTAATAATCTATCTTTCATCCTGCATTCAGGGTATAGCGTTACGAACTTGTATTAGTACAAACTCAACAATCGAATTTTTTCTCACCCATTGCCCGTTGCCTACTCCCTATTCTCTGCGCGGTCGCCCTGTAACCCGTTAAAATAAAGCACAGGACGTTAACAGAAAATAAAAATTAATGACTATGACTGTTGAAGATCTTGAACTTCCCACACCAGAAACGCCTTTATACAATCATACTTTACCCAAAATCGAAGCATGGTTGCGATCGCTTGGCTGTCAGCAAGATGCTCAAGAACTGAATGCTTGGTTCATACAAACTCCGACTTGGAAAGCTCAACTTTGGCTGGATGTTGAGCAAATTTCCGTTTGCTATATTGGTGCAGGCGAAGAAAATCAAGATATCCAACGCTCATTCAAATATTCCCTCAGTCGTCAGGATATTGAAGAAGCCGTATTTTCCGGCCCCTAGAGCGTTGGAATCCTTATATTCTGTTTATATTCTGTTTCGGTTGAGATCTTTATAAATTAGATCTTTCCGAATCGTCGTTCGCGCTTTTGGTAGGAACAGAGGGCTTGATGAAATTCCGAGCTGTCAAAATCCGGCCAGAAGGTATCGGTGACATAAATTTCGGCGTAAGCCATTTGCCACAGAAGGAAATTACTAATTCGCATTTCTCCACTGGTCCGAATCAACAAGTCAGGGTGAGACAATCCAGCCGTATAAAGATGTTTTTCAAATAAAACCTCATCAATATCATCAGGATTTAATTGTCCTTGCTGAACTTGAGTTGCAATTTCCCGACAAGCCCGGATAATTTCTTGACGTCCGCCATAATTAGTTGCCACATTAAACGTAATGCCGCGATTGGTGCGCGTAGATTCCATCGATTCTTCAATCTTGGCTTGCAAAGAAGTCGGTAAAGCCTTCAAATTCCCAACGAACTGAATCCGCACCTCCTCCTCCATCATCTCGCGCAGTTCTCGCATCAAGACCCGCTCAAATAAAGCCATTAAAAAATCCACTTCTTCGAGCGGACGACCCCAATTTTCGGTGGAAAACGCATAAGCGGTTAAGGCTTCAATCCCCCAATCCCGACAGCAGCGCAGCAGTTCTTTGAGCGTTTCTACCCCCTGACGATGACCCATAGTACGCGGCCATCCTCGATGTTTTGCCCAGCGGCCATTACCATCCATGATGACAGCGATGTGTTTTGGTAGTCGGTTGGGATCGAGGTCGGCAGGTAACTCGTATACAACCCTTTGCTTTGCAGTCATTGTTTCTCCCGAGAAGCTGATGAACGAAGACGAAACACCCGCGATATTAATGCCCATCCCTTTGATCCTATCTGGCGTTTGAGACTTCCAATTGAGATGGACGCGGCTTTCCTTTCATCGCCAGACGGAAATGAACGAGCCTCTAGTAATTCTTTTAGTTTACTGCTAGTTAGCGGTCGATTCAGAACACCTTTTTCAGCCAATGAAATTGATCCGGTTTCTTCTGAGACCACAATACACAAACATTTAGCGACTCGCTCTGTTATTCCCATCGCAGCACGGTGGCGAGTTCCCAGTTGTCGAGACGCCATCCGCTCAGATAAAGGTAAAATCACACCCGCCGCCGCAACACGAGAGGCTCGAATTAAGACTGCACCATCGTGGAGCAGCGTTTTAGGCTGAAAGAGCGTTTGTAGGAGTTCTCTAGACACTTCCGCATTCAACTTCACACCCGGCACAGAAAAGTCCCGCTCATCAATGGGACTTCCGGTTTCGATAATAATTAATGCACCTGTACGATTTTGGGAGAGCTCTTTGACGGCTTCCACAATCTGATCGATTACATTATCGGGTTCAGGGATAGCCTTGCGACCCTGTCCAAACAGTTGTAAAACTTCTCCTCGACCCAATTGTTCGAGAAACTGGCGAAACTCTGACTGCAACATGACAGCCATTGCCACCGCAGAACCTGTCACCAAACTATTCAGGGCAATTGATAGCAGTTTCAAATTTGCCCAGTTACTGATTGCCGTAGCCAGCATCAGGATGATAAACCCTCTTACCATCCACAGCGTTCGACGCTCTCCAATGATGACGAGCACCATGTATGCGACAGCAAAGACCAGTCCAATATCAATACTATGAATTAACCAGGACTGTATCCAGCCAGGGTCATTACTAGGACCCGATTTCATTGAACTTGATTCAATTCAGCTAAGTGGTCTTAATCTATGGTACCAGGGGAACTCTTGGAAGATGAGTTGAATCAGGATAGTGTTGAATCACTCAAGAGAGTCGGAGTTCGACTGAACTTCTTTTTCCTGAATGATTTTGACACTTCTGCAAACCTCCTCGTTCTCGGTGTCTCAACGACACCATACCCAATTCTTGACTTGTCCTTACTTGTCCTTGAATGCAGCCAGTCGTTCCGGTAAGCGATCTTGGCGAATCAAGTCTTGATAGCTTTCTCGTTCTAAAATCAGATTACACTCGCCCTCTGAGACTAAAATAGCCGCAGGTCGAGGTAAACGGTTATAGTTAGAAGCCATGCTGTAATTGTAAGCCCCTGTTGCCAGAACCGCCAAAATATCACCGGTTTCCGATTGGGGTAATTGAGCATCTTTGATTAAAATATCTCCAGACTCACAATGTTTTCCGGCAACGGTTACGGTTTGAGTCAAAGGCGCAGACATTCGGTTAGCAACGACGACTCGATAAACGGATTGGTAGGTGATCGGTCGTGGGTTATCCGACATTCCCCCATCTACAGACAAATAAGTACGAATTTCCGGAATCTGTTTTTCGGCACCAACCGTATAAGCCGTAATACAAGCTGGCCCAACAATAGATCGTCCCGGTTCACACAACAGCTTGGGTAACTCAATATTGTGCTGTTGACAAGCCTTAACCATTGACTGGCAAACCGTTTGCGCCCAAGTCTCAATACTAGGCGGATCGTCGGCTTCGGTATAGCGAATTCCCAGTCCACCCCCAATATTGACTTCGGTAATATTTAAGCCGTACTGACTTGCCTTGGTAACGGCTTCAGTAATTACACTCGCTAAATCTTCATGGGGTTGCAGTTCAAAGATTTGAGAGCCAATATGAGCGTGTAAACCAATACAATTGAGCGTGGGTTGTTGAGCGATCGCGCCAAACAGTTCATCGAGTTGATTAGGATCAAAGCCAAATTTACTATCGAGATGACCTGTGCGAATATACTCATGGGTATGACATTCAATTCCGGGAGTCAAGCGCACCATGACTCTGACTGGGGCTTGAGTTGAGGCAGATTTGGATAACTCAGTAAGCTTATGCAACTCTAACCAATTATCGATTACAACCGTACAACCCGAATCGATCGCAAGTTGCAGTTCCTCTGTCGATTTATTATTTCCATGTAAATACAGTGTCTGGGGACTGACACCTGCTGCGATCGCCGTGTAGAGTTCCCCCCCAGAAACCACGTCTAAACCCAAGCCAACTGACGCGACTACGGCACAGATCGCTAAACAACTCCAAGCTTTCGAGGCATACAAAACCAAAGATTCACCTGGATAATATTGCTTGAAAGCATCCCGATATTGGCGACAAGCTGTGCGAAGGGTGTATTCGTCTACAATGTATAGGGGTGAGCCAAATCGCTCAACCAGAAGCTTGACATCACAGCCACCGATTTCCAGGTGATCCTGGTCGTTCACTCTTGCACTCAGGGGTAAAAGTTCCTGATTTGGGGAGTGAGTTGATATGGCTTGTGTTGATTGAGGTAGATATTGAAGTCCTGACTTTTCCACTTGGTCTATTTTGGGTTAATCTTGTTGAGCTGCTACCCGCCCAATACCGTAGTGACTTCCGGTTTTAGAGATTTATTTTCTCCGCAAACTCAGGTCAGCTTTGATTGCAGTGAATGTAAATCCAAGATTTGCATCCACCCCATAGACTGGCTGGCGCAGAAAGTAGGTTTCAGCTCCTATAAACTGCTCGGTTTAGCTCAGGCGGGTCGATGACTCATTCTACCAAATTGTCTTTTCACTGATCAGCTTTTACTGTTCCCCTCCCCATCCCTTTTGCCTATTGTGTCCGAATCAGCGATTAAAATCCCTCTGCGATCGTTAAAGTCTTCGCCCATCAGACCAAAATCTCTCTCAACTTCACTGTCTACTGTCCACTGATTACTGTCAAACTGTTCCCTATTCCTTATTTACTCCTGTGGTTTGGTTAGAACTTCAATCTGTAACGTTAGACCAACTTCCCGCCGCCGTCGCACTTGATCAACAGTGTTTGGGGGGACTTTGGACGCTAGCGGGTTATCAACGAGAGTTAGAAAGTCCGAATAGTGATTTACTCGCTTGGGTCACAGGTGAGGAGAAAGCTACTCCTTCGCATCCTCAGCAAAATTTAAGATTTGAACTGTCGGGTCTTCCCCTCAAACCCCCTGGAGAACTGGTGGGTGTCGGCTGTTTGTGGTCAATTTTAGAAGAAGCTCATATTACTTTACTGCTGATTCATCCCGATTACCAAGGACGAGGTTTAGGACAGGCGTTACTCTATGCCCTTCTCAAATCGGCATGGCATCGTCAACTCGAACGCGCCACCCTAGAAGTACGAGTCTCGAATCAAAGTGCTCTGAGCCTTTATCGTAAGTTTGGATTTAAACAGGCTGGACGCCGACATCGTTACTATCAAGATACTGGAGAGGATGCTCTAATTCTGTGGAGAAGCGGCTTACAGCACCGAGAGTTTAGCCGCACATTGACAAAATGGTATGAACAAATTTGCGATCGCTTCAAGCCACCTCACCCTAAAAAATATTAAAATAAACAGAGAACTTTTAAGAAAATCAACTGTTAGTCTCGATTGACTTGACTCACATTTAGCCAGCTTGTACAGAATCTCTTAATTGTTGAGGGGTAATCTGTGTAGGCAAGAACCTAGAACAACTTCTGTGATGATTGTGCTAAAATTCATCACTAAACCTAAAACAAACTGTGTTTAATGAGTGGCTCAAGAGACAACCACGATTGCAGAATGAAAATTCCGTTGCCAGTAGGTTGGCTCTATGAACTTCGCCTCTAAGCGTTAACTTCAACATCCGTTGAAATAAGCGATTAAGTCGTTGTTCAATAACCTTGTCTGTATTCTCCGTTACAGCAATCCTCTGTAAAATTAACCAGAGAATTCTGTATTTAAACTCAATCAACTTGTACTGATAAGTCAGTGAAACTGTTGAGTTAAGATAAATGGATAGCCAGACAAGGTTCAAGTAAACGAAGAGAAATCTTCCTTGCTAAAAGGGCAAGGTTGTCAGTCTACTCCTCAATTGGATACCTCCAGTTGCATCAGACTTAGCAACCCCAACCTCGAGGCTACCCCAGAAAAATTAAACATTTTTATTATCATTTAATTTTTCGGGAGTTGAAAGTGTCACGCTAAAATAGGCGTGCGGGTATGCAGCAGGTGGTGGAAATTTGCCATGTTTGAACGCTTCACAGAAAAAGCAATTAAAGTAATCATGTTAGCCCAGGAGGAGGCACGTCGCCTGGGTCATAACTTCGTTGGAACTGAGCAGATTCTTCTGGGTCTGATCGGGGAAGGAACAGGCGTTGCCGCCAAAGTGCTGAAGTCAATGGGGGTTAACCTCAAAGACGCTCGGATCGAAGTCGAAAAGATTATCGGTCGGGGTTCGGGCTTTGTCGCCGTTGAAATTCCCTTCACTCCCCGTGCCAAGCGCGTTCTAGAACTCTCTCTAGAGGAAGCTCGCCAACTGGGACACAACTACATTGGTACAGAACATCTCCTTCTCGGCTTGATTCGCGAGGGAGAAGGGGTAGCCGCTAGAGTTCTGGAAAACCTCGGCGTTGACTTGTCTAAAGTCCGCACTCAGGTAATTCGGATGCTCGGTGAAACCGCAGAAGTTACCGCAGGAGGCGGCGGTAGTCGAACCAAGACTCCTACATTAGACGAGTTCGGCTCGAATTTAACCCAAATGGCAGTCGAAGCCAAGCTCGATCCCGTGGTGGGCCGTCAAAAAGAAATCGAACGGGTGATTCAAATTCTGGGTCGTCGGACTAAGAATAACCCGGTTTTAATTGGTGAACCGGGTGTCGGTAAAACGGCGATCGCTGAAGGACTGGCTCAACGGATTGCTCAAAACGACATTCCCGACATTCTCGAAGAAAAACGAGTCGTGACCCTTGATATCGGTCTATTGGTTGCTGGAACCAAGTATAGAGGGGAATTTGAAGAACGACTGAAAAAAATTATGGATGAGATCCGTTCAGCGGGTAATGTCATCCTGGTGATCGACGAAGTTCACACCCTGATTGGTGCGGGTGCTGCTGAAGGGGCAATCGATGCAGCCAATATCCTCAAGCCGGCTTTGGCTAGAGGAGAACTCCAATGTATCGGTGCAACGACCCTCGATGAGTACCGTAAACACATTGAACGGGATGCCGCTTTAGAACGTCGTTTCCAGCCCGTGATGGTGGGTGAACCTAGCGTGACTGAAACCGTGGAAATTCTCTACGGCTTGCGGGAACGTTACGAACAGCATCACAAGTTGAAAATTCTCGATGAGGCTTTAGAAGCCGCTGCTAAATTGTCGGATCGCTATATTAGCGATCGCTATTTACCTGACAAAGCGATCGACTTGATTGATGAGGCGGGTTCTCGTGTTCGGTTGATTAACTCCCAACTGCCTCCAGCGGCGAAGGAACTCGATAAAGAATTGCGCCAGGTTCTTAAAGAAAAAGATGATTCAGTTCGTTCCCAAGACTTTGATCGGGCTGGAGAACTGCGCGATCGGGAAATGGAAATCAAGTCTCAAATTAAAGCGATCGCTCAAAGCAAGAAATCTGAAACCGGGACTGAAGAGGATGATTCTCCGATGGTAACGGAAGAAGATATTGCTCAAATCGTTGCGAGTTGGACTGGTATTCCGGTGAATAAACTCACCGAGTCTGAGTCCGAAAAACTGCTGCACATGGAAGATACTCTCCATCAGCGGTTAATCGGTCAGGAAGAAGCCGTTAAAGCGGTTTCTCGCGCCATTCGTCGCGCTCGTGTGGGCTTGAAGAACCCCAACCGTCCAATTGCTAGCTTTATCTTCTCTGGCCCGACTGGAGTGGGTAAAACCGAATTAACCAAGGCGTTGGCGACCTATTTCTTCGGTTCAGAAGAAGCAATGATTCGCTTAGATATGTCTGAATTCATGGAAAGACATACGGTTTCTAAGCTGATCGGTTCGCCTCCGGGTTATGTTGGTTATAACGAAGGCGGCCAATTAACCGAAGCGGTGCGTCGTCGTCCTTATACCGTTGTCCTGTTCGACGAAATCGAAAAAGCGCATCCTGACGTCTTCAATATGCTGTTACAGATTCTCGAAGACGGGCGCTTAACTGACGCTAAAGGTCGTACAGTAGACTTCAAGAACACGTTAATCATTATGACCTCCAACATCGGATCGAAAGTGATCGAGAAAGGTGGCGGCGGTCTCGGATTCGAGTTCTCTGAAAACGAAGTCGATGCTCAGTACAACCGAATTCGCAACCTGGTTAACGAAGAACTGAAGCAATACTTCCGCCCAGAATTCCTCAACCGTCTCGACGAGATTATTGTCTTCCGTCAGTTAACGAAGGAAGAGGTGAAGGAAATTGCGGTGATCATGCTCAACGAAGTCTTCAGCCGTCTCACCGAGAAAGGCATTAAACTCGAAATCACAGACCGTTTCAACGAGCGGTTAGTCGAGGAAGGCTACAATCCCAGCTACGGTGCGCGTCCCCTGCGTCGGGCGATTATGCGGTTACTCGAAGATAGTTTAGCCGAGGAAATTCTCTCGGGTCGTATCCAAGAAGGTGACACCGCAGTCGTTGATGTTGATGGTGAGGGTCAAGTCACCGTTATGCGAGGTGAAAAGCGAGAACTTTTACCTCAAGGGGCTGAATAAGTCGCGATCGCATTAACATTTTAATTATTCATTGGGGGAGTATGACAATCGTTGTACTCCCTTATTTCAGTTTATAGTTATCACCATGTTTCCATTAATTTTTGAAAGTTGTTAACGGTGGGGAAAAGTGGGTAATTCTCCAATAAAAATCCCCCGCTTGAAGAGAGGCGGGGTAGTAACAACGCAATCAAGGAGTTTCAACTTATCCTCAATATAGCTTTTATAGCAACGAGCGCTCGTGTGTTTACAGATCTAAGTGACCAATAATCGCGAAAACTATAGATGTAACAGGGTTTTTTAGTCCCTAACACCTAACACCTAACACCTAACACCTAACACCTAACACCTAACACCTGCGCGCAGCGCTATAACTTTGGGATGAGACTTCACCTGATAGAGTGAAATCAGACAAGAATCGTCCTAAGCCCTCTGGTCAAAGCTACAGGTATAACAGAAGAATGCGTTTCACCTTCGATAATCTCTCATTTCTGACAGTCAATGTTCATTGATTTCTAGCCATTCTCGTTGACGTTGTAGATGCGCGATCGCAATTTGGGTCTCAACTTGAGGAAATTCTTGATAAAATCGACTCACACTGAAAAAAATTCGTGGCGTTTTCAGAATAATCAGGCGATCGCACCACTGCTGGAGAGCATCTTGCAAGTCCAGAGGCGCCACAGGTACACCAATCCAAATCTCACGAGGATTTTTAGGCTTGAGGGATTTGACGGCAACTGCCATCGTTAATCCTGTGGCAATCCCATCATCAACAATAATAGCCAAGGCATTTTGTGGATCAATGTTAGCGCAATCAGAAGCCATTTGTGCAAATTGATCAAGAGCTTTCCCATGGGCTTGATGAAGAAGCGTTTGCTGGAGTTGAAAATCCGTTGGGCGGCGTCTCCCAGACCAGAGAACATAGCCTTCTGCGGTAACAGCACCTAAAGCCAATTCAGGGTGATCAGGATGGGTAATTTTTTTAGCAATGATCGCCCCGAGTGGACAGCTTAAACGACGCGCTACAGGTTCAGCAACAGGTAAACCGCCTCTGGGAAGGGCGTAAACAATAATGCGTGAGTAGAATTTAGGAGAACAGCGATCAATTTGTTGGGCAATGGCTTCTGCGAGTTCCAAACCTGCATGAGTGCGATCGTAAAAGGGAGGAGTTGAATACATGATCGAGCCGCATTTTTATCTACATTGACCGTCAAACTTGGGAGTTGCAACTCTATATAGTCTAGACTGAAAGATGTTTTTATACTGTGACTTTAGCGTTTAAATTCATGTCTGGCGATCAACAGCTTAGTTTATTTGACTTTGGTGAGTCGGGTGCAACACCAACACCATCTAATTTTAATTTGGATCACATTCCCCAGGATGCTCAGGTTCCAATTCCCCCTGGAACGTATCAAAATTTAGATGAAATTGCTCATCATTGTAATCAATGTCACCGTTGCGAGTTAGGTAATAATCGGACTAATGCAGTGATTGGACGCGGAAATCCTCAAGCTGCAATTATGATTATTGGAGAAGCACCGGGTCAAAATGAAGATGAACAGGGTTTACCCTTTGTTGGCAAATCGGGTCAACTCTTAGATAAAATTTTAGCATCAGTGGGTTTGAGTACCGAAAAAGAGGTTTATATTTCTAATGCAATTCGGTGTCGTCCCCCTGAAAATCGCACTCCGACTGCTCCAGAAATTGCCGCCTGTCAACCTTATTTACTAGAACAAATTCGCTTAGTTGATCCGCAGATTATTCTATTAACAGGCGCAACTGCTGTGAAATCCTTACTGGCTGAAAAGCTGGGAATTACAAAAATTAGAGGTCAATGGCGAGAGTGGGAAGGACGCCTCTGTATGCCGATTTTTCATCCCGCTTATTTACTGCGAAATCCATCTAAAGAACCGGGAAAACCGAAATGGTTAATGTGGGAAGATATTCGAGAAATTCGTCGAAAATATGATGAATTAAGACAACAGTAAACTAGACCAATCACCGAATTTGATCTGAACGTGAAGTGTTTGGGGGTGCGAGGGGAGTCAAAAGCGTTACACTGTGAGAGTCAGAGATTCTGAAGAGAGTAAACTTCATGCCTGTTCCTAGTCATCCTGAGTTTAGTGGTGTAAATCAATCAACCACCTCACACGTATTCGACGTCATTGTCATTGGTTCTGGGATTGGAGGACTGGTGACTGCAACTCAGTTAGCGGCCAAGGGTGCTAACGTTGTTGTTCTGGAAAGTTATCTAATTCCGGGTGGAAGTTCAGGCTATTTTGAACGAGAGGGATATCGCTTTGATGTCGGTGCATCCATGATCTTTGGGTTCGGAGATAAAGGCACCACTAACCTCCTCACTCGTGCCTTAGACGCGGTTGATGTCAGTCTGGAAACAATTCCTGATCCTGTGCAGATTCATTATCATCTTCCAGAGGATTTAGAGGTCAAGGTTCATCGAGATTATCAGAAATTTTTGCAAGAATTAATTGAAAAGTTTCCCCACGAGGAACGAGGAATCCGTCAATTTTACGATGAATGTTGGAAGGTTTTCAACTGCCTCAACTCGATGGAGTTACTTTCTCTAGAAGAACCTCGTTATCTAATGCGGGTGTTTGTCCAAAATCCGGGCGCGTGTTTGGGTTTAGCACAATATTTACCTCAAAATGCAGGTGAAGTTGCACGGCGTTATATTCACGATCCACAGCTATTAAAATTTATAGATATTGAATGCTACTGTTGGTCAGTCGTTCCGGCTGATCTAACTCCCATGATTAATGCGGGGATGGTGTTTAGCGATCGCCATTATGGAGGAATCAACTATCCTAAAGGCGGAGTTGGTGAAATTGCGATTAAGTTAACTGAAGGATTGGAACAAGCTGGAGGTCAAATTCACTACAAAGCCAGAGTTAAACAAATTCTGGTTGAAAAGGGTCAAGCGATCGGTGTAGAGTTGACCAATGGTGAGGTGTATCGCGCTAAACGAGTCGTTTCTAATGCCACTCGATGGGATACCTTTGGAAAGTTAATCCCGACTGAACAAACCCCTAAATCTGAAATCAAGTGGCGTAAGCGGTATCAAAAGTCACCCAGCTTTTTAAACTTGCATTTGGGTGTTGAAGCTTCTGTTTTTCCAACCGGGACAGAATGTCATCACATTATTCTTGACAATTGGGATCGGATGGAAGATCCAGAAGGAACAATTTTCGTTTCTATTCCCACTCTCCTCGATCCGGATCTCGCCCCAGAAGGTTATCACATTATGCACACCTTTAGTCCCAGTTGGATGGATGAATGGCAGGGGTTATCAGAGGCGGAGTATGAACAGAAAAAAGAAGAAGCCGCATGGCGACTCATTGATCGCTTAGAACAGTTCTTTCCGGGTTTAGATCAGGGGTTAGATTATATGGAAGTGGGAACTGCGCGATCGCATCGTCGTTTCCTCAGTCGAGAAGATGGTACCTATGGCCCGATTCCTCAGCGTCAGTTACGCGGTCTTTTGGGAATGCCTTTTAACCGGACTGCAATTCCTGGCTTATATTGTGTGGGAGATAGCACGTTTCCCGGTCAAGGCTTGAATGCTGTCGCCTTTTCTGGGTTTGCTTGCGCTCATCGAATTGCAGTCGATTTAAACTTGTAATCACTCAACAGTAGACAGTTATCAGTCAATACTCAGCACTCAGCACTCAGCACTTAAGAATAAAAGTGTCAAGCTGTAAACTGTAAAAACTGATAACTGGTTACTGTCAAAACGGTTAACTGCTTACTGTTTTTCTAGAGAGAATTGAGCGGCTTTTGCGACTTGAGGATGGCTATCTTTGGCGAGATATTTTAAAGCGGCGATACTTTTGGGGCTAGGTAAATTACCTAATGCTTCAGCAAGGCGTTGTCGCACCAGCCAATCTTCTGACTGAGCAAACCGTAAAATTTCATCAACCGCTTCTAGATCCTTAATTTCTCCTAAAGCGGCGATCGCGGCTTGTTGGACGACAATCTCCTCTGAGTCTAAAGCATGAATTAAGACATCGTGAGCGCGAATATCTTGAAGATTTCCTAAAGCCACCGCCGCACTAAAACGCACCAGCCAGTCTGTATCTTCATAAACTGCACGGACTAATGGTTCAAAAGCTCGAATATCTTGGAGATATCCTAAAGCACCCGCCGCATCAGCTCGAATTCCGTAATCTGGATCGGATTCTAATAATTCGACTAAAATTGGGTAACATTCCTCTGTGGGTTTAATACCCAGTGCAAATATCGCCATAGAACGGATCGGTAAGTTAGGATCGTTCAATACCTTCTTGATCAAAGGAACGGCGTCTGTAGGGGGAACTTGTCGCAGAGAAGCCAATGCTAGCATCCGATCGCGGGAATTTTCACTTTCGAGTTGAGTGGCGATGGTTTCCAGGCTTAAAGGTTCATTCATGGTTCAACACTTATTAAAACTTTACATTAGAATTGCTTTGATCTTAAAGTGACAAGCTAATCTCTGCCACATTACATCTTGATGTTAAAACGCTCTGTTCCTATCCCCACAAGGTTTGGGGTGAAATGTTCCCAATATTGACTCATATCTACAGATCAATTATGTCCATATATCAACAGCCTCAATATTCCTCCGCTTTAGAACAGGCAATTGATCGTCAACCCATTGTTGTCACACCGGATACGTCACTTTATCATGTGATTCAGTTGATGGGTCAACTCAATAATAGTAGTCCTTTACCGGGAGTTCAGACGTTAAACTCAGGAAATGGCTCAGAACCATTACTGAATCTAGACCCGACTCAAGCCGATTGTGTTTTAATTGTAGAGAAAGAAAAGTTAACATCATCAACGGAAATTTCGACTTTACAGGGTATTGTTACCGAACAAGAAATTATTCAATTATTGGCAACGGGTTTACTCGATTATTCGGCTGAGGTTCGCTTGCATAAAACCCGAATTAGTGAAGTGATGTCGCCATCAACGGTAAATTTAGTTGAATCTCCAGAGCAAGATATTTTTACGGCTTTATCACTGTTTCGACAGCATCAAATTCATCATTTACCCGTTCTCGATGCGAATGGCGGTTTGCAGGGTGTGATTACACCAGAGCGAATTCGGCGAGTGTTACAACCCTCGAATATTCTGCGCTTGCGACAAGTCGGAGATGAAGTCACTCGACAGCCTGTTACCGCACCGACAACAACTTCGTTATTAAGTTTAGCACAAATGATGGCAGCCCATCAAGCCAGTTGTGTAGTCATTTATCAGTCTTTTCGTAAACAGCAACTCACGCCTGTTGGAGTTGTCACGGCGTTTGATATTGTACAAGCTCAATATTTAGAATTAGATTTATCTCGAACCACGGCTGAAATCCTGATCGTCGGCAGTTCTTTCTTTAGTTTAAAATCCAGTGACTCTCTGTGGATTGCTCATCAGGAAATGCAGCAACAGCACGTTCAACGCTTAATTGTTTGTGGCGAAGAGGGTGAATTAGTCGGAATTATTAGTCAGATGAATTTGTTACGAATGGTCGATCCGACAGAAATGTTTCGGGTGGTTCGTAACTTACAACAATCGGTGAATCAATTACAAGCGGAGAAAGTTGAACTCTTAGAAAGTCGAGCTGCACAACTTGAAGATCAAGTCCAAGATCGCACCGCAAAACTTTATGAACAACTCCAACGAGAGCGTTTATTTGCGAAGATTTCTTTTCAGATTCACCAATCTCTTGATATTGAGGAAATCTTGAATACAACGGTTTTAGAAGTCCGGCAGGTTTTGAATACGGATCGGGTGCTCATCTATCAAGTGATGGAAAATCAATCCGGTAAAAGGGTTGCTGAATCCGTTTCCCCTCGATGGCAACCCCTCATCGATAAGAAGTTAAAAAAGCAGCTTATAAAAACCTATCTGAAAGCCTTTGAAACGGATTCAGTGTATGCGATCGCCAGTCTCAATCCGAATAAGTTAACGGCCGAAGAAATCAAACGTCTTAATCAAGAGAACATTCAAGCCTATCTTACTGTTCCGATTCTTCAAGATGATCAACTCTGGGGAATTATTGCTGCTCATCAATGTTCAAATCCTCGTCAATGGCAACCTTCAGAAATTACAGTTCTACAACAGTTAGCGACTCAACTCGCGATCGCCATTCAACAGGCTCAATTATACCGTCAAGTTCAAGATTTGAATACGGATCTCGAACGCCAAGTTCAAGAACGAACTGCCCAATTACAGCAAAAAGTCAAGGAACTTCAGCAACTTAATAGTTTGAAAGATGATTTTCTCAGTACCGTTTCTCACGAACTTCGGACTCCACTCGCTAATATGAAAATGGCGATTCACATGATTAAATTAGCCCCCAAAAATGATCGCTTTCAGCGCTATGTGGATATCCTTGACAATGAGTGTACTCGAGAAACAAACTTAATTAATGATTTACTCGATCTACAAAAACTAGAAGCTTCTTCTACACCGATTGCTGTCGAAACGGTAGAGTTATCTCAATGGGTTCCTCAAATGGTACAATCTTTTTACTCTCGGACTCAAGACCGTCAACAAATTTTTCAGGTTGAGTATCGAGAAGATCTCCCCTCAATTATCACGAATTCAAATAGTTTAGATCGAATTTTAGCCGAATTACTCAATAATGCTTGTAAGTATACACCCAATGGGGGTGAAATTAATTTAGCCGTAAATTGTCTGACGACAAAGCCAAAAAAAGCGGACAAAACCTCAGAAGTTGAGGCGATTCAATTTGTGATTTCTAATCAGGCTGAAATTCCTCAAACTGAATTACCCAAAATTTTTGCTAAATTTTATCGAGTTCCGAATGCCGATCCTTGGCAGCAAGGGGGAACAGGTTTGGGTTTGGCTTTAGTTGAAAAATTAGTCGAACAACTCAACGGTAAAATTCAAGTGACCAGTCAAAAGAATTTGACAACTTTCACCGTAGAGTTACCCCGTTAAGCGGTGAATGATCTCAATTATTTAGGATTGGCTAAAATCTCCAGACTTCCCTCCAGTTTTACTCACTAACCGTATCCCTTCAATTTGAATTGATTTTTCTAGGGCTTTTGCCATATCATAGAGCGTTAATGCAGCAATAGATACAGCCGTCAATGCTTCCATTTCTACTCCGGTTTCAGCATGGGTAATCACTTGGCTGCGAATTTGATAACCGGGGAGTTCAGGATCAGGAGTAAGTTGAACATCGATTTTGCTTAAAGGCAATGGATGACACAAGGGGATTAACTGAGGGGTTTGTTTGGCTGCCATAATTCCCGCTAGTTTGGCGGTTGTGATCACGTCTCCTTTGGGAGCATTACCCGCCACTAGAGTTTCATAAGTTGAGCTAGACATTCGCACTTGAGCTGCGGCTACTGCTTCTCGTCGGGTTGCAGCTTTCATCGAGACATCTACCATATTTGCTTCCCCCTTCTGATTGAGATGAGAAAGCCGTTGTGAATTAAGATCCGAATTTTTTGTCATTTTTGTTTGCTACTCTGAAAAAATATGTTATGATAATATCTCAGGCAATGAGTTAAAGATTCAATCGAACTTAATTAACTCAAAGTCATTCAGGGCTTGTAGCTCAGTGGACTAGAGCACGTGGCTACGGACCACGGTGTCGGGGGTTCGAATCCCTCCTAGCCCGTTTAACCTGATATCAGTCTCTTCATTCCTGACTGGTTCCCTCATATTTCCCTCAGTTTTGAAATTGTAACTAGAAACTGAGGGATTGTCTACGGGATGATTAATTCATCTTTAATTTTGGATCATATTTTTCTAATTTACTAGAATGATTGCTCAAATCCTTCGAGTTGAAGGGTGATCACTTTCCAGGGAGAAACTCTGGGAAATTTAGGATGTTCGATAGGTTGTTCTAAGAGATTCACTGGATGAGCGATCGCGACTCCCAATTCATTCTCTAATTTTAACTCTGTTTCTTCTCCCCAACTCTCATAAAACCTAAGAATCCACTGGTTTTGATTCTCTTCGGCTTGTTTGAATGCCATCAAAATTAACGAGTCAGATTGTAAGTTCAGAAAACTTTTGGCTTCTATTCCTTGTTGGAAAAATTGACAATCTTTTTGAGATAAGACTTGTACCTGTAGAGGTTGGTTCATTTCATAACCTTTTTGAGTGACTTTAGCCGCTTTCCAATTTCCCGCGTGAGGATAAATCCCGTAGGTAAAGTGATGAATTCCTAAATCCGCTTCTGGGTCTGGCCAGGTCGAACCTCGCAGGAGAGTTAAGCGAATTTGATCGGGTTGAATATCATAACCATACTTGCAATCATTGAGTAGACTGACGCCATAATTTTCATCTCCTAACTCCACCCAATTCATTGCGGGAATTTCCCATTTGGCTTTCTCGGCTTCCGTCTCCGGTTTTGTGGGACGTTCGATCACTCCGCAAGGCATTTCACAATAGGCAGTATCCACGCTGAAACTTAACGGAAATGCAGCCTTTACTAACACATGACGCTCCTGCCAATTTACCGTTGTCTCAATTTTTAATACTGGGGAATTGGCGTCTAAAACATAATTTTGGAGAAATTCAGAATTTCGCCACACTCTCACCACTTGTAATTTACACCGAATCTCGCCTTGTTCTAGCAGAGTTACTGACTTTAACTGAGGGGATTCTAAGAGATGTTGCTCGTAATTTGGATCGATATTCCAGCCCTCCCAATACTGACCCGAATCTCCAAAAAACTGTAGCGGGTTCCCGCCTATTTCTGACCGCACCTGTCGCTGATTTTTCTTATCCCAAATTTTGCTAATATTTCCCCTCTCTGTCTCGATTTCCACGCGCAGAAATTCATTTTCTAAAACCCAGATTTGGGGAGAATTAAGATTAAGATTGACAGAATTCTGTATCACTGCTATACTTGTGTTAAAGTGAGCGAAAGCGTCTGCCTGTAGGGTCTTATTTTGAGTCTCAACCGACGATTTTTCAAGGGTTTCAGCCGTTTTCCGACACAACCAAAACAGACGAAAACCCACCGACGGCACATCAGTTGCTAAAAACAGCAGTTTTCCAGGACCAACTTGAGACTTCAAAGCCTCTCCAGAAGCGTCATACAGCTTCCAACTTTCCGGGGAAGTTAAGGGAAGTTCTACGACTTGGGTACAAGACCAGTTGAGACTGTTCCAAACAAGAATGGGGTATGTGTGATCTATCTCTCCTTGAGTTTCTCCTTGAGAAAATCGCCCCTTGAGTCCCTGCTTAGAAAGGGGGGACAGAGAAAAGGCAATCGCATTTAACGCCCTTTCGCAAATTTGTTGGGCGCAGTTATATGCCTCTTGCCAGGTTTGATTGGCATCTTCGTACACTTCAGGAATGGCGGAACCGGGGAGAATATCGTGAAATTGATTAAATAGAACTTGCTTCCAGGCGGTTTCTAATTTAGCTTTCGGATAAGGTGCATTTGTCAGTAAGGTGGCAATGCTAGACCACAACTCAGCTTGATAGAGCAACTGTTCGCAGCGACGGTTCCAGTATTTCTGGTCAGCGTGAGTGGTGTAGCAGCCGCGATGAAATTCTAAATACAGTTCCGAGTTCCAGACGGGGAGTTGGTCAGATTGTTGAGAGATGTCCGACAAATAATCCACCGCTTGAGAAAACTCCAGTTCCGGGAATATCGGAGAATGCTGCCAACGTTGGGCAATTTCTAACATATCTCTGGTCGGCCCTCCACCATGATCGCCGACTCCCGGTAGCCAAAGTGCGGAGTTTAATCCGGTTTGAGTTTGCCATTCCGTCGCATACTTTGCCATTTTTACTGGTTCTATTCCTTCTCCAATTGGGGCGGACAGATAACTGATCATTTCTGATCCGTCGGGAGATTGCCACTTGAATAAACGATGAGGAAATTCAGTTGTATCATTCCACTGAAGTTTTTGCGTGACAAAATATTTGACTTCGGCTTGCGCTAAGAATTGGGGAAGTTGCCAACAAAATCCAAAGCTGTCGGGGAGCCAAGCGATCGCGGAATATTGACCGAATTTTTCTTGAGTATAACGTTGACCGTAGAGGAGTTGGCGAGCAATAGATTCTCCACTAATAATATTGAGTTCGGGTTCGACCCATAATCCGGCGGCTATTTCCCACTGTTTGGTTTGAACCTGTTGCTGAATTTGGAAAAATAAATCGGGATGATGGGTTTCGATCCAAGCGTAAAGGGCAGGTGAGGAATGTGTAAATATTAAGTTGGGGAAATCTTGCTGAAGTTGTAGAACAGATTTAAAGGTATTTTCGGCGGCTTTCCAGGTTTCAGCGACAGGCCATAACCAAGCTAAATCGAGATGAGCATGACCGAGTAAGAAAATTTTTGAGTTGAGGTTGGGGAGATTGTCCGAAATATAGTTAATCAGAGTTTGACGAACTGAAATGAGAGATTGATTGAACTTTTCGGGGAATTCAGATAAAGCTAGCCAGTCGATTTTGTTGACAGTGGCGGTTAAAAAGTTGAGGAGTTCTAAATTGTCGGTTGATGAGGTTTGATTTTGTGTAAGCTGAATCAAGAGAACTTCCAGTTCATCAGCGAAGAAACTGGGGTCAAGTTGCTTTTCTTCTCGCGTTTCATAGACACAAACCGACTGAACTAATGCTCCTTCATCATGCTTCGGACTGACTAACTGCAACCGGACTACAAATTCATCTCCCGGTTGCACAGAGTCCGATAATAAAACCCGTGTCGAACAATCAAATAAATCTCCCCTTTGCAGGAGGCGATCATTGACATAAATCTCAGCATCTTCCGCCCACCATCTCAAAACTAATCGTAAACTCAATCCCGTCAACGGAAACCCATTTAAAGTTGTGGGAACAATAATATTTTGTCTTAATTCAATCGACTGTTGGCGCGACCAGGCAATATGTCGGCGTTCATTCAACTCAACTGCGGAAATCCGCCCATCAGATTGATGAGAATTCCAATACCTTTGAACATTGAGCTGGGTACACTGACGCAGACGCTCAAGAATCGGTGAAATTTGAGGATAGGAGGCTCCGAATGTGGTCATTATTCGTTAAAATAGAAGCACAATTTTTTTGAGACGAACTCGCCTAAATCTCGAATCTAGACTTTTTACCCTTATTTTGATTCTTATACAATGTCCTCCCCTGGTTCTGGCCCCTATCGAAGCCGTGTGCTGAACTTAATTTTACAGAACTATCGAACCTTTATCGATAGCTGTGGTTCGGCTTTGCGACAAGTTCAGTTTTCAACCAGTACAACGCTACAAACAGCAATCTTTTCAGTTTACTCACTGTTTAAACGCCTGGTGGGAGAGAAAAAACGCCTCAACTCAGCAGAACCTCAAACTCAACCACTCGATCAAGCCGCAGAACCTCAAAAGCAATTAGGGAGTGTCGATCAACCGATTTTAGATATAGTAGCGATCGCACAAGAAGAAATTCATCAAGCTTCTGGGTTAACAACTGACCCGACTGTAAAGGCGATCGCTACGCAACTGGAAACGAAAAAATTAGTTCTAGTCGGCGAAGATAATCAAGTTTTAGATATTTTATCTTGGCGTCAGCGGCGAGTGCTTCGCAGATATATCTATCGGGGAGCCGTTCATTTACCCGCAGGAACTGATTCCTCTGCTCAGACGGCGGTCTCGAATGCAATTACTCTGGCTCAAAAGTCTACCATTGCTGTTGCCCAAACCAGCAAAGAACTCGGAATTACTCTCGCTCAAGCCTGGAAAACAAACTCGAAAGACCTGACGGTTCATTCTCCAGAAAATAATAGTTTAAATCAAGTGCAAGCGGTAATTTGGGCGGCGATTGATTACTTTTTCTTCAAAGATCACAATCAACAGTTAAATGCAGGGTTTCAAGCCGAAGCCATTTTGAGTGGAAAACCTCAACCCCAAAAATTAACCCCTCAACCGGAAGCGGTTTTGAATAAA
This sequence comes from Cyanobacteria bacterium J06592_8, assembly GCA_038530755.1. Taxonomy (GTDB): domain Bacteria; phylum Cyanobacteriota; class Cyanobacteriia; order Cyanobacteriales; family Microcoleaceae; genus Capilliphycus. The sequence goes on along the minus strand of JBCBCI010000034.1, from coordinate 25,358 downwards.
AAACCTCAACCTCAACCCCCAAAAAGCCCACGCATTATCTACTATCCCATTCAAACCAATACTGAGTCTACTTCTCCTCCTCGTTCTGAACAACCCTTAAAATTTGAGTTGACAAAAGTCGAAAAATGTGATAATGAAATCGGTTTTGAGAAAGAACCTTCTGCAAACAACGATGAATATAATGTGGCTTCTGAATGTTTGCAAGCCGAAGCAACAGCAGTGGGCTACGTGAAGCATCCGCTAGAACGAATCCTGGAATGGCTAGATCGAGTGCTGTTTTGGCTGGAAGAAACCCTGATCAAAGCTTGGAACTGGATTAAGCAAAAATGGGCAACTGATTAAATCTCTCATCGAAGAAAGTCAAATTTTAAGATATCATAATGAAACTGTACATTTTGTGTAGCACACCCGTTTAATAATAGCCGTCCAGGAGAGATCATCATGGAGACTCTAAAAATCGTTGTTAATATCGTTGTTGCTTTCTTCGTCTTATTGTTTATCTTTGGATTCTTGTCCAACGATCCTTCCCGGAACCCCGGACGCAAAGACTTAGACTAATCTCTGTTGAGTCAACCAATAACTGTGTTAAGATAACGAGCTTGAATTGTCATTAGTCATCAGTCAATCATTGGCTAAATGGCTAATGGCATTGTTATGGTGCAGTCCTTCACGCGGTTGAGCTAATAGATCCGGGCTGCTCGTGTGATTTTTGCTAGTAAACTATGCCCTACCCGGTCCCTCCACCTGAACCGCCTCCCCTTGTTGAAACGCTCCCTTATTCAACAATTAATTCACCTCAAACTCAGAATATTCAAACTCCAGTCAAGGGATCTTCTGGTGTTTCATCTGATCAATCTGTTGTACACCATAACAAAACGGTCGCCTATCCAATTCCTGGATTAAAAGCTTTGAAAGAGGATTTGGCTTCTTCCTATTCCTCGACTGTTTCCGCCCGTTCATTTGGCCCTCCGGTAACATTAGAAAATTCTGCATCTGTTCAATATCCAGGAGAGACAAATGTTAATAGTCCCCTCAATCCTCATATTTCAAATAGCGAAGCATCTGCTAATCCCCTCCAAAATACCCCCATTATTGGAGGTCACGGGATCAGGCAGGCTAGAGGGGCGAGGGAGGAGGTAAAAAGGGAGGCGACACAAGCAGAAAATCACTACGATTTCACTTCATCCTTAAGTTTTCTAGATTCAAATCCTTTCCCAACCCCAGAAATCCCGCTACAAATTACTCAAAATTCAACAGAATTTGAAACAGAAGAAGACCAAATTCCGATTGTTTTACCCGCTGAATTAGTAGAAGTGACCGCAGATCGTCAAGAATTCGATGAACGCCGCCAAATTATTACCGCAGAAGGAAATGTGATTATTCGTTTTCAAGACACTTTGGTGGATGCGGATCAAGCCCAAGTTAATTTGAATACTCGTCAAATTGTCGCCCAAGGAAATGTCGCCCTAACGCGAGGAAACCAAGTGATTCGGGGACAACGCATGGACTATAACTTGGTGAAAACCACAGGGGTCATTACCGATGCGAGTGGGGTGATTTCAACGTCTGACTTGAATGCAGATACAGTTTCTGAACCCCTCCAAGAACAAGGCGTGGGACAAGTGGTTCGATCGCCCATTAGCGATCGCATTACCTCAGCCCAACCTGTCGAAAATGTCACACCCACCCAAGAGGGTGTAGATGTGGAGGTGGGTGGTTTATCATTTCCAGACCTACAAGGAGATGTTAATCGTCTGCGTTTTGAAGCCGATCGCATTGATATTTTACCGAATGGAGAATGGGAAGCCGAAGATGTACGAATTACGAACGACCCTTTTTCTCCCCCGGAACTAGAACTACGGGCGGATACAGCCCGACTACGCCGCATCTCTCGCTTCCAAGATGAACTGCTAACCACAGGATCTCGCCTCGTTTTTGATCAACGGTTTTCTTTACCCTTATTTCGCGATCGCACTGTCATTGATCGTCGCCAAAGAGAACCCACACCCTTTACCATTGGCTATGACCTTGACGATCTTGATGGTTACTATGCAGAGTGGAACTTAAACCCAGTCCGGTTTGGTCCGATAGGTTTAGATGTCTCTCCCCAATTTTTACTACAACGGGCGTTTGAGGAGGATCTCGATCCCTTGGATGGTGGGTTTTATGGCTTGCGGGCGGAATTATCCGGGCCATTGTCTCCACAAACGTTTGTGGATAGTCGCTTATCGATTACCAATTTTGAAGATTTCCCCGATCTTGATGAAGATGAATATCGGGCGAGTATTCGGATCAGACAATTAATTCACGGCTACACTCTGACTGGGGAATACAGTTATCGCGATCGCATTTTCAACGGAACATTGGGCTTTAGAACCGTTCAACGCAGCGTTGGGGCGGTTCTCACCTCTCCTGAAATTCCACTGGGAGAGTCGGGGGCGGTGTTCAAATTTCAAACCTCTCTACAAGAAATTGAAGCGAGAACCGATCGCCTTGATATTTTGAATATACCTGGACGAGATAGCGATCGCACCACCCGTACCCGTTTTCAAGGACTCGCGACTTTAATCTATCCGCCCGTAATTTGGCAGGGAGAAGCTTTACCCGCTACGCCAACTGAAGGATTAAAATACACGCCTCGCCCCGTTGTTCCCTTTATTCGCTTAGTTTTACAAGCCCAGGGTGTCACCAGCATTTACACTGAAGATGATTCTCAGTCTTATTTAAGTGGTACGGTTGGATTTCAAGGACAATTCGGTCACTTTTCTCGAGACTTTTTTGATTATACCGGGTTTAACCTATTTTATACCCAGGTGGCTCTCGATGGAGAATCTCCGTTTTTATTTGATCGCCGAGTCGATGAAAGTGTTTTAACCTTTGGACTGGTTCAGCAAATTTATGGGGGTTTACGCGCTGGGTTTGAATATTCGATCAACCTAGAAAATGGGTTAGCGGTCGATAATGAGTTTACTTTAGAATATAGTCGCCGCACCTATGGGGTAATTTTGCGAATTAGTCCGGTTCGACGCATTGGCAGTCTCAATCTGCGGATTAGTGACTTCAACTGGACGGGCGGTTCTCAACCCTTCTCCGGAATTAAACAATAAGTCAGAACCGGATTTTTGATTGATTGTGTTAGTATTGCTGTGATTTGTGCAATATTTCCATCAAGACGGTTCAATAAAACGAATTATTGTGTTTGAAGTTTCACCCGATCATGCAACCATTGCGGCAGCTTTACTGGCGCACTATAGTTTTGATTTGGGAAATTATTCAAGTGAGGAAAGGGTACAGGAATGGGGAATGAACCATGAGTATTATTGGATTTATTTAGCGATTGTTGAAGCTTTGTATCAAGGTCGCTACAAATCCGTTTCCGTCGAACAAATTCTCTCATTTTGGCTGCGTCGAGGGAAACCGCTTTATCATTTTAATTTAGAGTTTGAACAGTTAATTTGTCGGGATTTACCCAAATCTATCACTCCAGTTTCAAGAGAGGAAGTTAGTACACCGTTGGTTGAAGTTGAAGTCATCCCCGCAGAAGAACCCCGGTTATTTTCTTCTCCTTCGAGACGTTTGAAGCCGTTTAAACCGGAGACGAAACCCCGCTTTCCCACTCGACCTCCTAGAACCTCTGTTCCGATTCATACTGATTTCTTGACAAAATTAAAGCAAATTTTAGAAAATAGCCAGAAAACCCTTCCTCCCGTTAATTATCCCCCAAAAAATAGACTTTAAACATCATTGGGTCATACAGAGTGTCTAAATACTTAAAAGTTGAGGTTTTGTCTGTATTTATATAATTTTCCCCTAAAAATAACTCCTAAAAATAAATTTAAATTGACCTCTTAAAACTATTAAATATCTTGTTTAATTCCTTGGTTTCTAAATATAAAACCAGTATAAAAACCCATTTAAAATGCTAAAAAAGCAATTTATAAAGTTTGTTAATTGAAAATTTTCTCCCGATTTTAACAGATTAGAAGCTTCTCAATCAGGTCAAGAAAAGATATCTTTTGTAAAGCTATAGAAAACGTTTATACAGCTTTTAACCCAAAATCATGTATATGAAGCTTGCGTAAAAATTGATGTCTTGTATATGAAGCTTGTGTCAGATATCTTTGAAGTTGAATCTAGAATCTACATTCAATGTGATTGAGCCCAGAGATATGTTTAAGGAAGTAAACAATAGGAATGAATTCATTTCTCATTTATGATGCTATAAAGGAAATGATTAAAGAAGGGTGTATACAGTCAGTGATCGATATGTCTTGGAACCAGGAACTTGGTTACCCACACTATAACTTTGTGAACAAACGTTCAGGGAAAACAAATAATGAGCATTTCTACCGAACCTATTATTCTGGCTTGTGCAGCAGATGATTTTTTTGCTATGCCTCTTGCCGTCACGATTCGTTCTGTAATGGATCATCTCAACCCTAATTGCCAAGTGGTTTTGTATGTTCTTGATGGAGGCATCCGACCCTCTAATCAGCAACGCATTGAACAGTCCTTAGATACTAGCCGGATTAACATTCATTGGGTTAAACCTTCATCTGATCGTCTAGAGGCGATCGCCTTAAGCTGTCAAAATACTTACCCAGTCTCAGCTTATTACAGGTTATTATTACCCGAAATTATCCCAGAGACCTATAATCGCGTGATTTATCTGGATACGGACTTAATTGTTCAGGCTAATCTTGAGACACTCTGGAGAATGGATTTTGGAGATTACCATCTCCTGGCGGCGATGGATGCAGCCAATCGTAATTTATACTGGCCAAAACATCTGAAACATCTTGACCTTAAAAAAATGGGAGTTACGGAGAAGGATAAGTATCTTCAGTCTGGGGTTTTGGTGATTGACTTGAAAAAGTGGCGAGCTGAGGGGATTGCCGATCAAGTGATCAAATTTATTGCTAATCATACTGAACTCCCTTATCCAGATCAAGATGCACTGAATTTTGTCTTAGCTGGGAAATGGTATGAACTTGATCCGAGGTGGAATCAAATTCCGGTTGTTCATCATTTCAATTCTTGGCAAGAAAGCCCCTACACTGAACAACAACTATGGGATGTGATTAATGATCCCTTTATTATTCACTATGGCTCTAGACCGAAGCCTTGGAATCGTGACTGTGCTCATCCTCAAAAGTCTTTATGGTATGACTCACTTAACAAAACAGCTTGGTCGGGTTGGCAAGATACTAATCTCAACCATATGACTCGCTTACTCCGTAAAGTCCTCAGACGCTTAAGCCGAATCACAAAACGATTCATTTTCTCCAACAAGCTGCTTTCAATAGGAGTCAACAGACGCGCAGCTTAATACCATATCGATTGCTTGGCTACTTCTTTGAGAATTAATTTGACAGTCAGTATTTTATTTCTAGGCAAGTCCCAAAAAAAGGGAGACTGAATATAAACATCTCTCCCTTTCCTCAAACTTTACTAACTTTAATAGCCTTGACTCAAAGTCCTACAATTCCACCGCCCGTTTTACTAAAGTTTCTGCGGTAATCTTGTTAAACGCCATGATCTGACCTGCACTAGAAGTCGTTTCACCTCGCTTCCAAGCCACTGTATCTCGTTTGGCGGTACTGCGTAACATAATCGGTTCTAACATTAAACTTGCGCCTCCTGTTACCCCAATTAACACATCGCCACCAAACATTTTCTCGAAGGCTTCATCACTGAGAAATTCCCCATCGGGTTGAGAACAAGTATCCCAAGCCACATCAGTCGGACGATACAAACGACGAGGGTTAATCACCGAGACAATTTTCGATCCAATCCCTTGAGATTTTAGCTGTTCGGCAGCTTCATAAACGGGAATTAAGGTCATGTCGCCAATAACCGCAAAAACAACCATTTTATCGCCGGGTATTTCCTGCAAGAGTACCGCCCCATTTTCTAACCCTTGACGAGTTTGTTCAAAGCTGGTGCGGATGGGTAAAGGTGACTTACTTGCTGTAATCGTAATGCCTTTATTTTTCGTGGTTAACGCCCAGTCATAACACACCTGAATACTATTCGCATCGGTGGGGAATAGGGGGAATATATTACCATTTCGCATCATTGCGGCAAAATAGGCCTCAATTTCTGGGCGTTGGTGCGTCCAACCATTACGTCCTTGTTCTAACGCCCCAGCGGTAAATAATGTAATCGTTGAAGGTGTCTGACGGCGTAATTCTGCCATCGCTTGTGTTACGGTTTGCCATATCGGTAAACCATTGATCGCAAAAGATTCATAAGAACACCAAAGTGTCCGACTTCCCATTAAGGCTAACCCGGCAGCTAACCCCGCACAAGCATCTTCACTCAGGGGTTCATAAACTTGACCTTTTGGTCCTTGGAAATAGAGATCGTCGGGAGTTGGGTGAACAATTTTCAGAGCTTGGTTAATATTATTAATACCGGATGCCGCATTTCCATCAGCGTTGGTGATCACAAATTTTGGATCTTGTTGTCCAACGTTCGCCACTAATGCCCCCATTGCGGTGGTTGCGACTTGTTTATCTCCACCGACTGCAAACTCATTTAAGGGTAAATCTCCTAACTCTGGTATCGGGTATTCAAACTCAGTGACAACGGTTTTTGAGGCTGGCCCACCTCCGGCACGCACAAGATTAGTTCGCACCAGTTCCCAAACTTCTGTTGGTAGGGCGCGTTGTTTTAAAGTCTCAATAATGTGAGGACTATCGAGGGTATCTTTTGGATAGAGGTTATGAGATTTTGAACCCCGTGCGTGAACTCCGGCTCCTTTGAGTTGTTTAATAATAAAGATAGTGAGTTTACCGCCCATTGCAGACTTCGCCGCAGCATCCATTCCAGTTAAAACAGCCTGAGTAAATTCGATCCGTTTAGCGAAGGAGAAGGCGGTACTATCGACATAATCACCCGGTTGATTTTGATCGTCAAAGTCCTTGGCATTGACTAAAATAACTTCAGCAAAACCGTTGCCTTTCCAGTAGGCAATCATTTCCTCGTTGGTTTTGGTCGAAACCATGCTATGATGCTCCTGGCTATAGCCGTTCCAGACCAAGACAGGCAAGAAGTTCGTAACATCTGGGTAAGCCGTGTTAAAGTGAGCCATACTGCTAACCGGGTAAGGTTCGCCCATACCACCATCGCCCAAGGTGAAGGGAAATAGCTTGTCACGGTGTAACATTGCAGCGGACATTGCAAAATGTTGTCCTTGTCCGAGAGGGCCGGCGGGGTTGAGAAGACCCGGAATATAGCCGGAAAGGTGGCCGAGGAGTCCGTGCATTTCTCGGAAGCGATCGCGAAGTTGTTGGACGTTGGTAATATCCATGTCTTCTAAGGAGCGATCAAGGAACATCGCACTGTAAAATCCTGGTGCGTGATGTCCGACTTCGGTCATAATATTTTTGTGACCGAGCATGACTAAAGCCGCGTATGCTTCGGCTTGGCTAGCAAAACCGCCCGGGTGTCCAGACGCTTTACTGGCAGTCACTTGCAGGATCAAGTAGCGTAAAGCATCAGCATATAAAAGGGTTTGATAAGCGGCAGTTGGAGCGGTAGGATCGCTAATCGATGTACTCCCTTCAGCGATAACGGGAGTTTTCCCGTGAGTGTCAAATTCAGGAAAAGTTTCACTAAAATACTGAATTCCTTCGCAAAACTCCGGTGTAGCTGATTTGGGTTTTGAAGCGGCTACTGTCATATTTTGTACCTTAACAATTTTACAATCGTTGAATCTAGTTAAGGTTTATTTTACAATTGATGGGGACGCATTCCAATCACATTTACTTGGTACAAGGATAATCTTAGATAATTGTTACATTAAGAAAAGTGAAAATGATAGCGATCGCGGTATTCTATGAGTTCCGAGCATTTCTCCAGAATAAAGTGAGTCATTAGTCTATGCCCTATAACCAGTTTAGTATTGAGCAGATAAAGTTAAACTTTGGGATAGAAATTCGGGATAAACCGGGAATGTTCGCCAATATTCCTGAAGTAGAATATAGTCATTTTTTAACAGAAGTTCTCGATCAATTTGTTCCTGCGGCCCTAGAAATTGATACAGAGAAGTCTCGCTCAGAATATATTATTGCTCCCATTTTATTTGAATTCAAAAAACAGCTCCCGACGCCAATTCGTCTTTTTTCAGGGAATGAATTTACAGTCAATGAAGAACAGGGGTTAAGTGGAAATTGTGATTTTTTGATTAGTTATTCTTCAGATCCGTTGACAATTGAGGCTCCTTTTATCGTATTTGTAGAAGCCAAACATGATAAATTTCCTTCAGCTTTAGGTGAATGTATGGCGACCATGCTAGCCGCACAGGTCTTAAATCAACGTGATCACAAAGAGATTCAAACGATTTATGGCTGTGTGACAACGGGAACAAACTGGAAGTTTCTACAACTGATCGAGCAGCGGATCGAAGTAGACTTACACGAATATTTTTTAGATAATTTGGGTCAAGTTTTAGGGATATTACATCATTGTATCGGACAAGTTCATAGAGATTAACAGCAGTTCATCATTTGTTCTCAATGAAAAAACCTGCCCTCAATTCGACAGGTTTTATTCAAAGTGTTAGCACCATCTAATTTGATGAGATCAACATTAAAGTTTTACTCAGGTTAGTTAATAAAGATTTAGATCCTATACCTTGGTTTTATCCTTGTTTTTCTTCTTGTCAGACTCTTTTTTAAAGACCGCCGCAAATCCAGTTGCAGTCAGTGTTCCCAGGATTGTAAATGGTTCTGGAACCAAATAAACTCCATCAACATAAGTATCTGCTAAATCCAGATTTCGACCAATCAGAGTTCCGCCAATTGTTGCTCCCTGAAGCGTTGTTGTGGAACCATCGCCAACGGCTAGAATCGTACCAAAGACATCACTATTTCCAGAGATCGATACATCTCCTGAGACATTAATCAGTACATTATCGACTTTGACACCACCTGTTAACTCAATCGCGGAACCCCCAGAAAGATTCAGATCTCCGTCAATATTAATAAAGACCGATTCTCCTCGACCTGCATTAATCGTCAGCTTGTTACCACCACTCAGGTCAATACCATCAGTATCAATAACGTTCCGAAAGCTTGGTCTTCCAACCCCTGTAATTGTGGTTGCAGTATCAATACGACCATGGGAAGCGGTTGGATTAGTGACTGAAAATAAGTTGTTAGAAGCGGTTTGAGCATCAGAAGTCACATTCGCCAAAGTGGTGCCCGTCGGATCATCAGCGTTTAAGTTGAAGAAGTCGTCCATTGTTAGTTGTCCATTGGCATTGATTGGGACATAAGCTCCATCTGCCACATCCAACACCGTATAGTCACGAGGGACATAAGGAGTAACTTGTGTTTTCACCTGACCAATAGTAATCGCCTGAGTTGGCAATGAGAACAATGCTGTGACTGCCGCTATTCCCACAGATAAAGTCCACTGAGTTAGAGGTCTTTGAGCAAATGTTTTGAGTTTAAAATCAAAAGTATTTTTTAAACTTTGATGTTCTTGACTTTGAGATCTAGAACTTATTGATATCATTCTTGGCATTTGACTTGATTTAGAGTAGCTGTAAACAAATGATATATCACTTGTTCTGCGAAGGAAGGTAAACAGAGAGAGCTTTACAGAAGTTTTACAAACTCTTTACACAAGCTTTAAATTACTTACCTTTCGACTATTTCATTATTAATACCAAAATGTAAAATTTTTGTGATCTCGATCTGCTTTTTTCGGCTATATTAAGATGAATAAATAGTCAAATCGCCTTGTTGGTCTGATGCTCCAAGTTATCATAACTAAATTTTCAAACATTATTCACAAAAAAAGGTGAACTGAACTCACCTTCGGAGAAAAGATAATCATGGGGTTTCGGTGAGAGCAATTCTAACAAGGTTCTCTGGAAGAATCGCACATTGTATAGGGGTTTTCAAGCGAGGGAATGGGATCAGTGTAGTAACTGTAGAATTCATCTCCGGTTGCTCGACTAATCACCACGACATGACCATTTTCAGGGCTAAAAATCACCTCAACTTGATTGTCTCCACCGATAAAACTTCCGCTTTCTCCGCGTGTTAAAATGCCCCAAAATTTAAACTCTCCTTCAGTAATTTGTATCGCAATCTCGCGGCTATTTTGAACAGACACGTAGGTTGTGGGAGTATAACTGGTATCATTATTGCTCTGGGAGTCCCAGTACACAAAAATGGATTCTTGAGGAAGTCGAAAAATGAGTCCAGCATCACCTAAACCACTTTCTCGATAAACGGCTTCACCGTATTGATTTTCATAGTTTCCCAGTTGGTCTCCAACCGGACGAAATTCATAGCGGGTGCCATCTGAACGTTGGATCGAAATGTAACCTTGACGCTGAGAAAAAGTACAAGGCCCATAATCAGAAGCTTGATCCGATCCAGCCGGATAAAAATCACAGCGAGCGCTTTGTGTATCTGCTTTTGCAGGAAGGGCAATACCGAGCAGTGCTAGACACAAAGTGGATGCAGCGATAACAGCTTTTACGTTTTTCATGGGTTGAGTCAAATTCACAACTTGATGCTTTAAGAATTCCGATTTTTGAGTCAGCATAATAATTTATTTGGGGTATTGAGAAGCGATCAAATCTCTTGTTTCGGTCTTTGAGAAATCGCCTTTAAATCTATGACTTGAGTATTGCAAAATTTATAGCCTGGGACTTCACCCAGTCGAGTGATTTGCATCTTGACCAATTGAGACGGCGTTTTATGATAGTAACTTAGGCTAATTTTGGAAAATCACAGCTATGAACTCTCAGACGGATACAACCCTCACCTCAGAACAACATCGCCTCAAAATGCAGCGACGCCAAGAAGTTCAGCAAAAACGAGTCGCGGAAGCTTCCCAGACGAAAGGATTAATTATTGTCAATACTGGAAATGGTAAAGGGAAAACGACTGCGGCTTTAGGAATGGTGATGCGATCGCTGGGTCATGGCTATCGAGTCGCGATCGTTCAGTTTATTAAAGGGGCTTGGGAACCCGCAGAAAAAGCTGTTCTCAGCCGATGGCCCGATCTGTTGGAGTTTCATGCAATGGGAGAAGGGTTTACCTGGGAAACTCAAGATCGCGATCGCGATATCGAAAAAGCCCAACAAGCTTGGGAAATGGCGTTATCCTACATCCGAAATACCGAGTTCAAATTGATCTTGCTAGATGAAGTGAATGTGGCGATGAAGTTAGGATATTTGAGCGTGGAAACGGTACTAGCAGGGCTGGCTGAGAAATCTGAAGAGACTCACGTTATTTTAACAGGTCGAGGCGCACCCCAAGCGTTAATCGAAAAGGCGGATCTGGTGACGGAAATGACCCTGATTAAACACCCATTCCGCGAACAAGGCGTTAAGGCTCAACCTGGAATTGAGTATTAGACCCTACTCCTGTTTTCAACTCGCTATCAGCTATTGGGTAGAGTTAGCTTAATACACTTTTTAGGTTAGTATTTATCCAAGCTGAAAGCCTCTTAAAATTCTAATAATTCATTAATTGTAGAAGATCTGCTGAAACAGAATGTTGAGTTTCTTGAGCGGTGCGAGAGAGTTGAGGAATTTGGGAAAAAAAGGATAATCCCAGTAAAGCAACTGAAGTTAAAGCACAGAGGTAATATAATCGTCTTTGCTGAACCTGTTTGGGGGAAGGGTGTTCAAGCTGCGTTTCTATGATCGATTCGAGATCCTCTACAATCATAGACTCAGGATGATAAGAGGATGCAAATCCATTATAGGTCGGTTTATAAAACCAGTTTGATTTTTGCTCTGTATAACTGTATTTATTCATTGTCATAGCCTTGAGTAATTAATTAGCGAATTATCTAAATTCCGTTGAAGTCAGACTATTACCAGTATTGAATATTACTCAATCTTTGACAGTGGGAAAAAGTAGGGATGGGTTGGGACAAGAAATCTTACCTTTTCTCACATTCATCTCAAATTTCACAAGAAAATACAGCTTTTTTAGAAAAGGTTAAGGCAAAAGCCGGATTAAATGACTTGTACGAAGCCAGAGATCTGAGTGAGGTTGTTTTCCGGGTGATGCGGGACTTAATGACAACAGAAGCAGCCGATCGCGTTGCTTCCGAACTCACCGAAGAAGCCCAACCTACTGATGATAAAACTCTCCAGTCTGAAATTTCTACCCTCTGGAAAGATACAAATCCAATTGTGGCTTGGTTGAGTCGAGTTCGTCCTCCTTTAATTTTTGATGATCAAGCTTTTATTTTTCGGATCGAACAAGAAGGAGGAGTGCCTCAAGGAATGAGTGGTGAAACAATTGTAGCGGCTGTTTTTGGTGCAACAAAAGATGAACTCTCTCAGCAAAGAATTCAAGAGATTTCAGAATTTATGCCCGGTAAAGTTAAAGAAATCTGGCAAAAAGCATAAGAGTGACTCGAATTCTTAATTGATTAATTCTTATTATTGAACCCTAGTTAAAATCGCAAATCTGGCAGTCTTTCCTCTGACCGGTTACTTGCAAAAAATGCTAGACATTGACTAGGGTTTTCAGTTATTTGTTTTTCGGATATTCTGGCATCTGACCTTCGTAGAGGATTTCCCTATCTTAAAGTTTACCATAACTTTTGAAAAGCCTGCTGTTCTGAATTCAGGAAGTCTAGAAACTTGTGAGAATCTGGAGAACTATCTGAAAAAAAGGTTAGAAACTCTAAATACTTAGGTGTTCTTTTCGGAATCGGTTTTTTTGGGTTTTCAGGATTTTTCTTTAAGATTACCATCGGATACATTCGATGCCAAATTCGCCCCACTTGACTGACTTCTCCAGTCAGATGAGACTCATAAATCGTTCCTTCTTGAATACGAAATTGGCGATCGCCTCGACGATAGGGTTGATGAAACCAATGTATCGCCCGACTATCTTCTGCTTCATCGGCTAACCGACCCCAAACCTGTACTTGTTCAGGATGCCATGCTTCCCGCCAATTCTCTGCATAATGATTTGGTGTCGGAGTAACGCCTTGTAGTTCCATCCAGTCCATTGCCACCTGGCGGACATAATCAATATACGCCCCCGCTTTATCAAGATTACGAACTTTCACGTCATTTAATAATGCCAGATTTTCACTCCACTGCCAATGACACCCAATCAATGGTTTGCGATCTTCGTTGTAATATTCGGGGTAAAATAAGCGGTGGTCAGCCCGTCGCCAGGACTTTCCAAATCCTCCAAACATCATCGCAAATCGAGTTAATGCTTTAATTAAGTCGGTCAACCCTTTCTGTTGGGAATCTGGCAAAGATTGAGTCAATATCCAGTTCAATTTTCCTTCAACATTATAGGCGGGAACTTCGTAAGATCCTCGACCAAACGGATTGATTTCTAAGGATTTTGCTTGAAAGTTCATCCCCAACAATCCGACACTTCCTTGACCTTGAACACCTCCAAATAATGTTTCAACTAATTCAACTGCTTGATCGGCATTTGTGAGTCCACCAAAAATTCGTAAAGCATGACCTCGAATTGCCCCGCGAAAAATATTTGGACGAAATTCACCTTCACCGTTCAACAATTTGGGTGCCATTCCTTGCCCTTTCAAGACTGTAGAATACAGCGGTTTTTCTGGGCTGTTCTCAGACTGTCCGTATCCGGTACTGACTCGACAACCAATCCCTTTAGAGAGTGCTGTTTCCCAAATTTTCCAAACCTCGTCCCAGTCTACAGGTTGAGTTGCAGAAATCCCAAAAACAAGTTGCGGTTGATAGAGAGAAATTAGGGCAAATGCACCCGCAGATTTATTATCCTCCATTCCCACTTGCCAAGGCTGTTGCGGATGAACAATATCAACTAAATTTTCCTGCCAATCTTCATTAGTTGGGTAGCCGCCGTGAAAGCGTAAAATTCCAGGTTCCCAGTCACCTTTTCCGATTTCTCGACCACAATAGCGTTGACTTTGTTCGGGAGTACAGGCACTCTGAAAAATGCCTTTCATGCTACTCCCCGGATAATAGGGCCAGCCATAAGCACCAATAACAGGACGAATAATACCATCATCTTGACCACCATTTGTAACAAAACGCCAGTTAATTTGATAGGTGCGAGTTTCAACACCTTCTCCGAATTGGGGTGGATTTTGATAGGATTTTTCTATCCATTCAGAAGCCCAAAGTTCAACGTCTTGTTTTTCTTTATTTCTAGTTCGTTGAGTATCTATTCTTTGCAGTTGACAACGACCTGCGGTTTGCGCCCGAAACATCATCGGGATTTTATTGGCGGCGTCTGGAATTTTAACCATGATTTAAGTTGGGTATATTGGCCTTTGAATGTTGGATTTTTAGTAATAGTATTTTATCCTTTATATCGTTGAGTCCACCACACGATAGAATCACAAAGTTGAGTTAGAACTGCGATCGCAATGCGTTGTTTTTCCATGCTTGAATTTCGCTGTTCATCCTTGTCTGAATCTAGTTGTTCATCTATGCCGAAATTCCAGAGTTTTTCACTCATGGCTTTAACGGATTTCGTATTATCTGCACTGACTCGATCATTCGGTAAGTTAACGCCTGCTTTTTCTAAGATCTGTTCTAAAGCATCCCAAGTTTCTTTCCAATATTTTGATTTATTTGGTTCTTTTTTCTGGAGTCGCAAATGTTCGCCCCAAAATCGTTCTAAACCATAAGCCACTGCCATCCGCATTTTATAGGATTGATTAAGAGAATCTGAGTCCCGTTCTTTTGCATCTAAAACTAACTTTTGAGCGATTCGATCTAAGCCATAAGAATTCCAAGCCATGATTACTTTTCTCCTGAAATTTGATTAACTGTTACTCGACAACGACCAAAACCAATAGATTCTAAACCTCCAAAATATAAATCCTTTTGATAGCTTCTTGTTGTTTTTTCTTGCCATCCAGATTGTTCGTATTTTAGTGCATGACTCCAATTCACATCCTCAGATTCTTTCTTTTGATTCCAAACTTTCTCTTTGACTGCAATAGGAAAAGCAAGAATACACCCTTCAGGTAAAGCCTCAACATTGAAAAAAGCCCCGGTTTCGGTATCAACTTTCTTGACTTCATCTAACAATTTGACTCGGCTTTGACGATAAAGCCCCATATCATGCAGCATCGAAATATCATTATCTCTTACAACAACGAGGTTAGATACAGGAATATTCGCACCCGCCGGAATCCATTTTTCTAAAATATTCTCGTCAACTTTATGTTCGATTTCCATAAATCCTAAGTTAAAGAATAAAACAGTTTGATTTGTATTAACTTGTCGTCCGGGTAGAGTTTCAGCAGCGGTGTAAGCTTCAGGAACTTCTGCTTCAATTCCCGACAACAGTTGAAACCGTTTGAGAAGACGAGGACAGCTAATCCATACAATTGGTTGACCCGGACAAAATACAGGAAACCAGACAAGAGAAGCATATTCAAATTTAACAATCGCTTCTGTCGTTCCACCGTCTTTTCGATCTTTTACAGTTTCGTGTCCGTACCAATAATTATCGTCAATTTCTTGAGGGTCTGATGAGTTATTTTTGTATTCATAGTCCAATCGTTTTAAACGCATATCCGCCCGAAATCTACCTCGGATTGAACTACCTGGAATCACACCTGTTTGAGTGAATTGATCTCGGAAAATCAGGTTCAAATTTCCGGTTTCTTCTCCTGCACTCGCCCCAACGTGGAGAGGCGCAAGGGTTTCAATAACTCCGTATCGTTGTTGGTACATAATTTTCCTTCTAAGTTCTAGTTTTGAGTTGTAACTTTAATTGGCAATTCTGAGTGAATTTCAGTAATAAATTTAGATGAAATACATTACCGTTTTACTAGGATTTAACTACAACATTTAGTGGTAACGCCAACCCACAGCCCCAACGTTTCAAGGAATAATATCCCTCTTGTGGAAACCAGCTTGTCTCCCAATCTTGCCATTTTTTCAGGGGTTTTTCGAGAACATAAACACTACCTGCGGGTACGGCGTAGCGTCCACGAGAAAGCAGTCCTGGCGGTTGAGTTTGCTTCTCTGGCTGGTCTGTTTTGCGTTTTCCCAGGCGATAACGGAAGGGTTGAGGGCGTTGGGTGAGGAGAGAGTCAATGCTGTTTTCTGGCCAACTGAGTCGATCTTCTGTCGCGTCATATTCAGGGCTGCGGTAAGATTGGCGGTTACTTCCCCAAACGGCGGGAACGACTAACGCGAAACTTCTTTCTAAGTCTTTATTAAGGAGAGATTTTCCAGGGTCTTCCAAAGGTTCACAGGTTAATTTTACTAAGTGTCCCTCTCCGCCAAACCGATACCAACCGTCTGTAATTTTAGTATTTGAGAGATAAACTAAGCAGATTTCGGGGTCAAGTTGAACGGCATTTTCTAGGAATAAACTACCTTGATTTTCCTCAACTTCGGTGGCGACTCGTCGCTGTCCATGTTGCAAACGAGGATGAAGATGAGGTAAAAACTTCCAAGGACTTGTTTCTACTTCGGGTTTTTCTCCTTTGGGATTTTGTAATTTTTCCCAATCTTTAACCGATATCCAAGTTCCTTTTTGAAACTTATCATCAGGAGGAGTTTTTAGGATTTTTTTGTCTTTTAGTTTTTCATCATCTGACCAAACCTTCCAGTTTTCTCCATCGAAAACCATTTGATCTTTAATAACCTTGTCTTGAACTAAACAGTTAAATGGAGTCGGAACGTAGAAGTTTTGAGGGTCTTCTTCTTTTGCCCAGAACGGCCCAGATAGTAATAAATTCTCTAGTAATTCGGGTTGATTGTTCTGTTGGAAAAAATAGGCAAATAAACCGGATAAGGTGGCTGCGGTTGGTGGAAATTGCTGACCCGAACGCCCTACTAAATTTTCGGGTGAAAGGAATCGCCCTGAACTTCCATACAGCAGTCCCAGAGGTTGAATTCTAATTAGATATTTTAGCATATCTGCTTGATGTTTTTCAGTCATTAGGCAACTTTTCCTAAAGATTGATTGACAATACTATTTGAGGAAGTGTTCTGGGAATCACTAAAGAGATGAAAACCGACCTTGCTGAGATTGATTACCCAGTTATTGATGGCTTGGTTGACCTTTTCGCCGTCAAGTTTTCTATCATCTTTTTGATCTCCATTATCCTTTTTGAGAATATAGTTTTTTCTCTCTCCTAATATTCCCGTATGAATGGAATGGCGATCGCGATCATTAAAAGTCTTTTTGTAGTCGTTCTTTTCATCAAAAAAAGTTTCCCAATCTGGGTTAGGGAAATAGACTTTAAATAATCCTTCCGCGACTTCAGTTGAATCAGATTTATCAAAGCCGAAAGCATGGCGAGATTCTAAAACTCCAACATCATTGTAAAAATGAGTCCAATTTTGTTTTCCTTCTCGTTTATTGCGATCGCGATAGCTATTCAGCAAGTCTTTTAACAACCACCAAGGACAACTCCAGTCTAAATAATTCCCACTATTAAACAAGATTCTGATAGCAAGGCGATCTCGTCCATCTTTTTTAGCAGCTTGTTCGGCTTCTCGACAATGTTGTAAAACATCTCTCTGAGGAACACTCGGCGCCGCCCACACAAAACCTATACTTACCGTTATATCTTGTTGATGCTGTTTCCAAATCTCTGGAAATTTATAAAACCATTCTAGACAATCTTGGGGAATTAGTTCAGGTGTTTTGCGATAAATTACACCGAGAAAATCATCTCCACCCGCATAAATGATTCGGATGTTTGAGTTTGAATGATTTTTAGCTTCTGACTTTAATTTTTCTTCTCCCCAATCCATCATTGCAGAACTAAATTTATTTAGGATGATTTCTTCTTGTTTTTGATGATTAGAGTCATTTAAGCTTTTGAGATAGTCACCAATTTTATCACCATCACCTTGAAACCAACCTGTCCAGCGATTATCATCGTGACGGTTAAGATCTTTAAAACTAGCAGGAATTTGAATACTGGGATATTCATTTTCTTCAAGATCTAGATTTTTAGCAACGCTTTCTAATGTAATCAAACGCTTGATGAGTTCGGGAATACTAAGCTGTTCTCTGGGAGAAATAATGGACTCGACAAACTTATCGCTGAGATGTTCGTAAAAGTCTCTAATTTGCCCATCAACTTCTGAAATACTGTCTTTTTTGGGGTTGAATTTATCCGCCATTCCCGGCCAAGCAATTCCATCAATACCCGATAAGGTTGAACTTTCACCAACCCAATTAATCCCAACCCAACTTCGCGATCGCTTAACTTCATTTAATTTTTGTCGGGCTTCGGTAATCGTTTCTCCACCGTAACTATAGAAGAATTCCCAGGCATAATTTCCCCAAGCATTCCAGTATCGGTTCCAGCCATAATCCCATTTTTTCTCTGGATCTTTGGCTTCGATTTCCCTTTGACAAGTGTTGACAATGTCTCGCCAAGCCTCATCAAAAACCTGTTTGGCTTTGGCTTCGGGAAATTCACCTCGGATGATAATTTGGTTGGGGGTGCCTTGAGTTACGTTAATCACCGCCGGAGAAATGACCGGATCTTTTTCCTCGGGTGATTTCCCTTTCTCATAGTTAAAGTATCGTTGGGCGGCTTCACATAATACTTTAGCCAAATAGGACAAGATAAACGAACTTCCGTATAAGTCCCTCAGTTTCCGAGAGGTTTCAATGAATCCCTGAACTGGGGCAAAGGTAATAACCGTATAGGACATTGGTTTTTCCTTAAATTCCTGTTTCAATCGGTTTTGTTTATTCTAACTGGGGGTGGAAGTGCCTTCTTCCACTAGCAGAATACTGAGGAAAGTTTGACTTCTAGCTTGACTCTACCCTTCTAATCCTTTACCTCGCTGATTCCGCCCCCTAAATTCTTTGCCCCCTAAATCCCGCTGCCCCCTAAATCCCCCAATTCTGGGGGACTTTTATTATTAGGAGTAGATTAGGGAATCTCGGTTCCCCCCAAATTTGACGAGCGACCCTGCGGATGTTTCATCCGAATCGCGAACGCGCGAGGAAGGGGGCGGAGGGGGCGAAAGACTAAATTTTGAGGTTGAACTTAAAAACTGGATACAGGCTAAACTTCCACTCAAATAGTCAAAATGATTTTTGATCTACCTTTAAAATTCCCCAATTCGATCTGAGGTTGCTAACGATTTCAGTTTTCACCTAAATGGGGGATAGAGGTGTAGGATGGGCATTGCCCACCCCATTAAATTCAATAGAGAAAGCTAGAGATCAAGGCGTCCACGCCACTGTCTCTGACGTTTTCTCAACCCTTGTTCCAAGCTGGGTTTACGATGGTCTTACTAATGATGTTTAGTCCAATAGAATACAACTAATGATCCAATGTTGAGAAGGAGTTTCGTCAACAATAAATTGATAATCACTGTCAATAAAATCTTCCCAAATATGTCTATAATCCTTTCCTTATTTTTCTGACGAGGAGGATTCTCAGACAAATTGACAGTGATATGAACCGAAAAGCTTTCTAGTTTTTGGTAATCATCGATTACCTTATCGTCTTGGTTCGCCTTGAGTTTCGTTGCGATCAACCCAAAACAATGTTTGATAGATTTTGCCATCTTATTTGTCTCGTTTAGTAATGTTAGAAATACATCGTCAAAAAGAAATGGAATAGCTGATACCTCTGCTAACCCACGAAATAAGTGTTTTTACTCTGACATTGGATACATCTCCAAATTTATACTTTTTGCTTTACCTAACCTACCACACATTTTTTTTATTGTAAAGCAAAGCCACTAAATTTTTTGGGTTTCTTTATAGTTAAATCTTGGAAAAGTTGATTTTAAGTTAAATTACTCATTATTTTTGTGATTTTCAGTAACAGTGATGAATCTGCTATAATTTAGCTGATTAGAACCCACCGATAGGTTTATGTCGGAATAGTTGAAAACACAACTAAAATATTGCTCAATACTCGTCAGACTGATCTTAGACTCTGAAAGAGGAGTCAGATGTCAGAAATTGATAATTTAATTGAGCTAATTAGAAGGAAAGCTTTGGCTTTTCAATAGATTAGGAAGAGTGTGTTCAGAGATTGGACGCACTCTTTCAATAGCAACAGAAATCTATGAAAATGTGAGTTCGACGACCTCTCCCTAGCCCTCTCCTGCGAGGAGAGAGAATTTGTCTTCATTTATAACTATTTATCAATTGGTAAGCTTTTATATCTGTTGAAAATCCACGAAAAATCAGATTTTTAAGCCTCTCTCCTTCTAGGGGAGAGGTTTGGAGAGGGGTTTTTTCTAATTGTCGCGCCTCACATTTAACGGTTGAATTCCATTCATTAAACATAAAAAAACATTCCAAGACAAATTGGAATGCAAAATATTTTGAACTCTTTTAATCTATTCCGCTATTAGCCAAGCAGTAGGATACGCGGCACAATTCACCAAACAAGTGGATGCACAGTTTCCAATAATTCCGCTTATACCCAAGCGGTAGGGTGTAGATCTAAAATCCTTGATCAACAAGAGGCGGGGGGTTTCCAATAATTCCGCTTATACCCAAGCGGTAGGGTTGGAAAGAAGCGATCGCAAAGAGGAGCGTGAAGGGGTTGTTTCCAATAATTCCGCTTATACCCAAGCGGTAGGGCGGTCAAACCGCCAAAACTGCAATGGCTTACTTAGAAAAAGTTTCCAATAATTCCGCTTATACCCAAGCGGTAGGGTTCAACCCTACACACAAAGAAACGATTCGTACTATAAGTTTCCAATAATTCCGCTTATACCCAAGCGGTAGGGGGATCAAGAAAGAGTTTCTAGAGGAAGTAATTCGCGTTTCCAATAATTCCGCTTATACCCAAGCGGTAGGGTGCGACAAGTGTGATCTTTCAATGGAAGTTAGCGCAGTTTCCAATAATTCCGCTTATACCCAAGCGGTAGGGTTGTGGAGATCTTCAAGTCCGCATTAGTTCAGGAGGGTATTACAGTTTCCAATAATTCCGCTTATACCCAAGCGGTAGGGTCTACTTTTGAACAGTGTCCTTGAAGATTTAAGTTCATTGGTGTTTCCAATAATTCCGCTTATACCCAAGCGGTAGGGTTGGATGCAGCTAAGGTGACTGAGAAAAGTTGGCAACACAGTTTCCAATAATTCCGCTTATACCCAAGCGGTAGGGTTCTTTATTATCTATCTTGGCAGTAGCTCGCTGAACAGAGTTTCCAATAATTCCGCTTATACCCAAGCGGTAGGGACGAGGTATGGCTGAAAAACCAAGACTTGGAGCTGTAGTTTCCAATAATTCCGCTTATACCCAAGCGGTAGGGGGCAGGGTTGTAGAACCCTTGTATAGTAGCTATTCTAGACACCAAAAACGAGGGCGTCAAATTTACATCCTCAGAATCCACCCTCAAGTCCTTTTTAAAACGCTGAAACCCATATCAGGAAGGCTATCGAGGGCATCAACGAAAGAATAGGGGTTTCGCCGTTTTTCGGTAGCCCTCGCAAAACAGAATAATTCATCAAAAAAACCCAGCTTCATTTAAAGAAACCGGGTTGATTAACTTTAACTAGAGTGGAGTCAAAGGATGAAATCAATTCACCCCTGACTTCTAAACACTTACTTAGTTTCAGTGAAATCTGCGTCAATCACATCATCAGCGGAATCACTCCCTGCATCCGCAGTGTCTCCATTGGGCGCTTCTCCACCTGCGGCGGCTTCTGCACCGCCTGCTTGTTGATAGAGGTTGCTGCTGAGAGTGTAAAGGGCTTGCTGTAAATCAGTGTTTAAAGTCTGAATTTTCTCATCATCTTCAGTAGAGATGGCTTCTCGCAAGTCCTTAATTAAACCTTCAATCTTGGTTTTCTCCTCAGCGGGAACCTTATCACCGAGTTCACTAATTTGTTTCTCGGCTTGATAAGCTAGAGAGTCGGCTTGGTTCTTGCGGTCAATTTTCTCGCGACGTTCTTTATCTTCAGAGGCGTTTTGTTCGGCTTCTCGAACCATGCGTTCGACTTCGGTATCGGGTAAAGTCGAAGCCCCAGTAATACTAATAGACTGTTCTTTACCTGTACCTTTATCTTTAGCAGTTACATTCAGAATACCGTTCGCATCTATATCAAAGGTTACTTCAATTTGAGGAACGCCACGAGGTGCGGGAGGAATACCATCGAGACGGAAGGTTCCCAAACTCTTGTTGTCGTTCGACATTTCCCGTTCCCCTTGCAGAACGTGGATTTCTACGTTGGTTTGGCTATCAACCGCTGTCGAGAAGACTTCGGATTTCTTAGTTGGGATGGTGGTGTTGCGAGGAATAATCTTGGTCATTACGCCACCGAGGGTTTCTACACCCAAAGATAGAGGCGTAACGTCTAATAGCAGAATATCCTTAACTTCACCGGAGAGTACACCGGCTTGAATTGCCGCCCCAATTGCTACTACTTCATCGGGGTTAACAGTTTGGTTGGGGTCTTTATCCAGGATTCGCTTCACTAATTCTTGAACTGCGGGAATCCGGGTGGAACCTCCAACCAATACGACTTCATCAATTTTAGATTTATCAAGTTTCGCATCCCGAAGCGCATTTTTAACGGGAATGCCACAACGGTCAATCAAATCTGAACAAATTTCCTCAAACTTCGCCCGTGTTAAGTTAGTGTCGAGGTGTTTTGGCCCTTCTGCGGTTGCGGTAATGAAGGGGAGGTTAATGTCAGTTTGAGTCAGAGTAGAGAGTTCTTTCTTGGCTTTTTCTGCGGCTTCTGTTAAGCGTTGCAGAGATTGCTTATCTTTACGAAGGTCAACGCCTTCTGCCTTCATAAAGTCTTCGGCTAGATAGTCAACAATTTTTTTATCAAAGTCATCTCCACCCAGATGAGTATCTCCAGATGTCGCTAATACTTCAAATACACCATCTCCAACTTCTAGGATAGAGACATCAAATGTACCGCCCCCAAGGTCAAATACGAGAATAGTTTCGTTGCTTTTCTTATCTAAACCATAAGCTAGAGACGCGGCGGTAGGTTCGTTAATAATCCGCTTAACTTCGATACCTGCAATTTTACCTGCGTCTTTTGTGGCTTGACGTTGAGAGTCGTTGAAGTAAGCCGGAACGGTAATCACCGCTTCTGTTACCGGGGCGTCGAGATACTTACTCGCATCCTCAACCAGTTTCCGCAGAACTTGGGCAGAAATTTCCTCTGGGGCAAACTGCTTATCACGGGCAGGACAGTCTAGTTTAACATTGCCGTTGCTATCGCGGATAATCTTATAAGAGACTTCCTTAGATTCATTGGTCACTTCATCAGACTTACGACCGATGAACCGCTTTACAGAATAAAATGTATTCTCTGGGTTCATCACGGCTTGACGCTTGGCAATTTGCCCAACCAACTGTTCGCCATTTTCTTTCTTGGCGTAGGCGACAACAGATGGCGTTGTCCGTAAACCTTCTGCGTTAGCAATTACAGTGGGTTTACCCCCTTCCATTACAGCTACACAGGAGTTTGTGGTTCCTAAGTCAATTCCAACTACTTTTCCCATAGGGATTATTTATCTCCAAATAACGACATAGAATCTGATACTGTTACCGCCCTACTGGTTCGGGTGCTTCTGCACTGCAAGTCAAACCCACCGGTTGGATTGAGTTGCGAGTCCGGTTTGAATACAGTTTTCAAGATAGATTGCCTATATATATACTGCGGGCGGTTTGTCCTTTTGTTGAAGGCGGGTTTACCGAACCTCAACTTTCGGACAGTCAGACTCATACAGATTTTTTTGTTCTTGTATGATTTCTGTATCTCCTACTTTAAGCAGTAAGCTTGAATTATGTTTTGTGGCAAACCGTATACTCGGGTTGTATTTGCCGACAAGCGTTACAGTAATCAGTACACCCTTAGACTGAGCTGCAGGGCAAGCAGTATACAGTAAACAGTGATGATGAGTGAGCAAGTGACACTTTTATCTCGGCTAATTCTTGTGACGGGTCCTGCACGTTCGGGGAAGAGTGAATGGGCAGAATCTCTGGCTCAAAAATCTGGTTTAACGGTCATTTATATTGCGACTTCTCAACTCGATTCCTCTGATACTGAATGGCAAAATCGTATTCAAAAACATCAACAACGTCGCCCTGCTGACTGGAATACTCTAGAGGTGACTGTTGATTTAGCCGCAAATTTACGTGAATATTCTCAGCCTGAGACTTGCATTTTAGTCGATTCTCTCGGCACTTGGTTAGCTAATATTTTAGATCAGAATGATCAGGTTTGGCAGCAAACGCTGGATGATTTAATTTTAACTTTAAAAGAGACTTCAGGACAGATTATTTTTGTAGCGGAGGAGACGGGATGGGGTGTCGTTCCCGCTTATCCAGTGGGTCGGTTATTTCGCGATCGCTTAGGTACTTTAGTCCGAAAAATTGGGGCTATTTCTAATCCTGTTTATTTAATCACAGCCGGTCATATTTTAAATTTAAGTCAGTTGGGCGAACCGCTAGATTGCTAAAATTTCATCTATTTTGTTTGAATGCTTGAAATTCCAGGGATTTTAATCCCTGGACTTGCTTATCTGTCAACTTGCCTCGATTTTCGTTGCATTGTTTTGGCGGTGTCCCCCTTCGACAACATCACTAATGCTCGATCAATATCTCGAACTTTAATCTGTCTGAGTGCGATCAGAACGGACTTAATCAAAGCAACTTCATCATCTGTAAGTGTAACCATCAGTTTAGCCTCAAAGAGTCTACTGAAAAAGTGCGGCATATAGCGCACTAAGATTAATAGTATGACAAAATACGCCCATTGTATAGATCGGCGTATGAGTCCAAGAAAAGCAGATCAGAAGGAACTCAGGTTGACTGTGTCTCAGGAAGTCTACAGCTTGCTGAAGCGACTAGCTGGAGTCAAGGAAACTTCTATGAACAAGCTACTCAACTTAGCAATCGATCGGCTTTTGGAAGATGAAGACATTCAAGAACTAATAGAGCGATACAATTTGGAACAGTAGCTGTGCGATCGCTATCATCTGTAAGTGTAACCATCGGTTTAGCGGTTGTAGGACTTCACTGATTATACACTTCTAAGCACATAGTCACTTGTGACTATGTTGATGTGAGATTATAGGGCAGTGTGTCTTTATACTTTCCATGTCTGCTGCTAAAAAAAGCTTGAGAATCTACTTGACCTCTGATATCGAAAGAATTCTGAGGGTTTTGAGTGCTATCAAAAATCAGAGCATCAGCGAGACAGTGCAGATTGCTCTGGAAGAACATCTGAGTAAACCGGATAATCAAGATTTAATTGAGCGTCATCGCATCGATGAAATTGAAGACTAGATCGGCGTATAAGTCCAAGAAAAGATGATTTAGACTAAAAATAAATCATACTTTCTGCATCATTGTAGGCTTGTATGATATCAGTCCGAAGTTTAGCAAAAACGTTAAAATAGTCACTAACTCAGCA
>JBCBCI010000033.1:0-57646 GCA_038530755.1 Cyanobacteria bacterium J06592_8 | reverse complement strand
AATATATTTAGTTTTCGAGGTACGTTTGCGCCGAGTGCTTTAAAAGAGATCATAGCAGATCGCTTCATCTTTGTCAAAAAGGCTGAAACCCTTACATAGTGGGGTGCGCCCACCTCTCAACCAACGAATACGCTTCAAATCCAGACAACATAACAGTTACAGCCATTTTGTCAGAAAGCCTCATTTCCACACCTACCTGTGGGCGCATTTTTGGAAAATATTAGCCGATCGCAATTTATTCTGACAATGTTAGCTCAAGCCGATTTTCCTTCCCAGATGCTGCGCGATCGCATAGATCTCAAATTCAATCCTCCCACAACCGTCGCCCTTCTTTTCCCCGTAAACGTTGATGAGTATCTCTGAGTAAAGCTGGAATATTTAACTGTTCAGGACAACGAGGTAAACAGTCTCCACAGTCGGTACAGCGATGTCCCTTACGACCGGGGAACCAATGCCCTGCATTTTCAAACATCCGATACCGATACTTTCCGAACTCCGTCATCTCGAAAGCAACAGCCAGATTTCGTAACCGTAACACTTCCGGGATATTAATGGCTTCAGGACAAGGTAAACACTGATAACACTGACTACACTGTTCACTCCCCAAAACGTCTCGCTGAGTCGCCGCTAAATGGTCTAAAACCTGTTTTTCCTCGGCTGTTAACTCCCCATCATCATCAGCTACCGTTAAGGGCCAATCTAATTCCTCTGGGTTCGCCGCCCCGACGCTTAGAGTTGTAATTCGGCGATCGCTCAACAAAAAGCGATAATTCAAGATTAGCGGAGAGAAAGGCTGACACAACTCCTCTAAGCGAGGAGAGGGAGTGTAAAGTTGTCCGCCCTTGTCAGCAGGAGAAATAATAAATATTCCCAGGTCATGTTTCGCCGCTAACTCAATGGCTGCTAGATTTCGTTGAAAAAAATAGTAATAATGCAGATTGACAAAATCAAAGAATTGTGTGTTAATAGCAGCGAGTATGACCTCTAGAGGGGCGTGAGTCGAAAAGCCAAGATGCTTAACTCGACCGTCCTGAAGTGTCTTTTGCACCCCGGACATTCCTCGCATGGCTTGGTCAAGATGCTCCCAGGTGTTAAGGCCGTGAAGGGCTAAACAATCAAGATAATCTAGGTTTAGCCGCTCTAGAGATTCATCAATCCAGCTTTCCATCAGGCTTGGATCAGCCGACGGAATAATTTTCGATGTAATATGAAGCTGCGATCGCGCTTTAGGCAATCCGGCTGATAATGCACCACCTAAATACTGTGTACTATTCCCATATCCACTGGCTGTTTCAATGTGATTAATGCCCTTTGATACAGCATACTGCACTGTTTTCGATGCAGTTTCTGCGGATGCGAGGTATCGCATCGTTCCCAGCGACAGCACAGATAAGCTCAACTCGGTTCGACCAAACCGTCGATAACGCATTTTTATATCAGATTCTTAGAAGGGGAAATCAAGTTAAAAACGTCAAATCCTTTCTAATTTCAAGGTTAAGAGTCTAACTCATTACTGGGCTTCATCTTTTTTGCGGAAATCGGAACGTTTAATCAGATCTTGAGGGCTGAGATCAGCAACAAATTCACGGAAAGCCTGTCGTTCAGCCTCATCAGCATCACGATCAACCGGAATTGAAGCATCTGCAACCACTTCTTCCATCACCCAAATTGGGCTATCGGTGCGTAAAGCCAGAGCGATCGCATCACTAGGGCGAGCATCAATTTCTTTTTTAACCTCTCCTTGACGCACAATTAAGACGGCATAAAAGGTATTATCTTGCAGGGAGTGAATGACAATTCGTTCTAAACCCAAATCCCAGACATCCATCAAATTCACGAACAAATCGTGAGTTAAAGGTCGAGGGGGCTTATGGTTCTCCAATGCGCCGATTATGGATCGAGCTTGATCCTGACCAATAAAAATAGGTAAGGCTCGTCGTTCTGAGGCATCCCTCAGAAGAACAATGGGACTGCGGGTAGCCGCATCTAGCGCGATTCCGGCGACTTTCATTTCAATCATCGACTCAGCCTCGATAGAATACTTTAGGCAAACGAGTGATAAAACTCGTAGAAAGAACATCCTGAATTCCAGTATGCCTCGAAATCCTCTGAAATCGACAAGAGATTTTTGTTTAATCTCTAACAAGTTCAGCAAGCGTATTCAAGTCATACGCGAATCCAGCTTGGTTCAGCTAACATGATCCCCTACTGAAAAAATGCCATGTTCACAGGATTAATTCAAGCGTTGGGAGTGATTCGACCCCTAACAGACGAGCAGTTTCAAATCTCCTGCGTCTCCGGTCATCCTGAACTTATCTTAAAAGATTTAGCCATTGGTGACAGTGTCGCAGTTAACGGGGTCTGTTTAACCGTTGTCGAAATCGTCGAAGGGGGTTTCGTGGCAACAGCCTCTCCAGAAACGCTGTATCGGACCACGTTTGGACAATCTTTAGACGGCTACTTCAACCTCGAAGCCTCCTTGCGTGCAGGCAGTAAATTAGGTGGACATTTTGTCACAGGTCACGTTGATGGCATTGGATGCTTGCAGTCTTCGACTCAAACTGCGAGTTCCTGGGAAATGCAGTTTTCTGCCGTTCCGGAAGCCTTAAGCCTCTGGCATCAACAAATTGCTCCGTACATTGTCCCCAAGGGGAGCATCGCTATCAACGGTATTAGTCTCACCATTGCCGACTGCGACGCGCACGGGAACGGGTTTCGAGTTGCCGTTATTCCTCACACCTATTGCGAAACTAATCTAAAGTACCTTAAACCCGGTAGCTGGGTCAATCTCGAAGGTGATATTCTGGGAAAATATGTAGCTAAATTTCTGAGAACAGCCCCAAGGCCCACAAATTCTCCTCTCTTCGAGGAAACTTCTCCTCTCTCAACTTTAGAAGACATTACCCCAGAATTTCTGAGTGAACACGGATTTGTTTGAATTAGGTTACAGGGGACAGGGGGCAGGTTAGAGGCAATGAGGAGTAGGCAACAGTCTCAGATAACTGAGTCCTTTTCAAAGGACTTTAGGTTTCAGACAGGGATTTTAATCCCTGTACACAGTGAACAATGTACAGTGGACATTAGACAGTGAATTGTAAAAACTGGTAACTATTCACTGATTACTGCTCACTGCCTTCTGTTCGATCATGCAACCTGTTGACTACACGACTCTGATGGCGGCTTGTGCTGAACTTCGAGAGGAATGGCTACCCGCCCGACTCGAAAAGGTGTATCAGCGCGATCGCTTTACGATTACCCTGCTATTACGCACCATTAAACGGACAGGATGGCTGGATATTTCATGGCATCCTCAAGCCGCCCGAATGTGTATCGGTGATCCGCCTCCTCGCACACCGGATACGTTTACGTTTAGCGATCAATTGCGTCATCAGTTAGGGGGTTTAGCGTTAGTGGCGATCGCAGAGGTTTCACCTTGGGAAAGAGTGTTAGACTTACAGTTTGCCAAGCGACCTGGAGAAGCAGCCCTTTGGCATCTCTACGTGGAGGTGATGAGCAAGTACAGTAATGTTGTATTAACCGGAAAAGATAATCTGATTGTAACAGCCGCTCATCAAGTCAGTAGTCAACAGTCGAGTGTTCGTCCCATTCAAACTAGCCAACCCTATGAACTTCCGCCTAGCCTAACTGACCCTATTCCTCGTCTGAGTACACCGCAAGATCAATGGCAACGGCGAGTCAGTTTAATTCCGGGTTCCCTCAAGCGTCAACTTCTCAAAACCTATCGAGGGTTAAGTTCAGCTTTAGTTTTGGGAATGCTGCAAGCGGCTGCACTCAATTCTGAATGTACAACGGAGAGTCTGTCAGAGGCAGAATGGAGTCAGTTATTTCGCTGCTGGTGTCAGTGGTTAGAAGCACTAGAGGAGTCACACTTTCAACCTCAGTGGACAGAGACAGGATATTCAGTCATCGCTTGGAAGGAAACCGACGCTTCTGTAGCAACGGTACAAGAACTGCTAAATACTTACTATACGACGGAGTTAAACCAACAAGAATTCAAACAACTCCGTCATCAAGTTAGCCAAAAACTCAATAGTCTTCTCAAAAAATTACATCAAAAAGCGGATGGGTTTATTCAACGGTTAAAACAATCTGATGATGCGGATCGCTATCGCGCCCAAGCTGACTTATTAATGGCTTCTCTGCATGAATGGAAACCGGGAATGAAGAAGATTACCCTTGCGGACTTTGAAACCGGAGAACCTGTGAAAATCCCTCTCGATCCGGAAAAAAATGCCGTGCAAAATGCTCAAGCCTATTATAAACGTCATCAAAAATTAAAACGCGCTCGTGTGGCAGTAGAACCTCTACTCGCTGAAGTTCAAGCTGAAATTGACTATCTCGAACAAGTGTTCGTCGCGATCGCCCAAATAGAATTCTATCAATCTTCAGAAGACTTACAAACTTTAGCCGAAATTCGAGAAGAACTGATTCAGCAAGGTTATCTTAATAGCCCCGATCATCAAAATCATTCCACAACAGAAACTGAATTTTATCGATATAAAACGCCGAGTGGCTTTGAATTATTTGTAGGACGAAATAACCGCCAAAATGATCTATTAACCTCAAAAATTGCTGGAGATTATGACTTGTGGTTTCATACCCAAGAAATTCCGGGAAGTCATGTATTGTTGCGACTCAATGCTGGAGAAGTTCCCGATGAAAAGGACTTGCAGTTTGTAGCAAATTTAACCGCCTATCATAGTCGCGCCCGTCAAAGTGAACAGGTTCCTGTGGTTTACACCAAACCTAAACACGTTTATAAACCCAAAGGCGCGAAACCGGGAATGGTCATCTACAAACAGGAAACCGTGATTTGGGGCAGCCCTCAGAATGCTTACATCAAATTTGAATAAACGTCAATACTTATTTTACCCATCTAGGATCAGTGAAAACACGGTCGGAGATTTTGGTGTTTTTTGCTACAATTAAAAGTTAGTAAGATTTGAGAAGTTCAACTCGCAGGTTGCAGGGGAACGCGCCTTCTGGGTTAGTCTCGAATCGAAACAACAACGGTGCTTTTCATTGTAATAGACCAGCCTCGGCTGGTTTTTTTATTTGATTCTTCAGTCCGCAGTCAAAAGGCTAATTATAATTTGCAGATAGAAAATTAATCTCAAAGGGTCACTTGCTGATTACAATATTGTGTAGATAGACTTTTAACTCAACTTGAAATCTCTATAAACTCGCTCAGATGAATCCCAGAAAATTAATCGGTATTTTCTTCTTACTGTTGGTTGCCATTTTTATTACTTCTGGCGATACCTACGAATTTTTGCCCAAACCCGCTAGAGATGCTAGTGTGAAAAGTCGAGAGTTCATTGTCGGTTTATGGCCGGATTGGTTAAGGCCAAAAGACCGAGACTCGAAGCGAGAGCAAGAACTCGAACAGCTAGGACAGTAAAAACGCTATAAGCAAAGGATAAGCTTGATAGCAGAAGTTCTGATCAGACTTCACAACTTAAAATGATTTGATGACCGGGTTAGAACGGAACGATCAAGTGCGATCGCGTTTGATACGGTGTTCTGATCAGTTAGATCGAATTGGGTTGGCCCATACTTACAGCACTGTGTCTAGCCACCAGTGATATCCACAACAGGGTTGTAAACTAAAGTCATTAAATTCCCGGCATTTTCAGATTTATTTTGAGTTGTCATTCTCAGGTTCAGGTTCTTCCGGTTGTAGAGACTCTGGTGGACAACGCTTTTCCATCTCCGCCATCAATGTTTCTGCTTTTTGACTCAGAGGAAGGGTGCGTTTACTGACTTGATTAACTTTATCAATTTCTTGAACTAATTTAGTGCGACCTTCGACACTAATGGGAGATTTTTCTGCGGCTTCTAAGGCTTGACCCATTTCATTAAGTGCTGTTGCAAATTCCCGAAAGACTTCTGTAAAACCCTCGCGAATTTTCTTTAACCGACCATTAGTAAGGTAGAGATCTTCCATCTGATCGGCGATCGTGTTGAGTTCTTGTGCTAACTTAATAGTGGCAGCACCGCTGGTTTTTTGATCTTGAGCTGCGATCGCCATGTTTCCTTGGTCAACCACTTCCATTAACTTACGACATTGAAACTTGCGACTTCCGGCACAAGCTGTCAAACTGATAATTAGAGTCGTTAACGTAAAAAACGTTGCTACTCGCCTAAACTTGAAGTCCATTCTTGCTCCTCAAACAACCGCTTTCGAGAGTTAATTGCTCAGAACTGCCCATTACTACTTGAGTTCTGTACAGCTAGTATGTCAAATTATGGACAGGTCAGCAACCACTAGCCAAAACCAAACCATGTCTCAAAATACACCGGAACTCAAAAAGGATGATGGCGGATATATTGTCTTTGGAATTGCGATCGCGCTAGGATTGCTGGTGATGAAAGATGTAATCCCGCTTTTGCTATTTTTAGTTGGAGGCGTAGGATCGTGGCGTCTGTGGAAACGTTATCAAAAGAAACAACTTGATAAACAAACTCATCTCAACGAGGTTTTCTATCATTTAGTTAAAGAAAATGAAGGATGGATTACGCCTCTTGATTTAGCGATGAATGCTCAAGTTTCTGCTGAGGATGTACAAGGATTTTTAGACCAAAAAGCCACAGAATTTTCGGCTCAGTTTGAAGTGACCGATCAAGGCGGAATTCTCTACTATTTCTCAACGGCTCAGGCTTGGCTGGAAAGTTCTGTTAATGATCAGATGGAGTTACTCGAAACTCAGGCTGAAAACTTAACCTCTACTGCTTCTCAGTTTACTGAAGATCTAAACACAGATTCTCAAATAAGTCAAACCAACCCAAACAACTCTAAAAGCGTTTCTTTATTTCCGATTCCCTCGAAAATTCCTGCTGATATTCCTCAGAATTTGAATCAACTTGAACTGGCTAAACGGTTGAAGGTTCATCCCAATACAGTTAGTCGTTGGAAAACAAAACCTCAATTTCAAGAGTGGAGTTTTCAAAAAGATCCCGATCAGATTGCTTGGCAATATTCTCTGAAAACGCGGCGATTTTCTCCAGTTTTTAAGTCATCTGTTCCCCGCCTTGAAAAGACGGGGCTTGCCTCGGACCGCGTGCTGCGGTCAAAAAAACAGTCAAATTCTCAATCTCCCTTTAGTCAATTTCATCGTGACAAGCATTTTAAAAGTAGTTAATTAAAATTGAACCGACTGGCGTTTAGAATGGCAATCGCAATATCTCTGAATGTACCGATGGTCGTAATTCCAGACCACCCGTTTCTTGCTATCTTCTGATTTGCGATCAAGTTTGCGATCGCCTCGTTGAGTCACTCTAGACCCAATTCGGAGTCAAGGGCTGACTTTGAGGGTAAAAACAATGGTAAAATTTTATTGGATATTAGCGAAAAAGATCGGAATTTGAGTCAATTGCAGTCTAATGAAAGATTTATTTCTAACTTGGTTAAACCGTTTGTTGGTGTTTGATGTTTTTGTGGTTTTATTTAGCTTTTTTTGGTTAGTTGTTGCTGTTGTCGGTCGTTCCCTCGATCTCTCACTGGGTTTAGATTTGTGGTATAAACTCTGGGAACCTGTTTTTACTCCTGCTTTAGGGATTTTAATGGGGGGAGCAATTTTGAGTGGGATTATTGGTCAAATTTCTAAGCGACTCAATAAGCAATCATAAACTCGAAATCGTGGTAGATAGTGAACAGTAGAGAGTAGACAGTATTCAATTCCTATCAAATCTGCTGTTTTTTGTCTACTGCGGTTTTTAATGAAGATTATTCAATTGAGTCTTTCACACTGTAAAGTTTAAGTAAGATAATTTATAATCCTTAATAATAGTTAATGGTTTTGAGGTTCAAATTAATTTTCTTAAGGTTTTCTAAAGAGTTTGCCTTTCTGATCAAATAGAGAACCATGTTATACTTAATTGTCATACAGAATAAAGATTTTCATTGATTGAGCGATCGCCTGTTTTTGAGTGCAGTTTTATAGAGGATTCAGAAAAAAACCTCACAATTTACTAGGTAATTATACAGAACAATTCTTGTTTATAAATATTAAGATTTGCAGATATTAGTTTGAAAATATTAACTTGAAAATATTAACTTGAACTAACAGATCTTGAAATTAAAAATCCAGTTTAAAATCAAGATAGAATTAAAGCTTCATATTGTATTCTTAGTGAAGGTTGGAAAAAAACATGAAAAATATCGAGACCGAACTTAAATCTCGTAATCTGATTCGTCTAGATCAAGAACCGATTCAAATTTCCGGGCAGGTGCAACCTCACGGTATAATTTTAGTCTTGGAAGAACCGAGTCTAAACATTATCCAAGCCAGTACAAATACTCGTTCTATTTTGGGAATATCTGCCGAAGAGATGCTCAAAAAACGGTTAGAAGAATTGCTCGATCCCTTTCAAATGGAACGAATTAAAGCGGGATTATCTCAAGAAAATCTAGATTACATTAATCCGACAAAAATCTGGATTAGAATCAAAGGGGATGAATACGCAATCTTTGATGGTGTTTTTCACCGCAATTCAGATGGCTTTTTAATTTTAGAACTTGAACCCGCTAGTTCTCAAGAGAATATTCCATTTTTGAGCTTCTACCACCTAGCTCGAATGTCAATTAACCAACTGGAAAATACAGCCAGTTTACAAGATTTTTGTCAAATCATCGTGCAAGAAGTGCGAAAAGTCACGGGATTTGACCGAGTCATGCTCTATAAATTTGATCAAGAGGGGCATGGAGTAGTCGTAGCCGAAGAAAAAATAGAGGAGTTAGAACCTTATCTCGGACTCCACTACCCAGAATCAGATATTCCTAAACCCGCCCGCAAATTATTAAGTTCTAATTGGATTAGAATTATCCCTAATGCTCAAGCCCAGGCTGTCGCTTTATTTCCCTACGAAAATCCCAATATTGAACGGCTTTTAGATCTGACCCATTCAACGCTCAGAAGTGCCTCTTCCTGCCATTTACAATACCTACAGAATATGGGAGTCGGGGCATCTTTAACAATCTCACTGATTAAAGATGGGCAACTTTGGGGCTTAATTGCTTGCCATCATCGCACTCCGAAATATGTCTCTTATGAATTGCGAAAAGCCTGTGAATTTTTAGGTCGAGTCATCTTCTCCGAACTCTCTTCTCGTGAAGAAACCGAAGACTATGACTATCGAATGAAACTCAGCTCGATTCGCTCTGCTTTGATTGATTCGATGTCTCAAGAAGACAACTTTATTGATGGTTTAATTCAACATCAGCCCAATCTTCTCGAACTCACCAATGCTCAGGGTGCAGCTATTTACTTTAGCGGACAGTGGACAACAATTGGTTTCACACCTAAAGAAGAAGACTTAAACTTTTTAGTTCAGTGGCTGAAGAAAAACTCAGAACAAGAAATCTTTTCAACTAACTCTTTACCGCGCATTTATTCAGATGCCGAACGCTATAAAGAAGTCGCAAGCGGACTACTAGCGATGAGCATTTCTGATCGCAATTATGTGCTGTGGTTCCGACCAGAAGTCATTCAAACGGTGAATTGGGGTGGAGATCCAACAAAAGCCATTGAAACTACACAGTTAGAAGGGAATATAAAGTTATCGCCTCGGAAATCTTTTCAACTGTGGAAAGAAACCGTTCAACTGAAGTCTTTGCCTTGGAAACAAGTTGAAGTTAATGCTGCTTTAGAACTGCGAAAAGCCATCATTAATATTATCCTTCGTCAAGCTGATGAACTCGCACAATTAGCCCAGGATCTCGAACGTTCTAATGCGGAATTGAAAAAGTTTGCTTACGTTGCCTCTCACGACCTGCAAGAACCGCTTAACCAAGTGGCAAACTATGTGCAACTTTTAGAGATGCGCTATCAAGAAGAACTTGATGAAGATGCCTCCGAATTTATTAATTTTGCAGTTGAGGGTGTGAGTTTAATGCAAACCCTAATTGATGATGTTTTAGCCTATTCTAAAGTTGATATTCAAGGAGTTGAATTTGAATTAACCTCTGTGGGAACAGCTCTAGAACGGGCATTAGGAAACCTGCGAGGTCGGATTAATGAAACCCAAGCGATTATCACCTCAGAAGCCATGCCAACGGTAATGGCAGACAGTACCCAACTGATGCAGTTATTCCAAAATTTAATCGGAAATGCCATTAAATTCCGCAGTTCAACGCCGCCGGAAATTTATATTGGGGCGCAACGACTAGAAGATGCTTGGCTATTTTCAATTAAAGACAATGGAATTGGCATTGACCCTCAATTTGCAGAACGAATTTTTGTGATCTTTCAACGCTTACACACCCGTGATGAGTACCAAGGAACCGGGATGGGTTTAGCAATCTGTAAAAAAATTGTTGAATGTCATCGAGGTCGAATTTGGCTTGAGTCTGAACTCGGCAAAGGTGCAACATTCTACTTTACAATTCCAGTGGGAGGACAAGTGCGTGAGCGGCGAAGTGCAAGAAAAGCCCAAGATCATCTTTTTAGTTGAAGATAATCGAGGCGACATTCGCTTAATTCAAGAAGCTTT
The DNA here is from genome assembly GCA_038530755.1 of Cyanobacteria bacterium J06592_8. Lineage (GTDB taxonomy): Bacteria > Cyanobacteriota > Cyanobacteriia > Cyanobacteriales > Microcoleaceae > Capilliphycus. Next base: position 47,134 of record JBCBCI010000033.1, on the reverse strand, counting down.
AAAACGTAGTACCGTTGCTCACGAAATTGTAACGGTCAGAAATGGTATGGATGCCATGTCTTTTCTTCATCGAGAAGGGGAGTATAATAATGCTCCTCGACCCGATTTAATCCTTCTAGATTTGAATTTACCTCGAAAAGATGGACGAGAAGTTCTAGCTGAAATCAAAGCAGATCCTAGCTTAAAACGAATTCCAGTCGTAGTCTTAACAACCTCAAAAAATGATGATGATATTCTCCACAGCTACAACTTACACGTCAACTGCTATATTACTAAATCTCGGAACTTAAACCAGTTGTTTGAGATTGTCAAAGGGATTGAAGAATTTTGGCTAAAAATTGCCACTTTGCCTAACGAGTAAAATATTTCTTTAGAATTGTAAATGAGAGAGTGATAAACTGAAAATTAAGCATTCTTATTTTGTCTTGTGTCTCAGTCGAATCCCTAAATTTTCAGCCGATTCTATAAAACTTTTGGAGCAACATGAAGAAAAAATAAGGAAATTATGCCAGTACGTTCGGTAAACATTCTATTAATAGAAGATAACTTGGCTGAAGCCCGTTTGCTGCAAGAGTTGCTCAAAGGTTCCAAGTTAGAACCTTGTCATCTTGTCCATGTTAAACGACTCACCGAAGCCGTCAATTTACTCACCGATCAAGCCGAATTTTTCTATGATATTATCTTACTCGATTTAACGTTACCTGATAGTGAAGGACTTGGCTCACTTCAGCCCCTGCTTCAACAGTCTCCTAATGTTCCCATTGTTGTTTTAACGAATACAAATGATGATGAACTTGCTCTCGAAGCCGTGCGAAAGGGGGCGCAAGATTATTTAGTCAAACGACAAGTCACGGTAGAAACATTAGTTCGATCTCTTCGTTATGCTATTGAACGCAAACAAGCAATGGAGTCTCTGCGTGAAGTGAATCAAGCCTTATCCCATCGTGTAGAAGAACAAACTGTTGAGTTAATCAAAGCGAAAGAACAACATCAACTCACCTCAGAATTTGTTTCGATGATGTCTCACGACTTTCGGAATCCTTTGAGTACCATTTTAATCTCAACTGAATTGCTTCGAGATTGGGAACCAAATTTAAGTAAAGAGCAAAAACGTTCAATTTTTCAGCGCATTCGATCAGCCGGAAAAAATTTAGTGCAGTTATTGGATGAAGTGATCTTAGTAGGTCGTGGAGATGTTGATCGATTAGAATGTTTACCTGCACCTTTAGATTTAGAATTATTTTGTCAACAGTTAGTAGAAGGAGCCCGAGTCGAGGCGAGTTCTCATCATCAAATTGAGTTGAATATACAAGGAGATTTTTCAGAAACATTATGGGATGAAAGCCTACTTCGACATATTTTTGTTAATTTATTTTCTAATGCAATTAAATATTCACCCCAGGGAGGTCTGATCTGTTTAGAGGTGAGCCAGCAAAATAATGATGCTGTTTTTAAGTTAATCGATCAAGGTATTGGTATTCCCCGGAAGGATCTTGTTAAATTATTTCAAGCTTTTCATCGCGCTCAAAATGTTGGTAAAATAGCAGGGACCGGTTTAGGATTGGCGATTGTAAAACGTTGTGTAGAGGCGCATGGAGGCGAAATATCCGCTGAAAGTGAAGTCGGAGTTGGCACAAGCTTTTTAGTCAAATTACCGCTAATTTATTCAAGTTCTATCCCGACATCAGACGCTAAAAAAAAATGAGGCGCAAATCTTGCACCTCAATAATTAAGAGAATAGATAGATAAAAGTTGATAAGTAATAGAGATAGATAAATTCAGGACTGTAGCACCTGAAAACTAGGGATCAGTTTTTGTTTGAAGAGGTTCAGATTTAAAATTTAGGATAAAAAGAGTGAGATTTTTCCAAGCAGAATTAAAAGAAGAAATAATTAATCTAATAGTTAAACTTAAAAGTGATTCTACAATTCTTAAGGCTAAGAGAGAGAAAAAGAGAAGTAATCTTCCTGTAAATACTAACATAGGGGCTAACCTCTTATAGAATAGAGTTTTCTGTATGTGTCTAGTTATCTGCTCGAACCCAACTTGGGAATATCAGATAACCTATATCTAATATAGAAAATTCAAAGAGAAAAGCCATCAGAAATACTACTGAACTTTCCAAATATTGCTTGTATTAAATTGTTAGATTAATCTCCGTAGATATACGGAGTGGTTATTTAGCTTCAGTCAGACGAATGCTTCACGAGGAACAGGTATTGACATTCCAAAAGCGCTCGAAGACTGTTTCTGGCATTCGGTACAGTGGCAAGCATAGAGGGTCAGAGGTTCACTACGGATTTCATATCGAATTTGTCCGCATTGACATCCTCCAGTATAGGGGACAGTCCTTGTTTTAGACATATTGAAAACACCTTAATCCAGGTCAGACAATAATCGAATCATACCAGATTCGTTAACCTTAATAAACCCATTTTGTCTTATAATTGTCTTTAAGTTAAAAATTTGGAATGTTTACTTTGATCTTTAATTAAAGTAATTAATTCGGTTGTTGATATTAGAAAGCTATGACGCGATATTTTATTAATCGTCTTCTCAGTGCAATTCCAACTTTAATTGCCATTAGTATTGTGGTGTTTGCAATATTAGCACTAGCACCGGGAGATCCGATGGGAGAATTTGCGACTAATCCCTCAATTACAGCAGAAGTACGAGAAAATATTCGTCGTTCGTTAGGTTTAGATCAACCGATTCCTATTCGCTACTTAAAATGGGCGATCGCATTTATTCAGGGTGATATGGGTTATTCTTTTACCAGTCGTAGTCCTGTGAATGAGTTGATTTTACAGCGTTTACCCACAACACTATGGGTCGCAGGTTCAGCCTATTTGCTAGCAGTTTTGATTGCTTTTCCTCTCGGAATTATTTCTGCACTGAAACGCTATTCTATTTTCGATCAACTGGCGACAACATTTGCATTTTTAGGCTTTTCCTTACCTCCTTTTTTCACCGGATTGCTATTTATTATTATTTTCAGCGTTCAGCTCAACTGGTTTCCGTTTATTTATAACAGTACCCTACAAGTGACGAACTGGCAAACTTTTATTGCTCAAATTCAACAGTCAATTATGCCCATTTGTGTATTGGCTTTATATCAATCTGCGGTCTTAATGCGATTTATTCGTTCTTCGATGTTAGAACAGTTGAATCAAGATTATGTACGAACAGCTTATGCGAAGGGATTACCAAACTTTCATATCATTCAAGGTCATATTTTGCGAAATGCGTTAATTCCCGTGATTACTTTAATTGCTTTAGATATTCCGAGTTTATTTACTGGGGCTTTAATTACTGAACAGATTTTTAGAATTCCAGGAATTGGAGCATTATTAGTCGAATCTATTTACCGCAGCGATACTCCCGTTGTGATGGCGATTACCTTGATTTACGCGATTTTAGTCGTTATCTTCAATTTTATTGCTGATATTTTATATGGAATTTTAGATCCACGTATTCAATATAAATAAAAAAGGTGATTAGAGTATCACCTAATAATTTGCAGTTCTTCAATTAATAACTGAATTAACGATTTTGTTCAGGATCAATTCCTGCGGCTCGTAATAACTCCTCTAACCGAGCTGCTCGTGAACGTTCCTCCTCTAACTGTTGTTCGGCTTGGTTGGCTCGTGAACGTTCTTCCTCTAACTGTTGTTCTGTTTGTTCCAACTGCTGTTCTGTTTGTTCCAATTGGTTTTGAATCTCCAAATAAGTAGAAAATAGCTTGTCATCTGGATGGTACAATTTTAGATCATCCTCAGATAATTCAAAGCGAATTTTTAATCGAGGACTCACCCAATTATTAACCTCATCAATGACATCTAAACGGTCTTCTGTTCGTAACCAACCACTCAAATCATTTTTTTGAGGGTCATACAGATAATATTCCTCTACCCCATAGCGATCGTAAAAGACTTGCTTTTTATTCATCTCCGTTAATGTATTACCTGGAGACAGAATTTCAAACACGACTTGGGGTGCGATATCTCCTTCTTTCCACTGCTGATAAGAACCACGGTCGCCTTTAGGAACTCCAAAAACAACCATAATATCAGGAGCTTGACGAATTTTATTATTTCCTTGAACGGGATACCAAAGCAAATCTCCTGCTACAAATACAGCCGGATCGTTAGCGAATAGCCATTCTAAGTTATAGTAAAGAGTGAGAATCCAGCGAAACTGAACTGTATTGTCTGACATCGGTTGACCATCTCGTTCGGGATAATTAACCTCTGAAGAAGTTTGAGGTTCGAGCTGAGAAACCATGATGATTCTTCTCATTAATGTTATTTTTTATATTGTACAATAAAATTAAAAATTCTGTTTATGACTTCTATTAATCAATCTACTTCTAATCAACTTTTAACAACACCTAGAACGCTTTGGGGTGATGCGTGGCGACAATTTAAACGAGACAAAATGGCAGTTTTGGGATTAATCATTTTGCTTATAATTGTTGTTGCAGTTGTATTTGGGCCTTTAATTTATACAACACCCATCGATCAAATTGACTTTGCAAATTCTACCTCTCCTCCGAGTTGGAAACACCCACTCGGTACTAATGATCTCGGACAAGATCAACTGGCTCGAATTTTAGCAGGTGGGCGAGTTTCTTTAACAGTCGGTGTGGCGGCGATGATAGTAGCAATATTTGTGGGAACATTAATTGGTGCAATTTCTGGATTTTATGGTGGAATTCTAGATAGTGTGTTGATGCGAATTACCGATTTATTTATTTCCTTACCTCAACTGCCTTTATTATTACTGATTATCTATTTATTTCGGGAACCGATGAAAGCGATCGCGGGTCCGGAAGTTGGTATTTTTATGTTAATTGTTTTGGTTGTTGGTGGGTTAACGTGGATGTCTGTGGCGAGGTTAGTTCGGGCGAGTTTTCTAACGACAAAAGAAATGGATTTTGTCATGGCGGCGAAAGCTATTGGTGCTAAACCGAGTCGTTTAATCTGGGTACATATTCTTCCGAATGTTTTGAGTCCGATTATTGTCGCTGCAACTTTAGCGGTTGGAAATGGTATTATCACGGAATCAACTCTCAGCTTTTTAGGGTTAGGATTTCCCCCTGATGTACCGACTTGGGGACGAATGCTTTATGATGCTCAAAATTATATTGAAACGGCTCCCTACATGGCATTATTTCCGGGTTTAGCTATCTTTTTAAGCGTTCTTTGTATTAATTATGTCGGGGATGGTTTAAGAGATGCGCTCGATCCGCAGTCAAAGCGATAATTTAATTGAAGGTCAAGTAAATTGATGAAGCTATTAACAATTGGTATTATGCGAGGTACGCCTGCGCTGAAGCGCAACTACAAGCGTAACTACGAACTCTAAATAAACAGTTGAGAAACTGAACAATTAAACTCAGGAAGTAAAGGGCTGGTGAGTGTATCTTCACTCAAAACTGTTGCAAATAGCTTTAAAATAGCCTGTTCGCGGCGATAGATTTCAACCTGTTCAGTTTGCCAATTTACAATCCAATATTCCTGAACACCTCGGGTTGAATAAAGTTTAAGTTTAGCTTGGCGATCGCGTTGTTGATTCTTCTCACCCGGAGATAAAACTTCTACGACTAATTCAGGTGCTTCTATTAAATGTCCGGCTGCATCTAGCGCAATTGCTAATCGTTCACTACTGACCCAAACTACATCAGGAATCACATTATCTGCTTCAGTAAAAATCACTCCAGGTGCTATTGTTGCTTCACCTAAACCTGTTTTTATTGACCAAAGATTCAATTCTTGTACAAGATTAACACAAACTTTTTGATGCTTCCAATGAGGCGCTCTGGTTACAAATAAATCTCCCTCAATAATTTCATAGTGACATCCGTTATCGGGTAATAACTCTAAATCCGCTATCGTCCAGTAGACTTTATTGCTTGTTGTCTGCGTCATAGATAACAGTCCTTGCAATATTTGGCTCTATTATTGCCCTATTATAAATCAAGTTTATCCTTCATGTTACTCAAACTGTGCAAATTTGCTGAAAAGGTTTAACATGAAAAAACTACAATATTTGTATAACTCAAAAATCACGATATGGTACAAGCACCGACTCGCCAAACCACCACAGAATTAGCTACACTCGCTATTGATTTAATACGTCAAGCTGGATGTGAATATGGAGATGTTCGCTTCTGCACTTATCGTAAACAAAGTCTATTTGCTCGCGATCGCTCTTTAAGTAATATTGCAGACAATGTTAGCTCCGGTTTCGGAGTTCGAGTGCTTCTCAAGGGAGCTTGGGGGTTCGCTGCTAGCCATCGCAAAACACCTGAAGAAGTGACTCGAATTGTTAATTTAGCCGTTGATATTGCCAAGGGAAGCCGCCTGTCTCTACAAAATCCTGTACAATTGGTTCCGGTGGAAGCATACCAAGATCGTTACATTACACCCATAAAAATTGATCCGTTCACCGTTCCAATTGCTGACAAAGCCGAACTTTTGCTGAGTCTAAATGAACAGTTACTCGCCTATGAAGACCAAGGCATTAAAAAGGCAATGTCTTATCTGTCATTCACACAAGAAGATAAACTGTTTGCGTCCACAGTGGGTTCGATAATTGAACAAACAATTTATCGCAGTTATCCCGGTTTTAATTGTACCGCAATTGCCAATGGAGATGCTCAAGATCGAGGTTATGAACGTCCGCCTTTAAATATCGGTTATGAACATATTGATGTCGCGGATTTAAACCGTCAAGTCGAACGAGTGGCTCAAGAAGCAATTGAAAAAGTTCATGCACCTAAAGGGCCTTCTGGTATTCATTCAACTTTAATTCTGAAGCCGACAAATCTCTACTTAACCATTCACGAATCAGTCGGACACCCAACAGAATTAGATCGAGTTTATGGCTATGAATCTAACTTTGCAGGCACAAGTTTTGCCACAACCGATAAACTGAAACAATTGCAATATGCTGCCCCTTGGGTGAACTTTAAATGCGATCGCACTCAAGCGAATGGACGTAGTACAATGGGCTATGATGATGAAGGGGTTCCCGCCCAAGAATGGTATGTGGTTAAAGATGGAATTTTAAGTGATTATTTGACCGATCGCGAAACGGCTTATCGACTCGGACGAGGTAGTAGTAATGGTTGTGCTTACGCCGATAGTTGGTCAAGTGTACCGATGGTTCGTATTCCCAATTTAGGCTTAGAACCGGGACCCAAAAATGGTAGCCATACCGCAACTTTAGAGGAGATGATTGCAGATACAGAAGATGGCATTTTAATTGATGGAATTGGCAGTTTTTCAATCGATCAACAACGACGTAATTTTCAGTTTGGTGGGGATGCGTTTTGGCAGGTGAAAAACGGTAAAGTAGTCGGAATGTTAAAAGATGTCACCTATCATGCCATGACCACAGAATTTTGGAATAAAGTTGATGCCATTGGCCCTGAGTCAGAACGGCAACAATTAGGGACGAGTTTTTGTGGAAAAGGTGAACCGATGCAACTTGCACAAATGACTCATGCTTGTGTTCCGGTACGAGTCCGAGATATTCAAATTGGAGGGGCTTCCTAACGTCAGAGAAAGGGAGAAGAAAATCTGAATTCGGGTGAAAATTGTGGTTGAGAACTCGACTTGAAGACAATTCTTCTCTCTGTTCTGAAAAAAGAGAATTACTGTTAAATTGCCGTTCTCAAGTTCACTAAACTTTTTTAAGATTCGCTTAAGAATTGAAGCCGATCGCAATCTAAAAAAATAGGTTTCGTGACACGTTATCATAGTAATTTATATTGGAACTCATATCGCCCATCCTAAATATGGCTCAAAATGAAACCCGTAACGAAGCAGAAGTCCGTTCTCGAAAAGTCGATGACTTGCGATCGCAGGGAGTAGAACCCTATCCGAGTCAGTCATTTACGCGATCGCATACCGCTGAGGCGATCAAAGATTTATTCTCCCAAGCCGGAAATGAACTCCAAGACGGCGAAGCAGACCCTCAAGAACGCCCCCTCCAAGTCTGTGGGCGGATTACCTTCAAGCGCGACAGTGGGAGTATTGGCTTCATTGGCTTAACGGATGCGTCGGGAACCATTCAACTTAAAATCGAGAAAAAACTCGTTACAGGTGAAGCTGGAGGATTATCCTTTAATCAAATTAAAAAATTACTCGATACAGGTGATTTTATCAGCGCAGAAGGAATCGGATGTCGGACAAATCGAGGGGAACTTTCCGTACAAGTCCAGCGTTTAGATGTCCTTTCAAAAGCAACAATTCCCTTTCCCGATTCCTATTATGGAGTCAACGATCCTGAAATTTGTCGGCGTCATCGAGAACTGGGATTAGTTAGTAATCCCGAATCCTTAGCGACCTTCAAACTTCGCAGCAAAATTATTAGAAGTATGCGAACTTATCTCTGGGATGCCGGATTTGATGAAATAGAAACGCCTGTTTTGCAAGCCATTTATGGTGGGGCGGCGGCGCGTCCATTTATTACTCATCATAATGCTTTAGATATCGATTTGTATCTGCGAATTGCCACTGAATTGTTCTTAAAAAGGGCAGTTTGTGGAGGTTTTGAACGAGTGTTTGAAATTGGGCGAGTCTTTAGAAATGAAGGAATCGATAGCACTCACAATCCAGAGTTTACATCTATAGAAGCTTATCAAGCTTATGCTGATTATTTCGATTTAATCACATTAGTCGAAGATTTAATCTGTGCGATCGCCAAAGATGTTTTAGGAGATGCCACAGAAGTTGACTATCTGGAGGGTAAAATCAGTTTAGAGCGGAAATACGACTACAGTGATATTTACCCCAGCTTTACCGGGAAGCATTGGAAAGTGCAAACAATGGTTGAGGCGGTTCGAGAGAAGACTGATTTAGATTTTGAGACTTTGGAGTTAGAAGCAGCCATTCAAAAAGCCGAAAAACTCGATCTAAAACTCTCAAAATTGCACACTCAAAGTTTAGGCTATTTGCTGTATGCCGTCTTCGATCAATTGGTAGAATCAACTTTGATGGAACCCACTTTTATTATTGATTTTCCGGTTGAAGTCAGTCCTCTCGCGAAACGCCATCGTTCTAAGCCAGGTTTTGTAGAACGGTTTGAACTGTTTATTCATGGCACCGAATACTCTAACGGATTTTCGGAGTTAAACGATCCAGTCGATCAACGTAAACGCTTTGAAGAACAACTCGCCCAAAAGAGTGCAGGCGATGACGAAGCCCACCCCATGGATGAAGATTTTATTCAGGCGTTATCATTAGGAATGCCAACCTGTGGCGGAATGGGAATTGGTGTGGATCGGTTGATTATGTTATTAACTAATACCCAAAGTATTCGGGATGTGATTATGTTCCCGACGATGCGTTCAACCGCAAAAGAATCTTAATCTTGACAAAACGAGATGGGCAATGCCCATCTAATCGCTTTATTTTTAAATTCAATATTTTTAAATTCAATATTTTTAAATTCAAAAATTCTAAGGTTGACGGATAATTCCAAATACAGAAGTATAACCGTGTAGAAACGTTCCTTCTCCTACCGGGCCAATTTCGCCATTACAAAATAGACCACTCAACGGAATACTCAGATAGCGTTGAAATTGGTTAGAGTCAAAGTTCGGTTCACCGTAAAGTCCTTCTCCTCGTCCTAAACAGGAGAACATCAACGCCCCTGCATTAGAGGTAAGTTGAGGTGAACTGGGATTTTGCTGTTGATAACGATTAAGGAGTGTGAGTAAATCTTCTCTGGAGGTTTCAGCATCCCGCAGGTGAAATTGAATCCGTTGTCCCGGTCGAACTCGATCCCCAATAGCGATCGCCCCAACACGCGGATCGACACCCAGTAAGTTACGAATCAGAAAATCTCCCGGTTCTAACTTTTGTTTAAATTCATCTCGAACGACACCGACAAACAGAGAATTTTGAGCCAGTTGGCGATCAGGTTCACTCAGATTCTGGACCAACTGTTGTAACGCTTCTAGGGGTGAAGTCGATTCCCCAGAGGAACTCAAAGACAACTCCTCAGTGCGGTCAGTTTGTTCGAGTTCGATAATAACATTCCGTTCTCCTTTAGTGACGCGAAAGGGCTCTCCAATGGGACGACAACCTTGAGCTACAATCGTTTCCAAGACGAGATTACCCGATAACGCCACACCGACAGCCTCAGCTTGATAATGTTGGGAATCGTAAAAAACTGCGGTAATATTGCTCATGCCACCGCTGGCTAAACCCCCAACCTTAGCCGCACCCGGATAGGCATAGTCGAGTCCTTCTAGCAAGTCGTTAATGCGGTTGTAGAAAGGGTCAATCAGCAAAATAAACTGAGGGTTAAGCTGGGGATCGACTCCGATTACATCAATCCATTCTTGAGGTGGACTATCAAGATCTGGTAGGTTGTCGGAGGAGAGATGAAAGGGGTGAACCGTCACGCCAGGTAAACGGGCTAGACTCAGACTCAGGGCGGGTTCTCCTTCGACTTCTTTAGCTTGGTTTTGAGGATTCATCCCAATAATGCCACCGCCACCACAGCCAATCATCGCCGGGAGGTGGAGTCGTTCTTGCAAGAGCGGCATTAATCGAGAATATTCACTCGCGTAGGCTGAAGAGATAAAGACTAAGCCTAAGTCGGGAGAGGTAGGCAGTGCGTGTTGCGCCTGTTCAACGACTTCTTCAATGGCGGCTTCTAAGGAAGGTCGTGTTGAAAGGGCATTAACCCATTGCATTTGGTCTGTTGTTGGTTCTGGCATCTGGACTCTCCAATATTGATTCTGGATCAGTTACTTACGATTACCTCTTGCGATCCAAAAATTTAGGCTTCGATTCTGCTAAGTTTTCGCTCTGCCCTGAAGTATATACGATCATTCGCCTAATCGTGCATCTGTTATCGAGAGCGCGAACCAAAACCTTAAAAAATCAAGAGGAATAGCGAGCTGAAGTGGAGGATTGAGTTATCACTAATAAGTATTGGTTAGATTTGATTTCGCGATCGTCAGTTAGACAGTGTAGGGAAATAGCCGAACTTGATAGCTTTTGTGTTTTCAGTTAGGCTGATCCTGGGCAATATAAAAGATGTAGTTGAGGTAAAACCAAAATGACCAGCAATAATAAGCTTGATGATATGATCGAACAAGAGCGTCAACAAGCTCGTGCGGCTTGTGATACTCAAGGTGCAACTTCTCCTGAATGTGCTGCCGCTTGGGATGCTGTAGAAGAGTTACAAGCAGAATCAGCTCATCAAAAAGAGAAGAAGCCTAAGTCTTCTTTTGAAGTTTACTGCGATGACAATCCTGATGCGGCTGAATGTCGCGTTTACGAAGACTAGAAGCTATTTAGACCAATAAAGAAAGACCGTATTAGATGTGAGCAACCGAAGCTTGACGGGTGTTGGGCGAGTTGCTCACCTTTTAAGATAAGTAATATAAGTTAAACCTATTGATGTAGACGTTAGGAAATGTTGAATATATTAGCTTTTGCTGACATTTCGATGTTAGAGTCGCTTGTTTGGATGGATTATAGGCTAGCTGTTCTGTTTACAGTGATTGCACCGTTAATTTTGCTGATTTGGGCTTTTATTCAAAAAATAGATGCTATCCAACGTTTACTAATTATTTATTGGCGAGTTGCGAGTTTACTAGCAATTACTGTTTATTTGATGATAGCAGCGCTTCCGATTGGTTTTATTACTTCAATTTTGGCTCGAATTTTAATTCCGATTAGTCTCTGGTTTTGGGTTGATCTCAATGAAGAACTTGAAGATTTACAACCTTCTTTGCTCAAGTTAAGCTTTACCTCCTGGCGATGGGCTGTATCTATCTATAATGGCTTAGGTGCTTTGCTTTTAATTCCATTTGTCCGCTGTGCATTCTTGAGCAGTGAAAACTTAATTGCCGATCAAAGTTGTCGGATTTGGCTAGATCCACCTTGGGTCTATAAAGAGATTTTTCACCCCAATTGGACACCGGAATTTTTGGGATTTCTGGGGTTATTTGGTTTAGTGGTTTATGTGCTTTGTTTTGCCTATTTTGTTGTCGTTAAGCTAGGAAAACAAGGACGTTCAGCAACCGGACATTAAAAGTTTATAGTGTAGATATAGCGATCGCTGAGTCATCAGAGACAGAATTTCAGAATATCTGTCGTTCCTTCGTGTATGCGTGCGGAGCCTGTGAACAAAAGCGATAATAAATAAAAATTCCTTTTCTTTGAGGCAAAAGCTATCTACTCCCTTCACAGTTTTTGTGCGTCAAACATTGAAAGACTATTTTTTAATCTCTAGGATGGAAAACGACTCTAAAGCTTTATGCAAACAGTCTTTCCTCTCGCGATCGCTATATTGCCTGCACCCAACACTGTAAAGCTTCCTTTAGAACTGATACCTAAAGTTGGTAAAATTATAAAGTGGAAATCTGAGTGATTCCCCTAAGTTTGAGAGAACGTCAACAGTAGTTTCGTTCATCCCTTCTCCCGAATCTAAGCAATTCTACTGAATTCAATTGCAGCTCAATCCAGAATTAACATCAAAATAAGTATGAGTGTCAGAGTTCGTCTTGCCCCCAGTCCAACTGGAAATCTTCATATTGGTACAGCGAGAACGGCTGTATTTAACTGGCTCTTTGCTCGAAATCAGGGCGGTAAGTTTATTTTGCGGATAGAAGACACAGACACTGAGCGATCGCGTCCCGAATACACCCAAAATATCCTGGATGGACTCCAGTGGCTGGGACTCAACTGGGATGAAGGCCCGTTTTTTCAATCCAAACGTCTAGACCTATATACAAAAGCCATTCAGAGCTTACTGGATCAAGATTTAGCCTATCGCTGCTACTGCACATCAGAAGAATTAGAGCAGATGCGAGAAGCTCAAAAAGCAAAAAATCAAGCTCCTCGTTACGATAACCGCCATCGCAATTTAACCCCAGAACAACAAGCTGCCTTTGAAGCCGAAGGACGCCAACCTGTAATTCGCTTCAAAATAGACGATCATCGCGAAATTGTTTGGAATGACCTAGTGCGAGGTCAAGTCACTTGGAAAGGCAGCGACCTCGGCGGTGATCTGGTGGTTGCACGGGCGGCGAGTCGTACAGAAATTGGTCAACCACTTTATAACTTAGCCGTTGTCGCCGATGATATTGATATGGGAATTACCCATGTGATTCGCGGAGAAGATCATATTGCTAACACAGCGAAACAAATTCTGCTCTATGAAGCATTTGAGGCGAAAGTGCCAGAATTTGCTCACACACCGCTGATTTTAAATCAAGACGGGCGCAAACTCTCTAAACGAGATGGTGTCACCTCGATTTCTGATTTTCAACAGATGGGCTTTACAGCCCCAGGGTTAGCAAACTACATGAGCTTGTTAGGTTGGACTCCTCCTGACTCGACTCAAGAAATCTTCTCCCTCAACCAAGCTGCCGAACAGTTTAATTTTGAACGAGTTAATAAAGCGGGTGCAAAATTTGACTGGGATAAGTTGGATTGGTTGAATAGTCAGTATATCCATCAAATGCCAGCAGCAGAACTGACAGACTTGTTGATTCCCGACTGGCAAGCGGCAGGATATGAATTTGATCCAACAAGCGATCGCCCTTGGTTAGAACAGATTACAGCCTTGATTGCTCCGAGTTTAACTCGTCTAAAAGATGCGATACGAGAAGCGAAATTGTTCTTTTCTCCAACCGCAGAACTGGACGAAGAAGCTCAAGCCCAATTACAGCAAGAAGGAGCCGTTACTGTTCTGCAAGCAATTTGTGAACAGGTAGATTTTGATCAGCCCTTAAGTGCCGAACGGGCAAAAGAGGTGATTAAAGCCGTCACAAAAGAAACAAAATTGAAGAAAGGGCTAATTATGCGATCGCTCAGAGCTGCTTTGACCGGAGCAGTTCATGGCCCAGATTTAATTGAATCTTGGGTACTTCTTCATCAAAAGGGAGTGGACCGAATTCGCTTTGAGAATGTTTTAAACGGTTGATTTTTCCAGAGGCTAATATTATGACAGATTCCTCCAAATCTAAGAAACCTAGCTCCAAAACATCAGGTATGGGATTCCAAAAAAACGACGATCAAGCTGATGCCAAAGCATCTCCATCTTCTCAGTCGGAAACCTCTCCAAAACCGACAGAACCGAAACAACCTGAACCTGATGTTCCGACAGAATCGATCTCAATCTCCTTAGATACATCGGAACCAGCAAAAGCAGAAACTCAGCCTGTAGTTGCTCCTTCTCCAAAAACACCTGAACCCAAGCCAGAACCAGCAAAGGTTGAAGCTAAATCGGAAGTAGCTCCACCTCCAAAACCACCGGAACCGATGATCACAATTGATCCTCCGATGGTAAAGCCTCCAGAAGTCCCGAAAACCGAATCCAAACCACCGGAACCGAAGATTACAACTGATCCTCCGATGATGAAGCCTCCAGAAATTACGAACCCTGAACCCACTACAACCACTCAACCTGTACCAACGATGATACAAGAACCTGAAACCACTGAATCTTCTGAACTCGATCTGCAAAGCATTAAAGATAAAGTTCTCAAGGTGATTTCTGATTTGCCAGAAAACTTCAGTAATTTCTTCGGAGAGTATCAACGTCCACTGTGGACAGTAGTTGGAATTATCCTGATTCTTGTAACAGCTAAAGCATTAGTTGGAGTATTAGATTCAATTAATGATATTCCTTTGGTGAAATTCACTCTAGAACTTGTGGGAATGGGATATTCAGGATGGTTTGTTTATCGCTATCTGTTACGTTCAGAAACTCGTCAAGAATTACTCGCCAATTTACAGTCCTATAAAGACGAAGTGGTGGGTAAAGATTCCTAAAAAGGTTTCTTGTCTCTAGGAAAACATTCTGTTGACGTTTGAGATTTCAATAGAGACAATTTAGATAAGCATTTGGATGTCTCGAACTCAAAGTCAAAATCATCAACGACAACTCGAAGATCAGTTCCCCTAGCTTGAGTTAGGGGAGTTTAAACACTAAAGAATCAGGGTTTGTAGTCAACCAATTTATTCAAAATACTAGCGCGTTAATATTCACACCTGATCAATGAGAAAAGATCGAAAACAGGATTTACTGGTGTTGGGAGCGATATCTACAGTAACGGGGTTGTGGCTAAATCTTCCCCTACTCGCTCAACCCTTGCAATATAAGACCACACCGATGTTTGAAAATGTGAAGCTTTCCCCTGATTTTACACCCGATGTACTCACCGTCCGAGGTCTGAGTGGAGGGCCAATATCAGCTCAAAATACCGCAGGTCGAGAAGATAGTCCTACAGGACCTTGTATTGGATTTGTAGATGAGAAACCCGATCACAAAATTGTCTTAACTGGATTTTTCAAGTATTTGAGTTTGCGAGTTCAAAGTAGTGAAGATACAGTTTTAGTCGTTCGAGGGCCAGGTGGAAGTTGGTGTAATGATGACTATCAAGATATGAATCCGGGAATTGCAGGTCAGTGGCTTTCGGGAACCTATGAAATTTGGGTCGGTTCTTACACACCGGATCGCTATCATCCTTATGTCTTAGAAATTACACATCAGCAGCAAAACTAGAAATTATTCCTAGAAATCGGATCAGTAGCCCCAGAGAAGTTCAAACTCTATCAAAAGAGGCTTGAAATCTCCTCGCTGACTCGTTGAAGTTTTGCTTTTAGAACTACGTTTAGATCGACATAATTTTTGTTGCATCCTGAACGATTGAACAGGCAGTGGAAAAAAAAGAATATTTGAAAACCGATCGCACAAAAGTGCAGGTCGCAAGTAGACTGCTAGGCACGCAAGCACTCTTGCTGTAGGCAATAGGCACAAAGATCGCGATCGCATCCCACGTCAATTTGCTATTATCATGCAAAATTAAACCCAATCCACTGCTGAGGAATAGAGATGAAATTACAAGAGTTACTCGCAAACGTTGCAGATTTATCAGAGTATCAACCTCACCCCGCTTTAGAAAAAGAAGTTAAAGGGTTAGCAACAAATTCTCATGCTTGTCAACCAGGAGACCTATTTATTGGAATACCAGGAACGCGAGTTGACGGTGGGGATTTTTGGCCAAGTGCGATCGCAAACGGTGCTGTAGCCGCCTTGATTTCCCAGAATGCGGCAGAGAAGACCCCCGCCACGTTGACTGAAAATGCGGAACTTCCCTGTATTATCCCAGCGACAAATATGACCACTGCTTGCGCCCAGGTTGCTGCAGCTTTCTACGGTTATCCGGGTAAACACCTGAAATTGGTGGGCGTAACCGGAACTAATGGTAAAACCACAACCACTCACCTAATCGAGTATTTGTTAAATTTAGCCGAAAAACCAACGGCTTTGTTTGGAACTCTCTACACTCGTTGGCTAGGTTCTCAGCAAACTGCGGCTTATACAACTCCTTTTGCAGTAGAACTTCAGCAAAAATTAGCAGATGCACGACAAGCCGGTTGTGAGTATGGCGTTATGGAAGTCAGTTCCCATGCACTACATCAGGGACGAGTTTTAGAATGTCCCTTTGAAGTCGGAGTTTTTACGAATTTAACTCAAGATCACCTCGATTATCACTCGACAATGGAGGATTATTTTGAAGCGAAGGCATTGCTGTTTAGCCCTCAATATCTTCAAGGTCGAGGTATTATTAACGCCGATGATCCTTACGGAAAACGCCTGATAGAAAGTTTAGGAGGCGATCGCGTTTGGAGTTATAGTATTGATGACTCGACAGCCGATCTGTGGGCCGATCAACTTAGTTATGAACCTAACGGCGTGAAAGGGGTTTTACATACGCCTCAAGGTGAAGCCGCCTTCGAGTTGCCTTTAGTGGGTCAATATAATCTATCTAATTTACTGGCGGCGGTCGGTGCTGGGTTAGCATTGGGATTAGACTTAGGCGCAATGATGGCAAAATTACCCGATTTTCCTGGTGTTCCTGGACGGATGGAACGAGTACAAGTCAGTAAAGATCAAGATATTAGCGTTATTGTTGATTATGCTCATACTCCCGATAGTTTAGAGAATTTATTGAAAGCCAGCCGTCCGTTTATTCCTGGACGCATGATTTGTGTATTTGGCTGCGGGGGAGATCGCGATCGCACCAAACGCCCGAAAATGGGGAAAATTGCCGCAGATCTCGCCGATGTGATTGTTGTCACTTCTGACAATCCTCGAACCGAAGATCCGAATCGAATTTTAGAAGATGTTTTATCCGGGATTGACCTAGAACGCGAACCGATTGTTTTATGCGATCGCGCTCATGCTATTCATCGTGCTATTCTGGAGGCAAAACCGGGTGATGGAGTCTTGATTGCAGGCAAAGGCCACGAAGATTATCAAATCTTGGGAACAGAGAAGATTCACTTTGATGATCGCGAACAAGCCCTAGAAGCCCTTTCACAGAGAATCTCCACAAATTGAGTCGTTTTCGTTTGATCAAATATTAGGTTTGGCACAGTTGCAGATACAGAACTTGATGATCTTTGACAGAACAAACTGTTAGAGGATGAGTGACGGTTAAAGTATAAAGACTTGTCCGAATTGGGGATTGATAGGTATATACAAATTGATTTTTCTCTTCCTTGAGCAATCCCCCTTTACTGAGTTTCCTCTTCCTAACCGTTGTGAGTCATCGTTACGCGGTCAGTATGTGACAGTTGAGAAATCTTCATACTCATATTATCTAAAAAACGATAATTTGTTGTATAATTACTTATGTATTAATGTAGGGTGTGGGCTTTAGAGCAGAGTATAAGTTAATAATCTCGGCTCTTTATTCATTCGTATGATCAACTTATATTAAGCGTCCTCTAAGCTTGAGGAATGCTTCAAAATTCTTTGATCGAGTTTATATAGAGCAGACGAGAAGATTTTTGAAAGTATCAGGGAACTAGAGATTATTTACTGTAGAGAGCACTCGAAGGCATGATCCTCTGTATCCGAGGAAAAGTTTGAGAAGGCTTCTTGACTTTAAATGGGTAGAGTCTATGCGTTTTATGGTCATTGCAGGAGCTAGTCTCTCGATTGCTGTCCATTCTCAATATTCAATACCAAAGTCTACGTCAATCTTAGTTTAAAGGCTCTTGACAGTTGGTTATGCAACCTTTGTCATACTTTGATGTACCTTTTCTCCGGATGGAAAATTCTCAAACCCACAATACAGGGCTAGGTAGTCTGTACTCCAGATTTGATCAATTTAGATTTAATCTAGGTGTTGCTCATCACTGTCAATGAGAAATATTGAGCCGTATTTCTGCCTAAATATAATGGGTTCTTAACTAAGGCGTAGCGTCTACTTAAAAATTCACCTGTAAAACGCGCGTTGCGCATCATCATAAAGAGGAGAGATTTCATGGAAGCTGTATTAACGTATTATTTTTTAATTGCTTTAGTAGCTTTTGGGATGTGGTTCGCTATCTTTTTAAATGACTCGACAACTCCTCTTGATGACCGTATATCTTGGGTTATTTTAATCCTTGCCTCTCTATTCTGGCCAGTGACATTTCCCTCATCAATCATTAAGCTGACAACAATGGAATATCAAAATCGTACTCTGTCGATAGATGAATAGATCTGTGACTCTCAGTCAACAATTTCAGCAAACAATTAAAGCTTTAAGATAGCTCCCCGTTAACCTTAAATAACGCGGGAGATTTTTAATTGAATTCCCAATCAAGTCTTAAGACCTGAGTCTTTCGAGCCACTCATTCATTACTGTAATGGTTTCTCTTGATTTTCACCTACTCTTTCGGTGAGATCAGACTCTTGTACAGGAATTCGATCAGACTGAAGCAATTGTTCAATTAAAGCCGGAGGTGTAGCTTGACGAAAGGCTCCGCAGTAATACATACTCAGAACTGCTTTATAAGCCCAGTGAGTCGGTGCAACATCTGTGTAAGGGTTGGGTAAGGTTTCAGCTTGATTGCGAACACAAGCATCTAGAATTTCGGCTTTTGTCGGTGTTGTCGTTTGAGAGAATAAGGTAGGCTGAGGTTGAGCATGAGTTAAATTGCTGTAACCTAGAACAGTAAAAATTAGAACGGTTGCAAAGCCTGTAAATTTCATCTGTTTTTTGATCAACCTCTAGCAACATTAACATTGAACAACATTTAATGCTTGACCTGGGAAGGTAACTGAGCCACCGGAGAAGAATGAGCCGGAAGTTTTGGCTTTGAGATTCCGGAATAGAGTTCCTCTAGGGTTTCTTCCATCGGTTCTTCGTACCACTCAACTTCGAGATCTGCTCCATTAATAATGGCACCTAACAGACGAGGACGATATTTATTAGAATCTTCTTCCTCATCCTCCTCTGTCAACTGATCGGCTAATTCTCCCAACTGACTGGAAAGGGTATAGGAAGGACGAGCAACTAAGACCATACCATCCGTTAGGGGTTCTAGAGTCAAAGCATCATTATTCGCACTCAAACAAGGTGCATCAAGAATCACCATATCAAAGCGATAACGCACTTCCTCAAGGAGACGCTTCATCTCGCTGGACTCTAAAATCGTTGCGGCTTGTCGAAGAGGTCCTGGACTGGGAACCACATACAAATTTTCAACCCCCGGAACCAAACGAATACAATTATTCGTATCTCCGTAATAGCGCAGAGGCTCAGTTCCACTCAGAGGTTCTGGTGCGAGCCTTAAGAATTCTACACGAGAGGGCGCACGCAAATCGGCTTCTATCAATAAGGTTCGTTTTCCGGCTCTAGCAGTTGCAATCGCTAAATTATAGGCACTACAGGTTTTACCTTCCAAGTTCCCTGCACTGGTAAGTAGTACAACTTTAGCTGGCTTTTCACTAGATCGCTGTAAATTGCTCCGGACTTTCTCGTAGTAGTCTAAGTAAGGAGAATTCGGTCTGAGCAATAGAGGCATCATTGTAGAAGATTCCTGTAGTAATGTCATATTAGGTAACAAGCCCAACAGAGGAACTTCCCGCTCTTGTAATGCCCCCTTGATCTCCTCCCAGGTGTAGAACTTGCCATTCAGCATTCCCAGAACAAAAATCAAGGCAGCCCCACCGACAACGCCAGCCAGTCCACCCCCAGCTAAAACTAAAGCCGCGCTAAGAGCTTCAGGAATCTCAACTTCTGGTGCGCGTGCATCTTGAGCTACAGTTAAACTACTGACCGTTTCTGCTTCTGCGGCTTGAGAGTCTACTAACTTTGCCTTCATCTGATCGTGTAATGCTCTTTTGAATGCCAGATCTTGTTCAAGTCGTTGTTTTTCAAGTTGTTTATTGGGAATTGTTCGGTAGGTTTCTTGCAGCTCAATTTCTATTTGCTTTAAATTTTCTAATTGTTGTTTGAGTGTTTCATTTTGTGTTTGCAGAGTCATCAAGTTTTGAGCCAACTGTTGACGAGCCGGATCGAGAGAAGAATCCACTCGAATTTGATCGGCTTGTCTCAACGGGGCTGCAATTCCATCTCCTCCTAAAACTTCTGATGCTCGTGCTTGTAACTGTCGTTCAGCCGCCTGTTTCTGTTTAATTAAAGCCGCCACTTGAGGATGTTGATCTCGATAGTCTTGACGCAAAAGAGCAAGCTGAGATTCTATCTGATACAGTTGAACCCGTAACTGCGCGATAATGGGATCGGCGGTTAAAGCTTGAGAAACATAAGCTTGATCTGGAGTCAGTCCTAATCTAGACTGCAAATTTTGAATTTGTGCAGTTAGCGTTTCGATTTGAAGTTGCAGAGCTTGTTGCTGGTTTTTATTACCAATGATTGCTTCAGGTAAAGACCCACTTTCAATCGCCAGCAGAGTAGCTCCTTCTCGTTTATCGTATTCTTCTAAAGCTTGTTCAGCTTCCCGTAGATCTTTTTCAACTGGACTTAAACGAGCTTCAATTGTATCAATAATATCTCGAAGATATTGAGTATTAATAATCCGACTCTGATCTTGCATTCCGGTCATCAAAATATCAACAATTTCAACCGAACGTTCACGGCTCGGATCGCTGTACTGAACTTTAATAAAACCCGGTGCTCCTTCTGGCCCTGGCTCAACTTTTACATTCAAGTTATCTCTAAACTCTTTGACAGGGACATTAAACTTATCAAAAACAGGCTCAACAACACGAGGCTGAAGTAGCATTCCTTCATTTAATTGTTGTCCCCTTTCCCGAATACTTTGACCCGTTTGTGAAAACAGTACGGGAGGATTTTTATAGGTTAGAACTCCAGTCGCTGTGTAAGGAGGAGCTTCTGGTGTTTCAATCAGCATGGTGGCGACTCCAGAAATGCCAAAAGCTAGCATAAACGTTGCAACTCCTGCCCATTTATACTCTTCAAAAGCCAGAAGATATCGTTTAACAATGGGTAATGTCATGGTTCAGTTTCTCCTCAAAATGTTAGCTTCAGTTCATTCGGTGATTAGAAAGTTACTCAAGAGAATTTAAGCTGGAAAAATAAAAGATTACAATAGACAAAAATTAATTCTTAATTATTATTACCATTGTTGTTATTCGGACCGAACAGATCTTCAGCCGAATTACTAATCTCTCTAAAGAAGAGAAGAAAACCCAGAATATCCCGAAAGGGCTGCGTAAAAGAATTGAGGAAAAAACTCAAGTTAGCTGAAAAATTACGATCAATCACGATCACATCTTCATCTTGCAGTAAAATATTATCCGTTGGGTTTCCCTGCAATACAGCTCTACCATTGAGCGTGCGGGTAATGGCTCTACGTTCTTCGGGATCAAAGCGAATTAAGGTAATTTCATCCAGCTTTGCAGTTGCCAAAGGAACATTACCCAGAACATCTACAAAGGTACTGCCGTTTGGTAAGGTAACTGAACCAATAGCTCCCCCTGCATTACTCAAAATTCGCACGGTAATCTGCTGATTCACTAAGGTAGAATTTGCCACTAGAGTCCGATCATACTCTTCTAACTCCTGAAGTGACAGTTGGGGTACAATCACAGAATCACCATTAGAGAGGGCAACATCAGGCAAAGCAGTTGCTTCTTTCAACGGAGAATAGAGATCGACAACATCTTGAATCACTCGACCATCAATAGTAACACGACACACAATCACCGATTGTAAGTTCGCTGTTAGCGTTGCGCCTCCTGCTGCTAAAATTGCCGCCGAGACTCGTCCTAAGCCCGCAGGCAAAGTATAAAAACCCGGTTTCACGACTTCTCCAACGATTGTCACTTCCACTGGAGTCGGAGCTGCCGCTAAACTGTAAGACTCAACAATATCTCGTTCAGGGCCCTGAGTGGGTAAGGTTTCTTGAACGGGGACATAAATAATATCTCGGTCTTCGAGGCGAAGATTGGGCGGTTCTAAACCCGATAACAGGGGAGTCAACAAATCGACTTCTGCGGCGATGGTGCGACCATCAGGTAAAACTCGACGGAGTTGAACAGCGCGTAAGTCTGCATTGGAGAGAGTTCCGCCTGCGGTTGAGAGGGCGATGGGGAGTTCAGCACTTCCGAGAGGATAAAAACCCGGTCGAGCCACCTGACCTGTGACGGTGACTTGTACAGGTCGTTGAACCAGCAGTGAAACACTGACTTGCGGATTTTTGACAAACTGACTCAAGCGAGTCCGAATTTGTTGTTCAATTTCCCGTAGGAATAATCCTTCGAGTCTCACAGTCCCAATTAATGGAATAATGGTGGTTCCTTCCGGACCGACAACTGTATTCGGAATACTCAACTCCGTTGAACGCAAACCATTGACAAAGATATCAATAAAAATCTGATCTCCCGGGCCCAAACGATAGCGTTCAATCTGATTTTCATTACCCCGTTGAAAATAGGAGACATCGACCGGAATTAAATCGGGTTCTAGGGTTCGCTCTGTAGGTAAGGCTCCGGGTTGCTGGAATAATCGTAAAATTGCAGGTGTATCTTGAGGTTGTACTTGTTCGAGGAGTTGGACTTTACGGTCTACAAACTCTTGCGGTAAAACACATTCATCTGGAATTTCCTGTGCTTGTGTGGGCTGAACAGAAATGAAACTGTGGACCCCAGTTGTAAGTACAGTTAATCCTAGAGTCCAACTTCCTGAGTAAAGACCCGCTACCACTCCTGAAATTAATCGATGAATAGAATCAACCATAATGAACAGTGTTTTGAGTTATTCATTCCTCAACAGCTCACACTTTCCCAACCTCGTGACATACTCCCGACACCGAATCATAGATTACGGCGCGGGCTTCTTGATCTCACAACCAAGAGTTCCTGGATAAGCACTTATCTAGACTTTTTGTCCCCGACAGTACGCTATTACCAAGCAGTTTCCGTTCCCCAAAGTCCTTGGGTACTAATTCGAGTCCTCGCAATCTCACTACCTGAGCGGCTGCATGATCTCTATGCGTTTTGTAGCTGCATTCCGGGCAGATATGCTCCCTCTCTTTGAGGGCTTTTTGCACGGTTGCGCCACATTCCGGACAGGTCTGTGAGGTTCCGCGAGGGTCTACTTTTTGAAAATAGCAACCCCGTTTCCAACAGACCCACTTGAGTAAGTCAAGAAACTGACCAAAAGAAGCGTCAACACACTCTTTTCTAAGCATTCCTTGATTGAGTCCAACTGTATTGAGATCTTCTGCAAATATAGTTTCAGCTTGGTCACAGAGAAGATGTGCAGTTTTTAAGTGGAAGTCTTTGCGAGTATCGGCTATTTTATGGTGAAGTTTAGCAACTTTGATTTGTGCTTTTTCCCAGTTTTTAGAACGCTTACTTTTTCTAGCAGCCCTCCGTTGCAGTAATTCCAACTGGCTTTTGAGATCTTTGAAGAATTTTGGGCGTTTAACTGTGAAATTATCAGAAGTTGTCAAGAATTTTTCCAAGCCTAAATCAATTCCAATCGCACGACCAATCGGAGGATTTTCAGGGATTTCGACATCAAGAGCGATTGTAATCACCACATACCATTGAGTGTGCCTTGCTCTCGATAAAACCCTAATTTGTTTGATTGTGAATCCATCCGGAATGGGTCTGTGCAGATTAATTGTTACCTCGCCGATTTTCGGAAGTTTAATACATCCATTCTTTAGAGGATTCTCTTTGAATTGAGGATACAAAAAGGATTTGAATTGCCCAAACTTCTTGAAACGGGGAAACCCAAAACCACGAGAGCGAAACGCATCCCAAGTATCATGCAGCCTTCTAATCGTTGTTTGCAATACTTGTGAGTGTACCTCTTTGAGCTTTGGGTTGGCTTTTTTGGCTTTGGGTAAATTATTCTGCTGAAGATGATAACTGGGAAACGGGATGCCCGCTGGAATAATATACTCCTTTGATAACGAACATCTATCCACATCACATTTACGACTCGCAATCCAGTCTTTTAACTCTCGCAAAGCGTAGTTATAGACACAAGCGCAAGTCTCTAACCACTCAAGCATTTTAGCTTGTTGGTCAGCAGTTGGATAAACGCGGTATTGATAGTTCATCATCAGCATACAGAATAGTTTACCACAGACTGTCTAAATTGGTAAATGTATTTTTGTCACCCCAGGAGGGGTTCAAAAATACTTGGGGGATGTCCATGTATCCCGACGCTGAATCGGAGATTACAGCGCGGGACTTATTGCCTCACAAAAACCCCCACCGCTAGTTAATGTTTTGTCTGCTCTTTGCTTGTGAAAGCTTCTGTCATCAGTTTAGCTTGAATTGTCTGGCTGAGAGAACTGCTAAGATCAACAACTTCTTGAATATCACCTAAAGGTTCAATGGGGATTAACACATTAACCGCGACCCAAGGCGCTCGTTGTTGGGACAGTTGAGCGAAGCGGTCTGCAATAAACCATTGACTTGGGGATGGACTGCCATTATTCGGCCAAGCATACCATTGCATCACCGCATAGGTTTGTTTTAAACGCTGTTTTTGGTAGAACTGACAGAGTTCTGTCGAGGTACAGTCTCTCCAAAGTATACTGAGTAACGGATTAATGGTTTGAGTCCAACTGCGGAAAAAGTGAGTGGTAAATGGGGTTGGAGAGGCTAAATTTTCCGAGGGTTCAGTTGTTAAGCGAATGCGACGAGAAGAGTCAGTTTTCCACTGTTGGAAACTATTAAGATCCATCCATTCGACTTGCGGTCTGTCCTTGTAATACTTCTGTATTCTCATCAATACTATGGCGGTTTGATCGTTTTGTTCGACCGTTTGAACAGACCACTCTTGACCTCGAATTTTGAGCGGCTTTTGTTCTAGGGTTTTCCATCCAGCTAGCTCAATACCCTGTTTCCGAATTTGTTGCAATTGGGCTAAAGTTTGCAGTTGAGGCTGATCAGCCCAAGACCATTTTCCGGTGAAGTATCCGGGTATGGCGGCAACGATTAACAACACCAGTAAGAAGATTAATGCAGAAGCCTTTGCAAATTGTGGGGGAAGTTTTGCTTGTGTTACCATTTTTTGTATCAATTTTGTATCAATTTTTTGTCTTTATTCCGACTCTGTCAAATCCGGTTCAGAAGCTTCAGATTCACTCGGAAAATAATCCTGAATCCAATTGATGAGCAGCACTAATAATCCCAACATACAAGCAGAGTATACATCGCCTCCCCAGCTATCATGGAGCCAATGAAATAGCCCCGCTTTGCCTGTGCCATGAAAGAAAGTCAGGAGAGTATTGCGAATAATATTTGCTACAACACTGGTCAAAGCTGCACTCGATAAAAATAAAATACTTTTTGTGCGTTCTCGTATTGCTCCGGTCCAAAACAGCAACATTAAGCCGACATACAAACTGGTAAATAACATTTTTAGCCCAGCACAATGGGGGGCGACTTCTACAATTTGCCCATTCACAAATAGATAAACTTGGTCAACTGTAACATTGAGATTAAACTGAATTAATATAAATCCAGCGACCGCCGCAATAAATTTTTGTAAGGGAAATGCTAAAGGTTCAATCAGATAAGGTAAATGAGTTGGAGTCGCCAACGCCACGAAAATCAGCGGCCATTTCTGTAACTGTAAACCGGGAATTCCTTTCAGCCAGAGACAGAGTCCTGCTAATACAATCGGAAAGGAAAGGTTCGCGAGATCGGATAAACCCGATACATAACACAATCCCCCAATTAAAAGCAAAACTGCGCCGGCTGGATGACTAATATTTGGGAGTTGACTCCATTGCGATCGCTGTGTCCAAGCTATATAAGCAGCAAACGGTAAACCTATTAATCCGTGGCTAAAATATTCATGTTCAATACTGATACTTTTTTCTAGCCAGCCATGATACCAATAAATAATTAAAGGAGCATACAGTAACGTCAACAACACGGCGATCGCCGCACTCAAGATATATCGCTCAATTGCAATCGGAATTTTACGTTGAATTTGCATTGTTCTGGTTAACGATTCGATAGATAAGTCCCGATCAAAAGCTTTCCCAAATTATCCCTTAAAAAAAAGTTAAATGCAGGAGGTTTTACAGTTTACAGTTATACAGTACACAGTGTTCAGTGGTTCAGCTTTTACAGTCACCTTTTAGATGCGTTAGTTACTCAACTTGGGGAGATTCCAAGACAGCACTGACTCACCACTCACCAGTGACAGAACATAAAGTTTCAGTCGTTTAGCTGTACTGTGTACTGTTTACGGCTCACTGTTTACGGCTCACTGTTTACTAATTTATCCCTAATACCAATTTAATAGAAGCAACCACATGATTAATCTGAGCCTCACTCATTCCAGGATACATGGGTAGAGAGAGAATTTGGCGACTTAGCATTTCTGCCATCGGGAAATTACCTTCAGAATATCCTAAAGATTTGTAAGCTGGCTGTAAATGACAAGGAATTGGATAGTGAATTCCGCTTTGTACCCCAAATTCAGACAATTTTGCTTGTAGAGTATCGCGATTAATCACACAGTCGTCTGTCACCCGAATCACATATAAATGATAGACATGACCCTCTTGACTTTCATTCTTCATGGGGATGATGCCATCTTTTCTCAAAGCCGAAAGCTGAGTATCATATTGTTGACCAACAAGATTGCGATCGCGATTCCAAGTGGCGAGATGAGGGAGTTTGACGTTTAATATTGCGGCTTGTATAGTATCCAGACGACTATTGGTTCCAGGTTCGACATGAACATATTTTTTGGGGGCGCCATAGTTTCGCAGGCTTTTCATTTTCTGGGCGACTTCTTCACTGTGGGTAATCACAATTCCGCCATCTCCAAACGCACCCAGATTTTTACTCGGATAGAAGCTAAAACCCGCAGCCATTCCCACAGATCCAGCATAATAGCCTTCTCTTTGGGCAAGGTGAGCTTGAGCCGCATCTTCAAAAATGATAATGTTATGTTTATTCGCCAGCTCGATCAAAGCTGAGGGAGAAACCATTTGACCATAGAGATGAACGGGAAGGATTGCTTTTGTTTTTGAGGTAATTGCCTTGGACGCAGCCTCTAGGTCAATTAAAGCTGTTTGAGGGTCACAATCAACAAGAACTGGAGTCGCGCCAGCATGAATCACACCAATTACGGTGGCGATAAAGGTATTAGCTGGGACAATCACTTCATCTCCTTGACCAATACCGCAAGCTTGCAATCCTAAAGTCAGCGCATCAGTCCCACAAGCAACTCCCACTCCGTAGCCTACATCACTTGCTTGAGCAAAAGCTGTTTCAAACTCTCTCACCGCTTGGCCAAGGATAAAATCTCCTTTGTTGACAACCGCTTGAATTGCCTGTTCAATCTGAGATTGTATAGGTTGATGTTGTAGCTTGAGGTCAACGAAAGGAATAGAAGTTAAGGTGCTAGTCATGGTCAGTTTCCCTTAAATTTTTCAAATATCAGCAGATAGGCTGAAATCACCTAGACGCTGTGAACATTGGATAGTTTTAGAGTTCCAAGCTGAGAGAGTTGATTAAACAATTTAATAGCAAAGTTTCCGATTGTAATGGACTAAAAGTTCTAGCCTAAGCCCTTTTCCGAGTGCGTATTCCCATATCGGGGAGACTCGCAGGGGTTTTAGCTACCACTATCGGGTTAAGTTAATTTCGCCACCAATAGCATAACTTAGGAAAATTAGGGGTTTGTGTGATCTCAAGTCGGCGGAATCTTTCAAAAGATCGAGGGGAAAGTCCGCTGACTCTATCCTTAGATAGACAACTCTAGGTTTTGTCAAGGTTAAGAAATAAAAGTTTGCAATCTCTTAAGAATCTTGTTACATTTAGAGCAATCATCCAATTGTCAATGTTCAACCCGATTACCATGAGTATTTTTTCTAACTTAATTCCTTCCGCTGAACCGATGAAGCCCCAATCTCGTGTACAAGACTTAAAAACTCGTCTAGACTGGGGCGAACCTGCATTAACAATTATTGATGTGCGTAGTCTCGAACTATTCAACGCAAGTCACATCCAAGGTGCAATTTCCTTACCGATGGATGTATTAGTTACTCGTATTGGACAAACTATTGAAACTTCTCGCGATATCTATATCTATGGCGAGACGGATGAAGAAACAGCACAAGCGGCTAATCAACTTCGTGAAGCTGGTTATACCAACGTTGCAGAATTAATTGGTGGTGTCGCAGCATGGAAAGCCGTTGGTTATCCTGTTGAAGCGATTAGTGCCATTATTTCATAAGCTGAATTCCTTTATCCCTTGAAATATGAATCGTGATGAATAAGAGTCTTACAGGAAAGTTTTCTGTGAGACTCATTTTTTGGTTGATTTACAGTAATCTTCTCCAATACCTACAGAGTCACCCCGATTCCATAGCACTTCCCCCAGGTAACAAGTAATAGCACACCTAACTCTCAAATTGCTTTTTCCCTTTTTGGGATTAGCGTGACAAGAAAGCTATCAATGTATAATGGGATATTAAGAGGAAATTTATCGAGAGTAACAGAGTCATTGAGAATAGGCTTAAATCCTTGTTCTAGAGCAGTTCCATCACTTAACGAGTATAGTTCCTTGAGGAATTTTCAGTGATGAACCGATTGATTTTTATTAACTTTTCTGCTCATTTAAAGGTTTTAACTTCTGTTCAACTCAAAGATTTATTCCGAGTGTTTCAATCTCCAAAATATTGCCTAAAAACATTTCAACTTTTATCCTTGGGATTGTTAGTCACTCTCTGCGTTATCCAAGCTCATATAGCTGCTGCCCTAGAATTTGGAAATCGAGGCTCAAAGGTGGTTGAACTCCAGCAAAAATTATATGAAATGGAGTATTTCTACGGACCAATTACAGGCTATTATGGAGCGTTAACCGAAAATGCCGTTAGACGATTTCAAGCCAAAAATGGACTGAAAGTAGATGGAATTGCAGGGTATAATACCTTAGCGGCACTGGCGTTAACAGATGCCATTACCACTCAAGCCTCTCAACCGACCTCACTGCTTAAGTTAGGAAGTAGCGGACCTCAAGTGATCGAACTTCAACAAAATCTACAAGTAATTGGGTATTACAATGAATCCATTACAGGTTATTACGATCGCTTAACTCAAAAAGCTGTACTTCAGTTTCAACAGGATATGGGATTAAAACCTGATGGGATTGTTGGTCCTCTAACGCAAGCGGCGATTGAATCAGAATTAGACTTGCCTTTGCCTTCTCCCATCCCCTCAATTCCGCCATCTTTTCCCGAACGGGGAGATGTTCGGTGACTTTTCAATCGAGTTAGTCAATGAAATTTCAGGAGAACAATCATGGGTCGTTTTCGTCAAAAATCTTGCACCCTTTGTCAACAGATTCAATCCGTTCTTTACCGAGTTCAGTATGATGAATCTCATCAATGGGTGTTTGTTTGCCGTAGCTGTTGGGAAAAAGTAAGTCCGAATAATCCCAATTATGTTTATGGTGGAACCTGGAAAGCCCAAAAATAATGATGACATAAATAAGCGATTACGCCTATCGATTATTCTTTTTTTAGGTGGGCATCGCCCACCCAAAAATACACGGCTCTCGGAGTTTCAGTTCACTACAATTCACGATTTCCACAAACGCTTTTTAATTTAAAAAAAGCTCTTTTTGGTTAATAACCTGCGGCTTTTAAATATTGTAAAATTCCTTGGGCGATCGCTTGTGCCATGCGGCTCCGTTGAGCTGGGTCGGCTAAAATACTGGCATCATAAGTATTCGTGACAAAGCCAACTTCTACCAAAGCTGAAGGCATCGCTGTATTTCTCAACACGTAAAATCGCGCTCGTTTTACGCCTCGGTTGGTCATGTTGAAATTGGCTAAAATACTATTTTGAATGTATCCTGCCAAAGAATAGCCTGTTTGATAATAGAACGTTTCTATCCCATTGGCTCCAGCTCGATAGGCAGCATTAGCATGAATACTAACAAATATGGTCGCATCATAACGATTCGCTAGCTGAACGCGGGGTTCGAGTTCCAAGGTGCGATCGTCCTGGCGAGTCATAATCGCACTCACCCCATTTTGTTCTAGGATTTGCGCGACCTGTCGAGAAATCGGCGTGACAATATCTTTTTCTCGTAACCCTCCGACACCAACCGCCCCTGGATCGCTACCACCATGTCCAGGATCAATCATCACCACAACCCGTCCTTGAGGAGTTCGAGGTAAAGAGGGTTGACCGGAACCCAGAGGTCGAGGAGGAAAGGGAAGAGGACGACGAGATGGCGGAGTTCGACGCGGAGGTAAAAGAGGTCTAGGGTTTCTCGAAGCTGTTCTGGGGTTTGTGGGAGGTTGAGGCGTGGGTTGAGATGGAGGCGGAACAGGCGGAACCGATGCTAAATTAATCGCCATCGGAAAAATAAGCTGGTCTGCGCTATTTTGGCTGGGTTGTCCAATCTGTACACGAGTCGCAGGCTGAATTAATAGCGTGAAAGTTTCAGGGTCTTCCTGACGAATCCGCGTAGATAACAGTGGCCCACCTACCTCCCGTTGTGGGAGTTGAATATTTTCTGGAAGTTTCGCAGAGAAAAAGGTAATTCCGTAGGCTCCGGTTTCTCGATCCCAACCGTGAGTGTAGTTGAGGGGTTGGTCAGCTTTAATCGTAAAATAAGTCTGATTTTGTAGCTCAATCGATTCAATTGTGGCTAACCCTGTAGAGGTTTCAATCGCAGGAGGAGTAGATCCTTGCGGCCAAATTGCTACGCCTCCGGCTGAGGATCGAGCTTCCCAAGCTTGGCGAGTATCGGGGGTACTCATCGTCACTCGCACGACAGGCGGCGAACTGGATAATTGAGTCACTTGACTGATGGTGACTCCATCTTGACTCACCCCCCGACGAGAACCTCGCGACTGGGAACCTAACGTCGCACCCAAAACATCAACGGTCATCCAGGTTCCATCTTGACTGCGCTTAAATTCGATTTGTGGCATTTGGCCACTGGTATACAGTACAATCCCTTCGTCACGCACCTCAATATCATCAACAGTGGTCTGGGTGCTAGTGGGTCGAGGTTGAACGCTTGTTGGGGTTCTCGGCGCAGGCGTTACCGGGGATTGACGGGGAATATTAACAGAACGGCTCGCCCTGGGTGTAGAAGATGAGCGACCGATCGCTTGTGGGGTGGGGAGTTGAACCGTCCATTCACTCGGAGAAAGACCGCGAAACTCTACCTGTTTGGGATCGAGGGTATAACCATCGGCGAGTTCAACCACAATCCGAGCCGTTTGAGCATTAAACTGACCCAGACGAATTTCTCGAATAGCGCCCCCAAAAGATTGTTTGCGAGTCACGCTACCTAATTGAGTTCCGGGTAAATCAATGACTAAACGAGTGGGGTTCGCCAATAAAGATGCTGTTGGTTGAACTCCGCCTTGAGTGGTGAAAGAAAGTCGATTCTGGGAAGCTTCATATCGCCAGAATTGCAGTTGAGCGGCTTCTGCCGGAGAGACGAATAAAAATAGACTGACTAAACTGGGGAAGAACCAGCGCAGTAATAGTGTTTTTCCCATGCTTAACAGAGTAAGGACGTGAACTGAGCGAACCTTTCAGCTATCGATAATTTAGCCACAAGCTAGTGAATCATACCACAGATTATCCCCACTGACAGAGAGGCTTGGCTGATGATTGTCTGAGCTAAAACAAAATCTGTATCCGTTGAATCTCCCCTTCATCAATTGAAATAGTATGCTTAATTGTGGACTTGCTAGAATAACACAAGTTCCCGCAACGGAGAGAGATCTCAACAAAATTTGGAGATTGGTATCAAGCGGTGATTGCTTTGTTATTTGATCGCTGATTTGTTATTCCCATACAGGTTGTGGGAGACTGAATCAGCAGATTCATGCAATTTTCTTCTAGAGATTGTCGGTTTGAGAGGAGAAGGAGGTCAAGTTGAGCATCAATTCTCAGCGGAGATTTAACAATCAGTTGGAGGTGTGGAGTCAAACTAAACCACAGCCTTTCCCAATTGAGGAGTCATTCTATTACTTCGCTTATGGTTCTTGTATGTGTCCGGTCGATCTACAGCGAACGATGGGAGAATCAACCTATCAGTATGTGATTGGGCCTGCAATTTTGGATGGATATCGACTGGGTTTTTATCGGCGATCGCAACGTCGAAGTTGTGGTGTGCTTGATATTGTTAAAGATCAAAATTCTTGTGTAGAAGGCGTTCTTTATCAGCTTCCTCAACGCCTGATTGATTTACTGGATGAACGGGAAGAAGTTCGGTTTGATGCTTGTCGCGGCGTTCATATTGGTGGCTATCAACCGGAAGAAATTGAGGTTCATTGTAACGGCCAGGCTTATCCTCATGTTCGCACCTACACGGTCATTCATAAATTACCTCAAGAACTGGCTCCGAATGATTGGTATTTTAATGTGGTTCTACGAGGTGCTGTCACCTGTGGACTGACTCAAGAATATTGCTGGAAATTGTTTGAACATATGCACAAACTTCAAAAACAGCAAATTCAGTCTTCTTGGTTACGTTCTGCATAAATTAAATGATTTGTAGTTGGGCTTCAGCCCGAACTTTCTGCATTCAAGCGCAACTACAAACTGATTATTTTTTGATTGTTTGTAATTGGGTTTCAGCCCAAACTCTCTACACTCAAGTACAACTCTAAACATACAGTAGTAAGACTGAAGAGTAGTAAGACTTAAGATGCGTCTTTTTGTTGTTTGTACAAGGACTTAAACTGCTTTTGTTGTTGTTTGTGATCAACAATGGGTTCAGGATAATCACAAGCTTCTCGATCTTGTGATGAAATTTTTCCGGTGACTAAATCTGCGGTATCTAGACTGCTGAGTTCGGGTAGCCATTGACGAATATATTCGCCCTCTGGATCATATTTCTGGGTTTGAGTGGTGGGGTTAAATATTCTCAAGGGTTTGGGGTCCATGCCACTGGATGCACTCCATTGCCAACCGCCATTATTTGCAGATAAATCTCCATCAATTAATTTTTGCATGAAATATTTCTCGCCCCACTGCCAATTAATGATTAAATC
Organism: Cyanobacteria bacterium J06592_8; assembly: GCA_038530755.1. GTDB lineage: Bacteria > Cyanobacteriota > Cyanobacteriia > Cyanobacteriales > Microcoleaceae > Capilliphycus. Next base: position 13,811 of record JBCBCI010000033.1, on the reverse strand, counting down.
TTTGGTGAGAAAACTGGCAACAATCATCCGACAACGGTTGTGCATCCATCCCGTTTCATTCAGTTGTCTCATGGCAGCATCAACAATCGGATAACCCGTTTTTCCTTCACACCATGCTTGAAAATATTCTTGATTATTACTCCAGGGAAAGTCTTTAAATGGTTCTCGATACGATCCTTTTTCCAGTTCTGGAAAGTTGTACATTGCTTGTTGATAAAATTCTCGCCATGCTAACTCTTGTTGCCAGGCTTGAATCTGATTTCTAGCTTCGTCACTGCGGGTATTTTCCATGGCCTCTAAGGTTTTTGCCCAAACGCTGCGAATCCCAATCACACCAAACTTGAGGGCTGCACTGAGTTGAGAAGTTCCTGGATTTGCCGGAAAATTCCGTTGTTCATCATATTCAAATACAGCGCGATCGCAAAAGGCTTCCAAACAATTTTGAGCTGCTTTTTCTCCCGGTTCTAAGATTAATTCATTCTCCCAAGCAAAGCCTAAATCTTCAGCGATTGGTAAATCAATTACTCCGTTTTCTTTGGCGATCTCCAACTCTTTTTCAGTTAAATTCGTAGAGTTTTTAGAAAAGGTTTGAATCGGTTTTTCTTTGTCTCGAGCCTGCCAACTTTTCCAATAGGGTGTATAAACTTTGTAGGGGTCGTTGCCTGTTTTCGTAAGAACGGTATCAGGTGCATGAAGTAACTGATCCCAAAACGTCTCAACCTGAATACTGACTTCTTTTAATGCTTCAGAAACCCGTTGATCTCGTTGTCTGGCGTAGGGTTCAACATCTAAATTCCAGTAGACTGCTTTTGTGTCTAATGCTTCAGCAAGTTTAGGTATGGCTTGACTCGGTTGACCCTGTAAAATTAACAGTTGACTGCCAACTTTTTGGTACTGTTGCTGAAGCTGTTGCAAACAACCAATCATATAACTCACTCTAGCAGGGGCGACATCATCTCTTTCGAGAATATTCGGATCGAGACAAAAAATACCCACAACTTGAGAACTTTTCTTACAAGCTGCGGCTAATCCTTTATTATCAGAGATTCGCAGATCGCGACGATGCCAGAATAGAATTAAATCGGACATAAGTACCAATACAGAATGAACTGAAATCTTGAGTGAACCGCTTTCGATTCTTTCCTCACCTTATACCGTTTCTCCTGTTTTCAGGGCGTATGGTATACGCCCCTACAAGGATAGGTAGAGACGAATCAAGTCAAATTTCTTTGATCAAGAATTGTTATCAGCATTAACTCTAACTTTCCCCAAGTACGGGTTAGCTTTTGAGAAAGGGTTTAGCCAGTAATAAACTAGAAATTGTTTTCGAGTCTACGGGTTCACCTTCTAGGATAGCTTGTTCTAACTCTTGTGGGGTCATTAATACCACGTCAATATCTTCATCTTCATCCTGGGCGGGCGGTTTTTCAAGTTTTTCTAAATCTTCAGCTAGAAAGGAGTAAATCACCTCGTCAGAATAACCCGGTGCGAGAATAAATTGTCCGAGTTTTTGCCATTTATGAGCGCGATAGCCTGTTTCTTCTTGAATTTCGCGCTTGACAGTATCTGCGGGATCTTCATTTTCATCAATGGTTCCGGCGGGAAATTCTAAGGTTCGCCCTTTAACTGCAAAACGATATTGTCTGACGAGCACTAATTTTCCCTCGGAAGTCACAGGGATAACCAAAGCACCACCCGGATGACGAATACATTCCCATTCACCGATGGCACCGTTAGGAATGCGAAGACGGTTAACTTCGTAGTTAAAGCGACGTCCACGATAAAAGAGACGTTGTTCGAGAATTTCAGGCTGTTCTGATCCGAGTGTCATAATTCAGGATAAAAGTTTGAGGTTGAACCGTTGATCACCTCTAGAATATCTTAAATATTGTTCTCATCTATCATTATTTTCATGCTCCTCGGTTCATTGAATTTGCAGTTGGAACAATTGCCATCACGTTCTCACACCAATTTTTATTTTATTTTTAAATTAATCTTAACCTTTTAAAAAGGGTAGATTTCAAAGACTGTACAACCTATCTGTGAGATGATTTCACTATTTTCAACTTCCCGATCCGTCTTGAAAAGTCATTTTTACTCGGTTAAAATTAAGAAATATCTTAATTAAAAAAAGTTTTTTTAAGATTCTCTCTCTTGATAAACAAGCCTGATTATTCCAGATTTATTCAATCTCATGTAAAGCTTCAGTAAAAATATTGTATTCATCCTGATTAGGATTTTATTTTTTGTAAAATTATGTGGCTGGGATGACGTCTATCGGTCGTCATCTCATTTTTGGGTTGACAGCTTAACTAACTGCTGGAACTTTTTGACTCCTTCACGATTGTATTTACAGCAAAAAACCGGGGAATTTATAATACAAAGATTTATAATTTCTTTGAGCATCTTCACGACCTCAAATTGAACTAAATACGATTATTTATGTTGAATTTATAAAGAAATTCATAACATCTAAACACAAAAATTACTTGGAAAAAATTTATGCAATCATTCTTAAATAAATATTCATTTTCTACTCTAATTACAACATTAACTGTTGCAGTTACAGCTCCGGCTCAAGCACTCATTATTAATGGAGGTTTCGAGACTGGAGACTTTACAGGGTGGCAGACAATTGGAGATAGCAGTATTGAAACTAACGCATTTGGAACAGGTCCCACAGAAGGAACATTTCAAGCTTTGGTAACAACAGATTTTGGTTCAAATTCTGATCGCGCAATCGAAAATTTCCTGAACTTATCTAATGGTACTCTTGATAATCTCAGTACGACAAACGCCACTCAAGGGTCTGCAATTAGTCAAACGTTTGATGTTACAGCCGGACAAACTCTAAGCTTTAGATGGAATTTTTTAACCGATGAGTTCACACCTACAGTATTTAATGATATGGCTTTTGTTTCACTCGCAGGAGTCGGTCAGAAGTTAGCAGATACAAATTCAACTTTTGTTCTATCATCTGTTTCCTCTTTTAATGAAGAAACTGGGTTTGCAACTTTCTCTAAGACCTTTGATACTTCAGAAACAATTAAGCTGGGAATTGGGGTATTAGACGTATTAGACTCTGCTGTAGATTCTGGATTATTAATTGATGAAGTGACTCTAACCCCTAAAAATATTGATCCAAAACCTGTTCCTGAACCTTTGAGCATTTTAGGGAGTTTAACGGCATTGGTATTCGGTGCTGTGATGAAAAAGAAATCTTAAAAAGCGTCTAGTTTGCAAAAATAGAGCCACCCTATTTAAAGAATAATAGTTTGATAATAGAGGTTGAAAAGTTTCGAGGTTATCTGTTCAATAGAGTTTAGAATTATGTTTTTTGACTTCTATTATTATTTTATCAGTAAGATAGAGTTTCATAAGACTATGAAAATCACTAATTACAATTAAGATGATGATTGCTGTCTTATATCGGTACAATGAGATTAATAGATATTTTTAATTCCAACCCGAACTCATGCTATCCACTCCCGAAGTCCTCAATAGTCGCTTTCGGCTGAAACACGCTCTCAATCATAACTCTGTTCGTCAAACCTGGTTGGCTGAAGACCTAGAGTTTAAAGATCTAGTTGTTGTAAAATTGTTAGCATTGAGTGGCTCAATGGATTGGGATGACTTGAAACTCCTTGAACGAGAAGCTCAAATTCTACAACAGCTTAATCATCCTCGTCTTGTTCGTTATCGGGATTATTTTGCGATTAATCGTTTAAATCCTTGGTTTTGTTTGGTCACGGAATATGTTCCTGGGGTTTCCCTCAAACAACGATTAGAAAAAAAACAAAAATTTACACCCACGCAAATCCAATGGATTGCTGCCGAAGTTTTAGAAATTCTTAATTATCTACATCAGCTTGATCCCCCAATCTTACATCGAGATATTAAACCTAGCAATTTAATTTGGGGTACCGATAATCATATTCATCTAATTGACTTTGGCTGTGTGCAAATTCAACCCCGAACTCCGGGTGCAACCTTTACCGTTGTCGGAACTTACGGTTATACACCGATTGAACAGTTTGGGGGTGAGGCTGTTCCCGCTTCAGATTTATATGCCTTGGGAACAACTTTAATTCATTTATTAACAGGGATTTCTCCAGCCGATTTACCCCAAGATAATCTACAAATTCAGTTTCGAGATCGAGCATCTTCTTCTATAGATCCTCAATTTTCTACCTGGTTAGAACGATTAACTCATCCCTCAGTTTCGGGACGTTATACAGATGCAGCTCAAGCTTTAATTGCTCTCCATGCTTCGATTTCTGCTCCGATACAATCTCCTAAAAATACAGGGATTCGCCTGAATAAATCTGAAAAAATACTCAAAATTGAAATTCCATCTCGGTTTTCAATTGAATATTTGCGTCCGAGTAAATATTCTTTACAAAAGAGCCTTGTCAACTGGAGAGAACGGCTTTTATCTGTGCGTTTATTTGTGAAACTGCAAATGGTAGCAGTGGTGATATTAGCGAGTTGGGTGCTATGGCTGTTGCCACTTCCTCTAGATAAAATTGGCTGGAATTTAATGTCTTCGATTCTCTTTTTTCCTCTAATTTTACTGATTTTAGGTGTACCTACTGGATTGATTTTATTAATTTTATTGCTGAATTCTGGAGTTGACTATTTTGAACGGGTTTCTTTAGAATTAAACCAAGAGCATTTAGAAATTCATCGTAAGTCTCTCGGTTTTCCCAAACGTCAGGTTGTTAACTTATCAGAAATTCAAAATATTAATATCACTCAAACTCAAGCTGGAAATGGTCAGGTTGATCCGACCTTAGAAATTGCGATTTATAAACAAATGATGTTTTTTATTTCCCAACGCAAAACCTATCATCTTGGACAACAATTGAATTTGGAAGAGTTGGAATGGTTAAAACAAGAAATCAGTGATTGGTTGACGACTCATACTTCATCTTAGTTGAGTTTTGTTAGAGTTAACTCCTTGATTACAACCAACCTAAGACATTTGAATTCTGATGTAAGTGAGCTTATATAAGAACAAAAATAATATATGAGAACTAAAGCTCAGACCGAGTGGGACATTGACGACAGAGGCTGATAAGCTGAGTATCTAAATTTGTATTTGACAGATTGGTCTAACTTGTGGGGGTTGAAAAATTAATCAAGGGATCGACAATCCCTGGTTTTGCGTTTATACTTTAATTTTTGAGGGAAATATGAGGGAATCAGTCAGGAACGAAGTGACTGGTCACACGCTAGAACCTTGACAATTGAAGAATTTTCCGCTATGGGCGATACTGGACTTGAACCAGTGACATCCTGCTTGTAAGGCAGGCGCTCTACCACTGAGCTAATCGCCCTTTTTTAGTCTTTCACTATTATAGCACCAAATTGTAGAATAGGTACAATTTATTTTGCTCAGATGAGAAATCTGCTGAACTCCTGTCTATGCCCTCTGGTCAAACTCACGATCGCATTACGTTGTGGAGCTTACCTGTTGTCGCAGGTATCACTTTTGGACAGACTCGCAGTAGCCATCTGACTTTAATTGTAGCGGGCTGTTTTCTGTTTAGTGGCTTGATGTTTGGCCCCGATCTGGATATTCGTCGCTCTTACCATTTTCAGCGATGGGGTTGGCTTCGTTGGCTGTGGCTTCCTTATCAAAAAAGTGTTCGCCACCGTTCGTTTCTTTCTCATGGACCAATTATGGGAACTGCGGTGAGAGTTCTTTATCTCAGTATTTGGTTAGTAATGGGGACGATCTGCGTTGTTCTAATTGCAGGCTATGTTTGGGAAATTGAATGGAATTTGTCGGAGATTACTCGGATGTTATTGCGATCGCTCTCTCAAGATGCGAGGGAGTGGTGCGCGATCTTTATTGGTTTAGAATTAGGAGCAATGAGCCATTATCTCAGTGATTGGACTTTATCGGGTTACAAACGTCTTAAAACAAAAGGAATTTCGGGATTACTTTTCTCAACATCACCGACAAAAAAACGTAAATCCTCATCAACTCGTCGCTCAACTTCTAACTCAGTACAGAAGCGGAATTCATCTAACAATAAATCATAAAAATTTTAACTGAAATTTTACTCCAAGTCAAGATTGATCCAACTTTTGTGGAAAAAATCACTCTTTAGTTATAGATCAACCTATCACTAACCTCAGATTAAATCTCTCCGGAGTAGTATTCGTTTTGACAGCATTAGTGTTATCCTGAAGCTATGTAGAAATAATTTTTCGGTTTTCAATCTAATCGCATAGATTTAGTCTCCGAACCTGAACTCTCTACACCCTTATATTTTGGAGACAATTTCTGTTTATTTGTGTAAGAAATTTCTATAGACATATTACCCGTCAGCAAACCAATTAATTTGTATCAGTAATTCATTCAACAACAGATTTAATGACTCATTCCATTTCTGACCCTTCATCAAGTCGTCAATCATATCCGGTAAACTGGATATCGGTCGCTTTTTTCGCGATTTTCCATATATTGGCACTTTTAGCATTATCTTCCTTTTCCTGGTCTGCTATTGCTGTTACTCTCTTTCTCCATTGGTGTTTCGGTAGCTTAGGAATCTGTTTAGGATATCACCGTCTTCTCTCTCACCGCAGTTTACAAGTCCCTAAATGGCTCGAATATATATTAGCAATTAGTGGCGCACTAGCTGTACAGGGAGGGCCGATTATTTGGGTCGCCGCACATCGCCGACACCACGCCCATACTGAAGACAATGAATTAGATCCTTACTCAGCCGGACGGGGGTTTTGGTGGAGTCACATGGGCTGGCTATTCTATAAACGAGAACAAGTTTTTAACTATCAAGTTTACCGCAAATATGCCCCTGACTTAGACCGACAAGTGTTTTACCGTTGGTTAAACCGCTGCCACTTACTGTTACAGATTCCCTTAGCAATATTATTGTACTGTCTCGGCGGATGGTCATTTGTAATCTACGGTATATTTGTTAGGACTGTTCTACTCTGGCACTGCACTTGGTTAATCAACTCAGCGACTCACATCAGAGGTGATCGCAGGTTTGAATCTGCTGACAACTCTCGTAACCTCTGGTGGGCTGCTATTATCTCCTATGGAGAAGGATGGCATAATAATCATCATGCCTATCCCAAAGTTGCAAAAGCCGGGTGGAAATGGTGGGAAATTGACTCGACTTGGTGGGTGATTAGAATCTTGCAATTGTTAGGTCTAACTCGAAAAGTTGTTCTTCCCCCAGCGTAAACTCTATGTGTTTTTCCGCATCAGCAAGTTTTACTGCGAGTACACTACTGATCTCATCTGGAAGTTATTGTGTTAGTCGAGTCATTCAAACCCATTCCTATCGATATTTACCGATGGCAACTGTTCCTATCCTCTTTGGGATTCAACAGGGGTTTGAAGGCTTGGTTTGGCTTTCTTTTAATACAACTGTTCCTCAAGCCACCCCAATTTTTGCACTGGGTTTTGTGTTCTTTTCTCATTTTCTGTGGCTTTTCTGGATGACAGTTTCTGTACTCGCGATAGAGACCCGAAAAATCTTTAGGAAAGTCTGGGTTGGACTAACTGTTATGGGCTTTCTTTATGGAGTTTTTCTTTATTTTCCTCTACTCCTCAACCCGGATTGGTTATCGGTTAGTGTTGTTAATGGTTCAATTCAATATCAAATCTATGTTCTGAGTTATGGGTTGATTTCTCCTGATTTGGGAGTTTATTTGTATGTTCTTGTCTGTTTAACGGCTTTGTTTTTTTCAGAAAACAGAGGATTCAATTATTTAGGAGGGTTACTTCTGATGGCTTTTCTTCTGACTAAACTACATTTTGATTATGCTTTCATCTCGGTTTGGTGTTTTTTTGCAGCCGTCATTTCTTCGGGTCTAATTTATGGATTTTATTCGGAGCAGTTATTACAGCAAACTGATTAGGAAAATGATCAGAACGATTCCGGTAAAAATTAAGGATTTTCTTGTTGACGTTTACGTTCATTGAGTTTCAATAAAATGCCATCGTGTACAGCTTCTGTAATCGGATAAAAGTAGGTCAGAATTATTCCAAGAATTAAAACAATTGCAGGAATGGGCGCGATCGCGACTCGAATTGCTAAAATAGCAGAATCCGGTTGTTCTGGAACAGGTTGTCCGGGAGTTTGTGAGATAAATCCGGCAATTTCTAAAGATTGTCCGACGAGAAAAAGTCCGACGGCTAATCCTAATTTCTGTAAAAAAACCATAAAAGAATAAAAGATTCCTTCTCGTCGTTTTCCAGTATTCAATTCATCGAGATCGACAACATCGGGAATCATTGACCAAGGAATCAGATAAGCAATCGAAACACCAAAACCAGCTAAGACTGCTAAAATATACATTAAAGTGACTTGACCCGGTTGCAAAAACCAGAGTCCGATTTGAGCCATTAACCACAAACTCATTCCCATGAAATAAACGGCTCGTTTTCCATAGCGTTTACTAACTCGACTCCAAACAAATAACATCAGAATAGCTGTTCCTTGAACTGCGATCGCAGCTAACTGAAAATCGGTAGCGGAAAGCTGCATTCGATTTTCAACGTAGTAGGGTAAAATTGCAGCAGTGAGTTGAACGCCTAACCATGAACATAAATAAATCCCCGTTACAAATAAAAAGGGACGATTTTTAAAAACAATTTTGATTTGTTCAATAAAGGGAATATTATCGGAAGAATCAGTAGAATCTGTTGTTGGGTTTGAGGAGGAATTAGAAGCAGGAAGAGTGCGATGACGAGTTCCCAGCACACACCAAAAAATCGGAACAACTGAAATAATGGCGCAAATTAATCCTAAAATAAAATAGTATGTTTTGGGATTCGGAAAAAATTGAGAAAGAATTAGGGCTAATATCAGCGAGAATATACTACCGCCAATCGAAAAAGCAAACCGAAAACTATTTAAACTGGTGCGTTCGTGGTAGTCTGAGGTGAGTTCAGGCGTGAGTGCCGCGTAGGGTAAATTAACAATGGTGTAGCAGAGATTAAAGAGAACAGAAACAATCACATAGTACCAGAATAAAACCCAAATATTGGTACTCGGAACAATCCACTGTAACAAGAAGAAAAATCCGAACGGAATCGCCCCAAACACCATCCAAGGATAACGCCGTCCCCAAGGATGAACCGTGCGATCGCTTAAAACACCAATAATCGGATCATTGATCCCATCCGAAATTTTCCCAATCATGTAAATACTGCCCGCCAGTCCAGCAGGTAAGCCCGCGACATTCGTGAGGAAAACTAATAGAAAAAAGGCTAAAAGATTAGCAGTAATCGCAGTTCCTAGATCCCCAGCCCCATAAGCAAGTTTAGTGAAAAAATTCAGCTTTTCAGCAGCCGGAGTAGAATTAGGAGAAGCAGGCTCTTGAGTCATAAAAATATTCCTAGTAATTCTAAAGCATTTGGATGTTCTCCACACAAATTTGGGGATTATCCGAACAAGCAAACGCGATATCCTAGAACTATAGCTTAATTCACTCCGGTTTCCGTTCGGAATCATTCAATTATGGCTTCTCTGGGCAGTCGTTTTAATCAATTTTTGGGCAAAACTCGGATCGTGGTTTCTCGGGTGATGCTCCATCTAGGGGGAACAGAGGTTTCGCCTTTACTCGGTGTTCTCAACCAAGTGGCTCGTAATGCGGTTGAGTCAGAGGGAGATTTAGAAGTATTGGGGGAAGGATTGGTGGAAATTTGTCAAAACCTACTCCAGTACGATATCAATTGGCAATCTGCGAGCAATGAAGGGGATGTTCTTTGGGATGAAGGAGAAGCAGCAGATTATGTGGATGAACTGTTCACTGACTCCGCACAGCGTTATCTTTCACAACCGATGGAAGATTTAGCGGATGACCCTGATGTTCCCTTATCTCTAAGCGCAACAGCTAATTTGGTCGTAATGATTACAATAGCCTGTGAGGGGGAAGTTCGGGATCTTGAAACCGATCTGGCGAGTTTGGAAGCAATGCAGCAAGGCTTAAAAGCGATGATCAACCTGCATTATCAGCACCGTTTGCGGGCTGTTCAGTTTCATTATTCTCCCGCTCGTTTTGGAGATGAACTCACCAGCGATCAACTGTTGCAGAACTTCCCGGAACTGATTCCGCTGTAGCGTTTTGCTTTCAGGGCGCAGTTTACTAATTTAATTCAAACAACCAAGATTTCTATATGTTGCGTAAATTCATCATTGTTTTAATGTCGCTGTCGTTGTGTTGGACAACTCTAGCCTGTGGTTCGTCGAACACATCAACGTATAACAACACCCCGACTCAACAAGTTTCTCGCCCGAACCGTTCTCAAGTTCAGCAAGGCGAATATCCCGTTCAACAGGCACAATATAACGATGCGGATGGGTCTTATAGCTTAATGCTGTTGAATACACCACCTGGAACGCCACCTGTTTATCAGACGACAAACCTGCAAATGGCTCGTTTGACAGAAGAACAAGTGGCAGCCGGAACAGGCGTCTATGCTAAAATTCAAGGCAATGAGGCAACACTCTATCTGAGCGAAGACTTTAAAATCGAATACGTTCACAACGTCACTGAAACCCGCACCGATCCCAATACAGGTCGTCAAGAAGTCGTTGTAGTACGTCAACAGTCGAGTTTTTGGCAACCCTTTGCAGGTGCTTTTATCGGAAGTGCGATCGCCAACTCCTTATTTACACCTCGTTATTATGTTCCTCCAGCTTATCAACCGGGTGGATTCTTAACAGGATATGGCGGCTATGGTAACACTTACGATACCGCAGTTCGGGATTATCGCTCTCGTTATAACACACCTCCGGCGGCGGTGAAAAATCGTCAAGTATTGCGAACAACGGGTAACGTCACCTCTCCTTCGCGAAATCGGACTACTCGTTCAACTTCACCCGAAAGAAATCGTTCAACGGGGTCGGGTGTGGGTTCGAGTGACCTAAAACGATCTAATCAAACTCGTCCCTCTCAAACTCAAAAAAGAAGTCCTAGCTTTGGGAGTGGAGGACGTTCTCGCAGTCGAGGCTTTTCTGGAGGTAGACGCCGCCGATAGACTTTGACCTTTTTTGAGAACAACAGGAGAAGGGGTTTGTACTCGACAAATCCTTTCTAACCTGTGAACATCATTAAGATCAAAAAATAAAGTTCAAAAAAATGGTCTCGATCCTGCCGAAATATTGAGAGTCGAAATATAATAAGACATACCCCTAACCCTATAAAAACTTGAGCTTGAATAAACCCTTTCTAGATCGCGGATCTAGCTGAAAGATTATCAAGGCCTAAATTTCACAGAAAAGCTCAAACCCTAAAACCCTAAAGTTGAGTTCTGAATATGTTTAATGCTACTGCTATTCTTGTAGATGCCTTTTTAGAACGATTGCAAGCAGGCTACCGTCGCACCTATGGCGGGTTTAAGCCAGATTATCCTGAAATTATTGCTTGGGTCGGAACAATGGCACTTGAAAATATTGCCAACTGTGATGCCCTCTATCATAACGTTGAACATACCATGTTAGTGACCTTGGTAGGTCAGGATATCATGCGCGGAAAACATATCCGAGAAGGGGGTGTGACTCCAGAGGATTGGTTACACTTTATTATTTCCTTACTCTGTCACGATATTGGTTATGTAAAAGGCGTTTGTCGCAATGACCAAGAAATTAATGGACTCTACGCCACAGGGATTGGAGATGGTATGGTGTCTATTCCTGTGGGTGCGACCTCCGCTAGTTTAACCCCCTATCATGTAGACCGAGGAAAGTTAGTCATTGATGAACGATTTGGCGGACATAAATTAATTGACGCAGAACAAGTTAAACGGAATATTGAACTGACTCGTTTTCCCGTTCCAGCCGATGAAACCTATCAAGATAGAAATAATTATTCCGGTTTAGCACGGGCGGCAGATTTAATTGGTCAACTGAGCGATCCTCGCTACCTAAAGAAAATTAGTGCATTGTTCTACGAGTTTGAAGAAGTCGGAACGAATAAAGTTCTAGGTTACAAAACGCCAGGAGATTTACGCACAAACTACGCAAAATTCTACTGGAATGGTGTTTTCCCTTATATTCCAGCAGCATTAAGGTATTTGGAACTCACTCAAGAAGGAAAACAAGTCGTTGCTAATTTATACGCGAATGTGTTCCAAGTCGAAAATGAATCTCGTATTGTTCAGGAAATTCATAATACTCACCTAGATTCTCATTCTAATGGTGGTGTTTCTTTGGAAGAGATGGATGACGATCACGAACTTCCCAAATTTAGCGAATTAACGGAATTAAATCTGTAACATTTCTCGTATAGCACTTTCATTTATGATTAAGCGTGAGGGAAGTTTCAGTTAAGATCCTGTGGAACAACTAACACCAGAAATTCAACAGCGCGTTCAACAACTTAGGCAAAAGCTACAACACGCAAGCTATGCCTACTATGTTCTCGATGCACCGACTCTAGAGGATTCTGTCTACGATCGCTTGTATCGAGAACTTCAACAATTAGAAACAGATTATCCCCAACTCGTTACTCCAGATAGCCCAACTCAACGAGTCGGCGAAAAACCTGCAACCCAATTTGAATCTGTTCAACATAATATTCCTCTTTACAGTCTAGAAAATGCCTTTAATACAGAAGAACTAAACGCTTGGGATGAAAAGTGGAAGAAGCGGTGCGACCCCGCGCCACCTGCGGGCGCAAGCGCAAACTCGCGACTTGCGGTTGGAACCCGGCGAGGTTTCCTCGCCATGGGAACGCCAACCAAGACAGGCGGTTTCCGTCGAGAGCGAAGTTTGCAAGAGAGGGAACGCGCACCAAGAGAGCTTCTAAAAACAGCAGAAAGTTCGGAAAGTAGTTTAGGGGAAAATCTCTATATTTGTGAACTAAAAATAGACGGATCTGCCCTCGCTTTAACCTACGAAAACGGAGTGTTAGTTCGCGGGGCGACTCGTGGAGATGGCGTAACAGGGGAAGAAATTACCCAAAATGTTAGAACGATTCGATCTATCCCGCTACGGCTAAATCTGGAAAATCCACCTTCAAGATTAGAAGTTCGAGGAGAAGCCTTTTTATCTCTAAAAGTTTTTGAAAAAATCAACCAAGACCGACAACAAAACGGTGAAACTGTATTCGCAAATCCTCGCAATGCAGCAGCCGGAACTTTAAGACAACTTGACTCTAGAATTGTTGACCAAAGACAGTTAGACTTTTTCGCTTATACTCTACATTTAAGTGATGAAATTGAACTGAAAACCCAATGGGACTGTTTAGAGTTTCTACAAGAAATCGGATTTAAAGTCAATCCCAATCGTCAACAATGTCCCTCATTAATAGACGTTCAAAACTATTTTCAAGACTGGGATAATCGTCGCCAAAATTTACCCTACATGACCGATGGAGTCGTTGTTAAAATTAATCCCCTCAACCTTCAACAACAACTCGGTTTTACACAAAAATTTCCTCGATGGGCGATCGCCCTGAAATATCCCGCCGAAGAAGCCCCCACCCTCCTCAAAGCCGTTACCGTTCAAGTCGGGCGAACTGGGGCGTTAACTCCGGTGGCTGAGTTAGAACCTATACAACTAGCCGGAACGACTGTCCAACGGGCGACTTTGCATAATAGCGATCGCATCACTGAACTCGATCTGCATTTGGGTGACACTGTCATTGTTCGCAAAGCCGGGGAAATCATCCCGGAAGTCGTTCATGTACTCCCGGAATTACGCCCGGAAGCCGCCCAACCCGTTCAAATGCCGACCCACTGCCCGGAGTGTGGTCAACCCGTTGTCAAGCCCCAGAATGAGGCGGTGACACGCTGTATTAATACCTCCTGTCCGGCAATT
>JBCBCI010000032.1:0-59979 GCA_038530755.1 Cyanobacteria bacterium J06592_8 | reverse complement strand
AGTAATAGTCCGATAAGCGGAACTGGGAATAACTTCACACTGAACGCAGAGAATGGGAATATTTCTCTCGATACCGTTGGAAGTCGTGAAAATGTATTAGGTGGACTTACGGTTAATAGTGGTGGAACAACTCAATTTAATGGGACAGTAAACGCGAATAGTTTAACAACAGATGCAGCCGGAACCACTGAAATTACAGCGAATATTACCACAACTGGAGAGAATGGTCAGAATTATGGTGATGCTGTGAATATTTTGAATAATGTTATCTTAATCGGTGATGAAATCAACTTTAATAATAGTGTCTCGGGTGAGAACATCAATTTAACCATAGAACCCTTTACCGCAAATTTACCTTTAGAAATCGGCGGAACAACCAACAACCCCAACAGTCTCAACTTAACCAATACTGAGTTAAATTTCCTGGAAAATGGCTTCAATTCCATTACTTTGGGTAGCCGCAATACCGGAACCATTACCACCAGAGGAAATGTAGAATTTCGTGACCCCGTTCTGCTTCAGTCGGGTACAAACATTGAATCAACTGAATTTGTGATAAGCGGAACTGATAACGCCGCAATTACCCTCGATGCGAATCAAAATATTAATGTCGGTAATATTATCAATCCCAATGGTAATATCACGCTGACGACAACCAATGGTTCAATTAATACCAATAATTTAATCAGTCGTTCGACGAATTTAACGACAGGGGGCGGAAATATTACTCTCGACTTGACTCAAAACTCACCTCTGAATAATCCAAGTATCCAGACTAATGGTGGAGAATTTCGCATTGAGAGTCAGAATGATATTCAAATTCTAGGAACGGGAAATATCGAAACCACTGGCGGAAATATTAACCTCTCTGCTAATAATATTAACAGTGAAGTTGACCTCAATTCAAGTAACCCTCAAGGTCAAGGTGGAGATATTAATGTAACAGCAACAGAGGGAACAATTGTTACTGAAAATTTGAACAGTTCGGGTTTAACAGGCGGTAATATTACAGTTATCGCACCCACTTCGATTACAACTGGAACCATTGATAGTAGTGGAAGTAATGGTGATGGCGGAAACGTGATTCTTGACCCGGTTGGTGATGTAGAAGTTGAGTCGATTAACGCCCAAGGTGGACCGAATGGTCAAGGTGGAGATGTCTTCCTTGAATCAACAGGTAGTTTTGTTCGAGTCACTGAATCTTTTACCGACCAAAATAATGTTAATGCGAGTATTTCAACCGCAGGTGGACAGGGAGGCGGTTCGATTACAATTCGACATCAAGGTGGTTTAGCCACTGAACCGATAGCAACTTTTGAAGTGGGAGATACCAACTTAACAACTGGAGAAAATGGAACCGCCGCCGCCATTACAACGGGTGAATTTACGATTAATTCTCCCAACTCATTCCCGGAATCTTTTACCCTTGGAGATATTGCAATTCAAACTGATGATATTGTTCCCACTCCCGATGAACCTGAATTTCCAGAAGAGATTTTACCCCGAAAAGAACCGCTTGAACCCTTGGGTATCTCCACAAATTTGCCTTGTAGCCCAGTGGATGCAGGGATTTTAGCGGTTGAACAAGGATACACTCAAGATTTCGAGGAATATTGGGGAATCTCAGAAAGTAAGTCTGCAAAAGGATTAGTTGAAACCTGTGATGCGTTGAGTCAAATTGCAGGAATTACAGGCGTTAAACCTGCGGTGATTTATGTTAATTTTGTTCCGGTTGACTATGACCTCGAAACCCAGGAAAATGAACTGGATGTTGTTGATTCTGCTGACTCAAATCCCGATAATAATACATTGAGAGGCGGAACAGACCAACTTGAATTAGTGATGATTACAGCCGAAGGTCAACCGATTCGTAAGCGGATTTCTGGGGTGACTCGTCAGGAAGTTTTACTCAGAAGAAATCGTTTATTACAGGAAATTTTGCCCTCAACTCGCAGAACGAGAAACTCTTTTTTACCTCATGCTCAACAATTTTATCAATGGTTAATTGCCCCCTTAGAAGCAGCGTTAGAAGAGCAAGAAATTGGCAATATTGTATTTATTATGGATGAAGGATTACGGTCTTTACCGCTTGCAGTTTTACATGATGGAGAGCAATTTATTGTAGAAAAATATAGCGTCGGACTGACACCAAGCCTCACCTTGACAGAAACTCGATTTAGTGATGTTAAAACAGCGCGAATTTTGGCAATGGGTTCCACAGAATTTCCGGCTGATTCAGCTTTAAGTGATTTACCTGCGGTGTCAACAGAAGTCAAAACCATTGCTGAAAATTTATGGAATGGAGAACTATTTTTAAATGAAAACTTCACCATTGAAAATTTAAAAGCAGAACGAGAAGCGACTCCTTTTGGGATTGTTCACCTCGCCACTCATGCGGAATTTCCAGGGGGACAACCTGAGAATTCTTATATTCAATTTTGGGATGAGAAGTTAAGATTAGACCAAGTTCGAGAGTTAGGATGGAATCAACCTCCAGTCAAGTTATTAGTCTTAAGTGCGTGTCAAACTGCTATCGGAAATCGTCAAGCTGAGTTAGGATTTGCAGGATTTGCGGCGAAAGCGGGAGTGGAGTCAGTGGTGGCGAGTTTGTGGAAAGTGGGTGACAAAGCGACCTTTGTATTGATGGCAGATTTCTATCAACAATTAACTCAAGCCCCCATCAAAGCTGAAGCTTTAAGACAAGCTCAAATTGCTTTAATTCGAGGTGAAGTTCGCATTGAAGATTCTACCCTAATTTTACCGGGTCGCGAAATTCCTTTACCGCCAGAATTGGCAACATCAGGAGTTGAAATGTTTTCTGACCCCTACATCTGGGCTGCTTTTACGATTGTTGGTAGTCCTTGGTAGTGTACAAACTCTCTATACTTTGATTTTCATTTCTCTTGATTTGCTCTTGTTCCATTGCCTCAAATAAAGCTTGAAAATTGCCTTCTCCAAAGCCATCTGCTTCGACTAAATAGCCGTTTGAAAAGCGTTTTCGACGTTCGATAAACTCAAAAAAGAAGGTCGGTTCATCAAAAATTGGCTGCGTAAAAATTTGTAATAAGATTGCATCCAACTCTGAACGGTCAAGCAGGATTTCGGATTGTTGAATTTGTTGCCATTCCTCTGATGAAAACTCCTGAATCTTGTTTTTTTCTTTAAGCAGATGATAATAAAAAGGAGAGATAGAAATAAAGGGCAATCCCTGCTGTCTTAACTGCGGCACAAGCTGAATAATATTGTCAGTTCTCAGGGCAATATGCTGAATTCCTGGGCCTCGATTATAGTCTATAAATTCCTGAATTTGAGAAGTTTCTGAAGTCGGTTCATTAATGGGAAATTTGACAGTATTCTCGGGATTAACTAAGACTTGACTGTACAAACCAGAACGCTCTGTTTGAATATCAAAGGTCTGTTTTTCAACTAATCCAAAAACCCGTTTATACCAGTTTACGGCTGGTTTTAAATCTCCTGAATTCAAATTTAAAACCGTATGGTCGATGGCAATAATATTAGAATAAACCTCAGAACAGGGAATAGGAAAAGGAACAGAGGGTAGCAATTTCCAGTGCGGAGAACTCTGCTGTTCAACCAAAGTATGATGTAAGCCCGACCAACCGACAACTGTACACCATTTAATCCAGCTATTATCAATAGAATATTGCTGAATCGGTTGGATAACTTTTACATCTTCAGCCTTCATGTTTTGAACCACAGACTCAATACCATCAACTTGAAAGGCGACATCGATGACACCCGGCGGATGTTGATGCAAATATTCAGCAACTGGACCCTGATTATTAACAGGAGAAGATAAGAGAAAATAAACTTTTCCTCGCTGTACAATTTCTGTGTGTATATGAGAGGAAGTCACGCATCCCTGAGCTTGAAACCCTAATTTTTGAATGAACCAATCTCGTGAGGCTTGAGCATTGGTGACATAAAAATGAAGATGATCAAAGTGCATCATAAACTACTGCTGTTTGGTATCAATAAACGACTACTCCAATTCCTGATTCCCTATTCTGAATTGCTAGAAGAATAAGTGGCTATCAGGCTGAATATTAATCTCCATTGGAACAGCTTGAGGTTCGGCGGAGAGTGCAAACATAATCGCATTAGCGGCTGTTTCTGAACTGAGCATTTTTGAACGATCAACTTTTAAACTAACATTATCCCAGAATGGAGTATCAACCCCTCCAAAATAGAATAGCGTAAATTTAATCCCATATCGCCGCATCTCATCCGCCATACATTTACTAAAGCCGACAACCCCAAATTTAGACGCACAATAAGCACTCCCCATTGCCATCGAATGTTTGCCTAAAATGCCGATAACATTACAAATATGACCGGATTTTTGCTGCTTCATCCGGTTAGCTGCGGCTTGAGTTGTGTAGAAGTTTCCCTTCAGATTCAAATCTAACTGGACATCAAGGTCAGCGGGTTCGATTTTGTTCCACTGCTTAAGAATTCCGACCCCAGCAGCATTCACTAAAATATCAATTTTGCCAAAATGATTTTCGGCTTTCCCCATCAGTTCTTCGACTTGCTGAGGGTCTGTGATATCTGTTGAAACCGCTAGAACATCTGCTGTGCCTAACTCTTGGGCTAAAGCGTCCAATTTGTGGCTATCTCTGGCGGCTAAGACCAATTTCACCCCAGATTCAGCCAACTTCCGAGCGACTGCTGAACCAATTCCGCCTGTTCCTCCAACAATAACCGCAACTTTGTCTCGCATCTCGTTACATTTCTTAACAACTCTCTTATTAGTATAGTCATAACTATCTCAGTTTGGGACAGTTTGGGACAGCATGAGAACAATTCACTCAAAGAAGCGACTGTGCAAAGGATGAACGCCTGCTTAGATTGGAACCATGCACAAATGTTCATCGGAGTATTGATTATGAGCCCTCAAAATTGTTATCTTCAAGCCTTTTTAGCTCAAATTATTTTACATCAAGGCAGTCGAGGGGAAGCAGTCATTCGACTACAAAATCGTCTGAATAATTTAGGATTTCATTTAGCTGTTGATGGTGTTTTCGGGCTACAAACTGAAGCCGCAGTTAAACAATATCAGCAAGATTATCGACTGAAAGTGGATGGAATTGTTGAGGAGCAAACTGGAAGAGCCTTATTCCCTGAATTTTGGTAAACTAGAGTACAATTCCAGAGCGATCGCCGCAAAATTTTGAATTTGTAAGTTTTCATGGTATGATACAGCATCTATCGGTTCTGGTGGGGAACAGCCACTAGAGGTAACGGGGAAAGTTTGGTGAAAATCCAACGCTGTCCCGCAACTGTGATCAGATTTTGCTTGAAGTTTAAGTTTGAGATTTAAGGATTTAAACTTAAGGATTTAAACTTAATAACTTTAACAAAATCTCTAAGTCAGGATGCCCGCCCATAGAAATCTACATTCACACTCAATCTGCGAGGTACAGATGTCGAGAATTCATCGGTTTTTCAGCCTTGTCGCGATGTCAGGGTTAAGCTTTTATCTTGTAATAGGTGCTGCCTCTCCTGCTCAGGCAATGCACATTATGGAAGGCTTTCTTCCCGTCAGTTGGGCAATATTTTGGTGGGTTTTAGCGTTACCTTTTTTCGTTTTTGGTGTCAAATCTCTTTCCCAAATTACTAAACAAAACCCCGAACTTAAATTATTACTCGCTTTAGCCGGAGCATTTAGTTTTGTGCTGTCTGCTCTGAAGATTCCTTCTGTTACTGGAAGCTGTTCTCACCCGACTGGAACCGGACTGGGAGCAGTTTTATTTAGCCCTTCTGTGATGACAGTTTTAGGGAGTTTGGTGTTAATTTTTCAAGCCGTATTACTCGCTCATGGCGGCTTAACGACATTAGGCGCAAATGCGTTTTCGATGGCAATTGTTGGGCCTTGGATTGCCTATGGAATTTACCGCCTTTTCTTAGGACAAGGACAACAGAAAATCGGAATTTTTCTGGCTGCAACGCTCGGAAGTTTAGCCACTTATTTAGTCACCTCTCTACAATTGGCTCTGGCGTTTCCGGCTGCAAGTGGAGGGATTTTAGCTTCATTTCTTAAATTTTCAGGCATTTTTGCTCTGACTCAACTGCCCTTATCAATTAGCGAGGGTTTACTAACCGTTATCGTCTGGAATTGGCTACAATCCTACGCACCAGAAGAACTCCAAACCCTCAAACTCTTGCAAAAGAATCAAGGAAAAAGCCATGCAATCTGAACCCAAAACCGTTAAAACTCAATCCTCAAAATCCCAAAATAGTTTACTCCTTTTTGCCGTTCTCATTCTAACAATATTACCCCTAATATTTGTTCGCGGAGAATACGGAGGTGCCGATGGAGAAGCCGAGGAAGCTATTACCGAAATTCAACCGAACTATCAACCTTGGTTTAATCCAATTATTGAACTTCCGAGCGGCGAAATCGAGAGCTTACTATTTGTTTCTCAAGCCGCAATTGGTGCCGGAATTATCGGCTACGTGATTGGTTTGTATAAAGGTCGCCGTGAAGGTAAAAATTAGGAATATAAACTCGAAACCGAATGCACCATCAAATTGATTCTTTAGCCTATACTAATCAATTGCGTCATCTCCCTCCCGAACATAAACTTTTGTTTGCAGCGACTCTATTTTGCTTAAGTTGGGCGGCTTCCGGAATCCTACAATTATTGATAGCAATTTGGATTGGAATTTGGGTAATAGGTTATGCTCGAATTCCTGCATCCGTTTATCTGAAATTGCTGGTTATTCCGGTTGGGTTTTGGTTAAGCAGTGTTCCGGCTTTAATTTTAGGAGGAGTTTGGGTCTCTGAGATTTCATCAGTTCAACCTGATGTGATTTGGGGAATCAGTCTCGGTAATATTTTCCTGTATTTCAGTCAAAATGGAGTTCAGCAACTGAGTGTTTTATTAACTCGTTCAATCGGGCTGACCTCTTGTCTATACTTTATTTTACTGACGGTTCCTTTTGTTGAAATTGTGCGAATATTAAAAAGTCTTGGCTGTCCGAGTTTAATCACCGAACTGCTAACTTTGATATATCGGTTTATCTTTATGTTGACAGAAACCACCAGTGAACTATTAATCGCCCAACAAGCAAGAATCGGTTATTGTGGTTGGAAAATCGGAATTCGCAGCATCGGAATTGTTATTAGTCAACTCTTTCAGCGAACCTTAGAAAACTATCGTCAAATTACGCTCGGATTAACCTCTAGAGGATTTACAGGAGAACTGCGGGTTTGGTACATTCGCCGCTATAAACCTGATTTTCGCTACACGGCGGAGGCTTTGTGTGGCTGTATTTTATTATTCATTAATATTGGATGGCATTATGTCTCCAACCTCTGAACTTTTAAGCTTTGAAGCAGTTGAATATATCTATCCCTGTAGTCAATATCCTGCGGTTCAAAATTTAACGTTAAATATTCCGCCACATCAACGTTGTGCAATTATTGGACGCAATGGCTGTGGTAAAACGACGTTATTTCGACTCGCCAATGGATTATATCGTCCTCGACGGGGTCAGATCAAATGGCAAGGAAATCTGTTAAAATATGACAGGCGATCGCTGAATCAACTTCGTCAACAAGTTGGACTGGTCTTTCAAAACCCCGAACAGCAATTAGTGGCGACAACCGTTGAAGAAGATATTTCCTATGGACTGTGTAATTTAGGATTACCAGAAGCTGAAATTAGCCAACGAGTTCAACAAGCCTTAGTTGATTTCGATCTCCTCAGTTTAGCCGATGCACCGATTAATTACCTCAGTTTAGGACAGAAAAAACGGGTTTCAATTGCCGATGTGATGGTGCTTCAGCCCCAACTTTTATTACTAGATGAACCCACCGCATACCTAGATCCTAAACAAGTTCACAACTTCCGCAATATCCTCGAAAAAGTTCAAAATCAGGGAACAACGATTCTGTTAGCGACTCATAATTTAGACTTTGTAGAGGCTTGGGCGGATTGGATATTTGTCATGGAAAGTGGAGAAGTTGTCTTAGAAGGAACGCCAGAAACTGTGTTTAGTCAAGCCCAAAAACTGCGAGATTGGGGTTTGGATATTCCTCTTGTTGTCACCTTTTTAAATGAGATTCAAACTGAACTCAATATACCTTTATCTGTTGAACAATTGCAAAGTATTAGACAACGCCTTCGTTAGACCTCTTGAAAAAGTTTTCTATGGTATGATATAGGGCTACTTTTTATCTAAATCAACTCCTGGCACTTCATCACCCTACCATACAACTTCCTCCCAATGCCAAGGTGTAAGCAGCTTCAGTTCTTATTATTTATACTACGACTTGACCCAGTTAAGATTCCCTTAAACTTCACAATTAAGTCAGCGAATTAACTCGCTACTTCTTCGTAGATAAAAAAGTCAGCAAACGAGCCTGTCCTTGTGTCACCCTGATAAGGATATTTGTTTGGGATATGCTTCATTAAGTGCCATCTTGGCTTCATGTCGCTGACCCATTTAGTAAAATTTCGGTGCTTAACGTGAGAAGATTGTCCTTCTAGATTTTCATCTGTGTTTGAAGAATAGATGATAACAAAGTGCTCAGATGAATCGAACAATCTATCCATATAGCTAGTAAAGATGTTATCTTCAACAAGATGATAGATAACATCCAAAGATAATGTTAATTCAGCAGTTTCGCTATCATAATCATCCATTAGCATAAACGCCTTAGTAGAATCATTCAAGAACGTTTTCTTGCACATGGAAACTGCTTTAGCACTTACATCGAAGCCCTTGTAAAATGGATACTGCGCTAACTTGAGTTGGCTGCCATCTCCACATCCGTACTCAATCACTGTCTTTACATTATTTTGTTCAACAAAGCTGTTTATGATCTCTGCTTTAAACTTGGCAAGCTCTCGGTAAGAACCATCACCAGAGTCTCCTCCGGAATCGTACCTTTCCACCCAGTAATCTTGTGAATTGGTAAAGGGCTTTGAAGGCTTGAACCACTTGTGATAAAGGCTACGAGCGACTTTGCCTACAACAGGTATATTCCCTATTACTCGCTTCATCTTTGACCTCTCTGTTGATGGTTTAGACAGAAGGAAACGTAACGGACATAACTTTATCTCCCTCCCTAAATATTGTAACAACTAAGCTCAAATTTTCCTATGAGCTTACCTCATCAATCAAAAGGTTGTCGTATACACCACTTTGTCATAAAGTAGACCTCTTGAAAAAGTTTTCTATGGTACAATAAAGGGTTAAGCAAAATTCAACCCACCTCTAGTCAAGCCAGAATAGACAATCTAGTCTGTTTTGGGAGAATTGTTATGGTGCTAATATTTGTAACTCAAATTATTTATGTATTTACTGCGCTAAAGCGCAACTCCGAACTCAACTATTTTTTTGAAGTCTAACAATAAAAAAACCATCCATATTCTGTTGATGGGGCCAAACTTTTAAATATCCTTCTGAAGTAACAACTCCCGATAAAGGAATCTCTTGTCTATCAATTTTCCAATCTGAATGTTGATGCAAAAAAGATTCAATAATCCTATCATTTTCGAGTGGATGAATCGTACAGGTTGCATAAACTAAAACACCGCCCGGTTTTACCCAAGTTGCTGTTTTTTCTAACAGTTCTGCTTGCAGTTTTGAGAGTTCTTTAACGTTTTCTAATGTATGCCGCCAACGGGCATCTGCTCGACGATGTAAGGTTCCTAAACCCGAACAAGGTGCATCTAATAAAACGCGATCGCTACTTTGATTATAGTCAGAAAATTCGCGAATATCACCTAATTTTTTTTGAATCGATTTCAGTTGTAATCGCTCTTGATTTTGCTGTACTTTCTTGAGTCGAGATTGAGCGCGATCGCAAGCAATAATCGTTCCGGTATCCTGCATTAATTCAGCAATATGAGTTGTTTTTCCGCCTGGTGCCGCACAAGCATCAATAATCATTTCTCCTGGTTGCGGATCGAGAATATAACTCACCCATTGGGCGCTACTTTCTTGAATTGTCCACCATCCTTGCTGATAACCCGGTAACTTTTGAATCTCGCCAATACTTCCCGAAAGTCGTAAAGCTTGAGGTAAATGAGGAATTTGACTCACATTTATTCCGGCTGATTTAAACTCAGTTTCAACTATTTCTCTAGTCGTTTTTAAAGGATTAACCCTTAAATCAATACTTGGAGACTGATTAAACCACTGACAAAGTTTTTGAGTCTCTTCCAACCCCAATTGATGCAGCCAATAGTCTAAAATCCAATCTGGAAAACTATATAAATCTCCGAGTTTTTTCAATAAATTTTCATCTTCTGAGTTGAGAACCGTTACAGTTGAGATTTCTTGTTCCTGTTGACGCAGATATTGTCTGAGAACCCCATTCACCAACCCACTCAACCCTGATAAACCATTTTTTTTCGCTAACTCGACACTGGTATTCACGGCAGCAGAAGCCGGAATTTGACTGAGGTATGATAACTGATAAAATCCTAAATGTAAAATAATGCGTAAATCGGGAGGTTGCTGATGAGATTTTTTTTGAGCAAATCGATCAATTAAAGCATCAAGCGAACGTCGTCTTCTCACACAACCATAAACTAACTCCGTCAATAAGCGTCGGTTGACTTTATTTAAGTCGGCTTTCGTGAGGCTTTGATCGAGGGCAACATCAGCAAAAATTCCCCGCCGTTCAATCTCTCGGAGTGTGATAAATGCGAGTTGGCGAGGGTCATCGTTCATTAATACTTTATCCTTAAATGCGATCGGATGATTGACTGAGGAGCCTAAAATATTTTAACTTAGAACTACAATCAGGGTACACACGATGCAAAGCTTTCAGAATTTTCAGTGGTTTAGTGGTTTTATCCGCAACCAAGTCTTGCCACTGTTTCAGAGTCCCGAAACTTCTGAAGCCGCCACTTATGAAAGTTGGCGACATCGTTTCATCCATCAACGATTGAGTTTGGGAGTGGGGCTAGCGTGCATTTCTTATCTGACATTTATCCTATCACAGCTTAACAATTTACTTTTTAAACCCGAAGATTTTCAATTCGGTTGGTTAATCACTCAAGTTGCAGTTGAACTGAGTCTATTTGCGATTTTTATTCTGCTGCGAACCCCAATTGGCAAACGTTATCCTGGCTTCATTTTCCTGATTCTAACTTGGGTTGTTACACTCAGCCCCCAAATTCGCGGAACTATAGCAGGATTTGCCCGACCTTCAATTATTGAATGGCCTCTGGCATTTTTTTCTCTGGCGACTCTCGTTCCTGTGTCTTGGCGCCTACATTTAGCCGGTCAAGTCGGAACATTCCTCTATTATTTAGCTTCAAAATATATTTTAAATTTACCTGTTGAATTTCCGGCCGATTGGATGACCTCTGATTTTTTATTTCTCTATTTTTTCTGGATTTGTTTAGTGAGTAACCTTTCGGTTTATTTATATGAACATTTAGCAAAATCTGAGTTTCATTCCCATCGGGCTTTACAGAAAGCCTATCAACAAGTCAAAATTGAACAAGAACGTTCAGAAAATTTACTCCTGAATATTTTACCTGTTCCCATTGCTCAACGTTTAAAACAAAAACAGGTGACAATCGCAGATGACTTTACCAATGCTGGTGTTTTATTTGGGGATATTGTTGGATTTACTGAACTGTCTGGAAAGATGCCTCCGGCTGATTTGGTTCAACTTTTGGGTAAAATCTTTTCTCGTTTCGATCATTTAGCTGATAAACACAATTTGGAGAAAATTAAAACGATTGGTGATGCTTATATGGTCGTATCCGGCTTACCAATTCCTCAAGAAAACTATGCTCAAGCGATTGCGAATATGGCTTTAGATATGAAACAGACGCTGCACGAATTTAATCAAGAAAATGAACAAAAGTTTCAGATGCGAATTGGCATTGCAATTGGTCCGGTTGTTGCTGGAGTGATTGGCGTGAAAAAGTTTATTTATGATTTATGGGGAGATACGGTTAATATTGCCAGTCGCATGGAATCTCACGGAATTGCTAATCAAATTCAGGTGACTGAAGCCACCTACAATGTTCTCAAAGATGATTATCAATTTGAAAAACGAGGCTCAATTTTAGTGAAAGGCAAGGGAGAAATGACTACCTATTGGTTGAAAGGAAAGAAAGATTCTTTTACCCTAGAAGCTTAGTCTTGTTCGGAGAATGATCAGTTAGAATTGGGAGATAGAGTGAACTGAATATTGAGCTAATTATCTAATAGGATATCGGCGACTATATCCACTAAACCGGGCTGGCTTTCTAAAGGATCTGCTAGGTTAATTTTAACTTCAGGAAAGTCTTGAGAAAATTGAGTACATGAACGAGCGATCGCATCTGTTATCTCTCCGGAAAAGATAAAATAAGGTAAAACGCCAATCTGTTGATATCCCATTTTAACCAATACTTGAAGCTGAGATTCTAAACTCGGAGGAGTAAATAAATACGCAGGAATAACCCCCAGTTTTCCAGCTAATTCTTCTACGGGTTGATTTCCATTCTGACGACGAGTTCCGTGACTTAATAATACCCAGGCTTGACATGGAATTGAGGTAATCTGATACATTAATTCTGTAGCGAGACGAGAGAGTTGAGAACCTAAATAGGGCTTAACTTTGAGATTAACGGTTGTTCCCAGTGCTTGTTGAGCGAGTGCAACTTCTTGAGGAATATCCTCTTTAACATGAACACCAGGTAATAGAAATAAGGGTAAGATTTCAACTTGATTTAACCCCAAAGTTTGAGTATATTCACCAAATTGTTGAATTTGTTGATGTAAGGGAATTGGAGAACATTCTAAAGTGGCTGTCGCGAGAACAGGTGAAGGTGAACTCGGTAAAAGTCGAACTGAAATTCGGGGCTTCAACTCTTTCACTAACCGTTCTAAGGCTTGCTGAGGTCGAGGATCGTGGCTTCCGTGAGAAATCAGTAAGTGGGTTGAATACATGAAAGATAGGGTGAGTTTACGAGATTTATTTCATAAACTACCTTGAAATATGCACCCGAACAAGATCGGCTCTCACTCAAAACTGAGTCGGGTGTGTCAGTGACGCACCCTATCAAAAAACTAATAACTAATATATAGTCGTAATATTTTTATGCTTTTCGGGGACTCAGCAACATTGTCAATAATCTTACAGACAGGTGGCTTGGCTTGATCACCAACCAAGACTAGATCTTTATCTTTATCTTTGGCTTTGTCGAAAGATAGATTTTGAGTGGGTAGAGTGGGCATTGCCCACCCCTTCACAAACAACTCAGATTTAGCAATAACCCGGATAGTAGCACGACCGAAATTTAACGCGCTACAAGCAGTTTCTTATACTTTTCGAGGACTCAGCAACATCGTCATGCGACCTCCTTCCCGCTTCGGCGATTGTTGCACTTGAGCAAATTCTTCTAAATCTGTGGCCATTCGCTCCAATAAGTCTTTTGCGAGTTCACCATGTTGATTTTCTCGTCCTCGCATTGTTACTGTTGCTTTGACGGGGTTTCCAGACTTTAAAAATCGTTTGGCATGGTTGACACGCACTGAATAGTCATGCTCTTCAATTTTGTAGCGCATCTTCAACTCTTTGAGCTGAGTTTTGCTAGATTGACCGCGATTGTCTTTTTTTTCCAGTTGATACTTGTATTTACCGTAGTCAATAATTTTACAAACAGGCGGTTTAGCTGTATCATTCATCAATACCAAGTCGAGGCCTTTGTCTTGGGCAATCGATAAAGCGTCTTGGGGAGGCATAATCCCCAAATTAGAACCGTCTTCATCAATGGTTCTCACTTCCGGAAAGCGAATATTCTCATTGATCGGGGCGACCTCTTTTTTGGGTTTAAAATTTGTATGTTTCACTAGGCAGTGCCTCATTACTAATATTATATTTTTAATGTAACAGATAGTTTTCACGGGTGCTCAAGTCTCTGAACGGAAAGATTTAGCCTCAAATGACCCAGAGCGTCAGCGCGATCGCTCTAGCGTTCACATTCTCTGTTGGATACATCCTGTTAAGACTTTCTTAATTTCAATAAAAACTCATGTCTTTTCTTTGAAGCTAAATTCCTAGAAGTTTTCTCCTTTCACGCCTCATTAAATCTTTAATGATTAGGGCGTTAATGCAAACAAGTTTCTATCGTTGCTACGACTGACTGTGCTAAACTAGGTAGATCGTAACCCCCTTCTAATCCAAACAGGATTTTAGAGGTTAATTGTAAACAATATTCGGTGAAGATGCCGTAGTCTTGGGGAGATAAAGATATCTGCGCTAAGGGATCGTCACGGTTGGCATCATACCCAGCACTGACAATCAACAAATCGGGCTGAAAACGGTTTAAAAAAGGCATGACTTTCTGTTCAAATGCCTGGTGATATAATTCTCCTGTACTTCCGGGTGACATCGGAATATTCAAAACATTATTGTGGCTGCCTTGCTCACTCTCAAAACCTGTGCCGGGATAGCAGGGAGATTGGTGCAAAGAACAATAGGCAATTTGAGAATTTGTTTCAACAATCGCCTGTGTACCGTTGCCATGATGCACATCCCAGTCTAGAATTGCAACTTTGTTAACTTCGGGCTGAGTCAGGGCGTAGTGAGCCGCGATCGCCGCGTTGGAAAATAGACAAAATCCCATGCCTCGATCAGACTCAGCGTGATGTCCGGGTGGACGGGCTAAAACAAAAGCTGGGTCGCCCGTTTGCAGAACACGCTTCACCCCATCCAGCCAAGCATTCACTGCCAATAACGCCACCTCATAACTCTCGGCAGACAGGGGCGTATCTCCATCGATATAACCCCCACCATTGGCTGCGATCGCCTTGACCAAACGAATATGATCGACCGCGTGAACTGCTTCTAGTATCGCTTTGAGTTGCGTTTTTGATTCCTCAACAGGTGTAGGGAGTTGCCAATCAATTTGATTCGCCCAAGCTGCCGCTTTGAGTGCGTCAACGATCGCACTGAGACGTTCCGGACGTTCCGGATGGAGTAAACCTGTTTGGTGTTCGAGGAAATGATCCGAATAAATAACAGTTATCATTTGTCCCGTATAATCAATTTCAATACTACCCTATTTAAGTGTTAATCTTAAACCCGATTATGATATAATAATATAGGATAGTGAAGTTAATTTGAAAATGACAAAAAGATAAACAAAATTTATCAAAATTTAGCCGATTCTTGCCTGATTCAATTGATAATATTAACGGAGTTTTTGAACAGATGAGCACTTCAGAGGAGCGGATTGTTCCCAGAGATCTGCGTGAGGAAATGCAGCAATCCTATCTAGAATACGCCATGAGCGTGATTGTAGGTCGGGCGTTGCCAGATGCCAGGGATGGGTTTAAGCCAGTACATCGTCGTATTCTCTACGCCATGCACGAACTCGGTTTAATGCCAGATCGCCCCTTTAGAAAGTGCGCCCGTGTCGTTGGGGAAGTTTTGGGTAAATATCACCCGCACGGAGATGGGGCGGTTTACGATGCTTTAGTGCGGATGGCACAGAACTTTTCGATGCGAAATCCCCTGATTGCAGGTCACGGAAACTTCGGTTCCATCGATAACGACCCCCCAGCCGCGATGCGATACACTGAATGTCGCCTCCAGTCGCTCACCTCCGATGCAATGCTGCAGGATATCGATGCAGAAACCGTTAATTTTGGCGATAACTTCGACGGATCACAGCAAGAACCCCTCGTTTTACCCGCCCGAATTCCACAACTCCTCCTCAACGGTTCCTCTGGAATTGCCGTTGGGATGGCAACCAATATTCCCCCTCACAACCTCAGTGAACTCGTCGATGGGTTAGTGGCAATGATTCACAACCCCGAAATCAACGATACGGAACTGATGAGATACATTCCAGGGCCAGACTTCCCCACAGGGGCGAAAATTTTAGGGCGGTCTGGAATTCGTGATGCTTATACGACAGGTCAGGGTTCAATCACCATGCGAGGGGTTGCCGAAATCGAAACCCTCCAACAACGCGGACGCCCGGAACGTGAAGCCATCATCATTACCGAACTTCCCTACCAAACCAACAAGGCGGCGTTAATTGAAAAAATCGCTGAAATGGTGAATGATAAACGGATTGAGGGAATCTCCGATATTCGAGATGAAAGCGATCGCCAAGGAATGCGAATCGTAGTCGAACTCAGACGAGATGCCTATCCCCGCGTTGTTCTCAATAACCTCTACAAACAAACGCCCCTCCAAACCAATTTTGGGGCGAATATGTTGGCACTGGTTAATAGTAGACCGGAACGCCTCACCCTGAAGCGATATCTAGACGTTTTCCTTGAATTCCGGGTCATAACGATTCGTCGCCGCACCGAATACGAACTCAGAAAAGCTGAAGAACGGGATCATCTCCTGCAAGGCTTGTTAATTGCCCTCGATAACTTAGACGCAATTATTAGTTTAATTCGGAATGCTGCTGACACCCCAACTGCCAAACGAGAACTGATTGAAGGATTTGAACTGTCAGAAGTTCAAGCTGATGCCATTCTGCAAATGCAACTGCGGCGTTTAACCGCATTAGAAGCCAATAAAATCCAGGCTGAACACGAAGAATTGCAAACCATTATTGCCGACTTAAAAGATATTTTAGCCCGTCGGGAACGGATTTTAGACATCATCGAAACCGAGGCATTAGAACTCAAAGACCGTCATGGTACACCTCGACGAACAGAAATCGAACACGCCGAAGGAGAACTTGACGATACCGATTTAATCGCCAACGAAAAAGCGATCATTCTCCTCACCGAACAGGGCTATATTAAACGAATGCCCGTCAATACCTTCGACGCTCAAAATCGAGCCACTCGCGGGAAATCGGGAACCAAAATGAAAGAAGATGACGGCATCGATCACTTCTTGAGTTGTTGCGATCATGACAGCATTTTATTCTTCAGCGATCGCGGTGTTGTTTACTGTCTCAAAGCCTATCAAATTCCCGTTGCCTCCCGAACCGCACGCGGCGTTCCAATGGTGCAAATGTTACCCATTCCCAAAGCCGAACGGATCACCTCAATAGTCGCCGTGAGTGAATTTACCGATGATGACTATTTAGTGATGTTAACCAAAGGCGGTTACATCAAGAAAACGGCATTATCTGCTTTTAGTAATATTCGATCCAATGGGTTAATCGCCATTTCTTTGGGTGAAGGCGACGAATTGCGATGGGTCAGACTCGCTAAAGTCGATGACAGCATTATCATTGGTTCTCGTCTCGGTATGGCAATCCACTTTAGAACCGATGATAAACAATTACGACCTTTAGGACGAGCAACTAGAGGTGTAAAATCAATGAAACTAAAGAAAGAAGATGAACTGATTAGCATGGATATTTTGCCCAGTTCTATTGTTTCTAGTATTGCTCAACTCGACAGTGAAGAAGCAGACATCGAAGAGGAGGAAATATTAGAAGCTGAAACCGAAGAAAGCACCGTTGAAGAAAGCCCAGAACTGGCAATTATGATGATTACAGCCGGGGGATATGGCAAACGAGTTCCCGTCTCTCAATTCCGACTGCAAAATCGAGCCGGAAAAGGCATTATCGCAATTAAATTTAAACAGCATCTTTCCAATGATGAAGTTGTTGGGTTGCAGGTTGTGAATGAAGACGATGAGTTGATGTTGATTACCAGTCGAGGTATCATTATTCGTCAGACTGTGAATGCAATTCCCGCTCAATCTCGGAGTGCAACCGGAGTCCGGGTTCAGCGTCTCGATGATGAAGATGCGATCGCAGCAGTTGCTATTGTACCCGCTTCTGAAGAAGAGGATACACCCCTAGACACAGAAGAAACAGCAGATTCTACCGACAATGCTGAAGTCATAGACAATTCTGAAGAATAAAATCAATCTTGTGGAATGGGGAATTTTAGGTGATTCCCTGTTCCTAATTTCAAAGTTTTGAAAGATGGAAATTCTATCAATCCTTGCAATTAGTCAGATTCATTATCAATCTCTATCTAATTTAGAGACTCCACTTCTACATAGACAACAAATAGAAATCAGTTCCACTCAACGTTTAAGCGATGCTGAAATTAGCCAACGCTTACAAACTTTATCCGGCTGGAAACGAGAAGGACAAACAATTATTTATAGCCATACTTTCAATAACTTTATCGAATCCATTAACTTTATTAACTGCCTCGTTGAACCAGCGGAAAAATTAGGTCATCATCCGGATCTTACTGTATCCTACAATCAAGTCAAAATTAGTTTAACCACTCACGATCAAGGCGGATTAACCGATCTTGATTTTCAACTCGCTGAAACCATTTCTCAGTTAATCAATGACTTCTCTGTCACATCGGGAAAACAATGCAAAAAATAGTAGAATGATGAGTTATCAAAGATAAATTATGAATGATGAAAACTCAACCGCAAACCTTAGAACTTAATAAAAATAAGCCCTCAATTTTAAATACCCTGAAACAGAATTCTCAGTTAGCGTGGGTTTTATTAGCTGGAATCTTAATGGGATTTTCCGCAGAACCGACAGGATTTTGGCTAATTGCTTGGGTGGCATTCGTTCCCTTCTGGGTTGCCGTTCTTCAGTCAAATACTCAGAAAAAATCAGCCTTACCCTTTGCGATCGCTTGGGGAATTGGTTATCACGGAACCGTTTTATTTTGGATTACAGGCGTTCATCCGATGACCTGGTTAGGTGTTCCTTGGTTAGCGAGTTTAGCGATCGCGCTTTTTTGTTGGGTTTTTATCACATTTTGGGGCGTTGCATTGGTTGTCACTTGGGCGAAACTCTTTTCAATTTTAACCGCTAAAATCAAAACGCCAAGCCTCAAAAATATTTTAACTCGTGTATTAATTGGAACCGCAATTTGGTGTGGTTTAGAATGGTTTTGGAGTTTAGGATCTTTGTGGTGGTCATCCTTATCCCTGACTCAAAGTTTTGGAAATTTAGTCATTCTTCATCTCAGTCAAATTTCCGGACCCAATACCGTTACAGCCGCTTTAGTTGCAGTTAATGGGTTAATTGCAGAAGCTTGGTACATCAATTCTTTCAAAAATAAAATAGAAACTCCGAAAAAAATTCTTATTTATATACTCCCGATTCTCTTATTTTCTACAGTTCATAGTGTTGGATATTTCCTGTATCTTCAACCTCTAGCATCTAACCCAGAAACCGCATTCAAAATTGGTATTATCCAAGGCAATATTCCCAACAGTATTAAACTCTATTCGGAAGGATGGCGACGAGCATTAGAAGGCTACACAACCGGATATAAAACCTTAGCCGATCAAGGCGTGGATGCCGTATTAACGCCAGAAACCGCACTTCCATTTTTGTGGAAATCTCCGAGACGGAATTCTAGTTCATTTTATCAAGCAATTGTAGAGAAAAAAGTTCTCGCTTGGGTCGGAAGTTATGGTCAAGAAGGAAACCGAATTAGTAATAGTTTGTTTACTGTTGACGCAACCGGAAATGTGATTAGTCAGTATGATAAAGTCAACCTTGTTCCTCTAGGAGAATATATTCCCTTTGAATCCATATTAGGTCGATTTATAGACCGATTATCGCCCTTAGATGCCCATTTAGTCAAAGGAAAACCCGATCAAAAATTTAACACACCCTGGGGTCAAGCCATTGTCGGAATTTGTTATGACTCCACCTTTGCTCGACATTTTCGCCGCCAAGCCAAAGCCGGAGGCGAATTTATTTTAACCGCCTCCAATGATTCCCATTACTCAGCCGGAATGCTGACTCAACACCATGCTCAAGATGTGATGCGAGCCATTGAAACCGATCGATGGACAGCCAGAGCAACGAATACGGGATATTCTGCGATCGTCGATCCCCATGGAAAAACCCTTTGGATATCTGGGATGGATACTTATGAACTTCATATTGGAACGATTCAACCCAGACAAACTCAGACTCTTTATGTTCGTTGGGGAGATTGGCTAACTCTGGTTTTATTAATCGGAAGCGCGATCGCAATTTTTGTTAATAATAATGATTCTGGCTCAATATGATTTTGAACCGAGAGGAAGAATTTCGGTTAAAGGGCGAGGAAAGATGAATACCTACTGGCTCTGTAGAAAAATATTCAAAAAAATATTCAGTTGTTAGAATCTCATGGTTAATCTGGTGAAAATATCTATAAAACCCGTACAAAACTTCTAGTAGGTTGATGAATATTGGTTTCAATGATCAGACCTTATTAATAATAATTTTTCTTGGTGCGTCACGGACGCACCGGACTGGATGGGGAATTAAAGTGTAGTCAAAATTGCAGCAAAGAGACTGATAACTAAGACGACGATGAAGAAAACCAAAGCAATAATAATTAACCAATATTGTAGACCGTAAAGCTTCCGAAGTTCACCCAAAGCAATCATTAGATTCTCAATATCTGTTCCGACTGTTGTGACAATTTTTTGAAAAGCTGTTGCTGCATTTTTAGTCCAAATTCCAGTTAGCAAAGATAATAAACCTTGGATAAAATTATTTAAAATCACAGCCATTTTATTCGATGTAGGAATAGAATTAAAAAGGTTAATAACTCCAGCAACAATTCCCAAAACACCAAATAAAATTAACAAAATTGCCACAAAATTCATTTTTTTTGCTAAATCGCCAACTAGCTCATTCTGGCTACTACTAAACTCATATTCAGATAATGACATCGCCTGATTTCCCTAATTTACTTGAGTTTTACCATCATTACAGAGACTGAGACCCTAAGCAACAGATGTTAATGTAATGTAAAAGTTTAAGCTTGAGTTAAAAGTAGATTAAATTTAGACAGCGACCTCACAAGCTAGGCGATTTATGTTTACAATATAGGAAAGTTATGATCAAAAGCAAGATAGTCTATACATCTAGACAAATATCAGGGAATTTTTCAAAGGACATCTGAACTTGCTTCAATTTTAGCCTGAATACTCTCGATCATTTCTGAATTGTATGGGATGGGAATTTATCGCTAGAGCGAAACAATCAACTACTAGAGAAAAATATATGGGGGTCTTTCTCTGTAATACTAACTTAGCTTAAAAATCATAGGGTAGATCCGAAGGAACTGCCTCTTGTCCTTGTTTATCAAGGATTTGCACTATATCTGGGATAGATCTGATTATACTGGTACATTATCTCTAGTTTCGAGCAACTTATCTATGTTAGCCAAT
Organism: Cyanobacteria bacterium J06592_8; assembly: GCA_038530755.1. Taxonomy (GTDB): domain Bacteria; phylum Cyanobacteriota; class Cyanobacteriia; order Cyanobacteriales; family Microcoleaceae; genus Capilliphycus. The sequence goes on along the minus strand of JBCBCI010000032.1, from coordinate 38,840 downwards.
ACTTCTTCTCCTAACCATTTTCCTAACCACTCTAATGTCATCAAGTTCAACCGTTCTGTTCAAAATCTTCATCTAGAGTCAACCTTACGAGATCTCTCTCTCTATGAGGTTCAAGTTGATATGAACCAAAAGGCGGTTATTCTTACTCGGATTTTTGAATCTAATCCCACCTTGCCAGGTGTGATCTTGAAACAGGGAAAAAAATTTATTGGGATGGTTTCTCAGCGACGCTTTTTTGAACGGATGAGTCGTCCTTATGCTCAAGATCTCTTCTTAGGGCGGTCGCTGTTTGTGTTCTATAACTTTGCTCAAATGGAGCTACTCGTATTACCGGGAGAAACACCCGTCGTCGAAGCAGCTCAACAGGCGATTCGTCGCTCTCCTCAATTTTTATATGAACCCATTGTTGTTCAACTTTCTGATGATGAATATCGTGTACTAGACGTTCAACAACTCCTGATTGCTCAGTCTTGTATTCATCAACTCGCGACTGAATTACTTCGTCAAAATGTTCAATCTCAACTGATCCAAACCGAGAAATTAGCAACATTAGGTCAAATGTTAGCTGGAGTTTCTCACGAAATTCGGAATCCAGTTGCTTGTATTCTAGGAAATCTTCATTGCCTTCATAACTACTATCACGATTTAATGGGTTTAATTCGACTATATGAGCAAGAAATTCCTGAGCTTTCCTCAAAAATAAAAGAGTATAAGAATGAAATTGACTGGGAATTCATTCAGCAAGATTTACTGGAAGTAATGAACAGTAGTAAATTGTCCTCGGAGCGACTCACCTATCTCGTTAATAGCTTGAGAAGTTTTTCCAGGATTGATAATTCTAAACCCGAAAAAGTCGATCTTAACTACTGTATTGAAAATACATTATTGATTCTAAAAAGCCGATTAAAGCAAGGGATTGAAGTGGTGAAAAGCTATGGAGATATCCCTCCAGTTTATGGCTATCCTAATCAATTGAGTCAAGTTTTTATGAATATTATCGCCAATGGAATTGATGCGCTCGAAGAAGTTGGCAAAGAAAACTCAAATCTAGCAAAAATTACAATCACGACAGAAGTGAGAGGCTGTTCTGATCAGGAACGAAAAACACTGAAGATTCCTTGCTGCTCTCCAGTAGATCAAGGGTTTGATAGGGTTCAAGAGAGTCTTTACCTCGACTCAAGTCACTCTAGATTGAACTTAGAAGCGAACTCCTCAGAACAACTGCCTTGCTGTATTTCTATTCAGATTGCTGATAACGGACCTGGAATTCCGGCTTCCGTTTTAGATCGAATTTTTGAATCTTTTTTCACAACCAAATCTCCGGAAAAAGGGACCGGATTAGGCTTGTCGATTAGTCATCAAATTATTACTGAAAAGCATCGAGGTACATTGAATGTTAGTTCTCAAGTTGGACGAGGTACAGAATTTGAAATTTTGTTGCCTATTCTGTAAGATTTTTTTGTAAAATAGAGTCGCTGGCTGAGGCGTGAGAATCTCAGAGGCTACTATTAGGAGAGATGAAGAATGGGTTTCTATAGTCAATTGATTTTACCTCGTTTGCTGGATTGGGCGATGTCCGATCCAGCTTTTAGCCAATATCGCCAACAGGTTCTCGCCGATGTCGAAGGAGAAGTGCTCGAAATTGGATTTGGAACTGGACTTAATTTATCCTATTATCCTCATCATATTGAAAAAATAACCACAATCGATCCGAATTCTGGGATGAATAAAATCGCCGAAAAGCGAATACAAGCCTCAAAAATACAGGTCGAAAATAAAATTCTCAGTAGTGAACATTTACCAATAGCTGATTCGACTTTTGATAGTGTTGTCAGCACCTGGACACTTTGTAGTATCGCGGCGGTTGAACAAGCTTTGAAAGAAATCTATCGCGTTCTCAAACCCGGTGGAAAATTTTTCTTTATTGAACATGGACTCAGCGATCAGCCTCAAATTCAAGTTTGGCAAAATCGCCTCACCCCTCTCCAAAAAATTATTGCAGATGGCTGCCATCTCAACCGAAATATTCAGCAGTTAATCGAACAACAGTTTGATTGCATCACTTTGGAAAAATTTGAAATTGAAAGCACTCCGCCAGCACTCGGTTATACTTACAAAGGAGTGGCAACGAAAAATTGACGATTTGTAGATTGAAACTTTAAATTTCTGACGATATGTGAGAAAATAATATGCAATTAAAAAATATCTACACTCTCCCGGAAAATCTCCCGCCTACCGAACAATTTGAATCCCTGATTGAAAACAAAACCCTCAAAATAGAACGAATTATTTCGACAGGACAAACAACTCCAGCAGGCGAATATTACAATCAAGAAAAAGATGAATGGGTCATGCTTTTGCAGGGAGAGGCGACACTTTCATATAGTGACGGTTCAGAAATTCAATTGAAAGCCGGTGACTATTTACTAATTCCCGCTCATCAAAAACATCGTGTAGAATACACCAGCACGAACCCGCCTTGTATTTGGTTCGCAATTCACGGAAACTTACAGTTTTGAGCGTTTTCCGCTACAATAAAAGGGATTCAAAGACTCTATTCTGTCGAGGTTTGAGGGACAACGTTCGGCATTCTCCCCAAAAGAGAGCAGATCGTTGATAGCCCCAGTTCGATAGACTAGAAAAAATTGAGATTATCGCCGCCATCAAGTTCGACTGGTCAGGCAAAATCTCCACTGGCACATCCATTACGCGGACAAGGAGTTGAGATGAACCGTCACAATCAAGCCGTTTTAGCCCTAGCGTACAGAAGCGGAGTTTTGCTTTCAATCCTCCTACTGTTAGCGGGTGTTGCCATTCCCCCATCTTGGTCTCAGTCTCCTGAACCCACACCAACGGAGACACTCTCCCCAGAAGAAGAACTAGAACGGTTGCGACGAGAACAAGAAGTCCAGAAAAAAGTACAAGCAGAGGCGCAGCGAATTTTTAATCGCACGATGACGCTATTTAATCTGCTGTTGGGAGTGTTGGTGATTTTGGTGGGAACAGGTTTGGCGGCGTTGTGGATGTTGCGACGTTCGGTTATCCATGAAGTGACGGGAATTGTAGAAGCGCACCTGCAAGAATTAGGAGATTTAGAAAATCGCATTTCCACAGCAAATCGTAAAATTCAAGGCGTTCTGCGGGATACGGATACTCAGTTAAACGATATGTATCAGCATTCTGATGAGTTTCAAAAGGAACTAGAATTAGAACGTCAAAAAATTGCTGAACTCCGCTCTCATTTATCCCATTCCCAACAACAAACCCTGAGCGAATTAGAACATCAAATCAAGCAAGCGATTCAAGAACGAAAACAGCTAGAGAGTAAATTTTCAGCCCAACTGGGAGAACTGCAACAACAGGCAAGACATCAGCAAGATGAGATATTACAAGATTTAGAACGCTCCAGTCAAGCGGTAGTTTCGGAGTTCTCTCAGCTTCAACATGAAACTAAAGCCCGTCAAGATGAAACGGTCAAAAATTTGCAGTTCTCCGAAGTTGAATTTTCTAAGCAACTCTCCGAACTCAAGCAAAAAGCCCAAGAACAACGAGATTTTGTCCTAAAAAATATCGATCAGTTGGGAGTGGATTTATCTGAGAAGGTATCGGGTTACGATACAGAAGTTCAAGCCCAGAAAGACGACAAGATTCAGCAGTTCAAACAAGCCGAAGCCGAATACTTAGCTCAACTGTCTAATTTACAAACAGCAGCAGTTGGTCAACGAGATGAAATCCTGCAAAACCTGCGTCGCCTCGAGTCAGAATTCAATCCTCAACTTGCAGAAATTCGCACTCAAGCCGAACAGAAAGCCAAACAACGTGCAGAGGAAATGTTAGGAAGTTTGACAAAATCGGGTGAAGAATTAGAAATACAACTTTCAGAAGCCCAAGGGAAAATTCAAGATCGCGTTCGAGAGAAATATCAAACCCTAAAACAGCTAGAAGCAGAATTTATTGAACAGGTAAAACAAGCGCAGTCGGGCGTACAAACCGAAAAAGAACAGAAACTCCAAACATTCCAACAGCTTGCAACAGAATTTGTAGAACAACTATCACAGTCCAAGACCGGAATAGAAACAGAAAAAGAACAGCAACTCCAGAATATACAGCAATCTTCCTCGGAATTTATTGCCGAACTCTCCCAAGCTAAATCAACAACTCAAACCGAACAAGAACAGCTCCTCAAACAATTTGAAACCGCAGGACGTGAACTCGAAAGCGAACTGTCTGCCTTTAAATCAGATGTTCGGACTCGCCGAGATACAACCTTTGAGACATTAGATCGCTTTGAAAGTACATTAGCGCAACAAGTCGAAGACATCAAAGCAGACGCTCAAACCGAGAAAGAGAAAATACTCCAACAATTATCTCAACTTCAAGGGAATACTCAAGCCGAACAAGAGAAAATTTTACAGCAACTTTCGGAACTTCAAAAGAATGCAGAAGAAGAAAAAACAAAGATTCTCAAACAGTTAGCCGAGATTTCTCCCGCATCTATTGCAGAAGGTGCTGTTGCAGAAATGTTAGAGAAAATTCAGACCCTTTCCCAACAACTAGAACGTCTGAAGTCCAACCAGCCGGAGTTATTCCTCAGTGCAGAAGACTTTGAAAATCAAGGGATAGGCTTAATATCAGAGGGACAGTTTGAAGAAGCCTTAGCAGCCCTCAATAAAGCCGTTCAAGTCCAACCGAACCGTCACACCGCCTGGCTGAACCGAGGCACCAGCTTACGGCGAATGAAGCGGTATCAAGATGCGATCGCATCCTATGATCGAGCCTTAGAAATTGAACCCGACGATCATCAAGCTTGGGTCGATCGCGGAGTGGCGTTAGGCGTGTTACAACGACACCAAGACGCTTACCAATCCTTTGATCGCGCCTTACAGATCAAACCCGATGATGCAGTCGCCTGGTTAAACCGAGGAATGGCGTTACAGGTTTTAGAACAGTATGAAGAAGCAGCCGCTTCCTTTGATAAAGCAACCGAACTCGATCCGAATTCCGCGAAGGCTTGGAATTATAAAGGCTATACCTTGATGAAACTGCAACGAGATTTAGATGCGATCGAAAGCTTTAATCAAGCCTTGAAACTGCAACCCAATTATGCAGATGCTTATTACAATGCAGCCAGTTGTTATGCAGTACAAGATCGACTCGATTTAGCGATGGAACATCTTGAAAAAGCGATCGCACTTAATCCTCGCTATCGTGAAGAAGCCCGCAGCGATCGCAATTTAGAACGAGTCATCAAGCCACGTGGACGTTCTCGAAATCCAGAGAATAATCGCAATCCTGAAAATGGTCGAATTCCTGATAATAACCGCCCACCGAGTCGGATGAACGCTCGGAGAATTGAGTAGGAGATATTTTAAGGAGTAAAAAAGAAAGAAAAGGTGGGTTTACTTTGCAGCAACCCACCCGACAAAATTAACAATCGTACTTTACCGATGTGAAAGTTTATTCAGGTGTAGATAAATCTCTCACCATTAGAGAGAGGAGAGCGCGAGCAGACTCTTCGTCAGGAAATCGATCCGTTGGATTTGTGTCTAAATCAGATGCGTCCCACTCTGCTTTTGCCGAATCATTAACCTTATTCTGAATAAAGGCATCACGATCAAATTCTTCGATATTGACATCAAAGCCCATAGCCTGAACTGCTTGATCGATATCTTCTTCAGTCGGATTTGTATTACCTTGTAGAATTAGATTCTGTTTGACGAGATCCCGAATCGCTTGATTTTGTTTTCGACTCTCTTCGTTTCTGGCGTTAACAGCCTCTTCTTCCTCATTTGCCTCCTGAATAATCTGTCGAGCTTCGACTGCAATCTGAGTCGCAAACTGAGCATTTCTCAACTGATCCGTTGCCGAATCTACCACCTGAGACAACAGAGTTTGCAGAGAGTCTTGGAAGCGTTCTTGAATCTTGTCAAATCCATCATCTTTACGGTCTTGAGAGGAACGATCGCGATCGCCTGCAATTGCTGCTAACGTTTCAAATTCCTCTTTTTCACGCTTGACCTCATCAATAACCGTCGTGTCAGAGATGTAGCTTTGTGCAAATTGGTCGTATTCGTCAGTCGAATTGAGAGTGCTATCAAGTGCCTCAATCATATCCTCAAAGAGATTACGAATATTGGTCAAGATGCGGTTGCTGCGTTGATTATTTTCCTCAACAATTGACTTCATTCCAAAAGCCAAGCCTAAATCATCTTCAGTGCTCCACTCGATCTTCTCTTCTGGGTTATCGGGATCGTCAACTTGAAAGAAAAATTTGGCTTGAGCGAAATTCTCATTATTATTGAGCTGAATAGATAGATTCTCTTCCGCCGCTTCGAGGTTTTCATTCAACTCCGTTAAATTCACCTCTTCGGGATTGGTTTCGTCTAAGTTGGCAATCTGTTCTTGAAGAGAATTAACGACTTCAACGGCTTCACGAATCGCTTGATCGTCAGGAGCTGAACTATACCCGCCAATCAAGTAATTATAGGCAGCCAATTCATCTTGATACTCCTGGAGTTTCTCTTCAAGTGCCTCGAAAGCTTCGTTGCGGGCATTAACTCGATTAAAGATATTGTAGATTGTGAATCCCAGAGAAACAGAACTAGCCGTCTTAGAAACGACATCAGCACCAATTGCAATCCTTCTTCGGCGAATTTTTTTGATAGCCTGAGCCTGCGCTTCATCCAGCATTTCCGCGCCAGAAAACGCATTCCTACGCTCTCTTACAGTTGACGTTGAAGGTTGACTAAAGTGTTTTCGGATGGCATGACAAACCGCTGTAAACAGTAGATCGGCAGAGGTGATTGCCAGAACAGCAGGGCTGAAACTGATCTGTGCTAAATATTCCTGCACGTCTTGTATATGTAGGGCAAATTCTTCCGCACTCAGATGATTGTCAGTTCGTTGAGCCGGACCTGTGAGCCAAGCATAGGCGGTGGGAAAATTCCCAAAAGTCAGATTAAACTGACCCACTTTTTCCATCAGTTCTTTGACTTGAACCTGCTTGAAATCGTAAAGCTCCAAGCTGAGATCTAAAGTATTCATTGCATTGTCGAGGTTGTCAATGTCAGTTTGCACATTTTTGACTTGTGCGACTTTGGCATCAACCAGCTTTCCTGCCTCGGCAACCTCCTGACACTTATCGCGAAAAGCCGGGTCGTAATCATCGCCCAGTGCAGCTTTGGCAATCTCATCTGCCAGAGTCGCTGCATCAGCAGTGGTATCTACAATCTCAATAAATGTGCCGACATTTTTAGCAATCTTCAAAAAAGCCGCAAATCCCATGATAATTCTCCTAAATTTGATGTGGATTGATTGACTGAAAAATTGAGTGGATGAAAAAGTAATCCTCTCTATCGCGCTAAAGGCTACCCAAAGAATTGAATGGTGAGAGAGCCTAAAGTCATGTTCATAGAAGCAGAATCTTGTTGAACTTCTGCCGAGCCTGTTTTGGCTGTGATAATAATGCCGAAAGCGTGTTCCTCATAAACTTGGATAGAAGCACTGCCCTCAGACCGATCGCTCATTAATGGAGGAACATCATCGTATAAAGTAATGACTTCACGTCCAGAGGGGCTATCTGCAAAAATAACAACCTCGCCAATCGGATTCTCAGAAGCATGAGAACCTCCATAACTCCAATTAATTGACAGAGCTTTTGTCAGTTGTGCGGTTGTGTAATATTTCCAGGTGGCATCAGAAGAGGTATCGTTTCCCGGAAGGCTATACATACAGACAATCTGATTCAGTTTCTGATTCTGCATGATCACAGGCTGACTAGAACCCTCAACAGACCAGGGCAGCGATGAAATGGGCTGAACGTTCGTCTGCTCAGTCGATTCAGGTTCAGAATAACCCGCTTCGCGATCGACCATCTTGATAATCTCCAGCGCTTCTGCTTTGGAAATATTTGGATCGATTGCCGCAACGTGATTAACTCTTTGCTCTAATGGCTTTCCTCTGGTTTGCTCTGCTTTCTGCTTCGCGCGATCGATAATGCCATTGACTGAAATCAAACGATTAACCACCGATCTCAATGCCTCCTGGGTTGATTCAGCCCAAGCTGGCCAACTTTTCAGAGTTTGAGGTGGCTCGACACTGTTGAGAAGCTCATTAATCCGAGAGAGAATTTCAGATTTCTCTTGACGCAATGCCGACAAATCTTGTTGAACCTCGGCAATATCACGATCTAATTCAGCCAGTGTTTTCTCAAGTTGAGCTTTCTGACGTTCTAATTCTGCAACACTTAAACCGATATCAAGCCCGACAGAAACGACTGCTAAAACCCCTGATGCTCTCCCGGCAAGCTTGCCCACCTTGAGAAACTTTGAGGACTTGGTAGCAGTATTAACCACCGCTGATGAGCCTGTGCGAGTTAGATTCGAGACCTTAGTCAATCGTTTGGCTTTTGACAATGAACCCAGAGCGATCAGTGCAGCAGTCCCATCTGCAACACCGACAATCAGGTTAGACATCGCTATTTTTTTGCCAACTTGCTCCCATTTCTTTGTCGAAGCACTGACCTGATCGACTTCCGCAATCGTCATTGGGGGAATATCCAGAATTGTTGCCCATTTCTCCCACTCAGGTATCTTCTGAGCTTCTGCTAATAATGTTTCAGCTTCTAGACTCTCCTGAGACAAGAGAATGACATCCCCACACATATCACTGAGCGTACTCACCAGTTGATCTCGCTCGCGCTCTAGATCTTGACCGCTTTGAAACAATGTTTGAATCTGCGATAACTTTGTTCTGGCTTCCGCCTCCATTCGTTCCAAAAAAGGATAGTGATTTTTCTTAATCGCATCAGCCGCACTCAGAACTCCGGCATCTGACATGGTTTGCTTGGCAGCTTCCATTTCATCATTAAACTGAAAGCCTGTACTCACGTTCGCAATGTCAATCGCGGTGTCTGTCACAATTCGTGTTGCCGATGTACCGACATCTTTAGTCACTGATGCAACATCATTAATGACTGGAGATTTGGAAATTTCATTCACAGTCTTTTCCGTCTCCTCAGCAATGACTTTTCCCGCATCTTTAAAGGCTTTTCCAACCTTCTTAAAAAAACTCATGTTTATTTCTCCTGTTTTGAGATGCTAAGTAGAGTATTGTCGTCAGCCGTTGAGATGCTACCCTCATTCTGAAAATACGTTAGAATCCATGACATGATTGATTTTCCTCCTAATCGTGAATTAAGTATCAGGCGAATTAATCCTGACCTTTTCTGTTCTGCCTATACTTATTTCTCGTTGTTTTGGGGTTATGCAATTTTCAAAAAAATGATTTCAACTCAACCGATTATAAGAAGTGATTGAGCGATTTATTAAAATAAAAAACCCGAAATGACAAGGAGTTAAATCGGGAATTAAAATGATAGATATCAAGGTTTTTTGTGTGCGGAATCAGATGCTTTTGTGATAGAGATCATAATGTCTATGAGCAACTGTTCCAAATGCTTTAACTATGGAATATCGTTTAAGAGTACCTCAACCGTCTAATTAACAGGCAGATCGGACTGAACAAGAACACTGACAAAAAGCGCACCGCCTGCGGTTCAGTCTCTTCGCCGTCAAGACGAGTCCAGGAAATTTACCAAGAACATCCCAGATGTCTTCATCATAAAATCTCCTGTTGGAAACCACCGTCTTTAGGCGGTGGAGGAAAACGATTGAAGTCCTTTAGGGCTTCGTTTCTGCTACAATACCTTTGGATGTACATTGACCTTTAACGGTGGGGTGAAATTCCGGGAATTAGGGGACGCTTCAGTTAAAAGGTGGTTAGCAGAAATTGCTAACCCGGTGTGCATACACTCTGTTTCCAGCCCAAGATCTGCAAAAAATCGGTGAAAGCGAGTAAGTGAGTCCAATAACTAAAAGTAGCCTGAATGGTAGAAATACCGGACAGAGTAGCGGCATTTTGGCTATGCCTTTAAGAATCAAATTTTATGGCGTTTACGCCGTTAAATTTGCCCCTCTTAAGAATCACTGTCCTTTAGGTCAGTGAGTGTCAAAGGAAAAGAGATGGAGAGTTTGACACAATCGCTGACTGAATCGGTTCTCCCCATCTCTAAATTTGTCTATTGAAAGTAGGTTTGACAAACAATTCAAACTACTTGTCAGAAATCTGCGGTGCTGTGAATGACAATAACTGCTGATTTTCTTGAGCAATCGGAGGATTATCACCCAAAGTTGGCACAGATTTACGAATCAAGGCTGTTAATTCAGTTGTGGTTGAATCATAGATTTGAGTGACAATTTTCGGATATAACCCAATTCCAATAATCGGCACCAATAAACAAGTAATCACAAACACTTCTCTTGGTTCCGCATCCACCAATTTTTCGTGAGAAGTTAACTCTTTATTTTCAGGGCCGTAGAGGAGTTCTCGTAACATTGAAAGTAGATAAATCGGCGTTAAAATTACCCCAACCGCAGCCAAGAACACGACTAATACTTTAAACGTCGGGCTGTAAGCATCACTGGTTGAAATCCCAATAAAGATCATCACTTCCGCGACAAATCCACTCATTCCCGGTAACGCCAACGACGCCATCGAACAAGCCGTCCACATGGCAAAAACCTTCTTCATCTTCGTGCCGACACCACCCATTTCATCTAACATCAACGTATGGGTACGGTCATAGGTGCAACCCACGAGGAAGAACAAACTCGCCCCAATTAACCCATGAGAAATCATTTGCAGTACGGCACCACTTAAACCGATTTCGGTAAAAGATGCCATCCCAATTAACACAAATCCCATGTGAGAAATTGACGAATAGGCAATCTTTCGCTTCAGGTTCCGTTGAGCAAAAGAAGTTAAGGCAGCGTAGATAATATTCACAACCCCCAAAATAATTAAAATCGGGGCAAAAGTGGCGTGTGCATCCGGTAACATTCCCACATTCATCCGCAGCAACGCATAACCGCCCATTTTCAGCAAAATACCCGCCAGCAACATATGGGCGGGGGCTGTCGCTTCTCCATGGGCATCCGGTAGCCAGGTGTGAAGCGGGAAAATCGGCAACTTCACGCCGTAAGCAATCAAGAAGCCACCATACAGGAGTAATTCTAGTTTAATGGGGAAATCCTTCGCCGCGATCGCAGACATATCAAACGTCACCGTATCGCCGTAGAATGCCATCGTGAAAGCACCCACCAGAATAAACAGCGAACCGCCTGCGGTGTAGAGGATAAATTTCGTCGCGGCATATTGACGCTTTTTACCGCCCCAAATGGCTAAAATCATGTAAACCGGAACCAATTCCAGTTCCCAAGCCAGGAAGAACAGCAACATATCCTGAACCGCAAATACGGCAATTTGGCCACCGTACATGGCTAACATCAGGAAATAGAACAGCTTAGGTTTGAATGTGACAGGCCAAGCCGCTAAAATTGCCAAGGTGGTAATAAACCCAGTCAGCAAAATCAGAGGCATTGCCAAACCATCCGCCCCCACAGACCAGTTTAAATCCAGTTGCGGTATCCAGGCGTAGCTTTCAAACAGTTGTAAGCCAGATTTATTCAGGTCGTACTCGGTACAAAAAGCGTAAACAATAATAGCAAAATCGATTAATCCAATAATTAGAGCATACCAGCGCACGGTGCGTCCATCCTTATCCGGAATAAACGGTATCAGCAACGCTGCCGCAATGGGAAACAGAATGCTCGTGGTTAACCAAGGAAAGTTTTCGAGATTCATTTCTGGTGATAATATCAGCACTAAGTTCTTTGACATACTCTCGCCGTTCAATCGGAGACGCGGAAAGCGTTTGGGGCTTGCAACTGGGATGTAAAATCCCAGTTGTCACCCAAATTATAACGGGAGATTCTAAACTTCACAGTTTAGATTTCCTGTCTCATCCGGTCTTAACTAGACAATTCTCCCGATGAAAAACGCCCCCGTCAGAACCCGTCCACAGGCAATTTAGATTAATATCTACCAAGTGCCCCCAGGCAGACAGTGATGTGTCGGAATATTTAGTTAAGCCTTTATTCTAGAGCAAGAACGTTTCTGGACATAACGCACGCAGTTGGCGGATATCTGCGACTGACAAGCTCGTTCTCATACAGTCTAGTCAGGCAACCCCGATTTTGATGTTCACTTTAAGCTTTTTAGCACCTCGACTCCGCAAGGGGTCAACCGTTACTAGCCCCAGACATTTATGAACTCTGGAATAGAGTTGACCTGGCAGAAGCGCGAGGGTAAAATTCCGTTGTCCTCAGACCTGTGCCAACATCCCCGTAAGCAATGGTGCAGAACGACTCGGATGTAAAATCAGAGTCTTCCGTTTACTCGAATTTGATTCGAGTGCCAGAGGATGACCGCGTGCTCGGGTCATTAGCCGTCGGGAATCGAGTTGTTCGCAAGCCCTGGACGGAACCTCCAGGGAACGAGCAAGCACTGCCTTTTAAATAAGCGTGAACGGTCAACCCCTTCGCTCCGTTTAAAAGCGCCCCGTCTTACCGTTAAACGCGCTTGCGTTCGCGCCGGAAGACAAGCTTGCTCCATTTTAGATAAATACGCAGAATTTTCCTAAAAGTGCCGATACTTCACCTTTTCTTTAGATTTTTAACAGCATTTATTCCGATTTAGAAGATGAATTCGTTCAAGCTATAGTAGGGTTGAATCTCAGTATTTTGTCCTAAACCCTAACAGATTTGGGTTAAAGGTTGTTTTAAACGCATCAATATATTATAGTATGATCGCTTCTGGATTTTTTGAGAACTCCAAAAGTTAGCCAGGGTGTCTGTACTTCATTGGGTTTTTAAACCGCTCTTAACTACTTAGCTAAATTGAGCTTTGGCAAAAGTATTTTAATCATCAGTCAAAGTAAAAAATCATACTTTAGCTTCAGGTTAAAGTAATTTAATGATATGAAAAAAAAAGGTAAAATTATAAATCTATCGCTTTTAGCTTATCTTGTTTATGCGATCGCTTTTGCATCATCAGTTACAGGAACACCAAAAAAAGATCAGTCTGTGCAACCCACTGCTCAGATAGAAAACAAAGATCCAACTCAATATTGGCAACAGTGGCACTCGAATCAAGCAATTATTCAACCTCTACCTGGAGTAGACCAACTCGAAAAATTGGAACTTGCCGAATTAGAACAGACCAATACTCTTGATTTCACCGATTTTTCAACACCCCAAAATCCTGAAAATATTACTAACATTACTAACCAGCCAAACGAGACAACTTCTGTTGAGGAACTGTCCAACTCAAATTCAGAAAGCGATATTGAAAGTAAGATTTCAACTGATGTAGACCGGGAATATAGTGATCCCATGGGTCAGGTCACTTCAGTCAATCAACTCTCCGATGTTCAACCCACAGATTGGGCGTTTCAAGCCCTACAATCTTTAGTCGAAAGGTATGGTTGTATTGCAGGTTATCCGGATGGTACTTTTCGAGGCAATCGTAGCATGACTCGCTATGAATTCGCAGCGGGATTGAATGCTTGTTTAGACCGAATTCAGGAATTAATTGCGGCTCAAACATCAGACCTAGTTACTCAGGAAGATTTGGCGGTTTTGCAAAGACTACAAGAAAACTTCGCTGCTGAACTCGCTCAAATTCGAGGCCGGATTTTAGCACTAGAGGCGCGTACAGCGAGTTTAGAAAGTCAGCAATTTTCCACAACAACTAAACTCTCCGGTCAAATCGTCATGCACATCGCAGATGCCTTTGGTAGAGAAGCGAGTGGCGACAGTCAAACGGTGTACCAATATCGGAGTCGGATGACATTCAAAACCAGTTTTACCGGGACTGACGCTCTTAAAGTCGGTGTTAACGCGGGTAATTCATCCCAATTAAATACAACGACCGATTTTCCTCGTGGCCCTTTAAGCGGTCGTACTGCTGAAACGGTTATCATGTTTGGAAATTCTGACAATGAGGTTAGGCAAGGTACTCTATCCTATAGTTTTCAAGTTAACAACCAATTGAGAGCAGTTTTCAGTGCATTTTCCGATGACCGAATTCTTTCTGAACTGCTAACCCCAGTTTCTGGCTTAGATATCGGTCCGGTATCCAACTATGGTCGTCTGAATACGATGCTATTTCCTGTTTTCTTACAAGCAGGAGCCGGCTTTCAATGGAATCCTACTCCCTGGTTTGACCTAGACTTTTTTGCGGGAAGTGAATCCGGTTCAGCCAGTAGAGCCGATATCGGTAGAGGTTTATTTAATGGCGGTTATGGTATTTCAACCCGAGCTGTGTTTAGATTAGATCGTTTGAATATTGCTCTGGTTTACATCCATAGTTACTCTCCAGAAAATGGCATTGATACAGAGTCAGGAAGTAATGCTGCTGCTGTACGTGGGGCGGGGCCTGTAGTTGCTAACACATACGTTAGCGCTATTTTTTATCGATTTTCCTCTAAGTTTGTATTAGGGACTTCCGGTGCTTTTACTAACGCTCGCACTCTAGGCAGAGGAACAAAAGGAGATGCCCATGCCATTGACTATCGCCTGAATATATTTTTTCCTGACCTTTTCAAAGAGGGAAATATTGGCGGTATGGTTATTGGTATTCAACCCAGACTCAACTATACGAGCAATGATACCTTAGCCAGAGCGATTGGCTTACCACGAGGGCAAAGCAGCGATCGCGATACAGGTTGGCACTTAGAAGCATTCTATACTCATCGAGTTAATGATTATATTACCATCACTCCCGGTTTCTTTTGGTTGACCGCTCCCAATCACGATGAACGCAACCCAGATGTAGTGGTTGGAGTATTGAGAACAACCTTTAATTTTTAGCTTCTTTCTGCTCTAAAATATTCAGATGAGGTCTTACTGACAGGCAAAATTATTGCGTTATATTATAAAAAATAGTTGAATAATATGAGCATTTATTTTGGACAGAAGCAAACTTTTTGCACTTCTACCATCAATGGAATTAGTTTGTACCTCAAGATTCCCATTCTAGGAGAACAATCAACAAATCATTATCCAGAAAAATTCGGAAAAGTTGACAACCAAAAAGACTTTCATCTGCTAGAGACAGAGTCACTATTAATTGGTGCATTGGCGCAACCAATAACCTATCCCCTAGATAAACCGATCTATAATATCTATCAAAAATTGCTAGAACTGACTCAAGACTGGAATTTATGTCGCATTTGGAACTATGTTCCTTATATAAATGATGAGAGTGAGGGCTTAGAAAACTACAAATCCTTTTGTAAAGGTAGGTCTCTAGCATTTGAAAATTTTTATGGGGTAGACTTTCCCGTAAAATTGCCAGCCGGAACAGGTGTGGGAATTCGCGATCATACCTATGCTATCTACTTTATTGCGGTTAAGAAAAATATTAGGAACGTGGAAAATCCTGAACAAGTTTCAGCTTATAAATACCCGTCTCAGTATGGGGCACGTTCGCCTAGCTTTGCCAGAGGAACTGTAATTAAAGAAAATGGTAAGTGTATTGCCTACCTATCAGGAACAGCTAGCATTAAAGGTCATCAGTCTATGGGCAAAGGCGATATTAGCAAACAGTTTGAGGTAACATTTGATAACATGAGGCTGGTCTTTGAAGAAATGGGTTTTCACGCGGGATTTCCAAACCCTACACTTTATGATCGCCAATTCACGATTTATCTTCGCCATCCCTCTGATTTGCCCGTTGTTCAACAGATGGTCAAAAATAATTTCACTACTTCTGATCGGATTATCTATCTACATTCGGATATCTGTCGTTTAGAACTAGACATTGAAATTGAAGCCACGATCACTGAAAAGTAGTTACCATTAACACCAAGCCATTCAACTGCCCGATTTTGTCATGTATTAACCCTAAAAATAAAATGGAATTTGGTTTACAGTTTTTTCCCGATGTTAGTCCTCAACAAAAATCCGGAGCGCAATATTTTAACGAAGCTCTTGATCTCGTCAGTTTGTGTGATCAACTCGGCTATACTCATATTCGGATTGTCGAACACTATTTTCATCAATATGGTGGATATACCCCAAATCCAATTGTTTTTCTGACTGCTGCATCCCAACGCACTCAAAAAGCTCGCCTAATTACCGGAGCCGTACTACCTGTTTTTAATCATCCCCTGAAATTAGCTGGGGAGATTGGTATGTTAGATGCGATTTCCAATGGACGTTTAGAAGTTGGCTTTGCTCGTGCATTTCTCCCCCATGAATTTGCTAAATTTGGGATTCCTCTCAACGAAAGCCGCGCTCGGTTTAAAGAAGGAGTGGAACAGGTGCGTTGTCTACTTGAAGAAGAAAATGTAACCATGACAGGCGAGTTTCACCGCTTTGAAAATGTTACTTCTTTGCCTCGTCCGACTCAAACTCCCCGTCCTCCTTTTTGGGTGGCTGCTTTGGCGACACCAGAATCTTTTGTTGCTGCGGGTCAACAGGGTTATGGAGTCATGGCAATTCCTTTAGCGGGCGGGAAAATGGCCGAGTTACTTAAACTCTATCGAGAGGCTTGGAAGTCGGCGGGTCATCCAGGTCAGGGTAAGGTGATGTTAGCTTTTCATATGTTCTGTGCTGAAACGGTAGATAAAGCGATCGCAATTGCTCGTCAACCCTTGAATCGGTATTTGAAATCTTTAGTAGACGCTGCTTCTGATTGGTTAATGGATACCCATTCAGAGGATTATCCGGGCTACGATAAAATCATTGCCGGACTACAACAGGAAACCTTTGAATCTCAGGTTGAGAAAGGAGCCGCTTGGATTGGCACACCTGAACAATTACGACAAACCATTATTGACTATTATGACCAGGTTGGCGGTTTTGAATTTGCATCAATGCAGGTGAACTTTAACACCCTTTCGGTAGAAGATGCTAGAGCTTCTATGGAATTGTTTGCCAAAGAAGTCATGCCTGACTTGACATCAAAGTCATTGATCTCAAAATCCGAAGCTTTTAATTAGGGATTAAGAGTCACCATTTTTAACCCAGTTTGCACATTCTGGGTCTAACTTTTGAGCCATAATTTCTTCGTAGCGTTGGAGTTGTTCAGAAGTTAATAAATCTCTCCAACGCTTATTTGTGCCTTTATTAATAAAACTATTTGCTTTCAGAACTCCCGGAGGTTGGAATTTTTGCCAATTTTCTTTCATGTATTCTAAGGAAGAACGCTGACAAATCATCTCTAGTTTACTGCTATCAATTTCTTGCCCTAAAAAATCGGCGATTTTTATAACTTCTTCTCTTTTATTCTGAGTTAAGTTATTATAGTGAACCAAAAGAACATTCGGTAAATGACGAACTTGCCACCAGCTATTAATATGTTCCCAAAAAGACCAGCGAGGTTTCCCAGTTTCTATCCATAAATCCCAAAATTTTGAGAAGTGATTCAGGTCTGAGTTAGGAGGAAGATACCGCTCTTTTACTTCATCCCGAAAAGATTGAAAATGATGATAAAGAGAAACGCCTACATCTCTGCCATCTCTGGCTAAATAAATATATTTCCAGTCTTGATGATCAGGAACTGCTTCAAATTCTAGATGAGTTTTGAGAATGCGAGGTGAGGGTAATTTTTCAATTAGACCCGTTTCAGCTTCTGAAGGTCTATGACGTAATTCGACCCAAGGACTAATATAATGAATAGATTCAAAATTATCGTGACCATTCACAATCAAATTGACGATTTGTTGCGTTAATGTTGTGCCGGATTTATGACAAGAAGCAACGATAATATCTGTGGGGCGTGGCTTAATCTGATCCCAAATTGTTGAGTCGCGAATAGAGTCTTTGACAACTATTTTATTCATAATTGGTGTAAGTTGGGCTGAGAAAACCCAACAGATAGATGGAACTGGCTATTTTTTAAACAGATATTGAGTTCATGCACTCAGCCCACTGGAGTTTTGACTAATTTCTCCCGAAACTAAATTTTATAGTCTGGTGAATTCAATTATTATTCAAGTTTGAGTCGCCACTCCAGTAACCCAAGCTACTCATACAGAACTTCTGTAGTAGAAACCACTCCTTTTTCCTGTTCGTACTGCTCGTATAAACGAATCATTTCTTGCAACCGTTCTGGTTCTTGTTGAGCAAGATTCGTTAATTCTCTGGGGTCTTGACGAATATTAAATAATTTCCATTCGCCGTCTCCCCAAGGTTCAATTAACCTGAGAATTTTCCAATCTCCCTGAATTAAGGCACTATTACCAAAGCCAAATAACTCGAAACCAATGCTATCTTCTTCAGTATAAACGCGATCGCTTTCTCCGGATAATACAGGTTCTAAGGAACGCCCATTTAAAGGATAAATTTCTTGCCCATTGTAACTATTTCCTGGATGTTCAACTCCAGCATACTCCAATAAAGTTGGCATTAAATCTACAACAGAACCGAAAGCATCACTCTGACTATCCGCCGGAATAACTCCTGGATAAGCAAAAATCGCAGGTACGCGAATACCGCCTTCTGAAACTCTGCCCTTAAACCAAAGAAAAGGGGTACTACTCACCTGAGTCCACCCAATATTAAGGGCAACAAAAGAGTTGGGTTTACCGATATTTCCATAACTGTTATCAACCCCTTCTTCCTGTAACCAAGCTTGCCATGCGGGTCGTTCTGGACGGTTCGCGCCCTCTGGACCATTATCAGAGATGAAGACAAAAATAGTATTTTCATATTCTCCAATCTGTTTGAGATGATCGATTAATCGACCAATATTTTCATCAAGGTTATCGATCATACCCGCATAGATAGCCATTGTCTTAGCTTCATACTTTTGCTCTTCTGATGTCAGACTCTCCCAAGCTGGAACATTTTCCCATCTGGGAGGTAATTCTAAATCTTGAGGAATGAGACCAATTTCTTTCATCCGTTGAAAACGTTGCTCTCTGATGCTATCCCAGCCTGCATCGTATTTTCCTTTATACTTTTGATAATGTTCGTCTGGTACTTGTAAGGGATCGTGAGGAGAAGTATGGGCAACATAAGCAAAGAAGGGTTTTTTGTCTTTGCGATCGCTATCGATAAATTCAATTAGCTTATCTGTATAGTAGTTCGTGGAATAAAAGTTTTCTGGAAGGTCAACAGGTTTGCCATTACTGCTGTATTCTGACACCCTTCTGGTTGGGAGATAGCCACGTTTAGTATAGTGGTCGCCAGCTCCATCCAGTAAGCTAAATGTTTGCTCAAAACCTCGTTCTGAAGGACGCCAACCCTCTTTTTTACCCAAATGCCACTTCCCGACCATGTAGGTATTATAGCCAGCGTCTTTTAAGAGAGTTGGCATCGTCACAATTTTTTGACTCAGTTGAGTTTCATAACCCGGTTTCCCTTCTTGGCTTGAAGCGACATATCCCGGCATTGTACCGAAACCCGCAAGATGATTATCCACTCCACTTAATATCATCGCTCTCGTTGGGGGGCAAGTTGTCGAGGCATAGAAGTGAGTCCACATCATCCCCTCTTTTGCGAGAGTTTCAATATTTGGCGTCTTCACCTCACCGCCATAGAGACTAAGATCAGAATAACCCATATCATCAGCAATCAGCATCACAATATTTGGCGGTTTTTGCTGCTGAGAGTTTGG
Organism: Cyanobacteria bacterium J06592_8; assembly: GCA_038530755.1. Classification (GTDB taxonomy): domain Bacteria; phylum Cyanobacteriota; class Cyanobacteriia; order Cyanobacteriales; family Microcoleaceae; genus Capilliphycus. The sequence goes on along the minus strand of JBCBCI010000032.1, from coordinate 19,313 downwards.
GGTTTCGGTTTGGGTTGGTTCGGTGTTGCTGGAACAGGCGATCGCTGTTAGGGTGGAAAAAATGAAAAGTAGGAAAAATTTATAAATTTTGCGGTACATTTATTGACTCAACTGATGGATTTTTCTTGTGATATTCAACTCGCTGAAAGCTTAGGTTAAATCAATATAGCTTTTCAATATAATACCTATACGATCAACCAGTTGAACCTAATCACTGAACTGTTGACTGTTGACTGTTGACTGATGACTGTTTAAAGGTTTTGGGTAACTGAGTGACCAGCAGTATCGCTCTACAACCGATAAACATTGACAAAGACAACCACAAAATGTGATTATTGTGATAATACCATCCCAGGAACGCTACAGGAGAAAATCCAACCAAAGCTGCGGTCACCGAAACATTACGAATAATTTTTCCTTCTGATAAACCAATGAAATAGCCATCTAGCATAAAAGCAATAGCTGAACTCACAAGAACAATCAGCAACCAACGAACATGATGAGTAATTTCTTGGATAATTTCCTGATGGTCTGTTAATAATCCAAACAAGGCTTCTGGAAATAGCACGCAACTGAGAGCAAACAGAAATCCTACAACTAAACTTGTGCCGACAGAAACACTAACAAGAGGAATTAACTGTTCGTTTGTTTCTTTGCCTTTAAAGTTACCACTAAGCGTTTCTGTTGCAAAGCCCACGCCTTCAAAAAAGAAAAGTGTCAAGTAGAATACCTGAAGCATCACGGCATTTTCTGCCAAAGCGACTGTTCCCAGTGTTGCACTGAGACTGGTAAAGATAGCAAAGGTAGAAATGATTGCTAAGGTTCTAATAAATATATTGCCATTCAGCTTGAAAGTTTCTCTATAAGCCGATAAATGACGAAGTTGGGGAGCCACAGTTCGGAGTTCCTTCCAAGGAAGAGAAATCCCAACAAAAATCAATCCAAGTAATAAAGTTAAATACTGACTAACTGACGCAGAAATTCCTGCACCTGCACTATTCCAACCCCAACGTACGATCAGAAAATAATCTAATATAATATTACTGATATTGCCGACCATCGCCATCCAGAATACTTTACCACTTTCTTCTTTTCCGAGTAGCCAACCGATCAGTACAAAATTAATTAATACTGCGGGTGTTCCCCAAATGCGAGTATTATAATAGGAAATACTAGAAGCTTTGACCTCTGCTGTGGCACTTACAAGAGCTAATCCGAATTCTCGTATGGGGTATTGTAGCAATAGGATAACCACACCTAGAACGAGAGCCGTGATGCCATTTCTCAATCCAACTAATAGCACAGCTTCTGTGTCATTTCGTCCAACAGCTTGAGCGGTGACTCCAGTTGTTCCCATCCGCAAAAACCCTAATCCTCGATAAAGATAGTTAAATAAAATTGTAGCGAGGGTCACTCCAGCTAGATAGCGAATATCTCCTAGATGACCTAAAAAAGCTACACTCACTAAGCCCGCTAAAGGCACCATAATATTAGAGAGGATGTTAACAATCGCTAATCGATAGAAACGAACTAAAAAGTTATCTTGATTCATCAAAGGTTAAATCCTCACAAAGTGTGCTGCAATCATTTTATAGCAATATTGAATTACTATAGAGTAATACGGTTGAGCGTTAGGCAACTGAGCTCAATCTTTCCCCGGTACTACCTAGTTTCCTAGAGTTTGCGTCTGGGTTGACTACTGTGGGTATCGACCTCCTCACAGAGTAAATACCAGGGTTACTTCGTTCCGAATAATCATTGGTTTATCCGCTTAGGATGGAACTATCCACCTTTTGTGGGAAGTGCTTATCAACTAGACTGTAATTCTGTTGATTCCCATCTTGTCACCTTTTGGTTCATCTAGCGTATCACTCTCCTTTCGCTAGTGGGCGCTGTGGAGGTGGTTCTGACATTCCTTTACTTTCGTTATCCATACGGACTTGATTTTGGATTATACATTCGAGTATAATTTAAACTTAATAAATATTCTCATAATCGTAATTGTGATTAATATCCAATGAACTCTCATCATCACTTTTATTTACAAGGATATGAAATCATCCGCGAACTCGGACGTAATCGAGAAGGTGGAAGGATTACTTGGTTAGCATCAACTGTTGAGACTCAGCAGCAAGTTGTTTTAAAGCAATTCTGTTTTGCTCAATCGGGTTCGGATTGGTCTGCGTTTCATGCTTATGAAAATGAGATTAAAACCTTACAAGGTCTCGCTCATCCGGGTATTCCCAGCTATTTAGGAGCCTTTGAAACACCAGAAGGGTTCTGTATGGTGCAAGAATATATTGATGCACTTTCTCTGGGAGTATCTCGTAGCTTTAGTTCAGAAGAAGTTAAACAAATCGCTATTTCTGCATTAGAAATTTTAGTCTATTTACAAAATAGAATTCCGCCTATTATTCATCGAGATATTAAGCCCGAAAATCTACTTGTCGATAGTGAACTGAAGGTTTATTTGATTGATTTTGGTTTTGCTCGGATTGGGAGTCAGGAAGTCTCAGCTAGTAGTGTTTTTAAAGGAACTCCTGGTTTTATTCCCCCTGAACAATTGCGTAGACCAACAGAAGCTTCTGATTTATATGGATTAGGAGCGACTTTAATTTGTTTACTGACGGCTATCCCTTCAACTGCCATTCAAGACCTAACAGATGATGATGATCCCTATGTGATTCAGTTTAAACATTTAGTTCCTCGGTTAAGCTTAAAGTGGATTGCTTGGTTAGAAAAAATGGTCAAGCCTCGGTTAAAAGAGCGCTATTCGGATGCTGAAACTGCTTTGAACGCCCTTGAAGCTATCTATATTTCTCGAGTACCAGAAGCTAAATTAAGTTCAGATATTTTAAGGTTTCAAGCCACTCAATTAGGCGAACGACTTACACAAACGGTTAGCATTAATAATCCAGTACCCGAAACGCTTTTAGAGGGATATTGGGAAGTTGCTCCTCATCTTCAAGATCCACCGCATACCCCGAATTCTCATGCTTGGATTTCCTTTTCACCTCCTCAGTTTAAGGGAAATTTTGCACAATCTCAGGTGCAAATAGATACTTCTAAATTAGCAGCAGATCAGTATTATGAGCGAGAGCTACTTCTGCACACCAATACATTACCAGATACCTATCATCTCAAGATCACAGTTAAAACAGCACCATTACCCGTTAAGATTCAACTCCTTCCCTATAAGAAGATTTCCTGGTGGTTAGTTTTTTCAGCAGCAACTACGGCTTTCTATTCAGGTATGTTGGGGATAGTACAGTTGTCAGGTATCGAATTAATAATTGTATTTGGTATGTATATATTGTTATTATTGATATTGCTCGCATCTTGCAAGGTTAAAGTAACAGAAGCAGCGGCTTGGTGGGGATTTGTCGGTGCTATTGCTATATTTGGGGCTGGATTAAGTGTAGTGAGCCATCAGCTTTGGTCGGGTGGTCTTGTGCTTCTTATTGGTTGGTTAATTGGAGGTGGAATTGGAGGTGTAATTTTCTTTGCATTATTGGTAATATTGGCGAACCTGATCTCACCCTGGTTACCCAGTCAATTCTTATTAGAAAAGGAGTATAGGTCAGATCGAATTACGTTAATCGCATACTTACTCAGCATTCTGTTAGGGGGTGTTATTGGCATAGGACTTGTAACGAGTCTAGTCAACCCACCCATTTTGTTATCAATTGCAGGACTGAGTGTTTTCTTAACAGGAACATTATTGTATTCAGTCGTTAAATACCGTCAGTTAATTGCTCCGGCTTACAATAATTTAGGTAATGCGCTCTATGACCAAGGGAAACTAGAGGAAGCAATTGCAAGCTATAAAAAAGCGATAGAAATCAATCCCGAATGTGCTGATGCTTACAACAGTTTAGGTCTAGCACTCAGACAACAAGGTCAACTAGAGGAAGCAATTGCAAGCTATAAAAAAGCGATAGAAATCAATCCCAAATATACTTATGCTTACAACAATTTAGGTCTAGCACTCAGACAACAAGGTCAACTAGAGGAAGCAATAGAAAACTATAAAAAAGCGATAGAAATCAATCCCGAATATACTTATGCTTACAACAATTTAGGTGTAGTGGTACTTAAACAAAAATCAAGCCCAAATAAAGCCTAAACTCGCTTTATAAGCAGCAAACACCTCTTGATTGTGAGTCAGCCAATCAAAGAAACGGAAAGACATTGCTGTACGAAATGCCTCTAAAGCTTCTGAATGAAACTCTTTAACATACATTGAACGTTAACCTTCAGTTCACTTTAAGTTGTAAATTATTTGATAGAAGAAGTTTGGTGGCTTTTTCTACGATTAACTGAATTGATTGTAGCGTAGTCAAACTCAGACAATCATGCTTTTCTCAGTAGTATTGAATTAGAATTTGCGATCACTCAACTTTATCGGGGTTGAGATTAAGGAAAGGAAATTGGTGTTTAGAAAGAATCTAAATTATCCGAATTCCCTTTCCAATGTCCATTCTAGCTCACGCCTGAGAAGACCACGAAACCTAATACCGCCCCAAACACAATTAAGGCGTAAAATTGAGCGCGACCATTCTCAAAATACTTCAATCCTTCACCGGATAGAAGCGTCACTAAACCTGTGAGGTTAACAGCACCATCAACGACACGGAAATCAACTTCCATTACCTGACGGGCTAACCGACGCAGACCTTGAACGAAAATTAAATCATTCAGGTCATCCAGATACCATTTGTTGAGTGAAAACAGATACAATGGCTTGACCTTTGCAGCGATCGCATCTGAATCAATTTTATGACTCAGGAACATCAAAGAAGCGATCGTAATCCCAATTAAAGCAATTCCGACAGAATTTCCCGCCATAATCAGAAACTCAGATAACTCAAACTCAGCCGCTTTTTCGAGGATTTCTGCTTCAGTTTCACTGGGGGCGAATACAAATTCCTCGAAATAGTTTGCAAACGGTGTTCCGAGTAACCCAATCAACATCGACGGTACCGCCAACGTCATCAACGGAATTGTCATCGCCCAAGGGGACTCATGGGGAGAATCACTGTGACCATGACCATGATCATGATCGTGATCGTCATGTCCGTGTTCTTCGGTTTCCGCAACCAATTCTTGAGGATTCATTGCACCAGGGCCAAAGGCATAATTCGGGCCTTTCGCTTCTGCGACCAGTTGTTGGCGAATGGTGGCATCATTGCCTCGGAAATCGCCTTCAAAGGTGCTAAAGTACATCCGGAACATATAAAATGCGGTCATTCCAGCCGTTAACCAACCGACTAACCACAGCGCCGGATTTGCCCCAAACGCACTGCCTAAAATTTCGTCTTTTGACCAGAATCCAGCAAAGGGAGGAATCCCGCAAATCGCCAGAGTTCCAATCAAGAAACAGGTGGAAGTAATGGGCATATATTTCCGCAGTCCACCCATTAAGCGCATATCCTGGGCTAACACGGGGTCATGTCCGACAACCGCTTCCATGCCGTGAATGACAGAACCGGAACACAGGAACAGCATCGCTTTAAAATAAGCGTGAGTCATCAGGTGAAAGAGTCCAGCACTATAAGCACCAACACCCATCGCCATCACCATGTAACCGAGTTGAGAAATGGTTGAATAGGCGAGACCTTTCTTGATATCATTTTGGGTCAAGGCAATTGTCGCACCAAGGAACGCCGTAAAACAGCCCGTCCAAGCGATGACATTCATCACGATCGGCAACCCTTCAAACACCGGATACATCCGGGCGATCAGGAATACACCTGCCGCAACCATAGTCGCCGCGTGAATTAACGCAGAAATTGGGGTCGGGCCTTCCATCGCATCGGGTAGCCAAACATGAAGCGGAAATTGGGCAGATTTGGCAACCGGGCCAAGAAAGACTAAGACTGCAAATAGACTCGCTAATGCAACGCTGATACTTCCACTCTCAACCAGGTTTTCTAGGCGTTCGCCCATCAAGCCAAAGTCAAAAGTATTTGTCGCCCAAAACAACCCTAATATCCCCAGCAATAAGCCAAAGTCACCGACGCGGTTTGTTACAAAGGCTTTTTGGCAAGCATCCGCTGCTGGTTTGCGATCGTACCAAAATCCGATCAACAGGTACGAACACATCCCCACCAATTCCCAGAAGATGTAGATTTGTATCAAGTTGGGACAGAGAACAAGGCCCAGCATTGAGGAGCTAAATAGGCTCAAGTACGCATAAAAACGCACATACCCCGGATCGTGAGCCATATAACCATCGGTGTAGACCATCACCAAAAAGGCAACTGTCGTCACAATGGTGAGCATTACCGCTCCTAAATGGTCAATGGTATAGCCAACGTTAATGGTGAAATCACCTGCGGCTGCCCATTCGATCATCCGGGTATAAGATTCGTGGCCGTTGATTTGACTCCAGAGGATTGCAAATGACAGAAACATTGCCCCTCCCAATAGAGAGACGATGAATACTGCACTCACAGTTCTGAGGCTGCTGGTGGCTTTACTAAATGAAATCAAGCCAATTCCCACAACCATTGCCCCCAACAAGGGCAACACTGGAATCAACCAAGCGTATTGATAGAGAAGTTCCATAAGATCTAGGGACTTTACCGTTCTTAACGAATTTGTCAAAACTGTTGATAATTTTGACATAGACTTGGGGGTTTCAGGGCAAAGATCAATCTTTTTATAGCTTTTTTCTAACAACAGGTAGTAGGTAACCCTTCGACTACGCTACGACTAACGTCACGCACGCGCGTTCAGGGTAACGGGTAACAGGCAACTGGTTAAAGGTTACAGGTTACAGGTGACAGGGAACAGTCCTTTAAAAAGGACTTTCGTTTTTAGACAGGGATTTTAATCCCTGAACACGGTAGACAGTGAACTTACTGTGTACTGAATAAATGCTAAGTCTGAAAACACTACTCCGACAATTCGGATTTTCTGTCTTTTTAGAGAGATTCTCAAAGACGAATATCGATTATTATAGATATGTAGTTTCTCGCTATGAGAGTTGATCATTGTGTTCAAAAGCCTTCGAGCTGACTTCCGCATAATATTCGAGCGCGACCCAGCAGCTCGTAACTGGCTTGAAGTTCTATTTTGTTACCCAGGTCTTCAAGCCATACTATTGCATCGTTTAGCCCACTGGATCTATCTTCTGGGGATACCCTTTATTCCGCGCCTGATTTCCCATATCGCCCGCTTTTTAACGGGAATCGAAATTCATCCAGGTGCAACCATTGGCACAGGGGTTTTTATCGATCATGGTATGGGTGTTGTCGTCGGTGAGACGGCAATTATTGGAGATTATTGCCTGATCTATCAAGGCGTTACATTGGGTGGAACAGGCAAAGAAAGCGGCAAACGGCATCCCACACTAGGGGAAAATGTTGTCGTCGGTGCAGGTGCGAAAGTCTTGGGAAATATCCAAATTGGCAATAACGTCCGCATCGGTGCGGGTTCCGTTGTATTGCGAGAAGTTCCCTCCGATTGTACCGTTGTCGGAATTCCGGGTCGGGTGATTTATCGTTCGGGTGTACGGGTTAATCCTCTCGAACATGGTAGCTTACCCGATTCTGAAGCGGTTGTGATTCGAGCGTTGATGGATCGTATTGATGCCCTCGAAACTCAGGTTCACACCATGAGAGAGCAGCTTTCTAGCGTTCCAGCAATGGTCTTGAGCGAATCTTCAACATCTTCAACATCTTCAACCTCCAAAAACCATCTTGTTAGCGACTCCCAAGAGTCAGAGGTTGATTGCAGTTCCGAGAAGATTTTTTGTAGTCTCAGAGATAAAGAGATTTTAGAGTTTCTAGATGGTTCCGGTATTTGGCATCTCGATCAATGCTACAAATGTTCTAGGGATTGACTGCTTGAGTCAACCAGCGATCGCTTTTCTCTTGCCAATATAGAGAACGGTTCTGAGGTTCCCCCCGTAACTCCAAATGATCGACCTGTTCAGGTTCGAGTAACACCAGACAAAATGTCGCAGGGGGTTCCTCCGGAAACTGATCTGGAGGCGTAAACTCAGACACATCCTGTCGAGATTGACCCGGTGTCGGCCAGAAAAATTGCGATCGCCCATTATCAGAGAGTTCATGCCAGGTCTTGCGACGTTCTGGTGATAAAATCGGGTCAGAAGATTCCGCCGTGATCAGCATCAGTTGACCCGAAAAGCGAAACTGTTCGCGGGTTTTCGGAAAATACCAACAGGCTTCTGCTGACTGATTTTCTGCAATTTGTTCAACCTTCTGACTGCGACTATCCGTGATCACTTTTAAGGTATTGGTCTCATTCACAAACCCTCGAAAAACAACCGTTCGATTAGCGGGAGTACCATTGGGGCGAACCGTTGCTAATTGAAAATAACGAGCATAAGCTAAACTTCGATTTAGATGCAAAGCACGGGCTAAAGGTTCTCTCCAAGGCGCAAGTGTCATATTAAAATCTAGGTAAACTCAGCAATCCTCAAAAATATGTAGGAATAGAATTGCCAAATCTCATTATAAAGAAAATCACGATATGAGATCAGCCTTTAGAGTATTGCGGTTAAACTGTAACTCAGAATAAATTTTAGAATAATCATCAGCCCAAGTTCAAAGATTAATCAAGGAGAATTTTAACGTGCAAATCACCACACGTAATATTGATCTCAGAGTTGAGGATAGTTTAATGCGCGTCTATATCGCCGAACCTAAAACGGCGGGAACTTATCCAGGAATTGTTTTTTATAGTGATATTTATCAGTTAGGAAGTCCAATTACTCGTCTCGCGAACTATTTGGCAGGATATGGTTATGTTGTCGCTGCGCCAGAGATTTTTCATCGCATCGAACCCATTGGACAAGTTATAGAACCGGATGATTTAGGACGAATGCGAGGCAATGATAACGCTCGTCGAACACCCGTTGTTGATTACGATCTTGATAGTCGAGCCGTTATAGAATTTCTGAAAACAGAAGAATCTGTTGCCACCGATCAAATTGGTACATTAGGATTTTGTATTGGCGGACATTTAGCTTTTAGAACTGCCTTTGAACCCGAAATAAAAGCCTCTGTTTGTTGTTATCCAACAGGTATTCCCAGTGGAAAACTTGGTCAAGAGGTTGCAGATACAATTGAGCGCGTTCAAGATATTAAAGGTGAAATGTTAATTGTATTTGGTCGCTTTGATCGCCATACTCCAGAGCAAGATCGCGAAACGATTAAAACAGCACTAGAAACCGCAGAGATTCCGCACAAAATTGTTACTTATGAAGCCCAACATACCTTTATGCGAGATGACGGTTATCGTTATGATCCCGTAGCAACAACAGCAGCATGGGCAGAAATTACTGCATTTTTTGAGCAAATATTTTCTAGTAGAAAAACTGTTGTTTCCGTAAATAGTAGCCAAATCATCAGCGAACAAGGAACAGTAATCAGTACACAGTAATTAGTACACAGTGTTTTGAGTTAACAGTTTAACTTAGTCCTTTTTAAAGGACTTCATTTTTTAGACAGGGATTTGAATCCCTAAATGCTTTGAGGATGATCAGTACACAGTAATCAGTACATAGGTTTAGGCTTTGATGTTCCAGAAAATTCGCAATCAGTTAATATTATCCTATTTGGCTGTATTTTTAGGAATTTTAACCGTATTTGTAATTGCAGTGCGAATTTCTTTCGCTCGTAGCCTCAACCAACAACTGATGACTCGACTCGAAGTTTTAGCAAAAGCCGCAGTAACAAACTATGATATTGAAAATGGAGAAATTGATATTGATGAAGACGAAACAATCGTCAATCAGAATCAAACGACCGAATGGTTCGATGTTGATCAAAATTTAGTGGCACATCAGGGAGATTATCCATTAACATTACCTTTGAATCAAAATCAAGCCATTCAGCAACAATTTCAACCTTTTATAGCGAAAGGATTAACAGTTCCCATTTATAGTGAAGATCCAGAGGAATTAATCGGATATACTCGCGTTAGTGAATCCACTCAAGAGCTCAAAAGTTTACTTCAAAAGCTAGATTTAGGATTAGCCGGAGGTGTGGCGATCGCATTAATTTTAAGTGGAACTGGCGGTATTTGGCTGACTCGTCAAGCTATGCAGCCTATTGAAGAAAGCTTTCAAAAACTTAAACAATTCACCTCCGATGCTTCCCACGAACTGCGGAGTCCTTTAATGGCAATTAAAAGTAATGTTGCTGTTGCATTAGAATATCCTCAAGGCATCAGTGAAAGTGAACTAGAAAAGTTTCAAATGATTGAGAGTGCAGCCAATCAAATGACTCGTTTGACTGAGAATCTTCTACTTTTAGCGCGTACCGATAGAGCTGATTTAGCTCAGAAAAAAATTATTAATTTAAGCGTGCTGCTAGAAGAGTTGATTCAATTATACGAACCGCAATCTCACAGAAAAAATATAGAATTAACCTCTAAAATTGATCAAGAATTATACTTTCAAGGTGATGAAGGTCTTTTGCAACAGCTCTTTACAAATTTAATCCAAAATGCCATTTACTACACACCATCAGAAGGATTTATTTTAATTCAAGCTAGCCGAATTCACACTCACCTCATTGTCAAAGTTCAAGACACCGGAATTGGTATCGCCCCCGAACACCAAGAAAAAATATTTGAACGATTTTGGAGAGCCGAAAAATCTCGTTCATATCAAGCCGGAAAATCAGGATTAGGACTCTCAATTTCACAGGCGATCGCTCAAAAACATGGCGGATTAATTACAGTTGAAAGTCAACTCGGTTTAGGAAGTTGCTTTACTGTTCGTTTCCCCTACAAGCCTTGACCACTTGCACCCCAATCCGATAAGATTAACCGAAAAGGGTCTAATGAGGATTTTAGTTGTTGAAGATGATGATCGGATTGCTAAACCCTTAGCAGAATATTTAAGACATCAGCATCATGTTGTTGATATTGCGATTGACGGTTTAGAAGGTTGGAATTATGCTCAGGCTGCGGTTTATGATCTAATTTTATTAGATATAATGTTGCCTAAAATCGATGGGATTACGCTGTGTAAACGCTTACGACGTGAGAATTTGACAGCACTCATCCTAATGTTAACCGCACGAGATACAACCACCGATAAAATTATTGGACTCGATGCAGGTGCAGATGACTATTTAGTGAAACCCTTTGAATTAGCAGAATTAGCAGCCAGAATTCGAGCGTTATCCCGTCGCAGTCGAGAAGCTCAACCTCCTATATTAAGCTACGGAAAACTGCAACTTAATCCGAGTAGCTGTGAAGTGAAATATGATCATCAACTCCTTGCTTTGACTCCTAAAGAATACATGATTTTAGAATTATTTCTCAGACATCCGACTCAAGTTTGGACTCGTTCAGACATTCTCGACAAATTATGGGAATTTGACAAAGCCATTCAGGTTAGTGAGAGAACCGTCAAAACTCATATTACCAATCTGCGACACAAACTCAAAGCTGTGGGAATATCTGGCGATATCATTGAAGCGGTTTATGGGATGGGTGGATATCGTCTGCGAGATAGTAGTAAGCGATGAGGTATCTAGGTGTGAGCATTATACCTGCGATTCATTTGATGGGGTGGGCATTGCCCACCCTAAGAATCTAAGGTTTAGCCTTGACTAATTTATTTTCAGTTAGGGGAGGCTTTCAGCTCACTTAACCAACAAACTTGAAGTCACTACCGTTGGTATTAAATCCAGTTCCACCGACAAATCCAATTAAGTCATCACTAGAGTCGAGTCCAGCAGAACCATTGTTTTGGAAGATTAAGGAAGAACCAAGGAAAAGATAATTCTTAGAACTACCATTTAGTTGAATTGTATCAGCACCGGACTGGAAGTCGGTAATCTGAGCAAAGTCATCTAAACCGAAGGAGGAGTCTCCTAGATAGAATGGGGTTTGACGATTTCCAAGTACAAATGTATCTTTGTCGAGGAAAGTCGGAACGCTGATGTCTTCTGCACTTGTAGAAGCAGATAACAGAGAATCAACCTCCCGGAAGTTTGAGCGGCTAGCATCTTCGAGAAGTGTCTTAGTCTCATCGACATCGAACGGTAGAATAAAGGGCGGAAATCCTCCGGTTAAGACATCCTGTTCTCCAGTTCCAGCACTCCTGCCACCAGCCCCAACTAAGAGGTCATCATTGAAACCCCCTTGTAGTGTGTCATTGCCTGTGCCGCCTCGTACCGTGTCATTGCCTGCATCACCTCTTAAGAGATCATCTCCGGCACCGCCACGAACATTATCATTTCCACCCAGTCCAAAAACCTCGTCATCTCCGGCTTGACCATTGAGAGTATTGGGGTTGTTATCGCCTGTGATTTTGTCATTATTTGGCGTACCTTTAACCTCAACAAAGTTCTCGATACTGAACTTTAAGTCACCGAATGGTAATCCTAGCACAGCAAGTTCTTGATCGAACAGGTTGACATCAAAGGATGCTGTTCCCGTTCCAGTCGAGCCATCAATGGCATTTTTTTCACCAATGGCTCCGACAATTTCTTCGACCTCAAAAATCTGGTCAGTTCCGGCACTGCCTTTATTAATTTGGCCCGCAGCTTCTAAGGTCACAGGTTGACCCAAAAAACTATAGTCAACTTTATCAGTTCCGGCTCCACCCACTAAAGTATCATTGCCCGTGCCATCAACGAACTTATTTCCACTCCACTGTGTAAAAGTGTCGTTTCCATTCTCACCAAAAGAGAGATCATTTCCACTGCCACCAAAGAGGTAATCATCACCTCCTCCTGCAACTAAAAAATCATCACTTTGCAGACCGAAAATTAAATCGGGTCGCCCACCTCCAGGTAAAAAATCGGAACGAGCTGTTCCAATAATGACATTAAATGGAAAGATGAGGTCTGAAAAATCCTCACCTGCAATTGCTCCTTGGGTTACCTCCTTGAGTTTACTTGCATTCTCTACCGATATGGGAGTTACATCAGTCGGTTGAGCGATTGCTACAACATTACTAACTTGAGGTATCGCTTGACCAAATTCATCCAAAGAAGCTTCAGAAACTTGGGAAAGTTGTGCTACCATTTTTTATTTAAACTTGTTCAGTTTTATTTCGGTATTGACAGTAACAAATTAATCTGGAAATCAGAAAAAATCAAGAATTATTTTCGCTCTTCATGAAATTTTTACAATTAGATAGCCATTAAAGATATCCGCTTTACATAACCCCCCTTTATGTAAAGCTCAGACGTTAATTTTTGTAATAAATTTAAAGGGTGACAGAAAATAATATTTTAAAATTAAGAAAGATTAAGCTAAATTTTGATTATCCATCTCAAAGTTTGACTGATTATTCAAGTTAATCGCAATTCAATGCAAATCAGTTGAGTCCGTCGTTTATGTAAATTTATGTAAACACTTCCGAATCTTTTCCAGTTCTTGACTATCTCCGGATATAACCAGCTTGAAAACAAGAGTGGAGATCAGGACATGACACTTCTTCCCGATTTTAATCAAGCTGAATTTGAAATGAATGCACCCATTAATAATATCTATTTTCCGTTAACACCTGGAACAATTTTAGCCTATGGAGCAATAAATGAAGAAAATGAAGATTCTTTTGTTGAAAATAATCAAGTTTATGTCACCTTTGACACCCAGAATGTTCTTGGTGTTGAAACCATTGTTGTACGAGATGTAGAGTGGGAAGAAGGAATATTAGTCGAAGATACCTTTGATTGGTACGCTCAAGATATTGCTGGTAATATTTGGTACTTCGGTGAAGATTCTACAAGCTATGAATATGATCAAGAGGGTAACTTTTTAGGAACTAATAAAAATGGTTCTTGGGAAGCCGGAGTAGAGGATGCGTTACCGGGTTATTTAATCCCAGCAAATCCTCAAATTGGAGACAGCTATTTTCAAGAGTTTGCACCCGGAATAGCAGAAGACGAAGCGGAAGTTGTAAGTTTAAATGAATCCGTCGAAATTGACCTGGACGTATTTGATAATGTTCTGAAAACTCGTGAATTCTCTCAACTCGATCCCGGTGTTTTTGAATTCAAATACTTTGCGCCTGGAGTTGGTCAAATTCTGGCTGATGAAGGATTAACAGAAGTTGGCGGTGAACCCGAACTTTCTCCAGAATTAGTCGGAATTTCCACATTCTCAGACGCAACACTTCCAACTTTATTCACAGCAAATTTTGAGTCGAGTACAGAGATTGATAATCCTTACTTCCCTTTAACGCCTGGAAGTTTCTATATCTATCAGGGAGAAGAAGTCGATGAAGATACCGGAGAAATTGAGGTTGAACAAGAAACAGTTTTCATGACCTCTGAAACTAAAGAGATTCTCGGTATTACCAGTCGAGTTGTTCAGGAAAATAGCTTTGATAATGGAGTTTTAACAGAAGAAGAATTCGCCTACTATGCTCAAGATGATGATGGTAATGTTTGGCTTTTGGGTGAATCTTCAACTGAGTATGAATATGATGATGCGGGGAATTTAATTGAGGTTGAAGGGGAGTCTTGGCAAGCAGGACAAGATCAAAATTTACCCGGTTATGTAATGGTTGCGAACCCAGAAGTCGGTGATTCTTACTATGAACAGTTCCAAATTGGGGAAGAAGAAGAACAAGCCGAGGTGATTAGTTCTGATGCTTCGATTTCAACTAATTTTGGTGACTTTGAAAATGTCATTCAAATTCGAGAATTTTCAGATTTAGAACCCGATGAATTTGAATTTAGTTATTATGCACCGGGTTTAGGTCAAGTCTTTGAAGAAGAATTTGAAGACGGTGAACTGGACTTTTCCTCAGCACTTGTCAACACCGGAAATATCACAAACTCACTCAATGGTTCTTTCGGGGATGATATTTTAGTCGGTGATGATAGCAATAATTTAATCCTGGCTTTAGCAGGTGATGATATTGTTGCAGGCGGTTTGGGAGATGATATTATCTTCGGAAATGAGGGTGCGGATATTCTCCGAGGTGATAATAATAGCCGTTCATCAGGTACCGCAGGAGGTGGTAATGATATCATTTTTGGAGGTGCAGGCGATGACCGAATTGGCGGAAAAGCCGGGAATGATGAACTCTTGGGTGAACAAGGGAACGACCAAATTTGGGGAGATGACGGTGATGATATCCTCAAAGGTGGTTTGGGTAACGATACCCTGACAGGGGATGACTTCTCCGGTGGTAGTGGAAGTGATACCTTTATCTTAGCGGTAGGTGCAGGAACAGATACGATTACAGACTTTGAGGTTGGTATTGATGTGATTGGCTTAGAGAATGATTTAATGAGTAATGAACTGTCTATTGTTCAAGTCGGAAATAATACCGAGATGAGTTTGGGAGATGAAACCTTAGCGGTTTTAAATGGTGTTAATGCCAATAGTTTTCTTGAAAGCAATCCATTTATTTTGGTTTAGTTCATAAAAAACATAAAGGGCGCATCGGAATGCGCCCCTAAAGCTTAGATGAATATCATCTGATCAAGATTATGCTATTACGCGGCTTTTGCTTCGGCTTTTCGTTGTAGGAGTTGGCGAATAGAAGCTTTTTCGATCAAGCCAATTAACATTCCATCTCGCATCACAGCCAGTTCACTCATTTGTTCTGTTTCAAACAAACTAACCACATCTAATAATGAGCGCGAAGCTTCTACAGTTTCTGAAATTTCTACAGGTTGTACGAAATCTTTAACTTGAGTAATCGGCCACTCAGAGGTAGGAATTGCTTTCATCTGTTCAATTTCAAATTGACCTAACAATTGACCGTCAGCATCAACAACAAAGAAACGTCGAGCTTGCTCTTTTCCGATGATATATTCATTGGCTAATTCTCGCAAGGATAAATCCCCAGAAACAATCGGACTATCATTAACCAGCGCATCTTCTGCGGTGTATTCAGAAAGTTTATTGCGTAATCTCGCATCCTGAGCTAAAGCCCCGGCATTTTGTAATAGGAACCAACCGATTAATATTGTCCAGAAGTTCAGAGAACGACCGTACAAAATACTGGGTAAAAATCCGAGTACAATCGCTGTCCAGCCTAAAAATTGACCGACTCGACTCGCCCAAAGAACGCCTGTGTATTGGTTTCCGGTAATCTTCCAAACAATTGCTTTTAGAACATTTCCACCATCAAGCGGTAAACCTGGAATTAGATTAAATAAAGCCAAAGCCAGGTTAATATAGGCGAGTAAACCAATCATTGCGCCAAGCGGTCCACTGGTTGCCACACTTGCACCAATTCCACTCAGGAGTAAGAAGATTAAAATACTCACCGCAGGGCCTGCGATCGCGATTAAAAATGCACCTTCTGGGGTTTTGGATTCTCGGTCTAAACTTGCCAATCCACCGAATAAAAACAGCGTAATTGATTTAACATTTATGCCTTGTTTGATGGCGACAATACTATGTCCGAGTTCGTGGGCAAGTACCGAAGCAAAAAGTAATAAAGCCGCAACTAAACCTAAAACTCCCGCCATCGCTCCGCCCAACATCGGAAATTGAGAAGCTAAGTTTGTTCCATAGTTTAATGTCATTAATCCGAGTACGATAAACCAGGATATATTCACATAAAATGGAATCCCAAATAAGTTACCGACTCGTATGGAGTTATTCATTAAGAATGTCCTCAGAATTCAGCTTGTATAAAAGATCGATGTCTTTAAATTTAGCGTATGAATACATCGTAACGAAATGTAAACAGGTTCTGCAATCTACCCTTTTTCGTATATTCCGCCTTAATGAGTACGGTTTTCGCAGAATTTACGACTCATTTTGAAAAATGAAAGTAGGTTCTAAATCATCGACACAGTCTATATTCACTGTAACATCAGGTTGATAGAGAAATTCTTGAGTAATATTTCTGGCGCACTGAGAATGTTGTAGCGTGACGTGACTAGAGAGCAGAAAAAACACCAACTGGCTGTTCTTCAGGGTTTTCTGCGGCGACTCCAGCTTCGATTTGACTAAGGTAAATATTTCTGAACAACAATCCAACCGGAGAGAGAAACGACAGCAAAGGCGAAGAAGAGAATAACATTTGTACCAATATGAAGCGATCGCGCCCAAGGTCGTGAAGGATGAATTTGAGTCGAACTCCAAGCCGAAATTAGAACTAAACACACAACTATTAATCCCGCAGGCAAGTGGGCTGAATGACCCAGACTTCCATAATGACCCATTGTACCAATCAAACCAATTGCCAACAGGAGCAAAACCAGCGTTACCATCGTCGCCCCAATCCAAAAATGAGCGGTTCGTAGCCCTTGAGGGCGAGTCTGTCTTCCCAGACGGGTCGAGAACATCCAGCTACCTGTGATCGCCAGCATCAGATAAGCCAGCAGAGAAAATCCCATTGACCATGCAGCAATCTTCCACAGCCAGAGAAAAGACGGAAGGTTCATGTAGAGTTCCTAATTTGAGTTTCTGTGATGTTGGCGTTGTATTGTACAAGCCATCAATAACAATTAAAGCGACAACTACAAAGATAGCATTACTGGTGTGGGAAAAGATCTGTTTCCAGAATTGACGTGAATCAGAAATTGCACTCGTTTGAGGCTGAATATTGGGTGAGGATAGAGGTACAGAATTAGAACTCAACATAATCAATCAAACCATTCAACTTTATTCTAGGATGGCTTAGATTTTCATTGAGTACGTTAAATTTCGGTAAAAAGTTAATGAGAAAAACTTTAGGATTGGTCAATCGAGAGTTATCGCTCAATTCAAGAAGAGCTATTTTAGTCTAGGCTTATTTAGAAATAAAGTGAACCCAGAAGTCACCATCCGGCATACAAGTGCGTCGGATCAACCCATAAGAGTAGTTCAAATAAGCTCCACTCAACTGAGTTCGGTATCCAGTCGAAAACCACTCTCCATAGGGATCGTGAACGATTAATCCATATTCGTTATAACCCACTACAGGCATAATATGACCGAAGCTTGTAAAGTAACCATGAATCACACAGGGCTTACCTTCGGCTAACCAATCCTTGAGATCATCCATATTTCCTTTTTCAGTGAAATAATCTCGACAGCCATAATCTCTGACAATTTGAGCTAAATCGTAAGGACTCCAACGACTGTATCCTTTTTGGATAGCATATTCATACAATTCATCTTCAAACTGTCCGTAACCTTTACGACGAGGAACATTATAATACTCCAAACACATCGCCATTGAAGTGACGTTACAAGCACCCGTCGGATTAAAAAAGTTATCGATTTGAGGTTTATAAGGAAAATTTTCTAATCGAACTTCCTTGGGGAGTATTTTAGGAAAAACAAGCTTACTTTCTTCATAAACTTCCGCGTGTTTACCAAAAACATACCAGATGAATTGATCTTTAAAAGAATCTTCTCGAAAGGCAATTCTGACATGATTACGAATCGGTTCAAAAGCCACCAAAGAAAAAGACTGGTTATCTTTAATGCCTTGCTTTTCAGATTCATTCAATTCACTGGATTGAACAGGGCGAAGTTTGAGAATCGTTTCCTTGATAATTTTGACCACCAAAGCTGGACTCGGTAAATCGTCGGGTTTAGTTTCCAGTAAAAGTTTTGCCGTTTTTGCTCCCAGATAGCCCGGTTCACCAGAATTCATTAAGGTTTGAAATCGATGCAATGCCGCCGTTGAGAGAGGGCCAAATATACCATCAACAGGTGGGTTCAATACACCCAAGTTAACTAAGATCGTCTGAATTTGACGAGAAAGTTCCGCATCTGCGGCGATCGCCTGTACATCATAACGCTGATCTGTCCCTAAAATATCTTGCAATTTCATACGGCATTAAAATATTTCGAGAGTCATTTACTGTCTCGGTCATTATATCCTTGAAGCTAGGCAGTCGCGTGATCAATTTTTTGAGGACTCTAAAAGCCTTTCATCCAGTATTTTGAGTCCATTTATCAAGATTCACAGGCTAGCAAATCGTCAGTAATCTGGTCACTGTTTACTGGTCACTCCTCACTATTAAGATTAGGTTAAATGCCTTGACACCTGAACCCGAATCCGCAATACTTCCGATCGGAACTAATTTTTCCTGAAAACTTAAAGCAATTAGGCCAAGGTTTTAGGGGTTTAATGAACGCAGTTCTAATTGCATCTGGTGTGACTTTAAGGGCGAGGAGAGTTGGATCATGGCTAATATTACTGTTATCAATACTAATGATTCGGGTTCCGGCTCGCTACGAGATGCGATCGCAACGGCTATGGCTGGCGATACAATTGTTTTTGATAACAGTCTAGCCAACAGCACCATTAGCCTCAGCAGTGGTGAACTGGTCATTAACAAAAACCTCACCATCAATGGTAATTTCTCGTGTCGTTGGGTCGTTATCGGTATCTAGCCCTTGGATGG
>JBCBCI010000031.1:37683-60089 GCA_038530755.1 Cyanobacteria bacterium J06592_8 | reverse complement strand
TGTCACCTTGATCGGAGTAGACGACATACTTATAGTACCGCGTTGTACAACTAATCGTCAACTAGGTTATTACTCTCTTTCAGAAGCCCTGATTCAGGGGCACTTTCAAGCAGGCATTCGATTAAGACAGCGCCGTAAACTTATGGATTCCTTGAGCGAACACTTCATCATTTGTGGATTTGGCCGAACTGGTCGGCAGGTTGCGATTGAATTTTCTGCTGAGGGAATTCCGTTTATCGTGGTTGACTTAGATGATCACTCTATTCAAGAGGCACAGCGGCGGGGATTTATTGCATTTCAAGGAGATGCAACAGAGGATCAGGTGCTGCTGCGAGTTGGCATTGAACGCGCATCCTGTTTGGTGGCGGCTCTACCTTCCGATGCTGAAAATCTTTACACTATAATATCGGCTAAAGCCTTGGCTCCTGGTATTCGGACAATTGCCCGTGCTAGCAGTGAAGAAGCGGTTCAAAAACTCCAGCGGGGCGGAGCGGATGTCGTGGTGTCACCCTATATCACTGGCGGTAAACGGATGGCTGCTTCAGCTTTGCGCCCCCAAGTTGTTGATTTTTTAGAGGGCATTTTATCAGCTAGCGATCGCACTTTTTATATCGAGGAGTTTCTAATTTCTCCGCAGCATTGTCCTAAAATTGGTCAAAGCTTGGATGAAGCTCAACTGCGATTAAAATCAGGCGCACTCATACTAGCTATTCGGCGGGCGGATCAGGCTCTAATTGTTGGCCCCAATGCAGATACCGTGCTTTGTGCTGGAGATTTATTAATTGGTATGGGAACCTCTGAAAACCTGCGTAGACTCAATCAAATCTTGAGCCCTCTACAACGCGGATACCGTTGATAATCAAACGAGGCTGTTGTGCGCCTGTAAAGTTTGCTTCAATGCTTTGCCTGCTCTCCCCGTGTTTCAAATTGTTTCAAGGGAGATATGACAGTAAAATTCACGAATCGTTGCCATCCCCCTTATTTAATAGCTTGACTGCGGTGAGAGTCAAATCAATTCCCAAAATGTCAAGTTTACAAAACTTCACGCCTGTTGTCCCTTGTAGCACAAAGCCCTGCTTTGTATAGCTTACAGAGATTCGTGACTCAACTCAAAAAAAAATTTTTTCTGCAGAAGACGTAAAAATGGCAAGTTTTGTGTGATAGAGAAATTGAAGGTGCTGGATTGAGTTCAGTTTCGTGATCAAGTCAAGCTGAGTTATCTCAGTGTTGATGAAGAACGACTTTCAGTATTATTCCAATCTAATTTTTTAATCTTTCAAGGGGTATCTCATGGTTTTTGCACCGGAAAATACAATTATTGACACTCTTGATGTCAATATTTTAGTGGGGACTTCGGGTTCAGATCTAATTCAGGGTTTGACAGGAGACGATCTGATTTTGGGAGCGGGAGCCGACGATCAACTCTTGGGAAATCAAGGTGTAGATACGGTCTATGGACACCAAGGAAATGATATTATCTACGGCGGTTCTGGAGCCGATCTTCTGTTTGGAGGTCAGGGGGATGATTCCATCTTTGGAGATAATGGAAATGACACAATTTACGCTGACCAAGGAGCAGATTCTCTCACGGGCGGTGACGGTACTGATGTTTTTGTCCTCGAAACTGGAACGGATAACTCTAGCACAACAACCACTGACCTCATTGTTGATTTTAATGTCGATGAAGATCAAATTGAATTTCAGAATGGTTTAACTTTTGAAGACTTCAGTATTGAAGAAACACCATTCGGGGATACTGTGATTTTAGAGCCAATTTCTGGGGAAATTTTAGCGGTATTGCAAGGTGTAAATCGGGATTCTTTTATAGAAGCTTTTTTACCTACACCTCCTTCTGAAGAAACCATTGTTGAAGAACCTATTGTTACTGCATCTCTGGACAATGATACCGGACTAGATGATCGTGACAATATTACTTCCGATCCGACTGTAACTGGAACAGTTATCAATGGTGATGCAGTTGCAGATTTAGAAATCAGTATTGGGGAAAGTTTCGTTCCAACAGAGACAAATATTGCTGCTGATGGCTCATTTACGCTGACTCAAGAACAGCTAGAAGAAGCACTGAATATTTCCTTTACAGATGGGAGCTATACAATACAAATACGAACTGTCGATAGTTCAGAATCGCAATTATCCGAACCAATAGAATTAACATTTACCATCGCGCCTGATGGTGTCCCTCCTGAACAAGAGATAGAGTTCTTTCCTAGCGGAATAGATTTTCTCACACCTACAATTACCGCAGAATTATCTAATGATAACGGGGCTAATGATAGTGATGGTATTACTTCAGATCTAACTATAACAGGAACGGCTATCGATAATTGGGGAGTTGCAGAACTGGAGGTGAGTATTGGTGAAGAATTCGTTACCATAGAGACGAATATTGCTGCCGATGGTTCCTTTACCCTGACTCCAGAACAATTGGAAGAAACTTTCGATATCTCTTTCGTAAACGACGATACCTATACTGTTTTCTTACGAGCTGTTGATACTTCTGGGTTGCGATCGCTATCATTATCGGAAGTGACCTTCACCTTCGACCCAACTCTAGTAGATACTCAGCAGGAGGGCGATAGTTCTGACCCTGTTGATGATGAACAGGAGGGTGGTACTTCTGACCCTGTTGATGATGAACAGGAGGGTGGTACTTCTGACCCTGTTGATGATGAGCAGGAGGGCGATAGTTCTGACCCGGTTGATGATGAACAGGAGGGCGATAGTTCTGACCCTGTTGATGATGAACAGGAGAGTGGTACTTCTGACCCCGTTGATGATGAACAGTCTAATCAGCTTGTCAACGAAATTACTTCTACGTCTAGTGCAGCTATTTGGACAGGAAATCTTGAGAGTTTTGGAACTGCGATTTCGGATCTATGGGATGAAGGATATCGTTTAGTTGATGTTGAATATGCTGAAGATACATGGTTTGGGAGTTTTCAAGAAGATACTGGAGGTAATGCTTACAGCACGGCAACGACTGGGGATGAGTTTCTAGCAAAGGTTCAGGAGCGATGGGACGATGGATTTGATTTAGTTGATGTTGAATATGGCGATGATCTTTGGTTTTTGACCTTTCGAGGAGATAGTGGACGTAATGGTTACAACACTGCAACGACTGGGGACGAGTTTCAAACAGAGATTCAGGAGCAATGGGATGATGGACTTGGTTTAGTTGACTTTGAATATGTCGATGGTCTTTTGGTTTCGATCTTTCAAGAAGATACTGGAGGTAATGCTTTCGTCCCTGCATCTAGTCTAGATGAGTTTCAAACCAAGATTCAGGAACGATGGGACGATGGATTTGATTTAGTTGACGTTGAATATGGCAATGGTACTTGGTTTGGTGTCTTCTTGGAAGATACTGGCAGGAATGGTTATACCACTGCATCTAGTCTCGATGAGTTTCAAACACAGATTCAGGAGAAATGGGACGATGGACTTGACTTAGTTGATGTGGGATACGGCGACGGTACTTGGTTTGGTGTCTTTCAAGAAGAAACTGCACCATCAAGCAGTTCATCAGGTAGCTTTGTAAACAACTTTTATGACAACTATTTCGACCTGTGGACGATCACCCTACAAGAAGAAGCCTTACTTGCTGCTGCCGCTCGTCCTATTTTACCGCTCTGATAAAAATGCGCCATTCTTTTGCAAGTCGTGATACCTGAAGTATAGACTAATTCAATTCCCCGAATGGATCAGTTCGGGGGAAATAGTTTTTAATTTAGAGGCTTGTAGTTGCGATGCACGCGCAGTAAAAACATATAGTGCTGAAGCATAATTACGAATCTATGATCGGCTTTTTAGTCGTTGTGCTTTAGTGCAGCAAAAACATATAGTGCTGAAGCACAATTACGAGTTTTATGATCAGCTTTTTAACGAAAAAGCCCATATATCGCACTAAAAAGGAGTATAGATTACACTAAAATAGAATCCGTCATCTTGAATATTATCACCGCGATCCTGCAAATCAACCAAAGGAATCCCATAATCTAGGCGTAAGTTTAAGCCCGGTAAAGGTTGCCATAATACACCGACACCGACCCCAACTAAAAACGTTTTCCCAAAAATACGGTTAGGGTTTTCGTCATCATTCCAAACGGTTCCCATATCCAGAAAAGGGGCTAACTGAAGCAAAGGCTGTTCGGTTTCATCTCGAACCAAGGTAAAGCGATCTTCGACCGATACCCGAAACCCATTATCGCCCGATCGCACATTTTGACGATAACCTCGCACCGATAAACCCCCACCAATAACGAACTGTTGAGAGGGGAACAACGCATCCGCCGAAAGTTGCACATCTCCCTGAACGATTAAGAGATGATCGTCCCCCACACGCTGAACTCGTTGCACCTGACCTAACCAACTGAGAAAATTAGAGTTGGGAAGACTGGCACTATTAGTTGCTCCAAATAACCCCGTTCCAATGCTAAACTGCGATCGCAAAGCCCAAGCCCCCTGGCGATCACGACGCAGATAATCTTGTCCAATCTTAAAGACACTGGTACGAGTGACTCCATCTTCTTCTGGCCCAAATCCGAAAGCAATCCCTTGATCATCTTGAAAGGTTTGGCTGCGTTGATAGGCGTAACCGACAGAGAGAGCAAATTCTTCGAGGGGTGTGCGAATTAGAGGTTGACGGTAGCTAATTTCGTAGCGTTGAGAGTTCCCGTCAATATTCAACTCGTCAAAGGGTTCTTGAATAATTGTATTCCAGTAGGGAGGGATTCTAAATTGAATCGTTCCATTCATGGCATTGATTGGAATACTGTAGAGAAAATCAAGAATATCCGATTCTCCCTCCGTGATCAGACGAGTCGTATTGTAAGAAACAAAGATTAAATCTCCTCGCCCCGTCAAGTTGAGATGGCGTAAATTGAGACCAATGCGTTCTGAACCGATACTCGGAGGAGAATAATTATCCGCACTGATTCCCACTTGAAAAGGATTGGCTTCTGTAACGCGAACGATTAACACACTTTCACCTTCTGCGGTTCCCGCCCTTAAACTAGCTTCGACCATTTCAAATAGAGGATTGGTCCGCAACAGGCGCAATTGATCTTCTAAACGAGCGGTACTGAGTGGTGTTCGCGCACCCAACCGAACCCGAGAGCGAATATATTCGGGGTTTAGGCGTTCGGTTCCCTCGATTTCAATTCGTTCGAGAGAGCCTTCAATCACTTGAATTTCGACAACTCCATCGGTAATCGTTTGTTCTGGGACAATGGCTCTAGAGGTAATGTAGCCCCGTTCCAGATAGAATTCTGTAATTTTATTAGCAGTGTCTTGGAGTTGCAATAGAGTAACAGAGCGTCCTTCTAAGGGGGTGACAAGGGCGTTAATTTCTTCTGGAGTTAAAATTGTACTTCCCGTGACTCGGACTTGGGTAATGGGAATCGGGGCGGTAGAGGGAGTCGGTTGATTCTCCGTTGGGGGTTCAGGTTGGATGTCCGGTTGTTCAGGTTGTTCGGGTTGCGGTCTTGTGGGAGGTTGTAAAAAGCGATCGCGATTGGGATCGGGACGAGGATTTTGAGGACCAGAGGGTAAATTCTCTTGAGAGATTGGGGTTTGTGAGAGAGTCGAACAGGAAGTCAATAGGCAAGGTGAGAAAGACAGTGTCTCTGAAAACGAGGAAAATTTGGACACTGAACCTGAAGCAGAGGAAGGCTTTAGAGAGGTTGTCTTCAAATCCTTGACTAAAAGTTTCGGTTTATTCATCTCAGGATGAAATGAATCCGTTGTTTCGCTCAGGAGGGGTTTAAATTTTGAATGGCTTTGATGAAATTTTAAATCATTAAGGTTGGTACTAATAGCGGATTGAGCCAATGAAACTGCCACGAGGATTGCATTGGTTAAAATCACCCCACACCGTAAAAATTGAATGCACACACACCGAGACATCAAGAAACCTCCGACTGGGTACTTCTGCTTCTAGAGGGAGTCGAAACAGATACCGATAACAGAAGAACGAATTGAAAGTTGTAGAGCATAGGTAACAAGCAATCGGTTTGTCATTCCCATTCATCAACTCTGAGCTTAATCATCCGTTTTTCTGATCCTTATCCGTTTTAAATTTTTCTACGAAGGCCATTTGTTAAGAGGAGGAATTTCTGAGGACATGAGAAACTCTTGAAACGCCAGATGGAGTTCCAAATTTAGATGCACTGACAGCCGTGAGGACGCTTTTCGGGCGCAAAGCACTTTGTGAATAGCTTTCTATACCGAAATCCCAATTTTGACGATTGGGCGTGCATCATCAAGCCTGACAGCAAACATAACCATCAAGTATACGATTTGTCTTGCTGGCTAACTACGCTAGTCTAGCCTAGAAATTACCCTGATCTGCAACTTTGATGAGGAGGTGTGTGGATGCGGAGGAAACAAGCATGAGCAGTTGTCATCTCAATTTTGTTATCGATCACCTCAACTGTGTCCTTTGAGTCGGACTTGACCTCTGACTTTGAGAACTCATTCCAATAGAGGCTGTTCAGTCAATTCCTGTTTACTGAACTCTCGCGCCTTCACGACTGGGTTAGAGTTCTTCTGAGGCGGATGTGAAGAATTCGCTGGAAATTAGAGGTTTAGGAGCGATATCACCCAAACCAACGGAGGTTAATAGTTCTACCCAACGTTCCTCAAAAGATGACTCTTCGGGGTTAGATAAACGTAACTGAACGAGAGTTTCTACACTTTCGTACCAAAGCGCTTCTTTGGTATAGAACTTCAAACGTTCAAGGGGTTCGGCTTGGTCTAACTCCTCAAGCTGGGTTGAATTGAGAGCGACTCGGTTAATCCATCCGTCTACAACAATGTTACCAGAGGGATCAAAGGGATCGGGTTCACAGCGAATCGTTAAAAACCAATGGTAGGTTTTATCGGCTTCTAAAGCGGGTGCATCCTCCAATTCAGAAAGATTGAGACCGATGATTCCTGATTTGGGTTCTTTCATTTCAAAGCTCGTTTCGTACAGGGGCTGGTCTTGTTCATCCAACAGTTCAAATTTGACCCAAACTTTATCTAAGGATGCGGGAAGATAGTAATAAATTGTGGGTTTTTCGGATGCTGTACGACCCAAAGTTGAAGAAGGAATTAAAGCGGTTAGACCCCCTGGACATCGTCCTCGTGTTCCCGCACCTTCTCGTCTTCCTGGTATTCCTTCACTCGGTGGGGTGAAATCATCCCACGCCGCTTGGGAGATTTCAGTTTGTGAACTTTGAGTTTGTGAACTTTGAGAATTGTCAGCCTGCTGAGTCGTAGACCCATTGTTAGTTGATTGATTCTGAGTGACTCGATCAAAGGAAATGGGATGAGAACGTGCCTGTGCTGGCAGCATAAAGCTACTGGTGACGATTTCCAATGATAAAGCCAAGGAAAACGTTGCAATAATATTAGTTTGCGGAGCACTTGTCCAAACCATAGTGAGCTTGCAGGTAAACCTAGCAAAGATATATAACAGTTCTATTGTATCTAATGTTTCTGTGAAGTCTCTTAAAACCTGCTCTTAATTTATCTTAGGAGAGATACTCTGCAAGCCAATGAGATTAGCTAATAATTCCGGATTCTTCTCTGTGTGTTCGCGATCGCGTCTCTACCAGAAAATTACTCCGGCTTAATTCTCTGCTGATTCTTAATGGGAAAATTCATTTAATCTTGGTCTTCAGCTTATGACAGTTAGCCCTAATCTTGAGTTTCCGACTCAAATCAAAAATTCTGGTTTGATTGCCCGTACAATTCGACCTATTGGAGTTTCTACACTACAGGGGATGGCATTTTCGGATCATGCTCTGTTTTCGATTGATAGTTTACGAGGATTTCTCCTAAAAATTGACCCCAAAACAGATAATACAACGGTTGTAAACCCTTATCTCGTGTCTGAATTTACGGATGTCACGGGGTTGGCAATCTGGGAAAATACGCTGTGGTATACCCGCGATAATCGGGTCTATTTTTGTAAAGATGCGTTGCAAGACGGGAACATTATTAATCTCGCTCCTGAACTTTTTACTACTCTTCCTGATGATGCAAATGGAGTGGCGGTTTGGCAATCTACGGTTTATGTGACTTGTCAAAGATCCGGATATATTTTTGTGTTTAACCGAGAAACAGGTCGAGAAATTACTCGATTTTCAGCTCCGGGAATTGGCTTTGAAAATATTACGGTTCGCGATGAGGAACTCTGGGTTTGTGACAAAACAGAACAAACGGTTTATTGTTTGGAACGCGGCACCGGAAAAACTAAGTTTAGTGTATTGACGCCATTTGAGTTTCCGAGTGGTTTAGCTTTTTACTCAGACCCAGAATCTGGAGAAGATGTTCTTTATGTTGCTTATTCTGGAGATGAATTATATATCTTAGATAATCCGAATTCTGAGGAACAATATCAACTCTCTAAGCGCGATCGCACTTTTGTTCATCCCCTCTATTATCACTATAATGAACAGGAGTCCTACGCCACATCAAATGGTTACTTGGTGGAAATGTCCTATATTGAGGAATTAGAACCCCTCGACGAAGTTTTCCTAGAAGATGTAGAATGGCGCATCGCTTTACCTTCGGAAACTAATCGACAGAAAATCCGAGAAATCACCCCGATTGGACTTCCTTTTACTGAAGAAATTCAAGACGGAGAACGGGTGGCTGTTTTTAAATTCAAGCCATTTAATTCTAAAGAACGGCGAATTTTTGGCTGGAAGGCTTTGTTAGAAGTACGCGGAATCAAATATCAACTTCATCCTTTAGATGTGGAAAAAATTCAACCCCTTAGCCCGGATTTTAAGGCTAAATATTTGGTTGATAATGATAACCTAGCAATGGAGTCGGGTGTTGTACGCGATGCAGCAAAAGCAGCAGTCGGAACTGAAACTAATATTCTGCGAAAACTCCTGAATATTCGCAATTATGTTTACGATCGCCTATCCTATAGTCTCACCGCAAAAATTGAACCCCCAGATGTTGTTTTAGAACGAGGGATCGGGTCTTGTGGAGAATATGTCGGGGCTTTATTGGCTTTAGGACGACTGAATGGAATTGCTTGTCGTACCGTTGGACGCTATAAATGTCCGCCTTTTCCGGAACAGAAAAATCAGCCTTTGCAAGCTGAATATAATCATGTTTGGTTAGAGTTTTATATTCCGGGATTTGGTTGGGTTCCCATGGAGTCAAATCCAGATGATATTCAAGAGTATGGCCCCTATCCTTTACGATTTTTTATGGGATTGGCTTGGTATCATGTTGAAATCGGAAAAGGCATTAAGTTTCAGCAACTCAGAAACAAAGGCGTACCTGTTAATAAGGAAGAAGTCTCAGTGGGGAATTTAGCGATTAACCATGTGCGGTTTATAATTCGAGAAGAATTACGTGCAGAATAGAAAATACTGTTACTGTTTGTAAGCTGTTCATTATTAAGCGGTAACAGTTTAAAATTGTTGAAAAATTGTTGTTTAGGTGCATAATCTGCAAAAGGAGGTCTAGATGGAATTTTCTTTGATTAGTATTTTGGCTGTAGTTGCTTTGTCGATGATGGTGATTGTCTCGGGTGGAATTGTCTATCTGACGACAATAGAATGGCGCGATCGCCGACGACAAGATCGAGAAAAAAGGCAGCAACGTTAAATAGATTAGCAGAGGATCTTACAGTTGGCAGTGAGCGGTGATTTTAGCTGATAGTTCTACAAACTATTTACTGTTGACTGTCAAGCTGTATTTTCCAAGAAACTTAGCAGTAGACTAAATAAAACAGAATAGGAAACAATGAATTTAAAAAAGTATCGTCAGATGTCTCAGCATCATTTTTTCAAAACTCTCAAACAGAACCTGAATCGTTGGAAGGGATTATTATTCCTCTTTGTTCTAGCGACACCAACAGTTGCGATCGCCCAAGAAGTCGCAGAAATTAAACCCTCTGGATTTCTCGCTGGGTTGGATGCGGTCTTTTCTCAAATTGTTAACGTTCTCGCCCAAGTCTTCTTCTTCGAGATTTTTGGTCTTCCCTTTATTGTCCTCTGGCTAATACTGGGGGCGATTTTCTTCACTCTGCGAATGGGATTTATTAATATTCGTGGATTTAAACATTCTTTTGATGTGGTGACGGGGAAATATGACGATCCTAATGATGAAGGAGATGTTTCCCATTTCCAGGCCCTCGCTACCGCCCTCTCTGGAACAGTAGGACTGGGAAATATTGCTGGAGTTGCCTTAGCGGTTCAAGTCGGTGGCCCGGGTGCAATTTTCTGGATGACCCTGGGCGGTTTTTTTGGGATGTCGAGTAAATTTGTTGAATGTAGTCTCGCCCAAATGTATCGCCGCATTCAGCCGGATGGTAGCGTTGCTGGGGGACCAATGTATTACCTTTCTAAAGGCTTAGGTGAACGAGGTTTACATCCTCTTGGACAAGGATTAGCGGTTTTATTTGCCTTGCTGTGCATTTTAGCCAGTATGGGCGGTGGAAATATGTTCCAAGCCAACCAAGCTTATGCTGCTTTGGCGGGGATTTTTCCGGCTTTACCGAACTGGATTTTTGGATTAATTGTGGCGGTGTTAGTGGGAGTTGTGATTATTGGCGGAATTACTCGCATTGCTTCTGTAACAGCGAGATTGGTTCCGGCTATGGCGGTGATTTATGTGTTGGGGTGTTTGTGGATTTTACTCAACAACTTACCCGAAATTCCCGGTGCCTTTGGGACAATTTTTGTACAAGCATTTTCACCCGAAGCTGTTGGAGGTGGTTTTCTCGGAACCGTTGTTCAAGGCATTCGACGCAGTGCTTTTTCTAATGAAGCTGGAATGGGTTCGGCGGCGATCGCCCATTCGGCTGCTAGAACAGATGAACCGCTGCGAGAAGGTGTTGTCGCTTTACTTGAACCTTTCATCGATACGATTGTTATCTGTAACTTAACCGGGTTAACAATTGTAATTACTGGGGTTTATCGGGATGTGACGGATGTCAGTGGCGTGGAATTGACGGCGGCGGCGTTTAATTCTGTTGTCGGTTGGTTTCCAATTGTCCTCGCGATCGCTGTGGTTTTATTTGCTTTTTCTACGATGATTTCCTGGAGTTATTACGGTGAAAAAGCCTGGAGTTATTTATTCGGAGAAGACACATCAATTGTCTATAAAGGAATATTTGTGATCTGTGTCTTTATTGGTTCTGTTGTGAATTTAGGGGCGGTGTTAGATTTTAGCGATATGATGTTACTCGCGATGGCATTTCCCAACTTATTGGGTTGCTATTTCTTGTCTGGTAAACTCGCATCGGCACTCAATGATTATATGGATCGTCTCAATTCTGGACAAATGCCGATTTATTCTCGTGAGACCTCTAGCTAATCTATTGTTAGCAAATACACTATAGGGTGGGGATGACCCACCCCATCAAAACCAACGAGTGAACATTGAATTCATTATATGGATCAGGCATATTATTCTACAATGCTTACCTGAGATTCTACTTGAACCTGAGTTCTAAATAATGAGCCAGGCATTTGTTCTGGAGATTCTTCCAGGCTGAGAACCAGAATAACGAGTGTGGCTGCGGCAGCCATTAACACTCTTTGAGAAAAGTGAATTTTAACATCCATCAGTCAATCCCTGTAACTTATTTCTAGTTTAATTAACAATTTTCAACGTTTCAAGGGAATTCTGTAAAAGTTTAATAGAATTGATGTAAAGCTTTGATAAAAGGACAATTTTTAGGTCTAACTTATAAACATTCTACTTAATTTAAACATAAATTAGACCGGGACAGTCATTTTACAATCGCATCGATAAACCAATTCGTTTTAACTTTTCATTTACCTCCAATACCCGAACTTTCACAACCTGTCCCACTTTTACAAATTTATTCGGGTCATCGACAAACTGATCCGCCAATTGCGAAATATGGACTAGACCATCCTGATGAACTCCAACATCAACAAACGCCCCAAAATTCACAACATTCGTGACAATTCCTTCTAACTCCATCCCTTCGCTGAGATCTGAGATTTCATTAATTCCGGCTTTGAAGGTGGCATACTTAAACTCCGCCCTGGGGTCACGCCCAGGTTTTTCCAACTCTCGAATAATGTCCTTTAATGTGGGAATTCCGACTGTGTCTGTCACATACTTTTTCAGATCAACAGACTGCAATTTTTCCGAACCTTGAGAAATCGTCTTCAGAGGAACACCGACATCCGCCGCAATGGTTTCAACGACTTTATAACTTTCTGGATGGACTGCTGTATTATCCAGTGGGTTCGCCCCATCTCGAATGCGGAGGAAACCCGCCGCCTGTTGAAAGGCTTTTGGCCCCAATTTTGCCACTTTCAATAATTCTTTCCGGTTTTTAAAAACCCCTTGATCATTTCGATAGATGATAATATTCTGGGCAATAGTTGGCGTAATTCCAGACACAAAGGTGAGTAGTTCCTTCGAGGCTGTATTCAACTCAACACCGACATAGTTCACACAACTTTCTACCGTTTCATCTAGCTTTTTCTTCAATAACTTTTGATCGACATCATGCTGATATTGCCCAACGCCAATGGATTTCGGGTCAATTTTAACTAACTCTGCTAAGGGATCTTGTAACCGTCGCCCAATACTAATCGCCCCTCGAACGGTTAAGTCTAAATCACCGAATTCTGCGATCGCCACTTCACTCGCCGAATAAATAGACGCGCCAGATTCATTCACCATTACTTTAATCGGTTTTGTCTCAATTTGTGTTAAAACTTCCCCAATAAATTCATCGGTTTCTCGTCCAGCCGTCCCATTCCCAATCGCAATTAATTCAATTTTATACTTTTTAATTAAAGTTTTAATCGTATTCGCGGCTTCCTGTCGTTGTTTTTGAGATTGATGAGGAAAAATCGTTTGATACTCACAAAATTGACCTGTTTCTGAGAGAACCGAAACTTTACAACCCGTCCGAAATCCAGGATCAATGGCTATAGTTGGCTTCATTCCCGCAGGCGGAGAAAGTAACAATTCTCGTAAATTTGCCTCAAAAGTTTGGATTGATTCTAGATCCGCATAGGCTTTACAATTGGATCGAACTTCACTGATTAAAGAGGTTTTCATCAACCGATTAAACGCATCTTTTATCATCACCTGATAAAATTTTCTCACTTCTGATGTTTTGGTTTTAATTTCCTGGGCTTCTAAATACGTGAGAACAAAATCTTCATCAAATTCCAAATCAACTTTCAGAACTCCAACCTCTTTAGATTCTCCTCGAAATAGGGCGAGTATATTGTGAGGTTTAATCTCCGTTACTTTTTCTCGGAAATTCCGATACATTTCAAATTTCGTTGATCCTTCGGGATAATCATCTTTGACAGAGGAAACAAAAACCCCCTTATTCATCAAATATTCTCGTAAATAGGCGCGATATTCAGCTTTTTCAGACACAATTTCTGCTAAAATATCAGACGCACCCTGTAAAGCCTCATCTACTGTTTTGACTCCTTTTTCCTCTGAAATATATTTCGATGCAGCCTCTTGTAATGGAATAATTGGGGCTTTAGGAAGATTGAGAGAAGCGATCAGTTCAGCCAGAGGTTCTAAGCCTTTTTCTTTTGCCATTGTTGCGCGAGTTCGGCGTTTGGGTTTGAAAGGAAGATAGAGATCTTCGAGTTCATTTTTGAGTAAACAGGCTTCTATTTTAGCTTGCAGTTCTTCTGTGAGTTTGCCTTGATTTTCAACAGCTTCTAGAATAAACTTTTTGCGATCTTCGAGTTCTGTTAAGTAGGTAAAGCGTTCCAAGATTTCCCGCAGTTGTGTTTCATCTAGTGAACCTGTTCTTTCTTTTCGATATCGGGCAATAAAGGGAATCGTTGCCCCTTCTGAAAACAGTTCCAGAGTGTTATCGATCTGATGTTTTTTCAGAGAGAATTCTTGGGCTAGAGTTTGAGGAATATTCAACATTTTTTAGAAATTCATTAATACTGATTGTTGATTTTTAATGTTTTCAGCCTGTGATGAGTGAAAAATAATTTAGCTTGTAGTTGCGCTTCAGCGCGAGAAAAACTGATGGAGTCCTAAAGTAAAATTATAATTTTATTATCAACCTTTTACTCGACATGATAGATAAAATTAATATTAACTTTATTTTATTCTTTGCCAATCATCTCAGCCACAATTTTAGCAGAACTAATAACGCCCGGTATGCCAGCACCAGGGTGAGTTCCTGCACCTACGAAATAAAGATTTTTGACCTCTTCACTGACGTTGTGCGGACGAAACCAAGCGGACTGCATGAGTGTCGGTTGAATGGAGAATGCACTCCCTTTATAACTGTTTAGCGTATTTTCAAAGTGAAGGGGGTCGATGTAATGTTCTGTAATAATATGTTGGGATAAATTAGGCAGATAATGCTGTTCGAGGAACTGAATAATTTTATTTCGATAGGATTTTGCTTGGGTTTTCCAGTCAATTTTTGCCTCTAAATTCGGCACTGGAGATAACACATACCAACTGTCACATCCAGAGGGCGCAAGGGTAGGATCGGTTGCGGTTGGGCGATGCAAATACAAGGAAAAATCATCAGCTAAATGCTTGCGGTTGAATAAATCATTCATCAGTCCTTTGTATCTAGGCCCCATAATAATTTCGTGGTGTGCGATATCTTCATAACGTCGATTTGTTCCAAAATAAATCACAAATAACGATATAGAGTGGCGCATTCGTTTGATTTTATTGTCAGTATATTTACGACGAAACCGAGCCGG
Source organism: Cyanobacteria bacterium J06592_8 (assembly GCA_038530755.1). GTDB lineage: Bacteria > Cyanobacteriota > Cyanobacteriia > Cyanobacteriales > Microcoleaceae > Capilliphycus. Next base: position 45,357 of record JBCBCI010000031.1, on the reverse strand, counting down.
AATTAAGTTTAAATACGTCCAGGAAACATCACCATTGCTGACAATTGTTTCGGCAGTCAATAAATCTCCTGTTTTTAAAGTGACTCCGGTTGCTTGTCGAGTTTTTTCATTGATTAAAATCTCATTAACTTCAGCATTTAATTTAATTTTTCCGCCAATTTCTTCAAATATTTTCACCAAGGCAGCAACTAATGCCCCCGTTCCTCCCATTGCAAACCAAATGCCAAACTCTTGTTCTAGTTTGTGGATCATGGCGTAAATTGAGGTACTTTGAAATGGATTTCCGCCAATTAAAAGCGGGTGGAAACTAAAGACTTGCCGCAATCGTTCATCTTTGATATACTGATTAACAAATCCAGCAACTGATTTATATGCTTGTAACTGCATCATATCGGGTGCAACTTTCAGCATATCACCCCAGGTTGTGAAGGGTTGAGTCATTAGCGGTAAACCTTTTTGAAAGACCTGATTAGCCGCTTGACAAAATCGCTGATATCCCGCAACATCTTTAGGGTTGAATGCTCGAATTTGCTCAATTAAGTTGTTAGTATTGTCGTTATAATTAAAGACAGAACCATCCGGAAACCTAACTTGATAAAATGGATCGAGTTTAACTAACTTTAAATAATCTTCTGTGCGTTTTCCGGCGATTTGAAATAATTCGTGAATCAAATAAGGAGAGGTAATAATTGTCGGTCCGCCATCAAAGGTAAAACCATCTTGTTGATAAACATACGCCCGTCCACCTGGGCGATCGCGTTTCTCTAAAATTGTAACTTGATGTCCTTGAGCTTGGAGTCGAATTGCTGTTGCTAGTCCACCCAATCCACTCCCGATTATAATAACTTTCATGTGCGATTTTTTCAAAAAAATACTCTAGATCTGCCTCGGAATTACAATAATCTCTATCAACGGAATCGATTGCCATGTATGATTAATTTAAACCCTGAGACTAAAATCTGCAATGAAACGTCTGAAACAAGGGCTAATCTCAGCTAGATTTTACCCATTATTGACCGTAATCTTGTGTTTGTCGTTGCAACTACTCATCTGTTTTCCGGCTTTCGCATCGATTCATCGCTACCCAGAGACTGCAAATCAGGTGATGTATCGATCTAAACAAAGTTTACGCGATCGCCATGATCTGTCTTGGCAAGTGATACTATTTAAACGGGTGAAGTTCGGTCAAGTTCACGAAGTTCATTTACGACTGGTGGGGTTTCCAGGGTTAACGGAGTTTGTTCATCGAGAAGCCCTATGCCTAACCAGCGCTACGGGACAAACTTGGCAAGCGGAGGATGTTGTTGATCTATCTTTGCCGAAAAATGTGGGAGAATATGATTTGTTTCAGTTTATGCTTCAAGTCGAAAATGATATTCCCCTAGAGTTAGATTTACCTTTAGTAGCGAGTCAGAAAACGACGTTGCCTGTTCCGCCTTATATTGTGAAGGAATGGCGGAAACTATTAAATATCGATGAGTATTCCTATCAACTTTCAGGGGATTTATAACGATTCAGTTCTTTAATTCTTATTACATGAAACCATGAAAATTAATCATATATTTACGGCTTTAACCCTAGTTTCTTTCTTGTTTATATTAACTTTTCCCTCTCCAGTTCGAGCCGATCAAGTGCAAACAGGTGCAAAGATTTTCAGTCAACAATGTGCGGGTTGTCATGCGAAGGGCGGTAATATTGTCAGACGTGGAAAAAACCTGAAAAAAAAGGCTTTAGCTCGAAATGGCTATGAGACTACTCTCGCGATTTCTAGCTTAGTGACTCAGGGGAAAGGCATTATGCCTGCTTATCAAGACCGCCTAACCCTACAGGAGATTCAAGCTGTTTCTGAGTATGTCATTCAACAAGCAGAAAAGAACTGGAAATCCTAGTAGTTTTAAACCGTGTTTTCGCAGGCAACAAAGTTAGCAAATAGATAATTATTGAGAGCGAGACTAATCGAAAAAAATAAAAATTCTTGAGAAAATCCCACTTTTTTGGTTGGAAACTTCTCAATCTTAGCTTGAACAAATTCTAAAATTTAGGAGGGGGATTAGGAATTGGGAATTAAAGTTCTCAGCAAACTGTATATTATCTTTTAAATCTAATAAACAGCTTCAGTCCCGGCTCCCCACTCCTCAACCCTAACTGGCTCGTACACCTTCCTCAAGTGCCTCTTCTTCGGTTTCAAAGATTTCAAACACAGAATCCATCATGGTGACTTCAAACACCAATTTAGCTTCTGGATGAACGTTGCAAATGCGGAAACTGCCTTTGACCTTATCCGCATCGCGCATTCCTGCCACCAGTGACGTCAAGCCAGAGCTATCAATGAAGTTAACCTGACCGAGATTAACGACAACATGGCGACTCAGTTTAGAGATGCACTCTTGCAACTTGAGGCGGAATTGCCAAGCGGTAGTGATATCTAAACGGCCACTTGGGGCCAAGACAATCACCTTTGTTCCATTTTGGGTCGTATGTTCTTTTTGATCGATATGAATCACTGACCGTCCCCTTGGATGTGCGATAGAGCAATAATTGCTGCTTCTGACAGTAGTTTAACTCAGACCTGTTAGTTGGGAGCAGTCCAGTTAGCCCAATCTTGGGGTTTCAAGAACGTTTCGTACAATTCAGCTTCCGGGGTTCCAGGTTGAGGTTGATAACCATATTCCCATCTTACCAAAGGTGGCAAAGACATGAGAATAGATTCAGTCCGACCATTGGTCTGTAACCCAAATACAGTACCGCGATCGTAGACTAAATTAAATTCTACATAACGGCCTCGTCGGTACAGTTGGAAATTGCGTTCGCGATCGCTATATTCTTTGTCTCGACGACCCTCAACAATGGGCGTATAAGCAGGTAAAAACGCCCCTCCACAGTCTTGGACAAAGGCAAATAATTGCTCCCAATTTCGCGTCGCCTGAACGCCTATTTTCTCAGAGTATTTCGCCGCTTCACTCTCACTATGAGGGCCGCGATAAAGTTCTCCTTGACCATCTTGGTAATCAAAGAAAATGCCCCCAATTCCTCGCGGTTCTTGACGGTGCTTAATGTAAAAATATTCGTCACACCAATGTTTGAATACTGGATAATACTCTTGATGGTGGCGATCGCAGGCTGCTTTCAAAGTTTGATGAAAATGAGCCGCATCTTCTGCAAAAGGATAATAGGGAGTTAAATCAATTCCCCCGCCAAACCACCAAACAGGCCCGGCTTCAAAATAGCGATAATTCAGATGTACAGTGGGAATGTAAGGATTACGCGGATGCAACACCATAGAGGTGCCTGTAGCGTAAAATCCATGACCTTCAGCTTCCGGACGTTGAGCCAAAATCGAAGGCGGTAAACTCTTACCCCATACCTCCGAAAAATTCACGCCGCCTTGCTCAAAGACATCACCCTCTCGAATTACCCGCGAACGACCGCCGCCGCCTTCTGGCCGTTCCCAGGAGTCTTCAATGAACTGACTTTGACCATCGATCTGTTCTAAACCTTGGCAAATTTCATCTTGAATTTGCTTCATCAACTGGCTGACTCTGGCTTGGGAGTCGGCAGCTGGCGGATTTGATGGGGTTGTTTTTTCTGATACTCTCGAAGCTGTCATGGAAAAAATTCGGTAGTTTGGAAACCCCGTAACAAGTTGCGGGGACAGAGCTAGGGCTTATCAACTGCGCGGGAGAGCACCGTCGTTAGCCGCTCTGGAAAAACGCCACGAGCAACTTTAGTTGCCCAGGCTTTGTGAAAGTGGATTTTTAGTGGTAGTACACCCAGGAATCCACAAAACCTGTAACGCCCATTTTTTGGTGCGCGTTCCCTAGACGAGGGAACCTCGCCTGGGTCGCACCGTTTTCTGGGGTAAGGTTAGCCTCGCCAAAGTTATCGGTCGGTACTTTCCACAACACACTGTTTTACCCCTCGTAGAACTGTTTAATGCTGTGGTTCTAGAGCTGAGGACTGGCTACGCATCCCCAGGTAGGAACTTAAACACTTGCTGATAACGTAGTCCGCGCGCGGACTTAGGCTGGTCAGCTAAACAAATTTAAGGCTTGATGCCCCGTAACTTGTTGCGGGGTGCTGACAACCGCTCCTAAACATTCGTTTGGCTGAACTGTTGCTCATTGCCAAGCGATTTAATCATCATTTAGGTATTAACCCACTGGGTTGAGAGGTTAATCCCGTAACTTTTTATTCTAACCGGATTAGGTCAATACTTTGAACATTCAGCAATTTAACTTTCAGAGTTTGTCTGTTTTCGTTAAAATATTGTCATAAAACCTTAATTATCCTAGCTCTACTTAACAATAGAGTCAGGCACCTGAACGCACCCAATGCGATCGGCTCCTAACTGACTAGCTGCAATTACAAACAAGATGTCAAATTCCCTTACTGTCAGCTCCATACTGGAAGTCCTGCAACCTGTACAAGATCCTGAACTGCAAAAGAGTTTGGTCGATCTCAATATGATTCGCAACGTTAAAATCAATGCAGGAGAAGTCCGCTTTACTCTGGTTCTCACCACCCCAGCTTGTCCGTTGCGGGAGTTTATTGTTGAAGATTGCAAGAACGCAGTACAAAAACTTCCGGGAGTTGAACAAGTCACTGTTGATGTGACCGCTGAAACTCCTCAACAAAAATCTGTACCCGACCGCCAGGGAATCGAAGGAGTTAAGAATATTCTCGCCATATCCAGTGGAAAAGGAGGAGTGGGAAAAAGCACAGTTGCGGTGAATGTTGCGGTCGCCCTCGCCCAAACTGGAGCCAAAGTTGGCCTGATCGATGCCGATATTTATGGCCCGAACGACCCGACGATGATGGGACTGGCAGATTACCAAGTCATGGTTCGTGAAGGGAAACAGGGTGAGGTCTTAGAACCGGCTTTTAATTATGGCGTCAAGTTGGTTTCGATGGCATTTTTGATTGATCGCGATCAACCCGTGATTTGGCGGGGTCCGATGCTGAATGGTATTATCCGTCAGTTTTTATACCAAGTCGAATGGGGCGAACTCGATTACTTAATTGTGGATATGCCACCGGGAACAGGAGATGCTCAACTCACCCTCGTGCAAGCAGTCCCGATGTCCGGTGTAGTCATTGTTACGACACCACAAACGGTTTCTTTACTCGACTCTCGCAAGGGTTTACGAATGTTCCAACAACTGGGCGTTTCCATTTTGGGAATTGTGGAGAATATGAGTTATTTCATTCCGCCCGATCTCCCGGATCGCAAATACGATATCTTTGGCTCAGGTGGCGGCGAAAAAACGGCTAAAGAACTCGATGTCACTCTCTTAGGTGGAATTCCCCTAGAAATGCCTGTACGACAAGGCAGTGATAATGGAGTTCCGGTTGTGATTGCTCATCCGGAGTCGGCAGCAGCTAAAGAGTTAACGGCGATCGCTCAACGAATTGCGGCAAAAGTTTCTGTGGCGGCCCTAGCTTAATTTTGACCGAGATTCGGAATTCTCCAATTTTCGGTAAACTGTCTGTAGACTAAGTTTAGAGAGCAATTAGGATAAAGCTATGATTCTCCCCGGTTCAGCAGTTCGTGTCATTAATGCAGGCGATACCTACTACGGTTTCCAAGGTCAAGTTCAACGGATCAGCGATGGTAAAGTTGCTGTGTTATTTGAAGGGGGAAACTGGGATAAATTAGTCACGTTTCGACTGTCTGAGATTGCACCCGTCGAAACAACCGCCGGACGAAAGAAAAAATAAAATTGAGCAGGTTTAGGATTTGATCAACAAGTCCTTGACCTGCCTTTTGGCAAGGATTAGGCTAATATAACTAATGCGTCTTCCCTTTCCCCAATTTAGTACAACAAGTCGCCATCCCCGTCATATTGGTGAGGTGATCGAAACCAGTACCTGTGAATTCTTGGCTCAATGTCTCGAATCTGAGGATTTGACCTTCCCGATTATGCCTCCGTTTGGCAGTTGGATCAAATCGAGTGATGAGGAGTCAGGCAATCAGATCTATGCGATCGTTTATCATGTTACTACCAGTCCGATTGATTCGGTGCATCGGGCGCGAGCTTTGGGGCTATCTTTGCAAGAGTTACGGGAAGAACAACCGCAAATTTTTGCTATGCTGAAAACCGAGTTTCGAGCCGCAATTGTCGGGTTTGAAATGCCCACCAGTGGCAGCAATGGCATTGAACCGCCTAGAGGAACGGTTTATCAATATATTCCGCCTCGTCCTCCTCAAATTCATCAGGCAGTTTATCATTGCGAATCCGCTGATATTATTCACTTTAGCGAAGAATTTGACTTCCTCCGCACCTTACTTGATGTTAGTCAAGCCCCGGTAGAATCTCTTGTCGCCGCAGCCATTCGCCACATTTATCAACTCAGAAATTGCGATCGCTCTTGGCTCGTTGAAGCCGGACGCACCTTAAGTATTCTACTCCGAGATGACTACGATCGCTTGCGGGTTATTCTCAAACAAATTCATCCTTAAAATAATGTTGACTCTCCCAAAAGGGATAAAGAGTAATGCTATAGATCTCTATGCCTATTTCCTCATCTTCCGACCTTTGCATAGATGATTTTCTGTTTGAATCTCAACCCTAAAGCCTTAGAAAATCCAGTGAAAAACTCAGACTATTTGCATCAATCCCTTGAACAAAACCACTGATTGCGGGTGACGATCAATTTGCTCTGCCCTTTGAAGCAAATTTTGCTACAATTGAAAAGTTGTCTAAAATTCGCACATCCTGGGTTTCGGGTGTTTCTGAGCCTTAAACTTCAGAGATCAACCCCCGGATGGAGGATTAACCCGAAAGGAGTTTAATTAATCATGCCAGTTATCAGTCTCGCTGAAATGCTAGAGTCTGGAGTTCACTTCGGACATCAGACTCGTCGTTGGAATCCCAAAATGGCTCCGTACATCTATACTGAGCGGAACGGAGTTCATATTATTGATTTAGTTCAAACCGCTCAACTGATCGAACAAACCTACGAATACGTCAGAACTTCCTCCGAACAAGGTAAGAAATTTCTGTTCGTTGGTACCAAACGTCAAGCTGCTGGTATTATCGCTCAAGAAGCCTCACGCTGCGGAGCATACTACGTGAACCAACGGTGGTTGGGAGGAATGCTGACCAACTGGACAACCATTAAAACTCGTGTTGATCGACTCAAAGAACTCGAATATCGTCAAGAAAGCGGTCAACTCGATTATCTTCCCAAAAAAGAAGCCTCCATGCTACGACGGGAACTCGAAAAGCTGCAAAAATATTTAGGCGGAATTAAATTAATGCGGCGAACTCCCGATGCGGTTGTTATGGTTGACCAACGTCGGGAACATAACGCCGTTCTCGAATGCCGAAAATTGGGAATTCCGATTATTGCTCTGTTGGATACCAATTGTGATCCCGATTTAGCCGATATTCATATTCCCGCTAATGATGACGCGATTCGGGCGATTAAGTTAATTGTCGGTAAGTTAGCCGATGCCATTTATGAAGGACATCATGGCCAGTTAGAGACGGATAATGATTTTGAAGCTGAATTTGCAGACGAAGATTACGAAGGTGCAGAGGAAGACTTCGGTGAAGACTTCGCGGAAGACTTCGCTGAAGTAGAAGTAGAAAAACCCGTTAGTGAAGAACCTGTCAGTGAAGAACCTGTCAGTGAAGAACCTGTCAGTGAAGAACCTGTCAGTGAAGAACC
>JBCBCI010000031.1:0-37585 GCA_038530755.1 Cyanobacteria bacterium J06592_8 | reverse complement strand
CCGTAGAAGCCGATTCAGACTCAGAAGAGTAAAATCTAGTCAGGACTCTCAACCCCAAGAAGTCCCCAGATCGATTTGATTCGGCAACGGACATTGTCAAGTTTGATGGAGTGAATTGGTCATAGGGAGTGAGGGAGAAGGCTTTTTCAAATGAAAAATAGCTAATCTCCTCAATCCCTTCTAAACCTTGTCTCTATCTCTTGACCGATTTGAGTCCGATGAGTCAAACAGCTCTGTCCCAAACTTGAGATTGGGTTCGTCAATTTGTTAGTATTTTCTAACAGACGTCTTAGAATTCGACATCTCAGGGCGACTAAAACCATTTAATAGAAGGAACTGAGGAAAAGATGGCCGAAATATCAGCACAAGTAGTCAAAGAACTGCGCGAAAAAACAGGTGCAGGCATGATGAAATGCAAAGAAGCACTCAAAGAGTCTGATGGCAATATGGAAAAAGCCATCGAATGGTTGCGACAAAAGGGCATTGCTAAAGCTGGTAAAATGGAAGGCCGTAAGGCAATTGAAGGACTGGTTGGCAGTTATATCCATACCGGGGGTCGCGTTGGTGTCCTGATTGAAATTAACTGCGAGACTGACTTTGTTGCACGTCGCGAAGAGTTTCAAGCCCTAGTGCGGAATGTGGCGATGCAAGTCGCTGCTTGTCCAAACGTGGAATATGTCAGTCTTGATGAAATTCCACCTGAAATCGTTGAGAAAGAAAAATCCATTGAGATGAAGCGCGATGATCTCGAAGGAAAGCCTGATAATGTCAAACAAAAAATTGTTGAAGGGCGAATTGGTAAGCGTTTAAAAGAATTAACGCTACTCGATCAGCCCTACATTCGCGATCAAAATATTACCGTTGAAGAGTTGGTCAAACAAACCATCGCTCTTCTCGGAGAAAATATTAAAGTTCGTCGCTTTTCTCGCTTTGTTTTAGGCGAAGGCATTGACAGTGAGGAAGAGACTGCTGAATAGGCATTGTTATTCTCAACCCAACTCACAATCTAGCAACTTGAGATTAGCCCCAGTTCTGATGCAGTTTAGACTTGATTGGGGCTAATAGTTCTATTCTCATTACAGCAATGACCGGATCGCATAAAAGTATTACAGAAGAGATTGCTTCACTAGAAGAGGCGATCGCAAAGTTAGCAGAAGAATTTGATCGCATATACAGTAACTATCTTACAGCTTTAGGAAAAGCAGTCCGCCAACAATTAATTTTGGCTTGTTATCACTTGTGTACTCAAGGTTATCCTGAATCTTTTCTGAAACTTTCCTATTCACAACGACAGAAATTTCAACAGAATTTGCAAATTTCAGCCATAGATGCCCAGAAAGAATTGCTATCTTTAGTTGAGCTTTCTTCTGCCTCTCAAGCTCTGGAAGAAAAAGTAGAAGAAGAAACGGAGGAAGAAGACTTATTACAGACTCTCGCCTCAGAAGATGGCACTCTAGAACTGTCTGAGGATGTATTTGTACAGCTTTCTGTTGCAGAACCTTTGACACTTCCTGAGCGGTTAGCCGAATGGCAAGAAAATTTAGAAAAGTCGATTCAAAAATTACTCAAAACATTGTCTCAGGATGTCAATTTCGCGTTTAAACAAGCCGCTATTTTCCCAGCTCATCTGCCCAAAAAAGCGTTAGAAGCGGCATCTCAGGCGGAAGCGTCAGCAGAAACAATTGCCAGCCCGCCCAATTTACTCAATGTAGTGATTCAAACAGAAGATACAGAGCATGAGTCCGCCCGGACTGTCACTCGCTTAACAGTGGTACATTTGCGTTTGTCTGAGATTGAATTTGCCGATACAGGAGTGATGTCGGAACGAAATCAAATTCGCAGCCTCTCTGGTCAACTCAATAATCTTGGACGCAATTACCAGAAGAAGCAGCGAGAGCAAAAAGTTCTAGAAGCAGAAGCCGCTTGGCGTTCTAGCTGGTTTGAGGAAAAAGGCTGAGATCAAGACCAAAGCCGATCTAAAATTAACCTTAATTAATCTTTACTTTAACTTGATTTTTACTTCAACACAGGTTATAGTCTGATAAGTATAACAATCTAAATGAATAATACAGAAAAACGCTAAATTTGTCAAATTTAACTCAAATTAATTAATTTTTAAACGTAACAACTTCTATACTTTAAGAGCAAAACGATTCAGTTATGCTACCCTATAAGGAAACAGCCAATCCAGAATAAAAATTTAAATTATGCCCTGTAATTCTTGATTTTTCGATCAAACTATTAATCTTTAAAAATCAAATTTTTAGCTGTAAAATTAAAAATATTAACAATTAAAATCAGAATCTTAGAAATACTTGTATTCTTTATTCAACTGAAACAATGAACAGTAATCAACCAGACTGGGTGCGCTTGCACAAAGCCATTGCTGTTGAAGCCGAAAGAGGATTCAATAACGTTCAAGGAAAGCGTCACCAATTCCATGAGTTTTTGTATATTAGTTTAAATGAACTTTTAAATCTCATTCCAAAGTCTGCACAAAATCGTTGTCAAACCTTAGTTGAGGGTTTTGCTAATTATTCAGAAAAAACACGGCCAGAACGCGAAAATCTTCTTGATGATACTCGACGATTTCTACTTCAGATTGAACGAGAGATTACTCGTCATTCAAAAGTCGAAGAAATTACCAAAAAAAGCAAAACACCTCCTGCCTCTCTTCCCGTTTCTACTTCTAATCCGTCTCCTATTCAAGCCAAACCAATTGTTGAAAAATCGCCCAATGGAGCCTCATCTTTAGAACAGGCTTTGTCAAAAGTTGTTGGACCGAGAAATGCGGATCGTTTAGCCAAGTTAGGATTATACACCGTTTATGATTTACTGTACTATTATCCACGAGATCATATCGATTATGCGCGTCAAGTTTGCATCCGAGATTTAGTGCCAGGAGAAACGGTTACTTTAGTTGCAAAGGTAAAGCGATGTAGCTGTTTTAGTAGTCCCAAAAACAAAAAACTTACCATTTTAGATTTAACTTTAACTGACAACACGGGCAAGCTAAAAATTAGCCGTTTCTTCGCCGGACCAAGATTCAGTAACCCCGGATGGCAAAATAAGCAAAAATATAATTACCCACCCGGTACAATTATTGCGGCTTCTGGGTTAGTTAAAAGCAATAAATATGGAATTACATTAGACAATCCAGAACTCGAAATTTTAGATCAAGAAGGCAGTGAAATTGACTCAATGAAAATTGGGCGAGTGGTTCCGGTTTATCCTCTGAGTGAAGGGGTCGGTGCAGATTTAATTAGAAAAACTGTTTTATCAGTTCTCCCAACAACTGATCAACTTCAAGATAGTTTACCGCAAGGTTTACTCAAGCTTTATCAACTGATTGGGATACAAGATGCCATTCAAAATATTCACTTTCCCCCAGACCGAGACTGTTTAGCCGCCGCCCGTCGCCGCCTAGTATTTGATGAATTTTTCTATCTACAATTAGGCTTATTAAAACGACGTCAATCCCAAAAAAAAGCCACAACCACCGCAGTTCTCGCCCCAACCGGAAAACTAATAGAACAATTCCACGAGATATTACCTTTTAAATTCACAAACGCCCAACAACGAGTGATTAAAGAAATTCTCCTGGATTTACAATCTTCTGAACCGATGAATCGCTTAGTACAGGGAGATGTAGGGGCAGGAAAAACGGTTGTGGCAGTTGTAGCAATGTTAGCAGCAATTCAAGCTGGATATCAAGCCGCATTAATGGCACCGACGGAGGTATTAGCCGAACAACATTATCGAAAATTAGTCAGTTGGTTTAATTTAATGCACCTTTCTGTCGAACTGTTAACGGGTTCAACCAAAACAGCAAAACGTCGTGAAATTCATAAGCAATTAGAGACTGGTGAATTACCTGTATTGGTGGGAACTCATGCGTTAATTCAAGATACTGTTAATTTTCATCGATTGGGGTTAGTTGTCATTGATGAACAGCATCGATTTGGCGTTCAACAACGGGCGAGATTACAGCAAAAAGGCGACTCTCCTCATGTTTTAACGATGACTGCTACGCCTATTCCTCGAACATTAGCCTTAACATTACATGGAGATTTAGATGTCAGTCAACTCGATGAACTTCCGCCTGGACGCCAACCCATTCAAACGACAATATTAATGGGAAGACAACGCAATCAAGCCTATGATTTAATGCGGCGAGAAATTGTTCAGGGCAGACAAGTCTATGTAGTTTTACCTTTAGTTGAAGAATCAGAAAAATTAGATGTGCGTTCAGCCGTTGAGGAACATCAAAAACTCCAGGAAAAGATTTTTCCAGAATTTAAAATTGGTTTATTACATGGTCGTCTTAGTAGCGCGGAGAAAGATGAAGCAATTTGTGAATTTCGAGATCAAAAAACTCAAATTCTCGTTTCAACAACAGTGGTAGAAGTTGGGGTAGATGTTCCCAATGCAACGGTGATGTTAATCGAAAATGCAGAACGATTTGGTTTATCTCAACTGCATCAATTACGAGGACGAGTTGGGCGAGGAGAACATAAATCCTACTGTTTATTAATGGCGGGAGGTTCAGCGCCAGAAGCCAGAGAAAGACTACAAGTTCTCGAACAATCTCAAGACGGATTTTTTATTGCTGAAATGGATATGCAATTACGGGGACCCGGTCAAGTTTTAGGAACTCGTCAATCTGGATTACCTGATTTTGTATTGGCGAGTTTAGTTGAAGATCAAGAGGTGTTAGAATTGGCGAGAGAGGCGGCGCAAAAAGCAATCGAAAAAGACGAAACGTTAGACCGTTGGCCGTTAATGCAAGAGGAGTTAAATCGACGTTTTCAAAAGATGTTGGGAGGTTCAATTTTAACTTAATCCCATGAAGATTAGACCTGCAAATATTAATGATGTCTCCCTAATTTTATCATCATTTGGGTGCATAAATTATCGAAAAATCTGGAAATCGCTGTTTTTTGAAATGGGTTCCAGTCAATTTAATCAGTGGCAATGATTGAACAAGTTTCTCTCTCAACTTCCCGATTAATCTTGCGTCCTTTCTCCCTTACAGATGCGACGGAATTACAGCGTTTAGCAGGTTATAAAGTGATTGCTGATACAACGGTTTCGATTCCTCATCCTTATAATTTAAGTATAGCTCAAAATCAGATTAAAACTTATCAGCAAGATTTTATTGAAGGAAAAGCGGTTCATTTTGCGATTGCTTTGAAAGAAACAAATCAATTCATTAGTATTGTTATCAACCTTTAAACTATTCAATAAATTTTTCATGTTCTACACTTTCTAACCCCATTTGTAATATCTTTAAAACTTGCTTCATATTTCCGGATAATAGCTCATTCACTGCCAACCACAAACCTGGAAAAACACGACTGTGAAGAATACCCGTCTCATCTGCTTGTCGTTGAATATATTTTTCATTTTCTAAAATAAACCAGATTAATTGATTTTCATAAGATTGCCAAACTAGATATTCCTGTACTCCATTCCGTCGATAAACTTGCTTTTTACTTCCTAAATCAATCGCTGCACTACTCGCCGCAATCTCAACAATTAACTCTGGCACTCCCTCAATATAACCCTCCTCAGTTATTCGAGTTTTTCCACCTTTTTGGGGTTCAAGAAATAACACACCATCCGGTTGAGGTTCGTTATCGAAATCTAGACGAACTGTGGGTTCAATACTCAAGTCAACTTCTGTAGTTGCTGCTTGATAAACACCTAACCAAGTTATTATACGACTATGGGGTTTTCCATGCTGTTCGTGTCGTAAAGGGGATGCCATATAAACCATTCCTTCAATTAATTCTGCTTTCACATTAGGCATAGCATTGTAACGGCGTTCAAATTCGGAGCGAGTCAGGCGATCGCCATTTTCTAAACGCGGAATAGATTTTAATACGTTTTGAGGCTTCATTGGACTCCCCATAATCCAGCTTTCTGATTTAACTTCTTCCTTAAAATTTTATCATTTTTTTCTTTCTTGGATATTTTTTCAGAGTCAATCATTCGTTAAGGTGTTAATATTCTATCTGGAGTAATGCGTTCTGTAAAAACTCAATAATTTTGAAAATTATACCGCAAAGTGTTCTTTTTTGATGTAGGTTATTGTACAAATTTATAATCTTTTTTTTTGTACAGTCATTAAGTAGGAATGTAAAAATTTTTACTCCAGAAAAGATTATCTCAATAAATCGATGCAACTCCAAGAATTAGAAACTCCACTCATTAAAATGTCATCAACCCCTACGAGAGTAACGGTTGACAATGATATTAATCCAGCCCGAGAACTTTTAGTGCGAGAACGCCCTGTGTCCGATCAGGGGGCAACCGAAGTCTCTGTAGGTCTTTATATCATTGATTTGTTTAAAATTGACGAAGCACGACAATGTTTTGAAGCAGATTTTTTCATAGAATTTAGATGGAAAGATCCTCACTTAGTCACTATACAATCAGAGCTTCCAATTTCCTCTTATCGCAAAAATTTAGAGGAAATTTGGCATCCAGCCGCTCGGATTTTTAATCAACGTCATCTAACCAAAAACTTTGAAACCACTGTTGTTGCTCCTGATGGAACTGTCGTTTGCGGGCAAAGATTTCATGGTTTAGTAACCTCCCCTTTAAACTTAAGACGTTTCCCTTTTGACCAACAAACTCTTCGGATTCAAATTATGTCATTTGTTTTTAGTCCAGAGGAAGTACAGTTTGTGGTTAATCATCATCTTACTGGACTAGCAGAAGCTCTTTCTTTACCAAACTGGTCTACAAATAGTCCTATTGCTCATACAGGTTCTCGTCATATTGCTCAACTTAATCAAAGTTTTATTTGCTTTGACTACGAACTACAAGTTAAACGGTATACTGGCTATTATCTAACTCGTGTTATTTTGCCTTTAGTCTTAATTGTTTCCATGTCTTATGGGGTTTTTTGGTTTCCTCCAGAGCAAGCTATGCCCCAAATTACAATTTCAGTGACTGCAATACTTAGTCTAATTACTTATGAGTTTACCCTCCAACAAAGTTTACCTCAAGTGCCTTATTTAACAGTTCTTGATAAATTTGTCATTGGTGCAATGGTACTTGTGTTTCTTGCTTTAGTTGAAACGGTGACAACAATTGAGCTAGCTGAAGTCACACAGCACCTTCTAGCCTTGAATATTGATCGATGGCTGAGATTATTTTTCCCGGCATTGTTTGCTGGACTGGCAACCGCAGCATTTTGGCTATAATTTATTGGCTATAAGTTGGCTATAACCTATGGACTATCATTTGACTATCATTTAAAACTTAAGAACCGAAAATCTAAAAAAGCGTAATCTATGAATTAATATAATTTGTAGGGTTTGTGATTACAGTTTCTCACATTAGTGTCTTTCAATTTAGAATGAATATTATCCTCACAAATGATGATGGCATTGATGCACCAGGTATTCGGGCATTATCAAAAGCAATTAACCATCAAGGAATTTTTGTTGCCCCTCAACAAGAGTTATCCGGTTGTGGTCATAGAGTCACAACAAAGTCACCGATTTCTGTTGAACGTCGTTCGGAGACAGAATACGCTGTTGCTGGAACTCCGGCTGACTGTACTCGCCTCGCCATTACTCACTTATGTTCTTCAATTGACTGGGTACTATCTGGGATTAATTCCGGTGGCAATTTAGGCATAGATGTCTATATTTCAGGTACGGTGGCAGCGGTTCGAGAAGCTGCCTTTCATGGAATTCGAGGCATTGCTTTATCTCAGTATAGAAAGAGAGGAAAAGCCGTACACTGGGAACAAACGACTCGCTGGAGTCAAACTGTGTTAGAAGACTTGCTAAACCGTCCTCTAGAACCGGGAAGTTTCTGGAACGTTAACTTTCCCTATCTCGAACCCAATTCTCCTGAACCGGAAATTGTATTTTGTCAGCCTTCAACTCAGCCCTTACCCATTGACTATCAAGTTGAAGGGGAAAACTTTCTCTATATCGGAAATTATAGCCAACGCCTACGAACACCTCAGACTGATGTTGATGTTTGTTTTAGTGGGAATATTGCAGTTACTCAGATTCAATTGTAATTGTTCTTAGGTATAGGATACAGGAGTTCTGATTATTAATTTTCTACAAAGAGAAACTAACAATCACTGCCCCTGTTACCTATCTCATTTTAACTGTATACATTTAAGTTGCTAATGATGGATTTTTTGCTAAGATCTAGATCTTAAGACTTTTGCTGTACGTTTAGCAAGCATTAGCAACAAGTAAACTGTGGAAACGTAACCAGCGGCCAGAACGGGAATCATCAGCGGAGTGTATTGGTACATCATGGTGAGTATGCCAAGCGCGAACAATAAAGGATAAAGGAGGAGTATGGAATGAAATTTGTCCCAGCTACGTTGGGTTAGCATACCGAGCTAAAACATAAGTTAGCTTATGCTACTGGAACCACTATTTGGGAATTTCATATCCCAGAAAACGATATCAGGACTACACTAAAATCACAGACTTTTCAACAAAGTTGTTTTGCTATACTGAGTCATCTGTGTCTTAGAATTTGTCTATCTACAGACAGGGCTTGCCTTATGGCTACGATGACCTTGGAACTATTTATCAAGTTCTAGCAGAGATCCTTTTGCCAATGGATAACCCTGCAACGACTGCTTAGTGTTACTCAGTCGTCAGACCAGTAGCCCTGAATGTGTAGAATTGTTTAAACTCTTATCTATTAAGATAACACAAAACTCTCTATTGTGAGAGCTTCAACCGGAATTTTCTTAATAATTCGATAAAATTTGACCGAGAGAGTCAAAGTTAAGGGCCAAACCCACTCAACATTTGCTCTCTCAGTCGTTATCGGAGTCCCCGGAGTTAGATTTTCAGGTTTAGCAAAGTTTGACTTCACTATCACAGGGGCTTGGCTTAAAATAAAACTATAATATGTAAAATTTTGTTAAACACATTGCCTAAGTTGGCTAATCCATGACCTCTAGCACTCTTTTATTTTCTCCGGTTGAAGCTGATCTGCAACTGTTGACAGACAATCTCAAACAGTTGGTGGGTGCTCGTCACCCCATTCTCTATGCAGCAGCAGAACACCTTTTCAGTGTTCACGGCAAACGAGTACGCCCAGCGATTGTGTTGCTCATTTCACGAACCACTATGCCCAATCAAGAGATTACTCTCAAGCATCGGCGCTTAGCAGAAATTACTGAAATGATTCACACCGCCAGTTTGGTGCATGATGATGTCGTTGATGAGTCTGAATTGCGGCGAGGCGCACCGACAGTCCATAGTCTATTCAATAACCGTATCGCTGTACTAGCAGGAGATTTTCTCTTTGCTCAGTCTTCTTGGTATCTTGCCAACCTTGATAATCTAGATGTGGTTAAACTGTTATCCCAGGTGATTATGGACTTAGCTGAAGGCGAAATTCAGCAAGGTCTGAATCGATTTGACACAGGACTGTCGATTAATGCTTACTTAGAAAAAAGTTACTACAAGACCGCTTCTCTCGTTGCAAATAGCTCAAAAGCCGCTGGTGTATTGAGTGGCATTTCCGCCGAGTTAGCTCAAGATTTGTACGATTATGGGCGAAATTTGGGCTTGGCGTTTCAAATTGTTGATGATATTTTGGACTTTACAGGTTCAACAGAATCGCTGGGTAAACCTGCCGCTTCAGATCTCAAAAGTGGGAATTTAACGGCTCCAGTTTTGTACGCCTTAGAAGAACAACCTTTCTTAGAAACCCTGATTGAACGAGAATTTGCTCAAGATGGCGATCTAGAACAAGCGATCAATATCATTCAAGACAGTTCTGGAATTCAGCAATCGCGAGAACTTGCAGCACATCATGCACAACTTGCAGTCGAGCATATTTCTAAATTCCCCGACTGTGATTCTCGAAAAGCTCTGGTTGAATTAACTGATTATGTTCTGAGCCGATTGTACTAAAAACCGTGAACAGTTTCACCGTGAATTGTACCTAGAGGTAGCCTGTCAATTTATTGTGCAGGAGCCTCTTTTATTCAGTGTTTCCTAAGCGTATATTTTTTGAACTTTGTCAATGGGCAAGTCCTGAAGCCAGCTTTTATTAATGTCCCGCCACCTAAATACTTAGATTAATTTTTATTAATTTTTTTATTTTTAAACTCAACACCTGTCTGCAAACTGCTATCCGAAGCCCAACTACTCAGGTCTCTCAATGACGGGCAGACAATAAGGCTAAAACTCTGATGAGTTGGTGATTTTAGCGACTTATATTAGAATATTTTTGAGAGTAAAGCCTTTGCTTGAGGTATCAGTTGTTAGCGTTGATAACTTATGGGTTAATTGAATTTATTGAATCAATTCTGAGTCGTTAAATTCTAACAACTGACCCCAAATTTCCAAAAGAAACTAAGCCAGATTTGGAGGAATATTTCGAGGTTGAACAGTCGCCCGATATCGTTCTAAATACACACGAATCAAATCTTGAACCTCACTTCGCTTCACTTCAATTCCTTGTTCAGAATTTCCGGGAGTTTCCAAGAAAATAACGCTGTCAAGGGGTTGGATCGCAACCATCTGAAATAAAATGTGGGTGACAGCAATAGGAGTTGCCTCTACATTAGAATCCAGGGAAACATTTGAATGCTTCGCTGCATCTTCTAAACTTGGATAGGCATAAATAACCTGCTTTTGAAGATCGAGTTGATCGAGATGACTCAAAGTTGTGATCACCCAACTGCGATCGCTCGATTGCAGAATATAGTAATGAGTAGACGGTAACTGCTCGGCAAGAACTTTCAAAGCTGGAGCGATCGCCGCAATTACCCCAGGTGTTGTACCATCTTGAGGGGCATTATCAATTAAAACTTGAATTTGTTGATCTAAATCCATCATTTCAGGCAAAAAAATAAAAGGTCAACGAGTTAAAAATCAGTGGTTCAATTTTTCCTTAATTCTAATAAGCAACTCGAATACTATTATTATCCACCCCAGTGAACTGATGAGAGTCTCCGGAAATTCAAAGGTTTTACTGGAAAGGATGTGTTAGGGTCACTGTTATTAAAGTATTCAAAATATGGGGGAAATCTGCCAGAGCGAGACTATATATCAACGGCTGTTTAGCGAACTTAAGCAGTCCACCCGTGCCTCTGAGCAGAATTGCCGGGATGTTGCCCAACGTTTAACCGAAGAAGCGATTCGCATTTGTACTGAAAGCAGGCGAATTCAGGCTTCTGGCGAAGTCGAAACCTGGGCAATGACATTAGCTCAACATCGCCTTCAGCAATGTCTGCGTTATTATAAACTAGGGTCAAGACAGGCACCAGTGGAACTGCACAGCACGCTTAGTGCGATCGTCTACCGCTACATCACACCACCCCAAGTTCAATCGAGCTATCAAGCGAGACTAGAATTAATTCGGGATTTTTTACAGAGCTTTTACGTTGAAACCTTGAGTGCGTTTCGCAAAGAAGCTCAGTTATCTCAAACCTATCGTCCTCAAACGGTATTAGAATTAGCGGAATATTTAGCATTTACCGAACGCTATGGGAAAAGACGGATTCCGTTAGCACGGGGTCGTAGTCAACAACTCGTAATCTTACGTGCCCAGACCTTTTCCCAACAACAGCCGAAAGAAACCTTTGTTGATTTAGATCAAGCCGCCGAAGGAACTTCTCAAGACTCGGATCAAACTTGGAATGATTCAGCTCTACAAGAAGTCCGAAATGCGATGGCTCTAGAATCAGCCGATCCAGAATTAGACTCTTTACGTCAAACCGTCGTTGAAGAGTTAATGACTTACCTTGAAGAACACAATCAACAAGATTGTGCCAACTATTTCGCCTTGCGTTTGCAAGATTTGCCCACTCGCGAAATCGAACAGATTTTGGGATTAACACCCCGTCAGCGAGATTATCTACAGCAACGATTCAAATATCATTTGCTGCGATTTGCTTTTGGACATCGGTGGGAATTAGTCCATCAATGGTTGGAAGCTGACTTAGATAAAAACCTGGGATTAACCCCCCAACAATGGGAACAGTTTGTGGAACAACTGAACGATGAGCAGGCAGAACTGCTAAGGTTAAAACAAGAGGGTTTATCCGATCAAATGATTTCCCAAACCCTTAATTGTAAGGTCACTCAAGTCCAAAAACGCTGGTTTAAAGTATTAGAGTTGTCTTGGGAGATCAGAAATCGTTCAGTATCCGGAGCAGGGGCATCTAGCGATGAATAACGAAACATACCGAGATGATCCATCATTCGAGTGCCACTTTTTTGACTGGCTGACACCGGATTTAGATCAGACTCCACTGTCTGATCACGGAGCCGATGGTGAGCATTGGCCAGTCGAAAGTTCTTCCTTTTTAGAGGAGCAATTCTATCAAGCAACGAATGATGAATCAAGGGTGGAGCCAGGAGAGTGGGAAGAACTCGACCCATTAGATTCTGAAGAGATTGATGACTCCGACTACCATAGTCAACCTTTTACATTGGGAGAGATACCAGCCGTGAAAAACAGGTTTGAAACGGTTTTGAAAAATCGCTTAAAAGCTGAGATGGAACGGAACCCTCCGTTATTTCCTTGGGAAACAAAAGCATCTGACTGTACTTGTTATCCTGACGTAATCGAAGAATACGGAGTTCCCTGGATGGCTCACAAGCAAAATTTGCGGTGGTCTATTCCGATTCCAGATCCCGTTTTTGCTCAACTTCTAAATCCTTGCCAAGAAGCCATTCAATCTTCTCTGCGAGAAGGGGCTAAATTGGTGCAAGCAGTGGAAACTCTATTTCCGGGTCAATCTGAACCCCTCAACGAATTAACCAATCGTTTAATGTTGGGCATGGTTCGTGATTCAAACGGTGTAGTCCTTCCAGAATACGAAACTGCAACCACCGAACAGCAAATGTTAATGACGCTGTTGGCTGCACAGGAAATTATTCAAGCCTTAACTGTGAACTGCACCCTCAACCAACCTGCAATTCAGCAACAATGGCTGACAAATTTAGGTGTACTCACCCTCGAGGTTGAATATACTCAGCAAGAAGATAACAGAGCATCCCTGAAAATAACAGGTCGTTTACCGGATGGTGGACATCTATGGCTAACCGGGGAAGAAGCACAAGCGACAACCCAACGCAGCGATCGCGGATATGTTCGATTAGAGTTGGTCGATCCTCAGCCCAATCGCTCTTATCGGCTGAATATTATCCTGAATGACCAAGATCAGCATCCTCTGAGTTTTGCGATTTGTCCGCAGTCGCTCAAGTAGAACTGCCTCGATTGTGCCTCTCAATTTAGGTTCTCAATTTAGGTCATTAATGTGGCTTGCTGATCGGAGATCGGGTAAAGTGTTTGATAACACTTGCAGATATCTCCATCGACTGAGCCATGACGTACAGCACTTCTCCATTCACTCAACTGTGGCATCGGCTCGAAGCAATGCCGAAGCATCAACCTGAAGATTCAATTATTTTGCGAATCTTAGTCCAGTTGCTTGTGATTGTTGGAATTGTTGCCACTGATATCGCGATCGAAGAACCCCTGAATTTATGGGCAATTCCAGTCAGTATAGTCGGAGCCGTCTGGAGTTATTTCTATCGTCGCCGTCGTAATGTGCCAATAAAATTCTGTATTGCGATCGGGATGCTTGTGGCACTGGCAGCATTTTTCGGACGATTGATTGGAGAACTTAATGATACTCGGCTGGTACTAGCTCAACTCCTAATCCATTTGCAAATTTTGCACAGTTTTGATTTACCCCGTCGCCAAGACTTGGGATACTCTATGGTGATTGGGATAATTTTAATGGGTGTTGCAGCTACTCTCAGTCAAACCCTCACTTTTGGGCCAGTTATTCTACTCTTTGTTGCGATCGCATTACCTACATTAATTTTCGATTATCGTTCCCGACTCGGTTTTAATAAACTCAATTTAACTCAAACCAATCAATCTAAACCCTCTCAACTTTTTTCTGCTTTTAATTTTAAATTTTTAGGCGTTAGCTTTATCCTTGTTATTGTTCTGGGACTGCTAATTTTTGCCCTGCTTCCACGTTTTCCCAGTTTTCAACTCCGGTCTTTTCCGGTCAGTTCTCCCATTGATTTACCCCAAGGTCAATTTGATGGGACTCAGGTTTTTAATCCGGGTTATGTCTCTGGAGATGACTCGGATAATGACTCAGAGGGCGGTAGTAGTGGTCGCAGTCCTCGCCGAGGTGCGGGTCAACTCGATAATACATTTTATTATGGTTTTGATACTCAAATTAACCAAAACCTGCGGGGACAATTAACCCCAAAAGTTGTGATGCGGGTGCGATCACAAGCCAGAGGATTTTGGCGTGTGGTTGCTTTTGATCAATATACAGGTCAAGGCTGGGAAATTTCACGTAATGACGAGGATGAAATGTTCTTGGCTCGGCGTCCGCCTTGGTCTTATCAATTCATTCTTTATCCCGAAATTACAGCCAGCGAAACTAAAGAAATTATTCAAAGTTATACGATTATTTCTCAACTTCCAAATTTACTTCCGGCGATGTCTTGGGCTAAGGAAATCTACTTTCCCACTCAAGAACTGGCGATAGATTTTGAGCGAAATGTGCGATCGCCTTTAGATTTGCGAGAAGGGATGACCTATACTGTTATTTCTAAAGTTCCATTCCGAAATCGTACCTTACTTCAGCAAATCTCCACTGAATATCCAGAGAAAATTACAGACTATTATCTGCAAATTCCAGAAGAAATTCGAGAAAAAGTTCGTCAAAAAACTGAAGAAATTTTAGAGAATGTTAATCGCGTTTCCCAAACCGATAAGCCGCTTGATAATCCCTACGAAAAAGCATTGTATCTGGCTCAGTATCTCAAACAAAACCCAGTTTACCGCTTACAAGCTGCTCCTCCTTTTCTAGCCGAAGATGAAGATTTAGTCGAAGCTTTTTTATTTGGATATCAGAACAGTCCAACTGACGATAAAATAACAGGCGGTTATCCGGATCATTTTTCCACCGTTTTAACGATCATGTTACGCTCTATTGGTATTCCGGCTCGTTTAGTGGCTGGATTTGATGCGGGTGAATTTAACCCCTTTACAGGTTTATATATTGTTAAAAATACCGATGCTCATGCGATGACGGAGGTTTATTTCCCAGAATATGGTTGGTTCGCTTTTAACCCCATTCCCGGAATGGATCTGATTCCACCTTCCATTGAAGAAAATCAAACCTTTAGTGCATTACGTTCATTTTGGCAATGGGTTGCTGGTTGGCTTCCTTCTCCGGTAACAAGTGTTATTCAAGCAATATTCGGGACATTATTCCTGTGGATAGCGCGGATTATTCGCGGGTTTATCACCCTTTTTGCTCAAGGATGGAATGGCATTTTTCTCGGAACATTACTTGCATTAGGAGTCGGTTTTATTGGCTGGCTAGGGTTTGATCGCCTGCAAGTTTGGCGTTATCGTCACTGGCTCTCAAAACTGCCTCCCGAAGAACGATTTTATCAGCAAATGTTAAAACTTTTAGCTACAAAAGGATATCAAAAATCTCCCCACCAAACCCCTCTAGAATATGCTCAATCTATGCAACAATATCATTCAATTGATGAATCTGAAGTGATTGAAGAAGTTTCTCAAACCTATACCCAATGGCGTTATGGAAGAAAAACAGCGAATTTAAACCAAATGAAAATGCTAGTTCAGAACTTAAGGAAAGCTAATTTAAAGCGTTTAAAACCGCAAAAATTTAAGTTTCCGAAGTTCTCTCGCAATCTGAAGTGAGTTTTGAGTTCAAAATTAGTTAAATCAATATTAAAGTGAGGAGGCACAACCATGAAACGAGTTTTAATCACAACTGGATTAATTTTTCATTTAATTTTAAATTATCTATTGGCTGTTCCGGCTTATTCAAGACCCCATAACCCATTTACAAAAGTTGAATACGATCAAATTCGACATGGGATGACCTACGAAGACGTGAAAGCAATTATGGGAGGAAATCCCGGAGAACAAGATTCAGGATTTCGATCAGATTCTGATTCAGAAAATCCATCTATTATGTATCATTGGGTTAATCCAGATGGTTCATCAATTACAGTTGTTTTTAGTTCTGAAGATCAAGTGATTAATCTGGGTTCTTATAATTTAATGCCTCCTCTGCATACAAATTTATCGAGAACAGAAGATAATCGATTACAAAATGTATCTCAAAGTCCGATTACAATTGAATATTACAATCAACTCGAAATTGGGATGACCTACAATGAAGTTGAAAAAGTGATGGGTTCTGTGGGAAAAACAGATGAAGAGTTGTATAATTCTACGCTAAATTCTTCACAAACTCGCCGTCATTGGTTAAATCCAGATCAATCGGGTATTACTGTTGTTTTCGATAACAATAATCAGGCGATTTCAATTGTCACTCGCAACTTAGATGAGTATGTTATAGGTGGAGATCCAATTCCCTCTCAAACACTCGAAGGAGAGACTGTCGCTACTCGTCAGCAATATTATCAACTGCGAATGGGAATGACCTACGAAGAAGTTCAGTCTGTTATGGGAACAGAAGGAGAGGCTAATCCTAATTTTAACCCAGATGGAGACGAAAACTTTAAGACATCTTATCAATGGATGAATCCAGATGGAAGCGGAATTAAAGTTATTTTCAATACTGACGATCAAGTCACGAAAATCTATGGATTGGGTTTAGGAGTGGGATTAAGGTATTAATAAATCTATTCTTTGAATGTTTTTTTCGCAAGAATGCGATCGCTTCGGTTAGCCGGATTAAGGAAATTGTAATGATATTTTAGCATTGTCTGAATTTTGGCGACGATGAAGCGTAACGACAAACCCTAAATTTTTTGAAATTAATGAGAGGACAAATTATATGGAAACAACTCAAACTCAACTCACCTTAGAAGAATTTCTCGCACTTCCTGAAACTGACTTGAACTATGAATTAGTTAACGGAGAAGCAATTCCCAAAATGGCACCTAAACGTTTTCATTCTCGACTGACTGTTGCTTTATGTACCCTCTTAACTCAATGGTGTCAAAACCGAGGCGAAGTAGGGATAGAATGGGCAGTTACCCTGAAAAAAAATGATCGAGATTGGGTTCCGATTCCAGATTTACTGTATATTTCTTATGATCGTCTACCGCTAGAACGATTTATCGATGAAGCTTGCCCTATTCCACCCGAATTAGTCATTGAAATTATATCACCCGATCAAAGTTTTGGCAATCTGAGTGAAAAAGCAATTGATTATCTCAACGCAGGAGTATTGAGAGTTTGGATTGTTGACCCGAAAGCAAAAACAGTTACTATTTTTTATCCCGATGCACCGCCTCAAACAAAACGAGATGAAGCAATTCTAAGCGATAATTTATTAGAAGGATTGTCCTTAACCGCCCAACAAATTTTTCAACAAGCCGGCTTAAACAGTGAACAGTAAACAGTAAACAGTGATTGATTTGAAAGACAGCAAAATTTAGGAGGTGGGCATTGCCCACCCTATATAATTAAGCCGTGCGGAACCGGGCTAATTCTTCACCTGTTTTGGCATCATGGGCGTGAACGGTACACACCAAACAAGAGTCAAAGGAACGCGCGACATGACCCACTTCTACGGGGTCATTTTTATCAGCAATCGGTGTCCCGACTAACGCTTCTTCGATGGGGCCACGAATTCCTTCACCATCACGAGGGCCGATGTTCCAAGTTGAAGGGGCAATAACTTGATAGTTCTTAATTTTACCGCCTTCGACTTCCACCCAATGACACAATGCGCCGCGACTGGCTTCTGTCGCCCCCCAACCCCGTCCATCTTTTTGAGTCGGTTTAATATACCAAGGGTCACGCAGTTTGAACTCGCGCAGACAGCGTTCGACTTCTCGGTAGAGTTTCACTTGTTCGTGCATTCGGGCTAACTGACGCAGATGTACGCTTGGTCCGCCCATCTTCTTGAACATATCGAGGATGAAGCCGTCATAATGTTGCCAACTTTCCCCATGCTGTCCACCTGCGATGAGTTGACGGGAGAGGGCGCCGACTTCCAACCGTCCAAAATCTTTATGCTTCACCGCAGTTCCCCAGGTGTAAGCCCCATCTTGGAAATTGACGTCGTTATTTTGTTGGGGAACCGTAAAACGGTCAAAAGGATGCACATCTTCGTTGCCTTCTTCATACCAAGAATGGGTGGTATTTTCGCGGGCGAAGCTATGTTCCATCAGTTGATGGGTGTCGTTGAAACTATCATAAACCCCACTTTTCATAATCACTGCGCCGTTACGTCCCGCAATTGTTGGGCGTTGATAACGGTCTTCGTGGGGGAGATAACCCCAAGTCACATATTTTCCTGTTCCTATCCCAAATTTATCGAGACCAATATCTAATCCCATGCGCCAATAAAAGCCTAAGTCGGAGTTGAGATGGTCAGGACTCTCACTCAGCCACTCCATGAAATCATCATAGGACTGAATTTCTTCGTACCGTTCCAAGGAACAGCCTAACCAAACCGGTTCTAACCAGTTGGTGCGGAAATATTCTAAAATCGACCAAGCGCGAGTAACATCAGTTAAGGTCGGCGCACACATCACACCGCCGGGAACCATAAAGCTAGAGTGGGGCCATTGTCCGCCAAATAAAGCGTAAATTTCCACAGGTTTGGCAGAAATCGTGATACCCAGTTCGTAGGAGGTTCCGGTATAAGCGGAAAATCGCCGACAAGCTTCTTCGTAAAAACGGCTATTTTGATATTTTTTGTTAGTCAGGTCAATAGCAAACAGACCATAGAAATAACGAGGATGGCTTTGAATGGTTTCGACAAGTTGACCTAAATTTCGCGCTAAAATTGCGTTGCGGGGAACTTCGGTTTCCCAGGCTGTATCCAAAGCCCAAGACGCACAGGTGAGGTGAGATGCGCCACAAATTCCGCAAATTCTAGGGGTGACAATCAGTCCAGCTTGGGGGTCTTTACCTCGCAGAATCACTTCAAACCCGCGAAACAGTTGGGCTTGAGTCCAAGCGTTAACGACGTAGCCATCTTGAATATCAACTCGGACATCTAAATCTCCCTCAACTCGACCCACAGGAGAAATATCTAACGTTTCAACAGATGTTCTTTGTGCGACCATGTTTCCTCTCTCTCAAATTTTCGTTAGTATCAATTCGTTAAACGGTGAAAATATCTTCTTCTGCCCATTTCGGCGTAGAATCTTTTGCTACAACGGTTAATAGGGCGTAGTCTTTGCGGTTTACACCTGTTGGTAATTCTTTGGGAACACCCATCACGGTTTGAGTTTGGAAAACAGTTCCGGGTTTGAGGTCATGGAAAGGAAATTCCGGTTCAGTACAACCCAGACATGGCATTCCGGCGCGGGTTTTGGAGGAGACTCGGTTCCACAAAATTCGGTTACAGGAAGAATGAGTCATCGGTCCGCGACAACCTAAGTCATAGAATAGACAACCTCCCCGTTGTCCGAAGTCCGAAGTCGAGGCTTTGTAAGCAAAGTGAATATTGCGAGTACATCCGGTTTGGGTGAAACTCTTGAAGAAAGTTTCGGGACGATGGAATTCATCGAGGGTGACATCATCGAGTCTTCCGGTAGACACAGCAACTAATATTTGCGTAATCCAGTCAGGGTGGGCGGGACAGCCGGGAATATTGATAACGGGAAATCCAGCTTGACTCACGTAGTCGGGGCCAAGAAAGCCGCCTTTTTGCCGTTTGAGAAATTGTAATCCTTCTGACTCACTGGGGTTCGGTTCCATCGCCGGAATTCCCCCATAAGTGGCGCAGTCTCCCACCGCAACCACGAATTTAGCCGCTTTGGAAAGGTCGAGTAACCAGTCTTTCATCGGACGGTCTGCAAAACGATTCCATTCTCCGCTACCCTTGGGGGCATTAACAACGCTGCCTTCAAAAACCAGAATATCTAAAGGAATCGTGCCATTAATACAGTCTCGCAACAGTTTTTTTAGACTCTCTCCGAGTTCCAGTCCCAGGGACGGATGCCAGAGAACGTTAATATCAAAATCGGTTATCAAGTCACAAACGCTAGGTTCTTCGGCGTTGAGAAACGACATTGTATTGCCGGAACAAGCGCCACCTTGCAGCCAGAGGACGTTAGCCACAATAATTCTCCTTTTGTAATTCAGACCAACAAATTTGGGGATTCAATGATGAATATGGGCGGGTTCATATCAATCTACAACTCTTTCCAAACAACTTTGCTAAACCCGTCCTTGCCAGTTTTGACCATAATCTCATATAAGTTTTTAGATTTTGATCATCATGGCGAATTTTTTTAGATTTATGCGAGTAAGATTTACAAAAGTTTTTTATTGTCGATGAAATAAAATCAACACTAGATTAATTAATTCTTTAGTTTCGCTCAAAATTAGCAGATTTTTTGAGTTCTGTTTTCAGTTTAAATTCTTGAAAGCCAATCTGGGCAGAAGATTCAGAAAGCTAAAAATATCATTAAATTCAGCTAATCTTAACATCGATTTTCGTTGAGTTATTAACCGTATCAGATAATACAGTTCTGTCTCATCAATCTGGATTAATTGTAAGCAATAAGTATTAATCTAAACTGACTACTGACTGCTTTTCAAACCCTTCACCCCTAGAATAGTTGTGACACAAAGTTTTACTGATTCTGCTGTCAAAGCCGCCACTGCTGCGGTTGAGTCTGAAGCCGCCACCGTTGAAGAAAAAGTGCAAATGTTGAGTGAAATTGCACGAGGGCTGCTACAAAAGCCAAAAGGCATCGAACAAATTGAAGCGGCGGTGTTATTGTACCGTCAAGCGATTGAGTTATGTGGTTCTGAATATCCCCTCTTGAAAGCACGGGCGACAGTGGGTTTAGGAATGGCGTTGCGAACCTATCCTGGCGAGGGTTCCGACTCTTTAGTTGCAGCGAAAGATGCTTTTGAAACCGCATTACCAACATTGCAAGAACAGGCTTCCCCAGAGGAAATTGCGGAAGTCCAAATGAATTTGGGGTTAGTGTTTCAAGCGTTAGTTGCGTTTAATTTAGCTCAAACCAAGCAAGCCGTTCAAGCCTATCAACAGGCTTTAGAAGTGTTTACGCCGACAAAATATCCCCAAGAATACGCTATCCTTCACAATAATATTGCGATCGCCTATTTGTCAATGAAGCTATCGGGAGATGGCGAAGATATGCGTCAGGCGTTGGCGGTTCAGTCCTTTGAAGAAGCGTTAAACTGGATTATTCTCACCGATCATCCGGCGGAATATGCAATGTTACAAAATAACCTCGGAAATGCGCTGCAATATCTGCCGAGTGTTCATCCAGTTGATAATAATCTCAAGGCTTTAACCGCCTATAACGAAGCC
Organism: Cyanobacteria bacterium J06592_8; assembly: GCA_038530755.1. Taxonomy (GTDB): domain Bacteria; phylum Cyanobacteriota; class Cyanobacteriia; order Cyanobacteriales; family Microcoleaceae; genus Capilliphycus. The sequence goes on along the minus strand of JBCBCI010000031.1, from coordinate 16,272 downwards.
TTAAAAGTGCGAACAGCCCAAGATACTCCGGTTGAATATGCTAATACCATTGCTAATAAAGCTAATGTTTTATTCAACCTTCCAGATGATGTAGAACATCCCGAAATTGGCAATCCCAATCATTTACAGAGTGCTAAAACCCTCTACGAAGAAGCCCGATTAATTTTTGCTCAATATGGAGAGACAGAACGAGCAGAAATGGTGGCTCAAGCGTTGCAAGATTTGGATGCGGAATTACAAGCTGTTTCCTCATAGTTAGTTACGTCGTCAATCACAAGGAGAACCCTATGAATGAGTTCAATCAAGAACTATTAGAAGTCTTGAATAGTTCAATTATCCAAACCTTTTGGCATAACTTAATCGCTGGAGAAATTACCCTCTTAACCGGGATTGTTTGGTTAGCAGTTGCTGGTGTTGTTTCTCTAGTTGGAGGTGCTATCGGTGGCATTTTACTGGCTAGAAAAGACTTAGGATTTGGTTTATCTGCTTCCATTGGCGGTTTATTCGGGCCTGTGGGAGTTTTACCTGCAATTGCCATTGGATTAATTGTTCTGAAGTTTGTTTAAACTTGTTGATTTAGCATTGAGGAGAAACAAAAATGTTAGAAGTCGGTTGGTTCAGCACTAAGTTACTACTGAAGGGGAAACTGTTACGAAATCCGGGTTATTTTGTTCGTCAAAGTGCAATTGGATTAGGTTTGGGTTTACTCTTATTTATTGGGTTTGATAAAGTTGGAGTGACATTGTGGTTGCCGATTGTTTTATCCAGTTTGTTAACCGGAATTGCCATGCCATTCCTCTTGAAAGATGTAAAAATGAAGTAATGTAATTAATTGTCGATCATTGCATCAAAATTAATTGTAGGATGGGTTCTGCTCTCGCTAACCCATCAAAACTTCCCCAAATTCTAGAAATTAAGTGCATCAACAGATTAAATACAAGGTTTGCGCCCCTACATTTTTTTTGAAAATTCATACTTTATATTATAATCAAAATGACTTCTACAAAAATTTCCTCTGAAGAAACTAAAACATTAGAAAATTTAGTTCAAGAAATAAAATTTTTTGAGAATACAGTATTAGAATGGCATGACCCCGAAAAGTTAGCCGTTGTCGAGGGTTTAAAACAAGCCATTGAAGCGTTACACAAAGAAGCCTTAACTCGCTTAATTCGCAGTGTTAAACAAGAATCTCTCTCCGCCTTACGCAATGCAGTTAATGATGAAGTCGTTTACGGACTATTACGTTATCACGAACTGGTTAAACCGCCACAGCCGCCATTAGAAACACGCATTCAACAAGCTTTAGAAGAAGTTCGCCCCGGCTTAAAGAGTCATAACGGTGATGTGGAACTGGTAGCCATTAAACTCCCTGATACCGTCGAAGTTAAATTAGTCGGAACCTGTAGCAATTGTCCCGCTTCTACCTTAACTCTGAAACAAGGCGTTGAACAGGCGATTAAAAATCATTGTCCTGAAATTCAACAGGTTATCTCTGTCAATACTCCAGTTTCCACAAACAATTCTAATTCGATAATCAGTCCTTTTTCTACAGAGAATGAAGCAGGTTGGGTTGCTTTAACAACAATTGACCAAATTCCAGAGGAAGGAATATTAGCCGTAGAACTCGATGGCTTAAAACTAATTCTGACTCAATTTAATTATAGAATTAAAGCCTATCGCAATACTTGTACTCATCTAGCGATGCCTTTAGATAAAGGAGAAATTCAAGACGGAATTATCACCTGTCCATATCATCATTTTCAATATAATCTGGAAACTGGAGAATGCCTCACAGCCCCCGAAATGCCGTTACAACCCTATCCCGTTAAACAAGTAGGAGAACGAGTGTTTGTACGGGTTTAGAACAGATAAAATTCAATCAATTCATATTTGTCTAAGAATTCAAGTGGATTTTGCTGACTCGCTGCAAGATTAAGCAACTGAACAGGTAGAAAATTCTGAACAGGAGTAAACGAATCAGAACGCTGGATCTTTCCAACAAAATTTGGTGCATTCACAGTCACTACAAAAATTAAATCAACTAAAGTTATCCCCTGTGACTCTCTGTTCTGGTACTAATAATGCCCTTTCAGTAGTCAGGGGTTTTATTTTAGGCTAAAGGATGGACTAAAAACCAATGATAATAGGCGATCGCACGAAGCATGACAACCGAATCTGCCCCCACTCGAAGCGTTCGGATCGGTTCTGACCCTTTGTCGGTTGCGGATACTGGACATGATCGTTTATTAGGATAGCATCAACGACCAGAGTTTGACCGACAAGCAGCAGACTGGGTAATTGGACAATCGAACTTTGATCATGTTGGATAAAACACAAATGGCTTGGTAACAAAAACGACTGTGAGTGTTCCAACCGGAATATGTATTCGTGGTAAGAGTTTAGCGGTGGCAGATGTGTGAAATTCTTATTATTAGCTGTCCTCATTATCATTTTTAGTATGATTTAGAAACCGGAGAATATCTCACAACTGCGTAAATTTTGTTACAACCCTATCCGATTAAGCGAGTAAGAGAAAGAGTATTTGTACAGATCTAGATAAAATTTTGAAACGGGGTAACAAGAGGTAGAATGTTATAATTTTCCTTGCTATATTGGGGTTTTTGGACTCTTGACAAAACTTTACAATTGCTATATTATAGCAATTGAGTATTACCAGTACATAAGAGGTAACAAGTTTTTGGCTAGAGTTATTCACACATAGTAATTTCAGCCATTAAGAATCAAAAAAATGTTGATGTTTGCGAAATTATAAACTCAACATCGTATAGATTCAGTAGAAGAATTCAAGCCTTGATCCTGTTCTGAACACAGCAAAGGGAGAAAGGCTTATATCCAGGTGCTCTGCTGATGTTTGACCACTTTAGCGAACGCTAACATTAGCGCACAAAACAAAGGAGACAATGTCTAACAATTCCAATAATTCCCAACATACCCTAGTATCATCATCCGATATCATCACAAATAACGGAGTCGGTCCTCAACTTTGGGGAGATGGAGTTACAATCGAAGCTTTTGATGTCAATGGCAACTCCGCAGAGCTAATTTACGACACTCAATTTGACGACTTGGGATTCGGGGTTAAAAGCCAAAATGATCGCTGGAATCAAATTGACTTCTTTAGTGCAGAATTGAGTGGTGGTCGAGATCGCAGCGAATCGGTAGAAATAGACTTCGGTGGACCTGTTGACAATGTCGTTATGACCTTTGGTCAGATGGGTAGTGATGAGCGAAATCGTGATGAAACCGGAAAATGGACGGGCTACAACAGTAATGGACAAGTCGTTGCTGAAGGGATATTAGATCCTAGCCTAAGTGTTTTGGGAGACGACGTAAAAGTCCCTGGTAGTCTCAAAGCTTATCCTATTGCTATTGATTCAGCGACACCCTTTAGCAAGGTTGTGATTGAAGCGACAGGCTTTGATAATGGAGAAAGTAGTGGCTTCATCAGTCGGGGTAAGGAGAATAACAGCGAATTTAACATCACTGAAGTCAGTTACAACCGAGACTCCAATACCAACAATAATGCGCCACCAACTGCGGTCAACGATACTTTTAGCACCAGTGAAGATACTGTGCTGACAGGCAATGTATTAAGTAACGATACAGATGCTGATGGTGATAGCCTCAGTGCTGGTACACTCGCTAGCCCTCGTCATGGCAGTTTGAGTCTTGCGGTTGATGGAGGCTTTAGCTACACTCCCAATTCTAACTTTAGTGGGAGCGACAGTTTTACCTACCAAGTTGTAGATAATCAAGGTAGCTCAGATCGAGCAAGAGTAAATATTACTATTGACCCTGTCAATGATGCGCTCACTGCGACTAATGATGTAGTAAGCACTAATGAAGATACAACCGTTGTCATTGATGTCACAAGCAATGATCTCGATACCGATGGTAATCTTGACCCCGCTTCAGCAGTCGCTGCAACGGAGCCTAGCAATGGTACTGTAGTTAACAATGGTGATGGGAGCTTTAGCTACACTCCAAGTCCCAACTTCTATGGCAGCGACAGTTTTATCTACCAAGTTTCCGATACTCAAGGCAGCTCAGATCAGGCTACTGTTAGCATTACCGTTGATCCTGTTAATGATACACCTACTGCCGTTGATGATTCTATTAATGCAGAGCTAGATACAGCAGTCACCTTCGATGTATTAGCAAACGATGGTGATATTGATGGTAATAGTTTGATTCTGAGTAGCTACAGTGATCCTACTAATGGCTCTGTAGTTGATGACGGTAGTGGTCGTTTCACCTACACTCCGAACATGGGCTTCATCGGGACTGACACCTTCTCCTACACTGTCAGCGATGGTAATGGCGGTACTGATTCAGCAACAGCAAGTATTTCTGTTAATGAAGGAACGAATTCCTCTGAACGAGTCACAGATGGCTTGCAGGCTCTTTACACCTTTGAAGAAGGCACTGGTGATACTGTCCGTGATGTATCTGGAGTGGGTACACCCTTAGACTTAACAATCCAAGATCCTGGTCATGTAACTTGGGGAGACGATAAGCTCACAATTGATGATCCGACTCTAATTGTCTCAGATGGTCCGGCGACAAAGCTTGTTGATAGTTTAACCGGAATGAACCAGATTACCATCGAAGCTTGGCTGAGTGCAGATAATCTCATTGAAGATAATGCTCGTATTGTCAATCTCTCCAACAGTCCTAGCAAACGCAACTTTGGTCTCATTCAGGATCAAAGTAGTGTTGATGCACGGCTGCGAACAACGGATACAAATTTAAATGGGGGTAAACTGATGGTATCGCCGCGTGATACCCTACTAGCTGATGAGCTTACCCATGTCGTCTATACGCGAGATGCAAGTGGTTTGACTAATCTTTATGTTGATAACGAATTGGTAACAACTCAGACTATTTCAGGAGATTTTTCTAATTGGGATAATAGCTATACATTTGCTTTAGGTGGTGAACTCAATGATAGCCGACACTGGTTGGGAACACTGGACTTGGTTGCCGTTTACGATCAGGCTCTTAATAGTAGCGAGGTCAGTCAAAACTTCTTAGCTGGTCCTAATGATACCGCTTTAATCTAGGTCCAGCTTCTCAAAGTTAGGAGTTTGAGCGGGACTTGAACAGTATTTTTGTTTGAGTCTCGTTCACTGCGTGTCATCGTCTCAGACTGTTAAGGATAGTTACTAATTTTTTGCCAAATACCAACGGATGTCCCGGATTGCGGTAGGCTAAAGGATGGACTAAAAACCAACAGTAATAGGCGATCGCACAAAGCATGACAACCGTATCTGCCCCTACTCGAACCGTTCGGATCGGTTCACGCAAAAGCCAACTCGCACTCGTACAAACCTATTGGGTGCAAGCCGAACTCCAGAAGCACTTCCCCGATATCGAATTTGAAGTGCATACTATGTCTACTCAAGGGGACAAAATCCTCGATGTCGCCCTCGCCAAAATTGGAGATAAGGGACTCTTTACCAAGGAACTCGAAGTCGGAATGCTCAACAATGACACCGATTTAGCCGTTCACTCGCTCAAAGATCTTCCCACCAACCTCCCATTCGGATTAATGCTCGGATGCGTGACAGAACGGGAAAATCCCGCCGATGCTTTAGTGGTTCACGAAAAGCACAAAGATAAACAACTCGAAACCCTTCCCGCCGGTGCCGTCATTGGGACTTCCTCGCTGCGCCGACTCGCTCAACTGCGTCACCATTTCCCTCACTTAGAATTTAAGGATATTCGCGGTAATCTCAACACTCGCCTACAAAAACTCGACGACGGGGGCTATGATGCCATTATTTTAGCGGTAGCCGGACTGAAACGCTTAGAAATGGGCGATCGCATTCATCAAATGATTTCCCCAGAGGTTTCTCTACACGCCGTTGGACAAGGCGCACTGGGTATCGAATGTCGAGACGGAGACAATGATATTTTAGAATTACTAAAAGTCCTAGAACATAGCCCAACTGCTCAACGTTGCCACGCCGAACGAGCCTTTTTACGAGAATTAGAAGGCGGCTGTCAGGTTCCCATCGGTGTCAATAGCCAAATCGAAAACAATCAACTCACCCTGATAGGAATGGTTGCGAGTTTAGATGGAAAACGGCTCATTCGAGATACTGTCAGTGGAGAAGCATCTCAGCCTGAACAACTGGGAATCGATCTGGCTAATCGTTTGAGAGAACAAGGGGCTAAAGAAATATTAGATCAAATCCTTGCTGAAATCGAACGGGGATAGCTGTGGGAACAGTAAACAGTAGACAGTAAGCAGTAGACAGTAAGCAGTGAATCGTTTTCTAGAGACTTCTGAACAGAAACAATTCCTATGCAATTATTAGTAACTGTAGAACTGCTCACTTTACTGTTCCTTTCTAATTCCTAATTCAACATGACTGAACAGCTCGATCCGTTTCTGACTGCTTTGGAGTTTACACTCAAATGGGAAGGGGACGCCGGACATCCCCAAGATTTAGGCGGTGTTGTTCAATATGGTATTACCCAGGCGACTTTTGACACCTATCGCCGCCGTCAAGGTTTACCTTTAAAATCAGTGGATGAGATTACCGCTTCGGAAGTCGAACAAGTCTATTTTGAGATCTATTGGAAGCCTTCAAAAGCAGACTTGATGGTTTTACCCTTGGCGGTGACTCATTTTGATACCGCAGTGAATTTTAGCGTCAGAGGGAGTACAGAATTTTTACAAGAAGCAATTGGGGGATTAACGGTTGATGGAGACTTTGGCCCCCAAACTCAAGCCGCTTTAGAACAGAATAATACCTTTGAAACGGCTGAACGTTATTGTCAGGCTCGAATTGATTATCGCTATCTACGAGTTGAGATTAACCCCTCTCAGGAAATCTTTCTCGAAGGCTGGTTGAAACGCGATCGCGATTTATTACAGTATATCTCAAAACTTGAAAACAGTTCCCCGGCTCAAGATCCTTCTCAGGAGCAATCTTCTTCCCCAGATATTGTTAATAAATTAGAGCAAGCGATTAGTTTACTACAAGATGTCTTAGATGAACTGAAGTTGAAGAAGCAAACCTGACTTCTATTTTGGGGGAAGTTCAGATAGATTTAGAATTTTTAACAAGGATTTGGATTGAACTCGCTCTGACAACACAAACGGATTATATTTTAAGAAAGCTTGCAAACCTGGAAAGACTTAATCAAACTTAGAGTATGATTTAACTATAACAACTAATGATCAGTAGACCCAAGCTGAAGTTTAGGAAATCAGTGATTTTTAGGGAACCCTAGCCACAAAAAACAAGAGTAGAGCGATTTTCATTGCGGGTGGAGTTTCCTTAATTTGATTTCCTCAAAGTCAAACGGATAGGAGGTCTCCCAAATGTATAAAAAAATTCTGGTTGCGCTCGACCTTTCGAGTGTGAGTGAAAATGTGTTTCAAAAAGCATTATCGATGGCAAAACTCTGTCAAGCTAACTTAATGTTCGTCCACATTCTCTCTCACGATGAAGATGAAAGTCCCTTAGCTCAAGGGATGATGGGTTTAAACTACTATGGAATGGTAGAATTAGAAACCCTGAAAAGCTATCAGCGACAGTGGCAAAAATACATCGAAAGGGGTGCAGAAACCTTAAAAAACTATTGTCATCAAGCCACTGAAGCGGGATTAAACAGTGAATATTCTCAACGAACAGGACAAGCAGGTCGTCAAATTTGTCAAGCGGCTCAAGAATGGAATGCAGACTTAATTATCATGGGTCATCGAGGCTTGTCGGGTTTGAGTGAGTTTGTTTTGGGAAGTGTGAGTAATTATGTGCTTCATCATGCTCCTTGTTCGATTTTGATTGAACAACTGTCAGTCCAGAATTCCTGAAAAGGTTGCCCGGAACTTTTGTAGACGATTAACAGACAATTTGTGTATTGGCTCACTGTTATAAAATAACATCAGACTCAACCTACTTTATGTAGGTTTTCTTTTTGGCAATCATGTGTGGAGTGGAATCTAATCAAACGCTTATGAAATTTAGTGAATTGCTGGAAAAACTCGGTACCTCAATTATTCAGGATAGTTTGAAACAGTCTGAGTCAACCGATCCCGATCTTTTCGGGTTAGAAGCTATCGATCACGCTGAAGCTGGAATGCTCAGTTATATCGAAGGGCCAAAATTTGCCGCCTACGTTCAGAAAACGGCAGCGAGTGCCTTAATTTTACCTGTTGATGAAACCCTACAAACTCAAGCCACAGAACGGGGAATTGCTTGGCTCTCGACCCCTCAACCCAGATTAGTATTTGCAAGATCGATCGCCTTATTTTATCAACCCTTTCGACCTCAACCCGGTATCGATCCATCTGCGATCATTGATCCGAGTGCGACCCTTGGCAAAGATGTTTATATTGGCCCTCATGTTGTAATTCAAGCGGGTGTTAGGATCGGAAATGGTGTTTGTGTTCATCCCAATGTCACTATTTATCCGCAAGTGGAAATTGGCGATCGCAGTATTCTCCATGCGAACTGTACTCTCCATGAACGGACTCGTCTGGGTGCTGAGTGTGTTATTCATAGCGGGGCGGTAATTGGTGCAGAAGGGTTTGGCTTTGTTCCGACCGCCGAAGGTTGGTTCAAGATGGAACAGTCGGGGGTCGCTGTTTTAGAGGATGGGGTAGAAGTTGGGTGTAATAGCACAATTGATCGTCCCGCCGTCGGAGAAACCCGAATTGGTAAAAATACCAAGCTTGATAATCTCGTTCATATCGGTCACGGCTGCCAAATTGGAGAAAATTGTGCTTTTGCGGCCCAAGTCGGCTTGGCGGGCGGTGTCGTTGTCGGAAATCAGGTGATTCTAGCCGGTCAGGTAGGAGTCGCAAATCAAGCCAAAATTGGAGATGGAGCGATCGCAACAGCCCAAGCCGGAGTTCATAGTCATGTTAAGCCCGGAGAAATTGTTTCTGACTCTCCGGCAATTCCCAATAAACTCTACCTGAAAGTTTCTGCAATTCGCAAGCGCTTACCCGAAATTTACCAAACCCTTAAAAATCTTCAACGGCAGCTTAACGATCTCCCCTAGAAATTGATTCTCTGTTCTAAATTCTGTATAAATTCTAAAAATCTTCAGGATTAACACCAGTTACTCACCAGCAGGGATTACAATAAATCTTCTCCTCTGCGTCTGCGGGGTTTCTTTTGTGCTGGGTTATCAATCGACTGTACAGAGCCATCGGGTTTGTTCATCGGCAATTAGCGCAAGTTTAGTGTATTTTCTCAGACGATTGGCAATTGCTCGTTCGTCATTCCTGTTGCTGTCAAGAGCAACTCAAGCCATATCGGCAAATCCCGAGCACCAGGACAGTCTGATTTGACGAAACCAGACGAGATCAAATTTGAGCAATGTTCCTCTCTCATTCAGACTCTATAGTAGATTGGTCATTTTCAAAGTGTAAGCCGCCTCAGCCTTTGACAGTTGACAAATTAAGTTAAGATGCCTAGATCCTCGAACCAAAATTGTCCGATCTTAGCCTGGACAGCCGATCTGTCTCGTTAAATTGTAGCTCAGATTTTACCCTAAAATCCCTAATTCGAGAGATATTTTTCTTCTGTCAAGCAATGAGCGTCTAGAATTCTCACAATCTTGAGAAGATTACTCAAAAAATGTTTGTCAAATTGATAAATTTAAGTATATATTATTTTTATCGGCCTAAAATATAGACTGAAGTGACTGAATGTTTTCAATACCAAAAGGAGATAGTCTCGAACAATGTCTAAAGCAGCAACAGTACCCCTGAGTGGAAAGGCTTTACTTCAAAAAGTCAAAGAACTTTCTCATCTTCCTCGTCGAGAAACCGCAAAACTGTGTGGATATTACAGCGTGACAAAAGATGACCAAGTTCGGGTCAATCTGACTGATTTTTATGATGCAGTTCTTAAAGCACGGGGAATTCCACTCAACCCAGATGGTATGAGTGATGGTCGTGGACGCGCTCCCACGTACATGGTTAGCGTTCACAAAAATGGTCAAATTGTCATCGGTTCAACCTATACCAAAGAGATGGGATTACAGCCCGGTGATGAATTTGATATTAAGTTGGGCTACAAACATATTCACCTGATTCAAGTGGATGAAGGGGATGAGATGAATGGTAATGGTAGTATGATTGATGAAGAAGAGTAATATTGATTGATCGCGCTTGAGAAGATGAATCTCTGGGAACTGGTTAATGCTCCTGCGATCGTTAAAGTGACTCTATTTTTTGGGGTATGGGGACTTTTATGGTTGCCAATCGCCATCGCAATTGCAAATGTAATTAATTGGCATCCGCCTCAGCCCTTAAATGATCAGCAAAAACTGATTTTGCTTGCTTCACTCTATCTACTTGTACCGTTCATCGTGTGGAGTTTTTCTCAAGTTGAAAATCTGTCCTTTTCTAGCTACGGTTGGATCGGACAAGTCTCAACTGGGACTTCTGTGTTGATCGGGTTAAGTCTGGCAATATTCAGCTTGGTTATACTCTTTGGAGTTGAATGGATTTTGGGTTGGGTCTGTTGGCAACCCCAACTCTCTCCTCAACTCTCTAACGTTACTCTATCCTCTAAAATTCTTTCTACTACAGGTTCTCTGTTGTCGATTCTGCTACTCGGATTATGGATTAGTGCAACAGAGGAACTTGTGTTTCGGGGATTTGTGCATTATCATCTGGTTCAAGATTATCCCCTGATTATTGCCGCTGCGATCGCTAGCCTGATTTTTGCCCTAACTCACCTAATTTGGGAAGTGAAAGGCACAATTCCTCAGTTACCAGGACTATGGTTAATGGCAATGGTACTGACGCTTGCCTGCGTTTATAATCAAGGTCAATTGGGTTTCGCGATCGGTTTACACGCAGGTTGGATTTGGGGCTTGACCAGTTTACAAACCCTGGGAACGTTAACCTATACTCGCCGAGTTCCTGCCTGGGTGACGGGCATTGCCGATCAACCTTTAGCCGGAGTCATGGGAATCACAATGTTAATGATGGTGGCTATTTTACTGGGAACTTTGATCAAGTAATCTCAGCACTTCATTCAGCTTAGATTCTAGAATCGTATTTCGCTGTTCTAGCTGACTGATTCTCTGTTCTTGTAAAATTACAGTTTGTTCCAACTTTGAAACTTGTTGTTCTAAAGAAAGACTCTGAGTCAGATTTCCAGTAAAATTTTTTCCAGTATTGAATGCTTCTACAATTTTATCCCAACTGCGCTGAAACTTCTTAAACTGATAAGTATCCTGTAAGTATCGATAGGCTTTTTGACAGGTTCCAAAACGAGCTTTCAGTGATTCTTTCGTCCAATGATCTGCATCTTTTAGATAGTCTTGATCAAGAACTTGAGATGAAGTTGGTAAGAGAGATTCAACTTCTAAATCGATAATATTTTCATCGGAATTCACAGAAGGTTCAGAAGAATTTTTCAGATCAGCCTCGACCTGAGCATAAGCATAACCGAGTCGCATCCCAGATTCAACAGCATCAAGAGTTTGATCTGCTAGATTATCAGCAATATCATTCAAATCCTCTACGCCTTGATTCACCTTATCAATACTTTTTTTAATTTTATCAAATCGGCTATCATCTTGGAGTGTATCTAAAATATTAGGCATTTTTCCTTCTGATTTTTGATCTTATTTATTGTCTAACAAATTTTTCCCAAGGGTTCTGGAGTTTTCTTGGTTATTCGGATTAGACTTAATCTCTGAATTTCGGATTTTAATCAGTTCACTGATGTCTGTTGTAAAGAAAATTTTAACCGCTCGCATAATTGTGTGTAGACGTTCTAAGGTTCCAATTATACCATTTGTTCCTTGAACTTCATCATAGCTACTTTTTAACTTTAGAATCATATCTGTGATGGCTTGTCTTTCATCTTTCAGAGAAATAATTTCTGTCGTGATTGTATTAAGTTCTTGTTGAAGTTCTTGCTTTTGGAGATCTTTTTGCTGCAATTCAAAGCTACGTCTTTCCAGTATGTTCTCAATTTCTTTTTTTTCTCGCTCTAACGTTTCTAGCTGTTGGATTTTTTCTTGAATATCTTGGTTAAGCGTGACAATTTTCTCTTTCGCCTCTCTTTGACGACGAACAAGCTGTCCACGACTACCCGTTAAACTTTTGTAGGTTGTCCGCAAATCATAATAATGTTCTATCAACTCTTCGTGAGATAGGGTTTCAGCTTTAGCCGGAAATTCAGTTACACTTCTATACTCTTTAAAATCAGACACACGCTTTCTCCTGATTCAATAAATTTTTTTCATCACTCTAGTTTGAGAGCCTTGATTTATATCTTATCTAATTGTTGTTGTAGTTGTTGATTCACTATCCACTTCTGCTTTTGGCACTTATTAACCTGCTGAATTAATACTTTAACGCAATAATTTTCTCTGTTGAATTTAATATAACGAATGCCGAACCTTACAAAATATGACAAATGCAAAACTGGGTAACAAAATGTGATAAACCTAAGACTTAGTATAATAAATAAAGTTTCAATGACCGCAATACAGGAAACACCCAAACATCAGAAAGCCAAAGCAATGAAGCCAGGGAGTCGCCGTCCAGCTAAGGAACTGTGTAGCGAGTGCGGACTGTGTGACACCTATTACATTCATTATGTTAAAGAAGCCTGCGCTTTCATTAATCAACAAATCCCGGAACTGGAAACCCAAACCCATGGGCGGAGTCGCAACCTAGACAGTGAAGATGACCTCTATTTTGGGGTTCATCAAACGATGATGGCGGCGCGGAAAAAACAACCCATTGAGGGGGCGCAGTGGACGGGAATTGTGAGTAGTATCGCCTGCGAAATGCTAACTCAGGGGAAAGTCGAAGGAGTGGTTTGTGTTCAGAATACTCCTGAAGACCGCTTTCAACCCATGCCTGTGATTGCGAGAACTCCTGAAGAAATTTTAGCAGCTAGAGTCAACAAACCCACACTTTCGCCGAATCTTTCGATCCTTGAACAAATAGAACAGTCGGGAATGAAGCGGTTGTTGGTGATTGGTGTCGGTTGTCAAATTCAAGCGTTACGGGCGGTTGAGAAACAATTAGGCTTAGAAAAACTGTACGTTTTGGGAACGCCCTGTGTCGATAATGTGACTCGTGCGGGTTTGCAAAAGTTTCTAGAAACGACAAGTAAATCTCCGGAAACAGTAGTGCATTATGAATTTATGCAAGACTTCCGAGTTCATTTCAAGCATGAAGATGGTTCAATCGAAAAGGTTCCGTTTTTTGGGTTAAATACAAAAGAATTAAAAGATATTTTCGCGCCGTCTTGTTTGAGTTGTTTTGACTATGTGAATTCTTTGGCTGATTTGGTTGTAGGCTATATGGGTGCGCCTTTTGGGTGGCAATGGATTGTGGTTCGCAACGAAACAGGCCAAGAAATGTTAGAATTAGTTCAGGATCAACTCAATACTCAGCCTGTTCATTCGGAAGGAAATCGCCAGCAAGCAGTTCAACAGAGTATTCCGGCTTACGATAAAGGCGTGACGTTACCGATGTGGGCAGCGAAGTTAATGGGTGTGGTGATTGAAAAAATCGGTCCGAAAGGATTAGAATATGCTCGATTTTCGATAGATTCTCACTTTACGCGCAATTATCTTTATGTCAAACGCAATTATCCGAAAAAGTTAGCCGCACACGTTCCAGATTTTGCCAAGCGTATCGTCGGACAATATAAATTACCCGATTAAATTGCTTTGGAAAGCAGATAGGTGTATTCCCAAATCACAACTCTATTCAATTCTTCAGAACCGATAGATTGAATTTTAAGCCCCTCACCTTATCTGCTTCTGTATTGTTAACTCATCCGCTTTCTAAGTTCTGTGCAATTCGTATTCAACGCTACCACTGAAATCGTTCATTTAGCTTATATGTAAGCAAAGGAATCAGAATGATCAGTAGAACGAGCCAAGGCGCAGAGGCAATACTGAGGAACAAGAAGACCAAAGCAAGACCTCTAGCCATGATTTTGGCAATTTCATCAGGAATAATGACACTGATACAGACTGTCAAAATAGAAATAGACAGATAAATTAAATCAGGTATTAGCATTTAGCTACCCCCTCTCAAAGTTTCAGTTAAGCGTGTTCCTAGCTGGGTTAACGCTGACGGAGTTTATCCCGCTCATAGTCTTCCTCGATCGCTGTTTGGGCTTCGGTGCAGCGGTTGGGGGAGATGAATAAATGTCCTATTCATCAGATCATAGCATCGTTTTATTAAAAATATGCACTTCTGTTGTTCTATTTGCGGATGAATTTTGGATGTTCCGGCTTTTTAAGGTGAGAAAGAAACCCAGCTTCTCGAAGAAACTGGGCTGACGATGGGTAGGGAATCGGAGATTAGTGAGATCGCACAACTACCCCAGGTGCTAAACTGCTAGTAAACTAGCTTTCAACTCAAAAATTTTCTCGATCACATCTTCAACGGCTTTGTCAGGAGTCGAAGCCCCAGAGGTAATCCCCACAACAATTTCCCCTTTCGGTAGCCAATTTTCCGAAATTTCAACGTCTTTTCCGAGTGGTTTGTGTTCAATACGATCGCCGGATATAATTCGTTCGGGGATATCAATATGGTAGGAAGGAATTTCTTCTTCTATTGCCATTTCTTGTAAATGAGTCGTATTAGAGGAGTTAAATCCACCAATGACAATCATTAAATCCACCTTTTCTTGAACTAATCCGATCATCGCATCTTGACGTTCTTGAGTCGCATCACAAATGGTATTAAAACTTTGAAAATGTTCCGTTAATTGATCGGGTCCGTATTTCTGCATCATCGTCCGTTCAAACAACTTACCAATGTGTTCAGTTTCGCTTTTTAGCATTGTTGTTTGGTTGGCAATTCCTACACACTCTAAGTCTTTGTCGGGGTCAAACCCTTCTGAATAGGCGTTTTTGAATTTGTTTAAAAATTCTTCGCGGTTACCACCCTTGAGAATATAGTTGCTGACATATTCCGCTTGTTCGAGGTTTAATATCACCAAATATTTATCTGCAAACGAACTGGTGGCAACGGTTTCTTCGTGTTTGTATTTGCCGTGAATAATCGAAGTATAGTTCTTTTTCTTGTGCTTTTCAACGGTATTCCAAACTTTAGAAACCCAAGGACAAGTGGTGTCTACAATTTTACAGTCTTTGTCGTTGAGAAGCTGCATTTCCTGTACACTCGCCCCAAAAGCCGGTAAAATTACTACATCTCCCGTTCCAATCCCCGAAAAATCCTTTTCTCCGTCGATTACCGGAATAAATTCAACCTTCATATCCAGTAAATGCTGATTCACAGAAGGATTATGAATAATTTCGTTGGTAATCCAGATGCGTTCTGTGGGAAAATGTTGACGGGTTTCATAGGCCATCGCCACAGCGCGTTCCACACCCCAACAGAAGCCAAAGGCTTCGGCGAGTCGAATGGTGACGTTTCCGCGTTTGAGGGTGTAGTTGTTATCCCGAATTTCTTGGATGAGACTGCTTTGATAAGCCGACTGCATGACTCCTGCGACTTCCTCTTCATGTCCGAAGCCTTTGCGATGATAGGATTCTGATTTTTGTAGTGATCTTCTAAATGCTTTTGTATCCATACAGCCTATACCTAAAAATTTCTCTTTCTAGATATTGTAGAACGCTGAGGGGCAGAATTAGACAGTGAGCAGTACACAGTGAGTAGTTAACAGTTAACAGTACACAGTGAATAGTACACAGTAACCAGTATACAGTTACTCTTGGGGTTTTGAGGTAGAATTTTGCTTAGAATCGGTAGGTGTAATCAGCCAGGGAGATTGCTGGGACTCTCGAATTTGCTGGAGTAGGTTCTCGGTAAAGGGATTTTGACCTATATTGAGGCTATCAATCCAATTTTGGCGAAGTGATTTTTCTTGTTCATTAACGGTGACATCGACATACATTTGAAAATCTTCAATTGCACCAATAAAATCCCCGGTTAACGCTCTTGCAACCCCTCGATTATTGTGAATTTCTGCATCTTCGGGCTGAAGTTTAACGGCTTGATCACAAGCGTCCAGGACTTCTGCTGTGACTTGATTATAAATCGCTGCATTCCAGCATAAATAATTCCAAGAAGGGGCATAAATTTCTAGCGTTGGATCGAGTTCTTGAGCTTTTTTATAGGCTTGAATGGCTTGAGGAATTTTACCGGAATCTGCAAATTTTGCGCCCTGTTGTAGCATGGGTAGGGCTTGGTTGATTTGATTCGCTTTGGTTTGAGGGTTAAAATCTCGACTCGGATCGAGTTCTAGGGCTTGATTAAACTGAATT
>JBCBCI010000030.1:23676-60563 GCA_038530755.1 Cyanobacteria bacterium J06592_8 | reverse complement strand
CCCCAGTGATGAAGTCATTCAGAGAGCTACCTGCCAAGGAATCAGCGTCAGTCGTACCGATTACACTTCCGGTTTCGATGGTTGTAACGTTTTCAAAGGTGAAATTATCCAAATTCACAGGCCCGGAGACAGCTACTGTACCAGATGCTGGGTTAAGAATGATATTCTCAAAGTCTGTAACTGTGTAAGTTTGCTCTGTGGAACTGTCAACTATAGTTGTGCCCTCATTGTCAGCAACAAGAGTGATTTCATCTAAGTTGAACTTGATACTATCGTTGCTATTATCAGAACCGATGATATTTTCGACTCCTATGAGAACATTAGTTTCACCTTCAGGACTTTGCGATCCGTCTAAACTGTATACCTTGACTTCAATCGCTTCATCATCAGTTGTATTCTCATCATTGAAACTCACCGTGTCATCATAGGAACTACCAACGATATTCTCTACATCATAGAGTTTATCTGAAGTGCCAAAACCATCACTGACTTCAACATAGCTACCGTTATCATCACTCTTAACGGTTCCTAAATTAGCATTAATACCAGCCGTAGAATGGACGTAGTTTGCTGTATCAATATCATCACCACCATAAATGCGATCTTCACCCTGTCCACCACGGAATATGTCATTCCCTGCAAATCCATACATTACGTCAGTACCAGCTGTATATGCTTTGTCTTCAGATTCATAGCCATTAATGATGTCATTATGCAGAGTTCCGTACAGGTAATTAGAATTATTATCACCTGTTAGGGCAGCTCCAGAATGTGCTCCCAAAATCAGGAACTTGTTACTTCCTTCAATGTGATTAACTTCTTCGCCATTCTCATCGGTCTCAGGAAACGGTATATCTGTCAGAGTTTTATAATCCCTTACGCCTGTAGCATCAAGAATCAATGCTTGGCTTTCCAGACTATTGAACCAGTCTGTCTGAAGACTCTTAGTTGAGTTACCATAACCTTCAAGAGTTCGGACATCTTCAGACAGTTGCACAGTTGCCATCAAGTCAACGAATGCATTATCATGAAAAACCTTAAGTAGGTTATCAGCAGTATTATCTCCTTGGAGATAGATGCTACCATCATCTGCCATAGGAATAACGAGCACGTCTTCAATCGGATTAAAGTCTGTGATGATTGCAGATCCAGCACTAGCGGGATCTGGAGCGACAACAGTTTCATCCTCTGTTTTGAACAGAGATTTCACTACATCAAAGAACATCGGAACGATTTCTTTCCCGACTTTGCTCGCGCCTGGAATGAGTGTGAATGCCAAGTCAGAGATGTCTCCAGCCAAGCTGAGACCAAGATTTCCATAGTCAACGCCTGTTCCTTCAACTACGGTTTCGTTGGCTCGAAATTCTCCATCACCTAGAAAGAAAGTGTCAGTGCCATCCCCACCTTCAAGGGTATCGCTTGCACCATCAGTTAAAGGGCCACTATATAATACATCATTACCCCTTCCTCCAACTATAGAGTCATCTCCCTCCTCACCACGCAGTATATCATTATCTTCAACATCATCAGGATCGACGGTAGATATAGGATACTCTTCAGTAGCACCACCAATAAGGGTGTCATTACCTGTGCTACCTCTGAGGGTGTCATTTCCGCCTCTACCAACGAAGTAGTCATCATATTCTTCAGTCCAGGTTTGTGTAATTTGTTCTGGTGACCCATTCGGAGATGTTATGACATGCCAAGCTCCCTGGGGATGATGGCTACTGCCGATGAAGTCATCAGCAGCATCATCACCAATCACCGTTTCAGCGTAGGTGAATCTTTGATAGTCAATTTTAGTTGCTCCTTCCCAATATTCGCTGTCCTCCATGGTTTCTGTACCACCATTTATAAACGTATTACCGCCAAAATTCCAATATGCTTCTTGTTCATGAACCTGCACCTCAAAGTGTCCTACACCGAAGTAGTAGTTACTTCTATTGCTATAGATTTCTGTCATTAGTCTTTTCTCCGTAATTTACGTTTGTTGTTTGCTTGATTGGGAAGAGGTTGTTCTCTTTCGGTTGTTGATACCACTATCACCTGAATCTCTGGCAGAAACAATCCCGAAAAGTTCAGTAAAGATTCAGTTTTATTCAGGTGTAAATTCAGGTCTAAAAATAAACACGAAAAAACTAAGATGACCTAAAGTCACCTTAGAAAAAAAAATATTTTCTATTGATTTCAATAGCTTTTTATGTGAGCTAAATTAAGTCAGAACTTCACAAAGATGTAGTACCTTCGTGTACTGGAGACTGATTCATCTGAAATTCTCAATATTGCCAAAAAAAAGCCTGGGGAAAAACCCCAAGCCTCTAAATTAATCCAGTGTAAATCGTGCTTTGTGAGAACATCGAGCCGGAACGAAAGAACTCTAAGACCAAACAGCGGCGAAAATATCGCTAGTACCAAAACCAATGATGTCTTCTTGACCATTACCAGTGATGTCACCTGTCATCAGAGGATAGAGGTTTTGGCTATACTCTCCGGAACCAATAAAGTCAGCAATAGTATCACCACTGATTCCAGTCAGTTCAACAGGAGCTTCAAACCCATACTCGGGCTGCACTGCAAAGTTCACAATCGTATCACGTTCGCTGTAAGCAACCATGAGCTTATCATCAACGGAGTTGTAACCAATGATATCGTCTTTGCCATCAGCATTAATGTCAGCCAGCATCCGAGGAGATTCCTCTTGGTTCGCCCAACCTTGCTGTGGACTCAGGAAATTGTGACTATCTTCGTAGTTAAAGACCTGTGGTTGATAGAATGTACCATCCTCTTGACCGTAGGCAAAGCGGACTTGATTATCATCAATGCCAACAATGTCAGCACGGCCATCGTTATTAATGTCACCCACCATGCGAGGATAAACGTTCTGGCTGGTGTAGCCATGAGAAACAGAGAAGTCACTAGATATAGCTGTGTAGAAATCACCGAAAGTGCCATCTCCATCGGATAAAGCGACTCGGACACCATCACCAGCAAAGCCAATCAAGTCATCATAGCCATCTCCATTCACATCATCAACAAACCGAGGAACAGTGTCCTGACTACGCCAACCCCAACTATGAGTAAATAGCCCACTATCATCAACAACTTGTGGAGTGGCGAATGTACCATCACCGTTGGATAGAGAGGCAGACACTTCATCTTCACCGAAACCGATAATATCATCGTTACCATCCCCATTAATATCACCTAACATCCGAGGGGATTCGTCCTGGCTAGTCCATCCCGCGTTATAGCTAAACTCGCCTTGAAGACCTGTTTGGTGATTAGCGAATGTACCATCACCATTGGATATAGCTACTCGGACACTATCATTAGCGAAGCCAACAATATCCGCTTGACCATCGTTATTGACATCACCAACCGCCCGAGGGTGTTTATCAAAGGTAGTCCAGCCCCCGTTATCAATAGTTAACATCTGGCCAGCTTCGATCATTTCTCCAGGCAAATTGGCGATCGCTTCGACTCCGGGTAGGAGAGCTGCATATCCCTGCTGCTCACTTGGAGCGATTTGGACTTCAATGTCCTGACTGGTCATCCAGTCTGGCAAGCTATTGGTGACATAGCGAGTATCATAACTGTTCATCTCATCAACGGTTACGTTCTCGATAGTCGCGAAGGTTGTTCCAGCTCCACTGACAGTCACGTTATTCCCCTCTTGGGTGTAAAGTATTGCTGTAGCCTCTGGAATCTGATACAACCCGCTATCAACCAGAATGATGTCTTCAGAGGGATTGAAGTCTGTAACGAGATCAACCGCAGAATCGTTGCTTCGGAAGTAGAAGATATCGGCTCCTTCGCCCCCAGTGAGAGCATCAGCTCCACCCCCCCCAGTGATGAAGTCATTCAGAGAGCTACCTGCCAAGGAATCAGCATCAATCGTACCGATTACACTTCCGGTTTCGATGGTTGTAACGTTTTCAAAGGTGAAATTATTCAAATTTACTGGTCCGGAGGGTACTAATGTACCAGATACGGAGTCAATAGTGATATTCTCAAAGTCTGTAACTGTGTAAGTTTGATCTGTGGAACTGTCAGTAATATTTGTGCTGCCATCACTATTCACGGAGATAGTCAACGGGCCATCAAGGTTGAAACTGATACTATCGTTGCTGTTATCAGAGCCGATGATATTTTCCACATTCATCAGCACATTGGTTTCACCTTCTTCAGGAGTTTGTGTACCCTCTGAACTGTAGACTTTAACGTTGACTGCTGCGTCGGAGGTACTGTTAGTGTCGTTGAAGCTGACCGTGTCTTCTTGTGGACTACCAATGATATTCTCTACACTGTAGAGCCGATCTGGAGTTCCAAAACCGTCATTACTCACAAGCAAGTAATCACCATTGGTATCACTCAAAACGGTTGCTAAATTAGCATTAATGCCTGCCTCTGAATCGACATAAGAAGCATAATCTATCCCTTCACCACCAAAGAACAGATCGTTTCCTGCACCCGATTTCCCGCCCATGAATACATCATTACCGCCGTAGCCAAATAGCTGATCGTTTCCGGCACTCGCTGGGTCAAAGCCATTTCCTGCGGTTTCCGCATCTTCACCGTCATCTAAGGTATAGCCAGCAAGGATATCACCATAGTTTGTACCATAAATATATTCTGGGAGATTGCTTCCCTCCAGCAATTGCGGTCCCCAAGCACCAAAAACGAAGAACTTGCTACCTGTACCACCCAATGCGTCAGGAATATCGATGGTGTCGGAACTATTACCAGAACCCAAAACGGCACCGTCAGAGTCAATTACTAGTGCATTCTTGACTAACTGGTCAGCCATACTGCTCTTGGCGATATCACTCAGCTCATCTGGTAGATTAAGTGCAGCAAAGATATTGCCACCCACGTCATAGGTGAAGCCTAAATCACTCTCAAGATTAGTATTGTCAGTAACAAAAACATTAGAAACTCCATCATTGATCGGAACAAACAGAATATCTTCACGAGGATCAAACTCTACTGTGGCATACTCGCCTTCTACTGCTGGGATCTCGGTATCTGAGCCATCATATTCAGCAAACGCCCTGATTGACTTAACAATTATAGGGACGATTTCCTTGGCTGTTGACAGGTTGGATTTTTGTGTATCTCCATTAGTACCCTTTTTTGTATCATTAGTGGCACTGGTGAAAGCCAAGTCAGTGAAATCTGTAGTGATACTGAGTGCAAGTTGACTCCAGTTAAACGCCTCACCTGGAATGGTCTGTGCGCTGCTGGCTACACCCAAGATAATTCCATCCGCACCTGCGCCGCCATCTACATAGTCAGAGTCTCCGGTAGACAAATCGCCTGTGGAAAGCAAATCATTGCCCCCACCACCGATAATTTCATCAGTACCTCGACCCCCAGTGATGAAATCATCATCACCCTGACCAAAAAGCCAATCATTTCCAAACGAACCGCTTAAGCGGTCATCACCCGGACCTCCATAAACGGTATCATCGCCATGGCTCGCGTATACAGTGTCGTTACCATAGCCAGCATCAATGTTGTCGTGATCTGCTTCAGCAACATAAGTATCAAATACATCCTTCATACCCCAGATGACATCGTCACCATGGTATGTCATAATGTTATCCGGTTGAGGACCACCGAATACATTGTCATTTTGCGCTGTACCTTTAACATATTTATAAAAACCAAACTTGTCATGGTCGTATCCTACACTCGAATCGAAGTCACCACTACCATCTAGTTCCCAAGTGTTGGTGAAGGTATTTGTGTTGTGCTCAGCCATGTCATAAGTCCAATCATCCGTCACACCATCCACTTTGTAGTATTCATCGTTATCATCAGTAGCGTAAAAGGAATTAGCCCGCGTTAGAAAATCCTTTGAACCACCTACGTTTATGGAGTCAAGAATGCCTCCACCATGACTATCAATAGTATTTGTTAGGTAGGGGCCGTATTGCCATCTATATGCCATTGTTCTGTCCTCCGTAAGTTAATAGTTTGTTATTTGCTCGCTTGGGAAGAGGTTGTTCTCTTTTTGGATGAATATCCAGTTGTTGGTGGCATGAGTCTCCAGACTAAGTTGGGACTCTCCTCTCATTCAGCTATGACTAGCATAGAACGTTGACGCTTTTGAGACAGTGGGAAAAAGTGGGGAATTTACAGGAATGACACCGGAAGCGTAGAATTTAAGGGGGATTTGGGTTATCTCCAACGGTATTTGCACGCCTCAGAGGGATTTGACGTGGTAGTGTTACGCAAGGCAAGCTAATCGCACTCAGACTACTGCAATATCTTATAAAAAAAGCCAGGGTTAAACCCCAAGCTCTTGAACTCATATCATTTCCAATACTTAAACCGAAAGAAAACTATTCGTTCTCAGAACTAGCAGAAAGCTCAACTCAAGATAGCCAAACTGCACCGCCGAATTGCTAATCTCCGAAAAGATACATTGCACAAACTCACCACTTATTTGGCTAAGAACCACAGCCGGATAGTGATAGAAGATTTGAATGTATATAGTTATAGATTAGTCTGGATTTTTATAGGTTTTAGAGAGCGGAATATTACATCGGAGTGACTTCAAATTGACTGACAATAAATGGTTCAGCGGCTAAAATTGGGTCAGGATTTGCGAGTAAATCGGCTTCCGTATAGGGTGGAACGCCGTAAGTTGTGACGGTTAATTGTGCGGTTTCTGGGGCGATTTCAAACTCTGTCCAACCATAAGTATGGGCTGCAATATATTCACCTTGCAGTAAATTGGCATTAATTGAAGATCCTTCCAAACCAATCGGATCATAACCAAATAAAGTTTCGGTTCGATAGTCTATTACTTCTCGTACAAATTGATCTTGTTGGGCGCGATCGCTTAAGGCTAAATATTCAGCTTGGGATTTGCCTTGTTCAGCCAATAAACCCTAGCCGCGTAAACCCAACTGTTGCCGGACCAAAGGGTGCTGCGAAGGTTTCATTAAAGGGTTCAGGTAGGAAGGGAACTGTTAACTGAATTCCCACGGGTCCGACCATAATATCAAATACATCTGTTGGTGTAATCGGTCCTCCTGGAAATTGTTGATTGGTGACATTATTCACAACATTTCCGTGAAAATCACCTGTTACAAACACCACATTTTCAATATTATTCTCTTCAATAAAATTCAATAACTCGGCTCGTTCTTCTGCAAATCCTTCCCAACGTTCTCCAATGGTTGGAATGCCAAAATTTTGCATTGGGACAGTTGAAAAGACAAATTTCCAAGTAATATCGTTATTTTGAGCATCTAATAAATCAGCCTTGAATTGTTCTAACTGTGCCTCACCTAGCATAGTTCTATCTGGTTCAAAAGCATCAACAAATTGCTGAATAATCTCGTCTGGTGTTGCACTTTCACTCACAAAGGGTAGCGGTGCATCCCGGAAAGAACGAACATCTAAAACAAAGGAAGCCGCATCACTCCCGAAGGTATTATAACGATAGAGTTTTTGTTCATTTGCTGTGCGTGGATCGCCTGTTTCACCGTAGAATTCATCTTGGAGAGGGAAATAGTCTTGAAAGGCTTGTAACGCTTCCTCAAAAACAGGTGTATCGTTCACAAATCCGGTTTCTGCATCACCGAAAATATTATCTCTTTGGGGTGAATCAGCCGGAGTTGCGCCGCCTGCAAAATCATTCGTAATTTCGTGATCGTCCCAAGTTCCATAAACTGATGTTGTCGCCCGTAAATCCACCCAAGTATTTAATCCAAATCGAGGTGAATAAATCTCACTTTGTTTGGTTCTAAATTCTGATAGGGTTCGAGCTTGAGTAACACCCGGTAACGCCGCTGATTCACTATCAGCCTCCATCATATCTCCCATTTGTACAAAGAACTCTAAATCTCGTTCATCCGCATTTTTGAGAGAAACAAACGGGGCTAATGCACCTTGTAAATCGCCGGAAACTCCAAATCGTAATCCTTCACGAGTTCCAAGTTGATTGGGGGTTTGAAATTCACCTATTCGTTGTTCTCCCGTTGCATTAATAACACGATAATAATATCATTACCGCGATCGCCAACTAGACTATCATTTCCCTGACCTCCGCGAACAATATCATCATTTTCACTTCCGAGAACACTATCATTGCCTTCATTTCCGTTGAGGGTATCATTTCCCTGAAGGCCATTGAGAAGATCATCGCCACCTAAACCGAAAATCTGATCGGCTTCTGGAGTGCCATTAAGAATATTATCATTCGGGTCGCCAACAATATTCGCCATTTCTGCAACTCCTCCCACACCTAAACTCTGAACTTGCTCTGATTTTATCAGGAACTGATGCTAGGAGTTGAAAAAAAATGAACACTAGAAATTCTCAAAAAAAAGGGAACTAGAGATAGAAAAGCATTTGAGTAATCTAACTGCGATCGCTCTTATTTGCTTTTCTTTTCCCTAATCCCCAATTCGTGTTCAGTCGAACATGATCTGACAATTCACTTCAACATTCCCGCAGAGGAATTAAACGTATTCTGCAATCAGGGAAATAGAGGGATTGTTGTCGAAGATCTTGATGAAACTAACGTTGATATTCTCGTTGTAATACCAAGCATTACTTCCAGAGTTAGAGAGAGCATTTGCTCGTTGATCGATTGTACCTTGTGCAATCAAATTCACCTGTTGTCCCCAAATACTCAGGTTTCTTAAGGGGCCGTGAGCCTCTTTGGGTTCATTGGGGTCGTGCAAGATTGCCACAAAGAAATAATCTTCCATAGGAGTATATCCCTGATGGATGCGCTCAACTTTAATCTCACGGGTTTTATCCCCAGTGTAATTGTTGGTAATCAAAGTCTCGCGGTATTCGTCGTTCGCCTTGGGATCGTCCACTTGTGATTTCGGGGCAGAAGAGCGGCTCTCCCCATCATCCAAGTACATCCGATATTCCCCGCCTTTGCGTTGCACATCGGGATAGATATTCAGAGTAATGGGGTTCTTTTCTCCCTTTTTGTTCTTCTCTCCCACATATTGTTCTACTTCAATTGTGGGAATAATTGCCCCTTCCCGAACATAGATCGGAACAATAAAGTTAATGTGCTGACCTTCGGTGCTGATTCTTGCATTGAAATCCCGTACCGTTGTTCCGCCTTCTTCGGGACTATTCAGGGGCATAACGTTGTCCTTAAAGTTATACCAGTAGCTACCTTTGGGCAGATAGACATCCCGCTTGCCGCCATTGTTATTTTCACTTTCAGGATGCAAGATCGGAGCAACGAGGAAATCCTTGCGGACGAAGAATTCGTCATTGAGGAATTCGTCTTTATCGTTGTAGAGGGATATATCTTGGGGATCGTTGAGGAACAAGGGACGGCAGATCGGCAGACCATCGAGAGTGTTCTCAAATAATGCGTCATAGAACAACTGCATCAGTCGGTAGCGCAACTCAATGTAATGCTTACAAATCGTCGGCACCATACGGTACAAGTCCTGGGGTTCTGGGGGATTGCCGTTAAACCACTCTACATACTGGAATACCTCTTGGAACTCTTTGCGCCCTTTGCGAACGTAGTGGTTACGGAACCAGGGTAAGAAGGCACCTGCGGCTGTCCAGCGAATTACCAGTTCTGGACTTGCCCACTTCTGCTGATCGTCAGCCGCTGACTGTTCAAAACCGCCGATATCTTGCCCAGTGACGGCCAAGGCATTCATGCCCAGAGATAGGACTTGAGAGATATTCATCTGGAGGAAATCCCAGTCGGAAGAGTTATCCCCTGTCCATAAGCCAGCATATCGGTGAGAACCAACAAAACTGCCTCGTCCGATAATAAAGTTGCGTTTGTTTTCACGCCACTTGAGTTTGTCGGACAGTTGGTACAGATTATTCAGTCCGTTATAGGTAGCTTTGTGGAGATTGTACGAGTACAGATTCCAAGCTTTGAGGGCTGGGTTTTGTTTGACTTGCGAGGGTTCGGAATCGTCGGTTACATAGAGCTTGAAGGGAAAGCCTTTCATGTCCCCACGGTAATCGCGAATGGCTGGAGTGGTCATATCCTGCCAGACAAATTCTAGACCTTGCTCGTAGAGGTACTTATATTGCTTGCCCCACCATTCGCGTACTTCTGGCCGGCCGAGATCTGAGTAATGACCGGGAGTTCCCAGCTCGCGCCCAGCTTCATCATTCCCGTAGTACACTTCGCCAATGTAAGGGTTGCCGCTATTGAACCCTTCAGGATCTGGCCACTGATTCCATGCTTGGTTGGGACGAAATTCGTTACCGCCACCATAGAGTTGGTACTCTTTGCTTTCGGGATTATCGGGATCGAAGCGCTTATCTAGAACGAAGTAGCTGTTTTTGAGTCCTTCCTCGTAGGTTGAGTAGTAACTTGGGTTGTATTCATCTTGCTTGCTGATTACCGGAGTGATGTTGGTGCTGCACTTAACACCATTTTCTCGCAGGTAAGTGAACATCTCCTCGTGACTGCCGAATGTTTGGTCATAGGGCCAGTTCTTATTCGTTTGGTAGTTCGGCTTGATGGTGAACGTCCGATAATTGTCTTGAAGATCGACATCGACAGCAAGACCATCAAGGGGAATACCCCAAGCCCGATGCCGATCCACTGACCACTTCAGGTCTGCACCACATTCATATCCATAGCAACCTTGGTGATATCCCAGGGCATAGCGCGGTTTCAACTCAGGGCGGCCAACATAGGCGGTAAAGCTATCTAAGATGTTCTTGGGGTCTTCTCCTAAGAACACGTAATAGTCAAGGTCACCAAAGCGAGTTCCTAACAGATAGCGACCGGAGTTGCTAAAACCGACATCGAGTAGAACTTGACTGACGTTGTCAAGCAGAACGGCATTCACGTTAGTGCTACCAGGAACGCCGTTAAACTCGTAAAAGAAGGGTTCAGAGTGGTAAAGAGGTTCGCGGTTCTCTAAAGGTCCTCGGTCATAGACCTGTCGATAGCGCATATTATCGAAGTTGAAATAATTCAACTGGTCGGTATTTTTTTGGAGTTGGGTTCCGCCTTGTTCACCAAATCCAATATACTTGGCATCGCCTGGCTTCTTGACCGCTTGGATAATGGCATAATCCTCTGTGCCATTGGCGGTATAGTAAATCGGGGTGTCTGCGGTTTGCCAAACTGGGATGCCTGCATACTCTGAATTGGTTTCAGATTTGTTGAAGACTTTGATTGAGAATGGCTCCTTCGTGATCACCACTTCCATCACTAAGGGGTTATAATCGCTAGTCGCCGTTAAGACTAACTGACTTCCCTGGTCTTGGTAACTGACAGTACGGTGTTGATTTCTGAGTATCTCCTCGTCTGTCTCGTGGTCGTGCAAGACATTTGCAACGCTGTATTCCCCTACTGCACTTTTCGCGGGGTTAAAGCGCACCCGCAACACATCGTTCTGACTGACCTCGACCAACATGACGCATTGGCCTCCGCCCACCTTGTCGAAGGTAAGGCTCAGTGTGTATTGTCCGTCGAAGGAATAACCTTTTACAGATCCGAGTTTGTCCCATTCTTGGTAGCGACCAAAATATTCATCTACCTTGAGAAATTTATAAACGCGATTACTTGGAAAGATTTCACTCGGCACAATAAACCTCCGTGGTCAAATAGATCAAAAGTTTGAAGTTTCAGACGTTACAGATGCTTTTATCTCGATTCTAAGTCTATTAAAGTAGTGGTGTTGTCGGCACAATACAGTTCTTGAGAAATCTGACCGACATAACGAGTTACAGACGCTATCTTACGCAACTTCTAAACACTGAGAAGGGTTCTATAAAATCCTTAAGGACTTGCTAGAGATCAAGCGGTTATCATTAATGCTTTGATAACTGATCTAGGCAGCTGACTTTGGGGTATTTTATATTACGCCAGGTTGAGATTGGTGCAATATTTTAGCGAAAACTCTCCCACAACTTTCTACAGACTTCTTCTACCCGAAATAGATTTTTTTCCTTCTATTTTTGGAGAATCTTGAGGATAAAATTAGTAGAAAAATGGCTATGTATTTCTTCTCTACTCTTGTTGAAGTTAGAGAAGTTACAGGAGTCCAGTTAACTTTCTACGGGGTGGAATTCATTCGCCATCCAGATACAGTCATTATCAGAATAATACTGATGCCAAGGATAGATAAATCCTCCATCTTCTGCCACACTGGCAAAAGGAATATGAGTATCACCTGGAGCTAAAATCACATCTTCATAGAAGGTGTCAAAGCTATTAGTATGGAACTTTTGCATTCGTCCAACACCGTAGATTTGGGTATGAACTTCTAGAAAATCTGGGTCCATGTGTTTGATGTGGATGCCACAATTGCTAGCAGCGGGAGCAAACCACAAATTGACTTTGACCTTATATCGTTTCAGGTTTTGTTGTTGAGGCTGATCGGACAGTCCTGTAACAAAGTAGGGATCAAATTCAACGGTTCCAATTTCAAATTGAGTAGATTTCCACAAGGGATCTTTCTTTGAAAAGCCAGAGTCAATGTTTCCGTAAAGATCCCATCCATCTTCTAAGATTATCCCACCAATATTGATGAAATTTGTAATTTCAAGCAACAGTAAAGAATCACCACTTTTAATGGTAATATCTTGCAGAATTGTAGAAGTTCTGGGACTCAAGTATTTTTCCGGATTCTCGGCAACATAGGCTTTTTCATTACCAAGATTCACAACAATGGTGCGGTTTTTGATGTAGTAATTTTCCGCATTGGTTAAGTGTGTGGTCTTGATATATTTATCTGAAAAAGCAATTGATGTTTCAGTATTCGTCGGGCTGGGAATTACTTCTGCCTCTTCCTTAGTAACTGGGAAACGATAGTTCCGATTTTCGTTACTGTCGTAGCACTCTGGCTTGTTGTAGCCTGTATAGTATCCCCAGTTATAAAACCACATAACAACTTCTTGAGCATCATAGGGAATATGAAACTCTGCTGTGAGGATACCTTCTTGACCTACAGGTTGTAAGGGTTTGTTTTGGACTGCACCATTGGCTTGAAACTGAATGTAAGCAGTTATATTCCAAGCCGGTTGTCCATAATGATAGTCACGAGCAACTGTCAATCTTTGGGAGTCATAACTAATTTTTAATGTTCCACCCGGAATGAGCTCACCTTGCAGATTTTCTTGCCAATCACCACTAGTAAACGTGATCTCTGCAACACCCGAAGACACTAAGCTAGCAACCATATTGATTAAGTCCCCATTAAGCTTGAAGTAGCTAGACGTATTCGATTTTACACTACCAAAATAAGATGTCAAGAGGGACATTTGATCAAAACCTCAGCCCTTCCCGTAAATGGATCAAAAATGGACAACAGAAAAAATCACAAAATTTTTATATAATACTTTATTACGTCTATATAATCAATTATTTTGGCTATTTCTATAAAATTAATGGACTAATTTGGGATTTTTCAAAGGTAGATTTATATCTTATTGACACTGAACATTCAAAAATTCCAACTTTTTAAGTGATTATAAGAAATTATCTATTTGAGCAAAATCTAATGATTTTCCTAATGACTTGTTTAGGCTCAAATTTTGTTAAAAAATATTAAAAAGTCTAGTCAATTATCTCTAAGTCTGGTTGACTAAAAAGTTAGCTCGAAAAGTAGGCGATCGCTAAAAGGAGAGATGAGATTTTGATCGTCAACTCATTTGGGAATTGCTGACAGCCAGATCCAAGTTGGGTTCTCCCAATGAGCGAATCAAAAGTTCAACTATTTTTGATCGAGAAAGCGATCGCTATCAGCTTGTCAATATTATTGAGAGAAAAATGTATTGACAGAAAAATGGGGTGGAACAAGATAGAACTAAAGAGGTGAAAACCGGACTGGATCTGATGAAATCCGAGCGAGTTTTCTGATTAATATTTATAATCAAAAGTCTAATAAAAAAGGACTAGAGACTGAAAAGTTTGAAGGTGATTTAGCAGCGATCGCCTCTTAACTTTCCTGTTCTCTAATCCCTAATTTATTCAAATCGTTGAATTATACAACTCAACTATACAACTCAACGATCTAACTTAACTATGCAACTGCTACCACTTCAGCAATTTCGGGAATTTTTTCTCGCAAACGACGTTCAATTCCCATTTTCAAAGTCATGGTTGAACTGGGACAAGAGCCGCAAGCCCCTTGTAAACGCAACTTCACCGTCGGGCCGTCAAGTTCAACCACTTCCACATTACCACCATCTGCCATCAGATAGGGACGAAGTTCATCGAGTACAGTTTCAACATTTTCTGGTGTCAAAGCTAGACTTGTCATGGTTCACCTCTGTATGATTTTCCAAACTTCAAAACAATCCATCTGGGCTTATTTCAATCCTAACGCTTCTCGGAAAATGCAAACCTTAAGAGTTCAATCCTAGCCGACTGTTGCTGGTTCTAGTAACTTGATATTAGAATAATTGAACTCAGTTGTGGTGACGGTTCCCTTTTCCTTGGAGTTAATCACTTGGCGAGTCATTATATAGTAATCACCAATTTGATCAAAGTGATCCTCAAACTCCAACTCCCGCATAATCTCGTCATTTTGGGGGTTCCGAAAAACTGCATCATAGTGACTGGCAGCATA
Organism: Cyanobacteria bacterium J06592_8; assembly: GCA_038530755.1. Taxonomy (GTDB): domain Bacteria; phylum Cyanobacteriota; class Cyanobacteriia; order Cyanobacteriales; family Microcoleaceae; genus Capilliphycus. The sequence goes on along the minus strand of JBCBCI010000030.1, from coordinate 46,011 downwards.
ACCTTCACCTGTATCTAGGCTTTCATGGGTATTGATCACAAATGCCATCCGACCCATGACCCGACTGACGAGACAAATTTGATCGCCTCGGACCTTGTAGTTCGACCCCATTGAGTCTCCTTCGACCAAAATTTCTACAGCGCCAGTCTCGTCTTTTTCCCCAAAACTAAAGCTATTTTTACCGTGAGAGGTCTCAAATGGAGTCCGTTTGCGGTGGGTCACAATATCTCGCAATTGCGTATAAACGCTTTGTTGCACTTCTTCGTCTTCAATTCCTGTGACTTCCACACTCATGTCAGAATTGATGCGAATGTGACCATTGTAGGTCTCCGACCCCTGTTTGAGTTCAACATCTGCACTATAACCGGGAAAGTTCGCATCCCAGGTGTAGCGGTGTTCGTAAGCGGCTCGAAAAACATCACGAGCGTTTGTTGATTCGGTCATGGAAGTGTGTGAATCCAATATAACTGTTGTCTCTTATTATAGAAGGGAACAGCATTTTCAGTACACAGTGTTTTCAGTACACAGTAAGCAGTACACAGTCAGCAGTACACAGTGTTTTCACTTGACAGTTTAACGATATTAATTCATCTAGTTTAGTTCTTTTTAAAGGACTTCAAATTTTAGACAGAGATTTCAATCTCAGGCTTCGATAGTACACAGTGTTTTTAGTTGACGGTTTTTGAATCTCTGACATCAATGACCGCAATCAATATTTCTAGTCTACAATTTTATAGGTTATGTTCTACTCAAATTCTTAATCACATTTTTAGATCATGTCACAACGCCCAATTTATCTCGATAACAATGCTACAACTTCTCTTGATCGCAGAGTATTAGAGGCGATGATTCCCTATTTTACCGAACACTTTGGAAATCCGGCAAGTGTTAATCATGTTTACGGTTGGGAAGCGGAAGCTGCGGTTAAAAAAGCTAGAGAAACTTTAGCCCAAGCCATTAACGCCACACCCGAAGAAATCATCTTTACCAGTGGTGCGACTGAATCTGATAACTTAGCCATTAAAGGTGTAGCTGAAGCTTATTTTAACAAAGGTCGTCATTTGATTAGTGTTGTTAGCGAACATAACGCTGTTCTCGATCCCCTGCACTATCTTGAAAATTTAGGATTTGAATTAACCTTACTTCCCATTCAATCTGAGGGTTTAATTGATCTTAATAGTTTAGAAAATGCGATTCGCCCGGATACAATCTTAGTTTCCGTAATGGCGGCTAATAACGAGATTGGAGTTTTACAACCCTTAACTGAAATTGGAGAACTGTGTCGCGATCGCAATATTTTCTTCCATACAGACGCCGCCCAAGCGTTAGGGAAAATCCCCTTAGATGTTGATGCAATGAAGATTGATTTAATGTCATTAACTGCCCATAAAATCTACGGACCTAAAGGCATTGGTGCGCTTTACGTTCGGCGGCGTAATCCTAGAGTCAAACTCGCCCCTCAACTACACGGCGGCGGACATGAACGGGGAATGCGATCGGGAACGTTATACACACCTCAAATTGTCGGGTTTGGAGAAGCGGTTCAACTGGCTTTAAAAGAGATGAAATTAGAAGCCGAAAGATTAACCGCATTGCGACAACAACTCTGGGAAAAATTAACGACTTTAGATGATATTACTCTCAACGGACATCCGACAAAACGCCTTCCCGGAAACCTCAATATTAGTGTTGCTGGAGTCGATGGTCAAGCATTACTTTTAGGACTACAACCGATGATGGCGGTTTCTTCCGGTTCAGCCTGTACTTCCGCAAAAATTGAACCGTCTCACGTTTTAGCCGCGTTAGGACGTTCGGATGCGTTAGCTTATGCGTCTATTCGATTTGGAATTGGTCGATTTAATACCTCCGAAGAAATTGATCAAGTTGCTGAACACACTATTTCAACAATTCAATCGTTACGGAAGGTTCAACAATCAAAATTCAGTCGGGTGCCTTAGCAAGACATCAAAATTACCGGGGTTCAAAGCAGTCGTCGATCTAGAGAGGTTTCTTGATTCTTGATTTGATGAATATTGCGACAAATTTATCCTACAGTTTTATCGTACAGTTACCGAATAACTCAACTTAAACGCTTTGAAATCATCCTGTTTTTTGGGCGTTCCACTCAACTCTAGTTCATAACTTCCGGCTTTGGGAAAAACGACATCCGCCCCAGGAATTCCTTGATATTTCTCCGCAGAAATTGCTTGGAGTGTTGGAGTCATCATCGGTTGATCTTCGGGTTGACGAGGTTGACCATAAACGGCTAACTTACAGTTACATTGGTCTAGAGGAATAATCGCCCCACCTCTGCGCGTCAAAGCAAACCAAACTTGGGCGGTTTCTCCGGCTTTGGGATTATGATTCGGTTCGAGGTGAAATGTCGCCGCCACATCCTCAGAAACTTCGACTTCATGGGCGACAGTCGGAACCCTGAATTGATGTTCAAAACTAGCCATCACTGACAAACTCATCACCCCAAACGTGATAAAACCTTTCAAGACTTTACTTGGATTGACTTGGTGAAACATAGAACTTACCCAGAGAAAACAAAGACCAAATTGAACGTATTCTTATTGATAGCACAATCAGACTCAAAATTGCGAGGATTCCCACTCGAACTTGATGACTCGCTGTCAAATTAAAACTTCCCAGATAACTCGAACCACTCAACAAAATATGAACGACAGCTAATATAAATGCGGGAACTGTTAATAAATGGATTTTTCGCCAATATTTCCCTAAGTAGGTTTGGATTTGATCAAAACTGGTTAACGCCGCCGGAGTCATCAATAATATTGCTAGAGTTCCTAAGCCAATTCCCCATTGATGCTGCGGAATCATAAACCAAAATCCTTCAAAATTCCACTTAAATGTATGATCAATCATTTGACCGATATGAACCAATGCTAGGGTAAAAGCAGCTACACCCAAAAACCGCCGATATTGTAAAAGTTGTGGAAAAAATCGACTCATTGGACGGGCGATTAAAGCTAATATTAAACAGAGAATTGCACCGTGACCTGTATAATCAACATGATTTCCAGTTCGGAGTAATGTTAAAATTCCAATCGTTAATGTAATCCATCCTCCTAATCTAAACAATTGACTGCGGCGATTTCCACTCAATTTACTCGTTAATAAACCCACACCTAACATGGTCGGGAATGTTCCCAGTCCAAAGGCTAACATGGTTGCCATTCCCATCTTTAAACTTCCGGTTTCTGCGGCTTTGATTTGGGCGGTATACAAAAAACCACAGGGAATAAAGCCCCAAGCCAATCCTAAGAATAGAGGTGTGAATATATTTTTTTTCATTGATAAATTGACCATCGCCCCACTCAAACGATTATGTAAATTTTGCGGAGAAAGAGGGTGTAAAATCGGTAAACGAGGAATTAAATCGGGTCGAATTTGGGCGAGTCCTAATGCAATTAACATTAAACCTGTTAAAATTGCCATGATTCGTCGAATCACACTTCCTAATCCGGCGATTTGTCCGCTCGCGACTAAGACTGAACCTAATCCCCCAATTGCTGCCCCAACCAAAGCATAACTAAGAATTCGTCCGATATTTAAAAGTAAATGAAATTGCCAAGAGGGTTCTTTTGAATCTCCGGTATTTGAGAGCGAAAATGCAACCGTTAGAGGGCCGCACATTCCCACGCAATGCCCAAAACTGCCTAAAAATCCTAATACACTAATTAAAACTAAATCAAGCATTCTTCTATTTGAGATTTACATTTGAGATTTACATTTGTCTTCTATTTTAGAGGCTGATGCTGAAAATGATGAAATAATCCAGCGAACTTTTGAGAAATGCTAAACTATCGCAAAAGCATATTCATAAAAGCATATTGGAGAATTTGACGATGCCTTCACCGTTTCCCGGAATGAACCCCATTTTAGAACATCGTGATTTTTGGCCGGAAGTCCATAATCGATTAATTGTAGCTATTGCTGATGCTTTGACTCCGGAAGTGCGTCCAAAGTATGAAGTTGCTATTGAGAAGCGAGTCTATGAAATTAATGATACAAATCCTGATTCTCTATACTAACACGACTGCATTAATCGCGATCGCCAGCCTTAAAGATAACCAAAATTTAAACTATTTTTAAATTAAAAAACAAATTTTATTTATATAATGAAGCTCAGATCTAAAAATTGACAACATAGATGTACTCTTCTATGCAATTTTGACGATATCACCAATTCTGAGTTGTAGTGAATAGAACTTGTTCTTATTGCTCTGATCAAGGATTCAGTTCGCGAAAAAGTTATCAAGGTATAGGTTGAAATATGGAGATGAAAACATCTAAGCATTGTTCTGTCACCCCTGAAGCAACGTTACAGAAGGAAGACGAATCTCTTGAAGTCTCTCAAACTATTATGACTCTTGGGGTCATCCTGTTTATGGGTATATCGACAGCATTATCGATGGTTCTCGGAAATTCTACTTCCCAAAATTTAGTAGAAGTTGAAACTCAAAGTTTGAATCATTAGCAGCATTTTTATCTATGTCTCAAACTTAGAGACAGACCTGATCTTACAGCTTTCTTGCTAAAAGTCTAGCTCAGAAGCTGATGAAAAATGGGTTAAGGTTTGATGCGCGATCGCTTGTAGGGTTGAGAGCGGGACTTCACAAAAATACTGACGGCGAAATTGTTCTTCTTTAATAGTTGCTAACAACTGTTCGACCAAATTTAAAACTTGAGTTGTTTGTTCAGTCTCTCCTCTTTCAGAATTGCCAGTATAATCAATATAGAATTCGCGATCGCGATATTCAATTTTAAATCCTAATGATCTTAAACATTCAAACCCTAATCTCAAAGTCGAATCCCCAATTGTTAATGTTTGCTGTAATTTTTTTCGACTGACTGATTCTCCCGTTCGACTTAAATATTTTGCCACTCCCATCAGTTTTTCCCAGATTTCTAACGGAGGACTTTCCGATTCAGTGTGATAAGCTAAGATTAACTGATATTGAGGATGAACCAAACGTCGAAACCATACCCGCAACTCATCCCAACTGGTCGGACAATCTTGAATAACTAAAGGTTGAATTTCACTGGAAGTCTCTTCTAGGAATTGATTTTCTGTTTCCTGTCGCCAATCCAAAATATTATTAATTTGGGGTGAAGTTGAGCTAAAATAACTATTGAAATCGCTATTTTCAGCCGCACGAACTGCAAGCAATCTGACTTCAGTGCGTTTATTGTAGTTATTATAATCTAGTTCAACTACAGCATCACAACACCCGTCAGGAATTTCATCTTTGTAATGACCCCACCAAACACCAGGAAACCCCACTTCTACCGATTTATCCCAAAGTTCAAAGGTACTTTTAATATAAGAGACTTTCCGACCTTTAAAGTCTTTTTCATTTTGATGCCAAGTATTAGTAAACCAACAATTTTGAATTAAAATATGAGGAGTTGGATTTCCCATTCCACAAGGTTCTAGCAGTTTTAACTCCTGAAATAAATCTCGCCCTAACTCCGAAACCGTACACAGTAAATCGACTTGAACAATTGGTTCTAAATTTCCACCCGGAATCTGTTCAATCTGTTCGCGCAGTTGACGGTTAATTCCTTCAGTAAACATGGGCAGATTTTCAACGGCTATACTCAAACCCGCCGCAAAGGGATGACCGCCAAATCGATGCAATAAATGGGCTTGACTTTGAACCAATTCATACAAATCAATTTGATTAACTGAACGGGCTGATCCTCTGGCAAAAGTTTGAGTATTTTCGGCTGAATCGACTTGATTTTCTGTACTTAATAGTAGAGTCGGTCGTCCGTATTCTTGAGCAACTTGACCTGCAACTAATCCCAATACTCCTGTCGGCCATTGCGGGTCTGATAAGACAATTACACAGGTTGTTGAAAGGTCAATTTGAGACAGTTTTTTTGTGACATCTCGCACCACTTCTCGCTGAAGAGATTTCCGTCGAGCATTTGCTAATTCTGTTTCTGATGCTAACTGATGACAGCGTTTTTCATTGCGACTGGTGAGCAATTCTACACAGAAAGTTGCATCTCCATGAATCCGACTCACTGCATTAATTCGAGGGCCTAACCCAAAGGAAATATCGGTAGGGCGATCGCCTGTTTTTTTACATAAACTTAATAATTTACTCACGCCCGGACGAGTAGGATTTTGCTGCTGTTGTTTGAGTTTTTCGATGCCACATTGGGCTAAATAACGACAATCTCCAGTCAGTTGAACTAAGTCTGCAATCAAACCAATAGCGACTAAATCTAGCAAATTTTCCAGGGGAGATTCCGGAATATCGGGTAACATTTTGTAGAGAGCCTCTATCAGTTTATAGGCTACCGCTACCCCTGATAAATGATACATCGGATGCTGAGGAGATAAATTGCGAGGATTGATAATCGAAACGACAGGGGGACGTTCAGGCGATAAGGTATGATGATCGGTAACAATCACATCAATTCCTAACTGTTGAGCGTATTCAATTTCAGTAATATTGGTACTTCCCGTGTCGCAAGTAACAATAACTTTTATCCCTCTTTGAGCGAGTGCTTCAATGCCTGCAATATTTAAACCGTGAGATTCTGTTAATCGATTGGGAATGTGGTAAAATAAGCAAGATGAAGCATTTTCTGTAGATTCGGAAATACTTCCTGCTTGGTTAAAAAACTGACCCAAACCTTCCCAGAGTACAGCCGTTGCAGTAATTCCATCCGCATCAAAATCACCCCAAATCGCGATCGCTTCATCACAGTTTCGAGCAATTACGAGCCGATTTACTGCCCATTTCATCTCCTCTCCAAACTCAAAAGGACTCGCAGGTTGATAGCAGTTGCGATCGAGAAAAGCCTCTAATTGTTCGGGAGTTTGAATGCCACGAGCCGTGAGTAATTGAGCGGCAAAACGTCCATCTATCTGGGGAACATAATGACGAATTGCTGCAATCATCCAGTCCGGAATGTCAACGGTCGGCTGAATTTGCCACATTTGAAGACCATGAAAATTGCATCTTAAATCTTGAGGAAAAAAATTTCAGAGATTTAGATTTGGATTTCTTCAATTTTAGCAAGATTTGGCAGTTTTTCCCCATTAAACTTGCTCACTTCCCCAATATTCTCCTCTATTTCTGGAATACGTTGACAACGCAAAGCAAAAGGACAAGATTGACAAGACTGTGCTGTGATTTCGATTTGAGGAAAGAATTCTCCTTGTTCGTAGCGGAGAAGATAATCATCCAGTTTGTCAATCAGTTCACTCAGATCTTGATGAGTTTGCTGGTGTTTTTGATTATTATAGGGCAATTCTAGAGATTGGGGTTTATAATTTTTACGACTTTGTACAAACCAGTAGGTCATTGAAACTTGTTCGGGTAAATAATTATGGGTTTCTACTAAAAGATAAGGATAAAGACGAGTTTGCCAATTCTGAATAATTCGAGTTGGATTTTGGGGGCGAGGATAGGTTTTCCAATCTAGAATTTGAGCGGTATTCTTTTCAGCAATAAGTAAATCATAAACCCCAACTAAAAGATGATTCCCAAAGGTGAGAGTGCGCTGATGTTCGGCTTCTCGAAAGTTTTGTTCGCTAGAATCTATATTAGAATCTTGATTAAACAAATCCGGTGCTGCATTCACTAATGCTTTTAGGTCTTTTCCCAGTTCAGAATCTTCATCAATCAAGTTATCAATCGGTAAACCTAATTCTCGCTGCTGCATCAGTAAGTGAAAGCGATTTCCCCAAGTGAGGCGTTCTTCTTTGTCGGGAGACAGCGGAGAAATGAGCAACTCTAAATAGGTATATTGAAACCGACGCGGACAGGTTGAAAATGTATTGAGGTGTTGTTGCGAAAGTTTCATTTGTTAATTGATCGCCTAAAAATAGAGTATGTTTCTCCTCTTTATTTTAATCCTTTAGGTGTAATGTGTTAAGCGATCGCGTTGCTTTGAGTGGATTATTTTTGCTCAAAGTTTTGAATAAGTGATGAATGAACGAGTGACGAAACCATTCGATTTGAGACCCTGGCGAGGTGAATGTATTCGTCACTTCATCGCTGTTTCTAGAGTTGATGACGATTAGTTGTGACCAAACGGGTCTTCACAGCCCATAGAAATAACTTGCAGTTCTTGTCCGGCTTCCGAGGCTAAACGTTCCTGTCGTTGAAGCACTTGTCTTTTAAACCGTCTAGCACCTGCGCGAGTTGTGGCGCCTGTGCTGTCGAGTACCCAAGCATTATCACCGACTTTGTACTTAAAATGACAGACAATATCTTGGGCGCTAACCCGAATAGCTTCAGCAGGTAAGTTCAGGTTTAAGCCAACAAAAGCCACTGCAATACAACCTATTAATTTGTTCATTGTGTTCTCTCTCAAGATAGGTTACTCTTGATTTTATTATCATTTTTTAATCTGAAGTTAACCTGAGCTTAATCTTAGATGTTTTTGAGACAATTTTTTCTTTGTTTGGTGATAATTTAAGGTTTGGTAATTTATGCTTATTTTCTCGGGTAAACTCAATTAAATCAATCCTAAAAAATTAATCAAGAATTTTTTTGTGCCGTCTAAAAAAGCAAAGTGAGCCTACCAAATTTTGTAAGCTCACAGTATAAACTCTGCTGTTAATTTAAACGGGTATTTAAGGACTCAGAAAACATTTTTCTCAATTAATTATGACCCCAAGGATCGCGACATCCGAGATAAACAACTTCTAATTCAGTTCCAGTAGATTCAGCTTGGATTTCCAAACCATTAATAACTTGAGTGCGTGTTTTTTTCGCATCTGAACGAGTGGTTCCACTCACATTCGTTGTCCTCCATGTATCGTCTGTATCTCTATATCTGAACCGACAAACAATGTCATTAGCAGCACCACTCGGAGCGGATTGAGCATTTGCTGGAATACTCGGAAATAAGCTAATACTAAGTGCGGTGAGTGTCACTAAAGTTAATCCTGAGCGTAGCCGAAGAGCTAAAACTTTATTCATTTTTGTCCTCCCAAAGTAATTTCTTTGTTTTAGTGGTTAATTATTACTTTAAGAGCAGATTATGAGCAGAAATTAAATCTAAACTGAAGTGAGATTGAATTTAAGATTAACTTTAGTTGAATTTTTCTGAAACTTTTCTCAGTGTATAAAAACATGAGGAGAAATTAAATCAACGCTGAAGTGAGATTGAATTTAAGATTAATTTTAGCTGAAATTTCTCTCAGCGTATAGAGATATACGAATGTTTACAAATTTAATTGTTACTGTATAGGTAATCCAGCAATACCGAGCGTAATATTCTACTCGGCTCACCTCAAATGGTGGGCTTTTAATTTTATTAATTTGATTTGTGGGAACCGTCTAGTTAGGAAAGTGTTTGTATCTCTATTCACATCTGATATCAAAACACTGTAGAAGTTCTGGTAGAATAGATTTCGGTAAAATATAGGCTCAGATATGACATCAGACGCGCAAAGTACCCAAGGTGCAGATGCAGTAGATCGAGCGATCGCACAGGGAATTGACTTAGACGGATCTCCGATTCCTCCAGAAAAACTAGATCTCTACAATCAAGTCATGGGGCTAGAAGCTGGACGCCAACGAAGCGGTGTATCGAATACAATGCGATCGCGAATTGTGCGGATCGGTGCGAAACACATTCCCCAAGACGAACTCAATCAAAAGCTAGCCGCTGCTGGGTTTGCAGAGTTGAAACCCAAAGAAATTGCGTTTTACTATTCCGGAAAATAGCAAGATTTAGGGCGCAAGCAAGGCGCGCCCCTACAATTTATTTATAGTATTATTGATGTTGAACTATTTATGTTGAAGTCTTGCAGGGCGTTTCAGCATGAGAACGGGGACAAGTTTCTAGGTCTTCAGAGGTAGGAGGGGTTGCATTTAAACCAATCCAACTGTTAATTTGTTCTCGATCAAAACCGACTCGATAAACCTCACCCACTTGAATTAAAGGGCGACGGATTAATAAAGGGTCAGCTATCATCAAATCCAAAGCCGTTTCTTCATTCACCTGAGTGGGATCGACCTCTCCCGATTTTACACGAGGTGCGCTACGGTTAAACCACTCAGCAACAGGTAAATCACCAAAAAAAGGACGCAATTTTTCGGGAGTCCAAGACTCAGTGAGGAGGCTACGATCCTCTAGATTGTGACCTGCGGCTTGTAGAAGAACTTTTTGCTTGGTGTTATTCTTACAGCCGGGTTTTTCATAAAAAATCACATTCGCCATAGCTGATACTCCGGACACTTCTCTATAATCTACCGTCTGGGTCTGGCTCTGTACTATCAAATCGGCTACAGATTTAACGTTCTGTTCATTTTGAGACTTTATCTTCAACTTTTTGTGGATTGAGAAAATTTCAAGTAAATTGCATAGGCTATCTAAAGTTGGAGATAGGTATAGGTGGATGTTTCTGAGGGTTAAAAACCTCAACTACCATGTTTGAGACTCAAGAGTTTACAGGATTGCATCTTTCTGATACCGTGATTGGTAACACCCGCGCACTCGATGCGATCGCAGACCCTATTTCTAGCTTTCAATCGGGTGGAGATTCTAACAGCTTGATTCTCTCAACTTCAGAGGTATCGCTTCATGAACCTGTTGAATTGACAAATATTGCGACAAATATTGCAGAGATTCCAGATTCTCACCTAGAAAATCAACAACATTCTCCGACAATTGATCCACTTACAGGAATAAACCTCTCTACAGATTCTCCAGTTGCTAACACGTTCTTTTTGAGTGATGATACTCTCAATACGGCTCAAGATTTGGGAGTATTAGAGGGAACTCAAACCGTCAATGATTCTGTTGGAATCTCGGATTTAGATGATTATTATCGTATTCATCTCAATGCCACCAGTAATGTTAATCTATCTCTAGAAGGTTTGAGTGCAGATGCAGATTTAGAACTCATCGCAGATCGTAATGGTGACGGTTTTGCAGATTATGGTGAGGTGATTGACTGGTCTTTGAATTGGGGAACTGAATCAGATTATATTTCAGCCGTCAATTTACCTGCGGGAACTTACTTTGTTAATGTAGAACAATACAGCGGTTTTACACCTTACACACTGACGCTTTCTGCAACTCCGACAGTTGTCGATCCAGTTCTTGTCGATCCAGTTCTTGTTGATCCAGTTTCAAGTTTTGATCCGGTTCAGGGATATGGCTTAGTGAATGCTTCTGCTGCGGTGAGTCGAGCGGTTGGTTCTCCAGTTCCCTTTGCAGATATTCCCGATACCTATCATCCGAACTGGGGACTCAATACAATTCATGCGCCTGAAGTTTGGAGTCAAGGCTACACAGGTGAAGGTGTTGTTGTCGCGGTACTCGATACTGGAGTAGACTACACTCACCCCGATCTTAACGATCGCATTTGGCGAAATATTGATGAAATCGAGAATAACGGAATTGATGATGATGGTAACGGCTATGTAGATGATATCGTCGGCTGGGATTTTTACTATAATGATGCCGATCCCATGGACTTTCATGATCATGGTACCCACGTAGCGGGAATTATTGCGGCGGAAGGGAATGAATTTGGAGTGACTGGCGTTGCTCCCAATGCTCAAATTATGCCTGTACAGGTGATGGATGAGATGGGGTATTCAACACCATCGACAGTGGCTTCTGGGATTTATTACGCAGTTGCAAACGGTGCCGATGTGATTAATATGAGTTTGGGTTTTAGTGATTTCTACTACGATCTCACTCCTCTCCAACAAGCAGTACAATTCGCCGCAGACAATGGAGTTGTCGTTGTTTCTGCGGCGGGAAATGAATATTGGTCTTCACCGATACATCCGGCGCAATACGCGACAGACTGGGGAATAGCAGTCGGGGCTTCTGACAGTTACAACTTTGTTGCTAATTTCTCTAATGATGCTGGCTGGACACCCCTAGATTATGTTGTCGCGCCTGGAGTTGATGTTTACTCAACAACATCCTATAACGGTTATCAATCGCTACAGGGAACCTCTATGGCGGCACCTCACGTATCCGGTGTGGCGGCGTTGATATTGAGTGCGAACCCTAATTTAACTCCTCCAGAAGTCGAACAAATTTTGACGGAGACTGCAAATCCTAATATCTTGATTGCTTAAGCTGAGTCGTCTTCCGATTATAATTATCTCCCTTTGCCTTTAGCACCGTGTTGTACTGTCAATCGTTAACTCATAGCCAGCGATCGCATCAACTCAGGAATTGTGCGATCGCATGAGACAATAGTGAGGGAGAAGACTGGGAACTGCTCAAATGTTCAAACGAATTACCGCTATACTTCTAGTAATTGCAAGCCTTACCCTGGGGGGTTGTGTGTCAGTTGGGGGGGTTGGATTAAATTCCTTTGTAGATACGAAAGATGGCTACGAATTCCTCTATCCTAATGGCTGGGTACAGGTGAAAGTCTCTGACGGCCCAGATGTCGTTTTTCACGATATGATCGAGCAAACGGAGAATGTCAGCGTCATTATTAGTCCGATTCCCGATCAAAAGACGCTAGATGAAATTGGTACCCCCACAGATGTAGGCTATAAACTCAGCAAAAATGCGATCGCACCTCCCGGTTCAGGACGAGAAGCCGAATTAGTCAATGCAGAATCTCGTCAAAAAGGCGAAAAAACTTACTATTTATTGGAATATGCGGTGCAACTTCCCAATCAAAAACGCCATAATTTCGCTAGTGTTGCTGTCAGTCGAGGTCAACTGTTTACTTTAAATGTTTCTACGACAGAAAAACGTTGGGATAAAACTCATGATCAACTCGAACAAACCGTAAAATCTTTTAAGGTTTATTAATCTAGGAATTCTCACTGTACAGGCGTTCCCTCGGAACGTCTCAATCACTTTTTCAGTTTGATTATCCCATTTTGAGATCTACTTTCATCTTTAAATTAGGCAGATGGCAACGTTCAATCAAATTCCTTTTATTTTAGCCTCTGCTTCCCCAGCCCGTCGCCGTTTACTCGGTAATGTGGGTATTCCAGCACAGGTTTTTCCGAGTGGTTTTGATGAGTCACAGATTCAGTTAAATGATCCAGGTGAACTGGTGAAAACCCTCGCCCGCTGCAAGGCTGAAGCGATCGCCAAGCAATTAAAAACCACTCTAGCCGATCCGGTTGAAAATTCTCAATTTGCTTTAATTTTAGGCTGTGATTCGGTTTTAGAAGTTGGTGGGAATATTTACGGGAAACCGGATAGCCCGAGTGAAGCGATCGCCCGTTGGCAAGAAATGCGATCGCATTCAGGTAGACTGTTTACAGGTCATGCTTTAATTGATGTTGCTCAACAAAAAACCATTGTTTATGCTCAGATGACCACAGTTTATTTTGCGGATGTCAGTGATGCGGAAATTGAGGCTTATGTCGCCACAGGTGAACCCTTAAATTGTGCGGGGTGTTTCGCCATTGAAGGAAAAGGCGGCGTTTTTATTGAGAAAATCGAAGGCTGTCATACCAATGTAATTGGATTGAGTTTACCTCTACTGCGAAAAATGTTGCAGGAGTTAGGACATGATGTTACTCAATTTTGGCACGCTGAAAATAACCGCAAGTTCTACTCTTCTAATGGCGATCCGAAGTTTTATTGATGATCTGGGCTTGATTATCTCAGTAAACAGGTTACGGGAAAGATTAAATATTCTAAGAAAAACAGCTTCCAAATAAATTGATAAAAGTCAGCGATCGCTTCTTTTTTCTCTAAATCAACTTTCGTACTTCGCCACCCCATCAAACTTAAAAGGATTAGGTGACTACTGACTAATAAAATCGGGTTCACCCAACCTTGTAAAATGATAGCAGCGAGGATCATTCCCAGGTAGCATCCCGTTAAAACCCAACGCGCTAAATTAAAGACGGCAACTGTTCCTAAACGGATTGTAAATGTGGTAATGTTGTATTGACGATCGCCTTCAATATCCGGAATATCTTTGAAAATTGCGATCGCAAAGGTAAAGACGAAAATAAACAGCGTTAGGATTAAAACAGAAGGCGTTAGACTCGGGATATCTTCAATCATTCGATTTGAGAGAACCCAACTGAAATGCAGATAAAGTCCTAAATTGACAATCACCCCTCGAACTGAGAAAATACATAAAGCGGCCCAAAAAGGAAACCGTTTTAAGCGAATCGGAGGTAGAGAGTAAGCCGTTCCAATGGCTAAACTAACTCCCACAGTCGCGAGTAGAAACTTTCCTTGCACTGTAGCCAAAAGAAGAGCGAGTAAGCCTGTTGTGATGATAATTGCTTTCGCCTGAAATTTTGAATATTCACCGGATGCGAGCGGTAAATGAGGCTTATTGATGCGATCAATTTCGACATCTTCAAGTTGGTTCAACCCCACAATATAAATATTGCCACACAGACAAGCGATCCAACTGACGATAACGCTAACTAGAACAGTCGTTAAAAAATGTCTATCATTACTAATGTTTTGGATACTATCACTCCAAGCCACAAGAGTCAATCCCAATACACTCAAACTGGTCCCAATAATCGTATGAGGGCGGGAAAACTTCCAGAAAGAATAGATCCAAGGTGTATATTTTTGGATCAAATTCACTTGAGAAATTGTTAAATTTTTCTGAGAACTCTCAGCCATAATGGAGTTATACTTGAAAGAACTGAACTTAGATACTATACCTCAAGTTCTACGCAATGTGTACTTAACTTTAGATCATCTTCTCTGTCTTTAGAGTAGATTGCCATCCAGTAATCTTGATAATTATAACTTTTAATTGTAACTTTATTGTTTCTGACTTTAAGGATTTACGCCTTGACAAATTAACGACAATATGAAACCATAAGTTCGCTGTTTTTGGAACCACAGCAGTCGGATTTAACTGCAAGCCTCAATCAGAAAAAACTATTGTTGAAATCAAACTGACAATCCTGAATACAGGGAATCGGTTAAAATATCTGAGAACACTGCATCACTTCCAGATTGATTCTAAAATTTTAAGGAACTTAAATTTTACCTTATGCACGTTGAAGATTGTTGCCTTGCGCTACTTGATTACATTTTACCGGAGATCGATCCCGATCAAAACGGATATTGCCTAGATGTGGGAGTCGGAACCTTTGCCTTTTATTGTGAACGCACCGCGAAACTCGGCTTTCCCACAATTGCGGTAGAACCCTTACCTGTAGCGAAATTAAGGCGACTGTGCGATCGCCACTCCATCCAACTGATCGAAGCCTGCTTATCGGATCATAATGGCACTCAGACCTTTTATATGGGGAAATTTGCTCGCTTTAGTAATTCAAATTTTAATTCATTGAAACCCAATTGGTTTGGGTCATCCTCACAGACAAAGCAAGTGAAAACTTTCGATCTAGCTGAATTGCTTCGGATCACCAACGTTGAAAAAATCACCTGTCTGAAACTAGATGTAGAAGGTTGGGAACCTGTTGCTATTAAGCAATTGATTGATTTACCTCCATCACAACTTCCCCTGTTAACAATGTTTGAATATGGAGGAGGTGGGCTGCGTCATCGAGGCAATGGAGGATGGTCTTCTCAGTTTTTAGACGGAACATTAACTTGTCTGCAAACTTTAAAACAGTGCGGTTATGGGTTCAGTGTTGTGATCGACTACGCCCATGAAGCTGAAGCTAAATTTTTCGATTTGAGATCTCATTCTCTCGATCCAGACGAGATTTTCTTGCCTAATGCTATCTACGGTAACATCATTAGCTTTCGGGATTCTGACTACCCTCCAGCGACAATTACTCAAATTTCTCAGCATTATGAAGGAGGTGTAGCTGATTGGTTCGTCAAACAAGTTATTAATTGGCTTGTCCAGTAAAAATATAACTTCCATTCGGTGTATCACACTAAACTCTAATATTTTCAGCGAGTTAATTAATATCGAGAAAGTTTTTAATGGGATTGAGGATGAAAGCCATTCCGTTTAAAAATATTGATAAGACTTGCAAGAATATAAAGAATATAAAAACGATGACAACAAATGTAGCGACAATTAAAAAAGCTAAGACCTCTGTAGAGTCAAATTGTTTTTTATTAAGGTTAGCTTGTTCAAAATTCTTCACTGAAATGGTATTCATCTTGATTTTCCTGCAATTATGCGAGTCGTAACTGGTGAGAGGAGTTCAGCATTCAATTCAGATACAGAATCTCTGTCTCTCTACTCCAACATATCTCTGGTTAGATCGCACTTATGCAAAAATGGATTGTTTTTTCTGAATTTAATCCAGATAGAATCGAAACAAGTACAAAACTGACTCCAGTAAAAATGTTAGATGAAAATATAGGCTATATCGCACCTGACTATCTTGAACCCTATCAAAATTTGATTGAATCTGAAACAATTTTAACTTTACGTCAGGAACGACAAACGAAAAAATTTGATCCTCGAACTCGTCTCTATTGGGAAGCGGTTCAAGCAATTCAAGATATTCAAAGTCAGGAGTTTGATTTTTCCGGTTCAGTGGTGAAAGTCGGGGAAGCCAATCAACTCTCCTCCGAACAACAACAACGATTTGATCAAACCTTAAAAGTCTTTTGTCCCTGGAAAAAAGGGCCATTTGAACTATTTGGAACTCTGATTGATGCGGAATGGCGTTCAGATTGGAAGTGGGAACGAATCTTACCCTATATTCAGCCGTTAAAAAATAGAAATATTGCCGATATTGGCTGTCATAATGGCTATTTTATGTTTCGGATGGTGCCTCAAAAACCGAACTGTGTTATCGGCTTTGAACCCTATGCAAAACATTTCTGGAATTTTCAACTCATTCAGAATATTGTTCAGCAAGAGATGCTTCATTTTGAACTCTTAGGTGTTGAACATATTCATCTATATCCTGATTTTTTTGATACAATCTTCTGCTTAGGAATTTTATATCATCACACCGATCCAGTGGGTTTACTCCGAAAGCTACACAAAGCCTTGAAAAAAAACGGAGAAATTATTATTGATTGTCAAGGAATACCCGGAGATTTACCTGTGGCGTTAACTCCTCAAAAACGTTATGCACAAGCACGCGGAATTTGGTTTCTCCCGACTCAATTGGCTCTCGAAAATTGGATGATTCGCGCTGGTTTTAGTAATGTTAACTGTTTCTTTGCTGAACCTCTTTCCACAGAGGAACAACGCCGAACAAGTTGGGCGGATATTGACAGTTTATCGGAGTTTCTAAATCCTCAAAATCCATCTTTAACGGTAGAAGGTTATCCCGCACCTTGGCGTTATTATGCGATCGCAAATAAAAATTAAGTCACTAATTATCTGATTAGCTTTCAAAATCAATTAATTGTTGAATGTCAATCTCAATATCAGGAAATGCTAGAGGTGAAAGAGTTCCTGTTTTTAAGGTTAATTCTGATCTATAGTCATTCTGATCGGGATTTCTAAAAACTTTGATTTCTAATTCCTTTAGATCGATCACCCAATATTCCTGTATCTTCGCCTCAGCATAAATTGATTTCTTGAGTCCTAAATCTTTTTCTAAAGAAGACTTTGAGAATTCAATTAACCAAAAAATATTTTCCGGATAGGGATGATGATTGAGATATTCTCGACCTAGAGGCTGAACAACAGCAATATCAGGTTCGGGTTCAGAATTATTGGGTAAGGTAATTGGATGACTCTCTCTAATTTTAGCTTGATTTCCGAGTAATGCTCGTAAATAGTCTGCCACTTCAGAACTATAGTAAGCGTGAGGTTCTCTTTCTGGCGACATCAGCACTAAATCTCCTCTCAGTAATTCGATGCGATCGCCTTTTCGGATTGTTCCTTTTGCGATCGCCTCATGATATCGATCTAATGACCATTTAAAAGTTGCAATCGTCATCATCTACTCCTAATTTTTGCCTTTAGACTCAGTCAGGATTGCTAAAATTATTGTAACAGTCTTCCTCTTCGTCAGTTGATAAACTTTGGACAAAAATCACAACTTTCAATCATGAATCAACCAATTCCTGACAAACTATCAAGCCTTATTGATACAGGTGTAAAACTTGCTATTGCTAAAGCCATAGAAAGACATCGCCGACTTGGAGAATCAATCAGCATTTGGGAAGATAGAAAAGTTGTTACTTTAACCGCAGACCAAATTCCTCCGCTCAAAATTCAGATGAATAAGCAGATGAATAAAAAGTGAAAGATAGAAATATGATGCTAACGATTGATTAAATTTTTTAACTCTTTGATGAATGCGGGTTGATTTGTGGTTGTTATAGGGTGAGTCAGGAGTCCTTGGCTGGGACTAAATAGGAATGCGAGGGTAAATAATCCGGATGCAACTAATACAATTGCTGGCCCCGAAGGAAGGTTATAATAGTAGCTAAGATACATTCCCGTCAAACTAGAAAGCACACCAACTCCTACTCCACAAATCATCATTTGATGCAAACGATTTACGAGTAAGTATGCTGTCGCGGCGGGTGTAATGAGTAGAGATAAAACTAGGATGACTCCGACGGCTTTTAAGCTTGCAACAATGGTTAAGGCGATTAATACCATTAACCCAAAGTTGAGTAAATTTACAGGTAAACCGACTGCTTCTGCACCCAAGGGATCAAAGGTATAAAAGAGGAGTTCTTTGTAGATCAGAAAAACAATTGCTATTACAAAGAGGGCAATAATGGCTGTATCTCGAACTTCGGAAAACGTGACACCGAGAATATTACCAAATAGAAAATGATTAAGGTCGATTTTGTTATCTTTTTGAATAACCGTAATTAATGTAATCCCCAAAGCAAAAAATGCCGAGAAGACTATCCCCATCGCTGCATCTTCTTTAATATTACTTCGGGTGCGAATTAGGTTAATAAAAACCGTACTAATCACCCCAGCGATAAATGCACCCACAAAAATATTTGCGCCAACAATATAGGCGATCGCCAGTCCCGGTAAGACTGAATGACTAATCGCATCTCCTAAAAGTGCAAGTCGCTGTACCATTAAATAACTTCCAACAACTGCACAAATTAAACCCACTAATATAGCAACAATTAGGGATCGCTGCATGAAACTATATTGTAACGGTTCGAGTAAAATATCCCACATTATAAATTCACTAACTTTTCGCAAATCTTATCCGACTTAGGCTGCATTTCCAGAAAAGAAAACAACTTTCCCGCCATAGGCACGATTTAAGTTTTCCTCTTGCAGAACCTGTTGACGTTCGCCCGCAGCAATCAATTCTTTATTTAATAAAATAATATCATCAAAGTTGGTAATGGATTCTCCTAAATCGTGATTAATCACGAGAACAACTTTACCCGCATCTGCTAAATCTCGAAAGATTTTAAAGATAATATCTTCAGTTTTTTGATCGATACCGACGAAGGGTTCATCAAAGCAAAAAATCTCGGCTTCTTGGGCCAGCGATCGCGCTAAAAATACACGTTGTTGTTGTCCGCCTGAAAGTTGACCAATGGGACGATTTTTATACGCGGTCATTCCCACTCGTTCTAACGCTTCGGCGACTTGGTGACGACTGACCGCAGAGAAGTGACGAAACCATCCTGTTTTACGAATTCTTCCCATCATTACCACATCCCAAACCGTCGCCGGATAAGTCCAGTCAATTTGCGATCGCTGCGGAACATAGGCCACACGCTGACGTTGTTGACTCAGGGGTTGACCCTCATAACAAACGGGATCGCCCATTGCCGGAATTAACCCTAACATGGCTTTCATTAGTGTACTCTTACCTGCCCCATTCGGACCTATAATTCCAGTCAGGTGTCCAGGTTTAATTTTGACGGTAATGTCTCGCAACGCCTCAACACCTCGGTATTGAACGCTGAGATGGTTGACATGAATTCCCGAAATCTCCACGAAGGTGGATTGAAGTTGAGGAGACTGAACGTTATGGTTAAAGAGTTGCAGGGTATCCATCGCCGTTAGAGGTCGCTACATTTTCTAGATTACCACAAAATGAAATAATTATGAAATAATAAATGAAAATAATATGAAAATCGATCAGAGGTGAGATTCAAGTGAAGATTAATCAAACTTTTAACCCGGTTTTGAGGGCAATGACAGCAGGCGTTTTGTTGGGGACTTTGCTGAGTAGTTGTACTCAAGACACTGCGAGTAATACTGAGGGGAAACCGCAAGTCGTTTCAACGAGTACGATTATTGCCGACTTAACGGAAACAGTGGGAGGAGATGAAATCGAACATCAAGGAATATTAGAACCGGGTGTCGATCCTCATGTTTATGAACCTGTTCCTCAAGATAGTATTGCCTTTGAAGAAGCCGATTTAATTTTTTATAATGGCTACAATTTAGAACCGGGATTAATTAAGTTGATGAATGCTGCTGGAGTTAATGCAAAAAAAGTAGCAGTTGGAGAAATCCCTAACCCGATAGAAATGGAATATCAAGGACAAACTGAACCCGATCCGCACGTTTGGGGAAATGTTCAAAATTCGATTATTATGGTGAATACGATTCGCGATCGCTTAATTGAACTCTCTCCAGAAGATCGAGAAATTTTTACTCAAAATGCAGCTAAACTTATACAAGAATTAGAACAACTTGATACTTGGATTCAACAACAAATTGCCACAATTCCTGAAAATCAACGACAATTAGTAACAACTCACGATGCGTTTGAATATTATGCTCGTGCTTACGGTTTAGACATTGCTGGAACTTTAATTGGGATTAGTACCGAAGAGCAACCGAGCGCACAAACGGTGAGTCAATTAGCAGATTTAATTCGTCAAAGTCAAGTTCCAGCTATTTTTGCAGAGACCACAATTAACCCGAAATTAATCACAACTGTTGCCCAAGAAGCAGGCGTTCAGTTAGCACCAAACGAACTGTATTCCGATTCAATTGGTGCGCCAGGAAGTCCAGGAGAGAGTTATATTAAAATGTTAGTTTCAAATACCCAAACAATTGTGAACGCCTTAGGAGGAAAAGTCACAGCTTTTGAACCGCAGGTTTCAGTACCTCAGAATTAAATACTGTGTACTGTTAACTGTTCTCCCTTCCCGATTGCCTAAAAAAAAGTAGAACACTTAACAGCGTTCTACCTCATAAAATCTTAAACTTTAAAGATTAAAAGTAATGCTACCCTGAATTAGTTCTGAAGCATTTGCTTAACTTGTTCTTGCAATTCTGGACTTTGTTGAAGTGCTGCGATAATTTCTTTAAATCTTTCTACACCTAAACCCTGACTTTGAACTGCTTCATATTTCCGACTTTCAGTATCCTGTAAAACCTCTCGAACTTTAACCAATGCCTGGTCAAACTTCTCTTGTTCTTGGGGAGAAACTTGTACAGATGAATCAGAATTTTCACCTTCTTGACTGCGTCCAATTTCGACAAATCTTTGAGGAGTTAAACCGTGCTGTTCAACAATCTGAGCCATTCTTTGTTCCGCTTCTGCATCAATAGCACGTAACTCTTTATAGGCTTCAGCAAATTTTCTCAGTTCTTCAGTCGTAACTTCAGATGAAGCGGCTTGTGCAATCAAAGACGAAGGGACAGAGGAGATTGTTTGACTGTAAGCCGGAAAACTACCGAGACTGAGAAAAACAAAGGAACCAGCTAGGCTTCTCAACAGAAGTGATTTGAGCATTATTTTTTCCTTGAAGTTATACATTAAGCTGCTTCCCTGCAATAAATAACAGGGTTACCGCCCTACCGGATTATTTTCCGTGTTGCTACCTGTTTCACCTCGATTGCTGCATTGACTCTTCCCGATCAAACGACGGAATAGGTTAGGAATCTAACCGTTATTCCTGGACTGGCTATCCTGACAAAGATAATCTTGTTAATCAAGTTTGTTAATCAAGCTAACACAACCAAAAACAGCTTACCTTTTTAACTTAGAACGAAGGGTCAATGGCTGGACAGTACACAGAGCAGCACGACTTTACGTTAACATTTCTGAAAATTTATGACAAGCTCAACTGTTTGCATTGTGTAATCAGTAGCAAAAGGGTTGCAGAAGTTAGGAATGATTTTGAGAAAGACACTCTATTTTGGAGAAATTCTGTAGAAATTCTGAAAATCAAAAACTGCATAAGCCAACAGCCTCAGATATATGTTCATTTGAAAGCCTTCTACAAGGGTAAGATGTCGAAAACTGCATAAGCTCACAGTCTCAGATATATGTTCGATGGAAAGCCTTCAGGATATTAAATTAGGAGACGAGCTATGATTAGTGAAGTAATAGAATGCCCTAAGTGCAGCAAACAAACCTTGATTCAGCGCAACAGTGACTTATACCAATGTTTAAGTTGTGATTTTGAACGAGACTTTTCTCAATCCCAAGAGGAGGATTGTAATGAGGAGAACACGGGAAACGGAATTTTAATGTTCCTTCTTGTTGTTTTCACGCTCTTTGC
>JBCBCI010000030.1:0-23577 GCA_038530755.1 Cyanobacteria bacterium J06592_8 | reverse complement strand
CCTAAAAATAAAGCAGGAGACTAAGCTCCCGCATCTGGTCAATTGCTCAACTGAACGAGCTTTATCTGATGAATAAAAAGCTCAGAACAAGATACATCAGTCCGCCCACTAAAGCAGAACCCGGTAATGTAAAAATCCAGGCGGTTGCCATATTTTTCCAGGTACTCCAATTGATTGCTTGTTTGGGTTCATCTTCGAGCCCAAGTTCAGGTTCAGCGATCGCGATTGCCTCTCCCATACCTTCACCAATCGCGGCAGTACCAGAAGACTTTACTAAACCTTGAACCCCTCCAGATGACGCTGTTGATTTCTGATGTCTAGCATTAGCAAGTCCCGCTCCAGTAATCGATCCTACAACTACATGAGTGGTACTAACAGGCATTCCCAGTAAACTGGCTAAGAAAATAGTGATCGAACCCGAAATATTAGCAATGAAGCCACTTTCTTGATTCAATTTTGTGATTTTCTCCCCTGCGGTTTCGATAATTTTACGACCTCCGCTGTAGGTTCCCGCCGCCATTGCGAGCGCACAGACCAGAACAACCCACCAGGGAATACTACTTCCGCTGGGTAGAAAATTCGCTCCGATCAAAGCCATTGTAATCACACCCATTGTTTTCTGAGCGTCATTGGAACCGTGGGAGAAAGCCATGAACGCTCCGGCAGCAATTTGTAGCTTTCGGAAGAGGCGATCGCGCTTGTCTTGACGCATTCCATCAATAAATAGATAAAGAATGGTCATCAGAATACCTGCGATCGCCAGTCCAACCAGAGGAGAAGTGACCATCGGGATCAGAACTTTATTGACAACACCAGACCAGATAATTTCTTCTCGGTGTCCATAAACTAATCCCGCCCCAACTAATCCTCCCACAATGGCATGAGACGAACTACTGGGCATACCAAAAAACCAGGTCAGAACATTCCAACTAATTGCCCCTAATAAAGCAGATATAATCACCACTTGAGTGGTTAGGGGGTCATCAACTTCGTGAATAAGTCCTCTCTCGATGGTTTCTGCCACTCCAGTTGCGACAAAAGCACCTAATAAATTAAAGCCTGCTGCCATTGCTAGGGCCTGATTCATCGTTAATGCTTTCGTTGCCACAACGGTTGCGATCGCGTTGGCTGCATCGTGAAAGCCATTTGTAAAATCAAAAGCCACTGCAATAATCACCAAAGCGATGATCAAAATTACTGTTAATTCCATAACACAACTCTGATGGTTTAACCTAAAAAAAGCCTTAAATCTAAACTCAATCTAAACACCCGATGTTCAAGTGAATTTAGAAGTCAAAATCCTTTCCGGTTGCATCCTACCACATTTTTATTGAATGGAAAGATTTTGATTAAAGTTATGTTACTGGTTAACCATTTGTTCGAGTAATGGCAGTCCGAAAGCAATCAGGATACTCACGGCTAAACCCACAAAAGCTTTCAGGGCATCACTGATAATAATCTTGCCTGTATCTTTCATTTCGCGATTTCTAAGATTATGTGAGATCGCGACTTCTCTTCCTGCTAATAACCCAATAAAAACCCAAGTCGTACTCATGGGCATTTTGCTATACTCTTTAAAGAATAACAAGATAAATCCGTAAATAAAATCGACAATAGTTGCCGAGCGAATATCTTGAGTATTTGTTTTTGTTGTCACAATTTGTTGAATTTCTCCACCTCGTCTATAAAAAATAATGGCGTGTAAAGCAAACATCACCAGTAAGGAAAAAATCAGGGTTAGGGTATCCAATTTTCGAGGGAGATAAGCGAAGATATTCGCTAAATCTTGGATGAGCCATTGACTCCATAAAAACCCGGTTGACATCCACTGCAAAGCGACCCACTTTATTGGAGGTTCTTCGTAGGGTGTACTTAAAAATCGTTTTTCTAAAGCTTTAGTTACGAACGTGTAAACCAATATACCTGTGATGAAAGCCAGTACATATCCCAACAGAGACTTGGTGAGCATACTCCCAAGATTTCCGGGTGCAAATACCGTTAAAATTAAGAAAGTTGTGCTAACTGGAATCCCCATTTTTGTTAAAAATAACAGTACAATCGGGGGAATAATATAGATCCAGCTAAAATTCTCAGGTAATGGAAATTTCTCTAGTCGTCCATAAGCAATATCTCCATTATTGCTAATCCAACCATAGAGAAAAACAGCGAGTAACACCGAACAAGCAAACAACCACAAAATCCACCAGGGTCGCTTCGAGTTAGAACTTAGAAATGTACCCAGAGTTTGAATCGCATCATTCGCAACAATTGAGTAGGAGGCGAGCAAAAATCCTCCAAACATAAAGAGATATTCAACGTTCATCTGTTCACCCCTCAGATACTTTAGATTCAGGTACAGTGGCTAGGATTTAGAAAAGTTTTGAGTAGACACCACAGAGCATACAGCAAAATTTTAAGTACCAGGTTAATACAAGGTTAAAATTTGAAAAATAAGGGAATAATCTTAAATTTAGATAAACATATTAAATGAGTACACTGAGTAGGGATAGGTTCATGCTACTCACTTTTTAAGACTGTACACCTTCAGCCAAAATGTGGAATTTCTAAACGTGGAGATCTAGCACTTGGTAAACATTGACAGGTTTTTGTCTGCCCTTTAACTGGACATGACCGACTAAATCAGTTGAAAATAGATCTTGAACGTAATCATACGTCCCTTCACTAATCAAAATTCGACATAAGCCTTGACCAAAAGTTTTATCATAACTTTCTAAACGAGCGGCTATATTCACGGTATCGCCCAATGTCGTATAATCCATACGTTGAGAACTTCCCAAACTACCCGTCACAACTACCCCAGTCGCAATACCAATTCGCATCGAAACCGTTGGTTGTCCATTTTGTTGCCACTTTTGATTCAGCGATCGCAGTTTTTCCGCCATTTCTAGCGCACAAGCAACGGCTGAAATCGCGTCATGGGCAACTTCTGACTCGTCAGTTCGAGGTAAAGGCACACCAAACCCAGCCATAATGGCATCGCCAATAAATTTGTCAATAATTCCGTCATGGCTAAGTACAGTATCTGCCATGCTATTCATGTATTCATTCAGCCACAACATTAACAGATCTGGCTCCATTTTTTCTGCGATCGTGCTAAAGTCTCGAATATCGGCAAATAAAATTGTTGCGATCATTTTTTGCCCGATTAACTGACCTTTTGTTAACAGTTCATCTCGACTGCGCCAAATTTCATCTGCAATTTTTGGGGTGAGATGACGCCCCAACAAATTCATTAATGTTTGTCGTTCTTGACGTTCATGGTGAGCAATATATCCTGTAATCATACTTCCTGAACCTAATAATGCCAGTAAGGGCGGAAGTATCGGTATCCACCATCCTTGTAAGAATGCCAGGTAACAAATCACCGTTAAACTGACTCCTGCCGCTATAATCTTGCAAATCCCCTGAGTTGGACGATAACTCATTCCGATCAGCATTCCGACTCCTGACCATAACAAAATCCATAGCCATTCTATCGGTTCAGACCCGACTTTAAATAAAGGTCGGTTATCAAGGGCGGTACCGAGAATCTGACTGGCAATATTGGCATGAATAATCACTCCAGGCGTGCGATCTAGAATTCTGAAGATATTACTATTGTAGGGAGTGAAAAATAAATCATTCAGACTTTCGGCAGTTGTGCCAATCAACACAATTCGATCCCGCATTAAATCGGGTGAGACGCGATCGGCTAAAATATCAGAAATTGAAACCGTTTGAAAACGATCCCTTAACCCCCGATAGTTAAGAAAAACCTGATAGCCGTTCTCATCTGCCCGCACATAACTGCCATCATTGGCAGTGAAGCGAGTAAACACTCCATCTCCGAGTTTAACGTCTCCAGTGGCAGTAGGTTCGGGAACAATTCCCTCAGCTTCTAAATAGATTAATGCTAGCCTTAAGCCAATATTAAATATGACTTCATCTTCTGGGGGTTGTAGGGTTAATAATGCCCGTCGAACTTTCCCATCTCCATCTAATACTAAGTCGGCGGCACTAATTTGATCTTGTTCTGCTAAGACAGGCGGAGGAGAAATAGCTGAACCATTGGCATCACTGACAACTTTCTTAATTCCAATTAAATTGGGTGTAGTGCGATAGGTTTTGAGGAGTTGTTCATGTCCGGGCGGAACCTCTAAGTTTCGATACAAATCTAAACCAATAGCAGTAGGTTGTTGTTGCTTTATTTTTTCGATCACTTCTGCCAGAGTCCCATCTGGAATTGGCCAAGTGCCAATGGCTTGAATATCATCTTCACAGATGCTGACAACGACAATACGTTCATCTCTCGGTTCGAGAGGTCGCAAAATCATCATTTGATCAAACGCCGCCCATTCTAGCAGTTGTAGAACGCCTGTCAAACGCAACCCAATGACTAAAATCGCTATAACCGGAACGATTAACCAACGGCGAATCGATCTACAAAACACAAACTTGAGGCGAAGGTTTAAAGTCCATTTCTCCAAAAAAGCTTTTTTTTTTCGGTTCCGAACTTTCAACTTCATAAAACCCATGATTTTTTGTGTCAAGGTAGGCTTTAAAAAAATATTTCTTATCTGATCTCCTTTCATTTTTTAATATTTTAACCGCCTTTTAAGTCACAATTACTCTACACTCCGATAAAATTTAATTAGATTTAATTATCGTGTTTTCCCGAACTGATCGAATAGTACATTGCCTCTAAATTCCAAATTTGTATCTGTTTTTCATAATCTAAACCCGCTTTTTCCATAACTCATCTTGAGGCAATATTTTCGGCGAATGCCATCGCAATAATTTGATTTAAACGGGTAACATTAAATCCAGACAATATTAATGCTTTATTAATGCTTTCACCGCTTGAGTGGCAATGCCTCTCCCTCAATAGCTTCGATCTAAACCGTAAAGAACCTCAACTTCATCTCCAAATCAGCCTACATTGCAGTCAGACTATCTAGATTTGAAATCTAAATGGGTCGAACGATCAACCCATTAATTTCTAAAAGAGCAGGATCGCCAGCATTAATCATCTGTAATCTTTCCTGCCTATATCTCAATACTTGACTTTCACAACAACTCTAGGTTATGTCTAGAGTTAATGACCTCCAAAAACCTATGGATTGATGAAGGGCTGTTGGGCAATATCTCCAAGATTGACAGAGTTTAAAAGTTCCTCCCATTTTTGATCTAAGGTGATGTCATTCGGTTGAGTTTTGCGTAAATTGGCAATAATCTCCATACTGTCAAACCAGATTCCATTTTCAGCATAAAGGGCAGCTTGTTCAAGGGGTGTGATTTGCTGAAGTTGGTGAGTCAATGTAGTATCCACTTCAACTCGGCGGATTTCCCCCGTGACGAATACTACTCCTGACTGTTGTTGAGGGGACTGAGCTTGGCAAACAATACCAAAGGACCAACGGTAAGATTTACTGATTTCAAGAGGTGGCACATCTGCTGGTAGTTTAACACTGACAATACCCACTTTGCCAGAGAGGGGGATACGGGTTTGATAGATATCTTGATGGTTTTCGTCTTTGAGGCTGAATACGGCTTGTTGACCCGCAATTGCCGGAACGAAAAAGTAAAAGGTGGGAGTTGCCTGGGTGGTTAATCCTGTTGAATTAGAACTGATACTATTTTCTGCTAAAAATGCCGGGACAAGGGCAGTGAGTTCAGTTTGGTCGATTGCCATTGTCGGGCAGGTTGTCCCCGTGCGTGAAGCACCTCCTGCGGTCCGAGTGGGCATTCCCTGTCCCTTCGGAGGCTGAAAGGCCACCCGAACGGGGATTCGTCGAGTGGAGGAAGGGCCTGCCTCGACGGGTAAACTAGACCCGATTGCCAGTCCCAGAGACAATGTGATTAAAATGCTTAGAGATCGTCGAGAAAAAAGTTGGCTGTGCATATTGAGAATCCTGATGCTGAAGGTAGAGTTGCGACCGCCAGATGCCCCAGGGTAGGGTTCTCCTCCAAATATTGAGGTTTTTTATAACTTGGGTAAAGGCTGACCTCTAGGGCTAGAGATCGAGTTTGTTATACCTCTACGGTATATCCGTATAAATACAGGATAACAATTTTAGCTTACATAAGTTTTTTTAACAATTCTTAATAAGTTGTTAAAGAACTCTGACTTGATCCCCCAATTGTATAATCGTCTCCAATTCATCACTTAAATTGAGTGACCATTATAACAACAAAAAACAGAGAAAATTCCGGAATCAGTCGGCTAATTAAAGCCAGTTTCCCACCAATACAAAAGCAGCCCAGTAGTAGGGATCTTGATATTGGCTTTCCTTTAATAATTTTAACTGAGCCAACCTTAAGGCTTCAGCTTTACTGACCGATGATAGAGTCAGTTTACGGTAGAACTCTGCCATTAGGAGGGCTGTTGATACATCATTAATTTGCCACAAGGTCGCGAGTGTACTTCGCGCCCCTGATCGGACTGCGATTCCGGCTAACCCCAAAGTTGCCCTTTGATCGCCTGTTGCCGTTTGACAAGCACTCAAGACCAAAAGATGAATGGGTTCAAGATCTTGTTGAGAATTTCGTAACAATTGATCCAAGTCTTTAACATTAATTTTACCATCCCAGGTTAAAAGAAAAGTGTCTTCGGCTTGAGAACTAAACTGACCATGTGTTGCTAAATGAACAATTGAAAAAGTCTTTCGATTTAACTGATTTTCTAACACCTCCTGAGTAAACTCTTGATTGAGCAAAATTTGGCTAGGAACTTGGGATTGAATTTGTTCAAGTTCAAACTCAACCGCAGGTAAAGCAGGGAATCCTTGACGGGCTTCACTCAAACCAACTGTTAAGGTTTTTAGTGATTTTTTCTGATCTAAACGGGGGGCAAGCAGTTGTAAACTCGGAGTCAGAGCCAGATGGTAGTTTTCGATTAGATATTGTTTTCCGTCATACAATGCTGCCATCGGTAAATTCCGCAAAGACCCATCTAACACAAACACTAAAGTTTGAATCTCATTCGCCTGGAGATCGGCTTCAGCCGGACGAATCAGCCAATTATATACCTGCTGGGATAATGTTAGACGTTCTTGGGATGAAAAGACCGGAGCAAACAGTTGCAGCATTTGGTTAACCGTGGCATCGACCTGTTCAGCCGCTATGGCCGTAGAATAGGAGCGTAAGGGTTGACCCGGTACGGACAAAATCACTTCTAGGCGATCGCTGAGAATGATCGGATAGATCACCGCCGCATTTGGATCGACTTGATCGATGGCTTGAGGTTGAATATCGGCATCTAGACAGGCTTCTCGGAAAAAGTTATCGAGTTCAGCCAGTTGCAATGACTCAATTAATTCTCTGGCTTTGCTGAGATTTTTCTGACTCGCAGACACACTGGCTTCTGGAGGTTGTAAGATTAGACTCACTAATTGCCGATAAACGGGTTCGACACTATCTCGAAACGAAAACTGGACATCGGGATCGACGGCAACCAAATCGGTTCGCAGTGACTCTAGGGTGTCAACCGCTTCAGTATAGGCCGCGATCGCCATATCGGTTTTTCCTTGGGCTTTTAGAACTCTCCCAAACTGCCATTGCCAGCGATAACTAATATCATCAGCATTGATAGCCTGGGCTAAGAGTAAGGCTTGTTCGCTTAGACGTTGAGCGATCGCCCATTGTTGTGTTTGTTCGTAGACAGCAGCTAAACTCCCTAAACTGTAGGCTTCGGCTCTGGTATCCTGGAGTTGTCTGGCCTGGGTAATGGCCTGACTCAGCAGTTCAACGGCTACCTCGATTTCCGGTTTGGGGAGGTTGAGTAGACTTTCGGCTAAATTGACTCGTAGATAGATGGTTGTGCGGTTGATCGGCAGTTCCGAGAGTTCGACTCGGATTTGAGGCCACAGGGCTTCGGCTTGCAGTTGGCTGCGTTCATCGGTTAAAACCCGCAAATGGTTTAATTTGGCTTGAGTGCGAGTTAGAGGTGATGTTGCGGCGATCGCAGCGTCTTGGTAAGCATTGACAGCAATCAGAGGCTGTTTTTTGGCTCGATGGGTATTCCCTAAACTCAGTAAAATTTCGGCTTGGGTTTGTGTATTCCCCAAAAGTTGAGCAATTTCTAGACCTTCACGTAAAATCAGTTCAGATTGGTTAAGATCGCCGACGACTCGCAAGGCTTCTCCCAAGCTTCGTAGTCCTGTTGCTTTTAGAATTGAGTCAGGTTGAGAACGTAATATTTCTTGAAGTTGTTCTAAGGTTTTCAAGGCTTGGCGATAGAGTCCTAATGCTTGTAAGGCTTGGGCTTGATTGATTTTGGTTTTCAAAACGCCCTGGATATCCTTAATTTGCTGGAACTGTTGGGCGGCTTGTTTCCAGGTTTCTAGGGCTTGTTCGGGTTCGGCTTGAGCCAGGTAAAGTTGACCTTGGATATTCAGAACTTGGGCAAAAATCCGAGGGGGAGAGTCAGCCGGAAGCAGATCGAGGCTACGGTTAATGGCGGTTGTGGCTTGTTGCGATTGTCCTAACTTTTGCTGAACCAGGGCGAGGTTACTCCAGGCGATCGCTTCGTTGAGGGTATCTGCTTGGGCTGCAAACTCCGCAATAGCCTGTTCGAGACGTTCGGCGGCGGCGTTCAAGTTTCCCGCTTGATAATATTGTCGGCCTTGTTGGAGGGTTTGAGTGGGCGGAGGTAAATTGAGTGCCGGTTCTGTTTGGAATAGGAACAGGGAAAAAATGCCCCCTATTATTAATATTTGTTTCAGGTTCATCGGTGATTTGTTGGTTGAACTGTATATAGTTTGATTAAGTCTGTTTTCTGAGGTGAATATCCTTCTCTGGGTTCAGATTCCCTAGCTCTACAGTCTAGCTTGACAGAAGTTAACAGCAATGATAGGTTTAGTGGTTGGTGTTCCGGTTAAGTGTTCAATTGACCCTGATTTAACCGTCGCTTCACTTCGATTGCGAAGAAAAATGTCACAGAGCAGAACTAATGTTTGCGAAAGATTTACAAAAGATTTGAATCGGAATCGAGATGGTACATTAAAACCATTGAAACTTTTATCCTAAACGCCATTAACGGTCTTGGTGTAATTCAATTAATAGTAAATGCTGACTTATCAAGAACGATTTATCCCTGGTCAAAGAGATTCCCAGATTATCTTACAAAATCTGCTACAGTCTGGGCTATTATTTGATTATATAATGTACTATCAAAAACATGAAGTTCGCATCGCTGCTAATGCTTTAGCAGTAGTTTCTGTGAGTGCAGACAAAATTTCAGTTGAGGGCTTTAGCCAGCAGCAGTATCAACCGATTCAAGATCCCTTTAAGCAAGTTGAGTCAGCCTTTGCTAAGTTACCGATTGAGAATTGGACAGCTTACGGTTATATTAGCTTTGATATGGCGGGTTTTTATTATCCCTATACCCAAGCAATCGATCAACCGCTGCTTTATTTTTTTGTTCCTGAGATTGAACTCCGCATCACTTCTGAAGGCGTTCATCTCAAAAGTATCAGTAATGACTCTGAGTTAAAAGCGATTTGCGAATCTGAGGCTGTTTTAAGTACCTATTTCCCAACTGCTTTACCTGAGTTGTATTTTGCCGATAAACAGCAATATATTCAAAAAGTTGAGACTTTAATTCAGGCGATTCAAGCCGAAGAACTGCAAAAAGCTATCATTTGTCGGTCGATTAAATTTCCGGGAGAACTAGATCTATTAGGAACTTATGCAATTGGTTCTCAAGGGAATCATTTTGCTCGCTCTTATTGTTTTAAACTTGGAGAAGTACGAGGTGTCGGCTTTAGTCCAGAAATTTTAATGGAAATCCATTCTAATAACTGGGTCGTTACAAATCCCCTAGCGGGAACTCGACCTAGAGGAAAAAGTCGCATCGAAGATCAAAAGTTACAGCGAGAACTCTTTACGGAAGCTAAAGAGGTCAAAGAACACGCCCTGTCGATTTTTTCAGTTCAGCAAGAAATGATTGAAATCTGTGTGACCAACACGGTGAAGATCTTAGATTTCATGCGGGTTAAAAAGTACCCTTACGTTCAACACTTATCATCCCATGTTGTCGGACAGCTACAAGAGAATAAAACGCTTTGGGATGCTTTAAAAGTTCTGTTTCCAGCTATTACTGTTTCCGGAATTGAAAAGTCAGATGCGATCGCCTGGATTAATCGTTTGGAAGATGCACCCAGAGGTCTATATGCTGGTACAATTGGATGGTTTAGCTCTACAGGGAAAGCCGATCTCGCGATTTCGATTCGTTCAGCGTATCAGTATGGAAATCGGATTCATTTGAATGCGGGAGCGGGAATTATGGGAAAATCCATTCCGATCAATGAATACATTGAATGTACCAACAAAATGAAAACTATTTTAACCAATCTCGTTTTAAAAGCCGACTAGCAAAGATTGAACCAACGGCGAATAAACCTGCAATCGTTTGAGGCTCTGGAACAGTAGCATCGGGCTGCCCAATATTAGCAACGGCTGTGATTTTTCCGAACAGCAAGGCTTCAGAAGTTTGGGATTCGTCAGAGATAAAATCACTCAGAATCGATTGATCGACAGCAGAACTAAAGCCCTCTAAAGATAAGGTATAACTGACATCATCAATGTCAAAGCTCTGGGGAGCAAAAGCAACCGGAAAGGAGATTCGATCTGAACAAGGAGTCAGACTGGGATAGGGGCAGTTTTCGGCTTCGCCTTGGTTAGTTGTTTCATCAATTTCAAAGCTGAAGTCAAAACTTCTGACCCCAAACTCGGTAAAGTCTAAATCGATGGATAAGTCAACCGCAGACGCCGCCGTATCTCCAAAAATTGTATTGTTGAAATGGCGTAAGGTTCCAATTTGGAAAACGTTTTCCAGCTCAACTTCTGTGGTCTCAACGCCTGTAAATCCTAGCCCACTAGGTTGTCCAGGAATTACAGCATCTCCCCAACGAATTTGGTTTTCTTCTCCAACGGTTTGGAATTCAATAAAACTTCCTCCAACGGGATTACTCCAAGTCCCAGAAGAACCGTTTAAAGTAATGGCATTTGCCCCAGCGCCGACAAAAGCCAAGGCTGAAGTTAAAACCGGGGTTAATAATAGGTTAACAGCAGGTTTTGAGAACATAATTTTCTGACTTAGATGGGTCAATAACTTATAGTTTACGATAGCATTAACTTATGCAGTAGAGACAATGAATTTAGATTTTTTTTTATTTGAAATATTAGTCAATTTTCGTCTCAATAAAAAAGGAGTTAAACCCCTTGAATCCTGTTATAAATTATACAAAACAAGGGGGCGATCATTGACTGAAAAAACAAAGCGATCGCAGATGAGTATCTCGCGATCGCGCTATAAGTATTAGTTTTGACAGCTTTCAGTGAGTAACATCTTGAGTGCTAACTGGTCACTGTGTACTGTGTACTATGTACTGTGTACTATGTACTGTGTACTGTCAAATCGCTTCTTGGTTCTTCTCCCCAGTCCGAATCCGAACAATCTGTTCAACAGGCGAGATGAAAATCTTACCATCACCAATCTCACCCGTGCGGGAGGCGGCGATGATTTTCTCGACAACCATATCGACTTGATCGTTTTCGACAACGATCTCAACCTTGAGCTTTTGTAGGAACTCAACGGTATACTCAGAACCCCGATAGCGTTCGGTCTGGCCCTTTTGTCGCCCAAACCCCCTAACCTCTGAGACGGTCATCCCAACAATACCCGCGTTAACGAGGGCAATTTTAACTTCATCGAGTTTGAATGGCCGAATAATCGCTTCTATCTTTTTCAATGTTCTTGACTCCGAATGTTTTCCGCCTGATTTAGCGTGACATAAGCTTGATATCACCGCATCATCGGAAAAAATAGTAGTAGATGATACACTATACTCTATCTTTCAGTCTTAATAGTACGACACTGAGGAGATTTTGAGGATACCCATCTAAATAATTAAGGAAACAGAAAGACAAGAATGACGCATATTCGCTTAAAGAATCTAAAAACAGATGGAATAAACAGAAGAGTTCGTTGAACACCTCGTAGAATAAATAAAAGATTAAAGATAACTTTCTTCTGGTCAGAAGTAGAATACTATCCAAATCAGTGCGTACAAATTAAAGGAATTCCAAATTTCTCAACACTCGATGAGATCGGCAATTAGCTTTCTATTCCCGGTCGGGTATTCTCGGTTGCCTGCCAGTCGCACGATACCGAAAGTTTAGGTTAAATCTTGTTAAAAAAGGCACACTGACAAATTGAAAAGCCTGATTAGTATTAAAATAGTAACTTTATCTCGAATATTAAAACCAACCGAGAGGAATTCCTGTGCAACTTAGAACTGAAGTAGCAGCAAAACCTGCAACGGGGGCCTTTGCTCTGATGGACAGCTTAAAGCGTCACGGAGTAGAGCATATATTTGGTTATCCGGGTGGAGCAATTCTGCCAATTTATGATGAACTCTATCTTGCTGAAGCCAGAGGCGATCTCAAGCATATTCTCGTCAGACATGAGCAAGGCGCGGCTCATGCGGCGGATGCTTACGCTAGGGCGACGGGTCGGGTAGGGGTTTGTTTTGGCACTTCTGGCCCTGGAGCTACCAATTTAGTGACCGGAATGGCAACGGCTCACATGGATTCGATTCCATTGGTTGTTGTGACCGGACAGGTCGCTCGTAAGGCGATCGGGACTGATGCTTTCCAAGAAACTGATATTTTTGGGATAACACTCCCAATTGTCAAACATTCTTACTTGGTTCGCAATCCTGAAGATATGGCAAAAATTGTGGCGGAAGCCTTTCACATTGCCAGTACGGGAAGACCCGGACCTGTTTTAATTGATGTTCCCAAAGATGTGGGTTTGCAAGAATTTGACTATATTCCGGTAAATCCTGGGGAAGTGGCTCTGCATGGATATCGACCCACGGTTAAGGGCAATATGCGCCAAATTAACCAAGCGATCGCTCTGATGCGCGAAGCTGAACGTCCCTTATTGTATATCGGGGGTGGTGCGATTTCTGCCAATGCTCACGCGGAAATTCACGAACTCGCAGAACTGTTCAAAATTCCTGTTACCACCACGTTAATGGGTAAGGGCGCATTCAATGAAAATCATCCCTTATCTGTCGGAATGTTAGGAATGCACGGCACCGCCTACGCGAATTTTGCCGTCAGTGAATGTGATTTATTGATTGCGGTTGGGGCAAGATTTGACGATCGCGTGACCGGAAAACTGGAAGAATTCGCGTCACGGGCGGAAGTGATTCATATTGATATCGATCCGGCAGAAGTGGGGAAAAATCGCGCTCCTCAAGTTCCCATTGTTGGGGATGTTCGGCAGGTTTTAATCGATCTGTTGCGTCGGTGTCGCGAAATTGGAGAATCAGCACCCCAAGATCAAACCCAAGCCTGGTTAGAGCGAATTGACCGTTGGCGGGAAGATTATCCCCTAGAAGTGCCTGAATATCCGGATAGTCTCTCTCCCCAAAAGGTGATTGATACGCTCGCCAAAATGGCGCCTGATGCCTACTATACAACCGATGTGGGTCAGCATCAAATGTGGGCGGCTCAATTCCTCAAAAATGGGCCTCGTCAGTGGATTTCTAGTGCAGGGTTAGGGACAATGGGATTTGGACTGCCTGCGGCGATGGGTGCAAAGGTTGCCCTCCCGAACCATGAAGTGATCTGTATTGCTGGAGATGCCAGTGTTCAGATGAATATTCAGGAGTTGGGAACGTTGATGCAGTATGGCATTAACGCCAAAACTGTAATTATCAACAATGGTTGGCAGGGAATGGTACGCCAATGGCAGCAAACCTTCTTTGGGGAACGATATTCCTCCTCAAATATGGAATTGGGAATGCCGGATTTTGTTAAATTGGCGGAGTCCTACGGTGTGAAGGGAATCTTAGTCAGTCGTCCCGATGAACTCCATGATGCGTTGACTGAAATGCTGGCTTATGATGGCCCGGTATTGATGGATGTGCGCGTGCGTCGAGATGAAAACTGTTATCCGATGGTGGCACCGGGTAAGAGTAATGCTCAGATGATCGGACTACCCGAACGCAAAAAGTTAGAACAAGCAACAGAATTAGTGTATTGCAGCAATTGTGGTACCAAGAATGTTGCTAGCAATCATTTCTGTCCAGAATGTGGCACGAAGCTTTAATTGATGCTGAATCTAGATCTAATATAGGAAGGCGAACAATGACTACAGTTCGCCTTTTTTGTTGTTAATTTGGGAGTGAATGATTTATGGATGAAGGCGTTATTAAATATCACTGTCATTGGTTAAAAGATGAACCCATTTCTGAATATAAAATTCAAGATTTGATGCAATGGCGAGATCATCTCTATTCCTTGGGTTTAATTGGTGTTTATGACAATGGGATTGGGTTTGGGAATATTAGTATTCGCTTAGGAGAGTCTTTAGAATTTATAGTTTCGGGAACTCAAACCGGACATTTTCCTCATCTAAAAGCAGAATATTATACTCAGGTCACAGCATTTAATTTAGCTGAAAATACCCTCACCTGTCGAGGACCAGTTAAAGCTTCTTCTGAATCTCTCACTCATGCTGCCCTTTATCATTTTGATTCTAAAATTCAAGCGATTATTCATATTCATCAGGGTGAACTCTGGAAAAAGCTATTATTTCAAGTGCCGACAACTCGTCCAGAAGTTCCCTACGGTACGCCACAAATGGCAGGGGAAATGTTTCGTTTATTTGAACAGGAAGATTTAGCAGAACAAAAAATTCTAGCAATGGCAGGACATGAAGATGGAGTCATAACATTTGGTGCAAATTTGCCAGAAGCAGGTGAGGTTTTACTGAAGTATTATGAAGAAAATTAATATTATTTTTGTAGGTTTGCTACTCGTCATCTTATTCGCCCTCAACTTTGATGGAGACTTAAATTCTGAAGAAAAATTTAGCTTACCTTCGATTATTTCCGAGGGTATGGTACTACAACAGCAAACTCAAGTCAACCTTTGGGGATGGGATAAACCGGGTAATACTGTTACCGTAAAATTTAGAGATAAAGAGATTAAAAGCCCGGTTGAAGTCGATGGAAAATGGCAAGTTAAAATTCCGACTGGAGAGGCGGGCGGGCCGTTTAATTTAAGTATTCAAGGGTCGCGGCGAGTCACATTAAAAGATGTTTTAGTCGGGGAAGTTTGGGTAGCTGGCGGACAAAGTAATATGTGGTGGTTTGTTAGTCGCAGTGATAATTCTTCGGCTGAAATTACCCAAGCTAATTTTCCGAATATTCGCGTTTGGGATGCGAATTCATCACCGAAAGAAAATGGCTGGCCTGCAAATACTCCTCAAAAAACTGTTTCGGCAAAATGGGAAATCACGACTCCAGAAACGGTTAAAGATTTTCCCGCGACGGCTTATTTTTTTGCGAAAGAACTCCATCAACGCCTAAATGTACCCATCGGAATTGTTCATTTAGCGGTTCCTAACAAAGAAATTGAAACCTTTTTATCTGAACCGTTACTCACGGCTAATTTTCCAGAAGTTCTAGAATATTGGCAGCAACATAAACAGAAAAATAATATTCAGCCTGCTCAGTTATTTAATGGTATAATTAATCCAGCCATTCCCTACACTCCCAAAGGGTTTATTTGGTGGCAAGGAGAATCTAATGCAGAACAAGCAATGCAATATCGGATTTTATTTCCGAGTCTGATTCAAGAATGGCGAAGTTTGTGGGGATTGGATAATGCACCGTTTTTGTTTGTTGAACTGGCAAATTTTTTAGACAAACAAATTTATCCTTCAGAAGACGATCCTTGGCCGAGATTAAGAGATGCTCAAAAAGAGGCTTTGAAACTACCGAATACTGCGATGATTTCAACCATTGATATTTTAGATGAAAATGATGACTTTAGCAATATTCACCCCTCAAATAAACAGTTAGCCGGAAAACGATTGTCTTTAGCCGCACTAACAAAGGTTTATGGTCAGAAAAATATCGTTGGGAGTGGGCCTGTTTATCAGTCTGTTAAATTTAAGGGAAATCAAGCGATTGTTACTTTTGATCAAAAAGAGTTGAAAATCAAAGGAAATCAATTAAAAGGATTTGCTTTAGCCGGAAGTAATCATCGTTTTTTTTGGGCGCAGGGAAAGATTCAAAGCGGGGAAGTTGTTCTCACCAGTAAAGCGGTTAAAAATCCTGTGGCGGTGCGGTATAATTGGGCTAATAATCCCATTGGAAATCTCTACAATCAAGCCAATCTTCCAGCTTTTCCCTTTCGTAGCGATCGCTGGCCTTTGAATTTGGATCAATCTCGTTTTCAGCAGATGAATGTACTAGAGTTAGCTGCATATATTCAAACCCAACTCCAGCCTATTCAAAAGCCGTTAAAATCTTTATGGGATGAAGTTTATCAGGCGATCGCAACAGAAGATCAAGAATTAGCAAGTCAACAGTTACAAAGGTTAAAAAGTCAAGAATTCCAAGATCAACTCAATGATCAAAAATTAGCGATCGCATTAGAGATTCTCTCAGAAAAGCTACAATTTTGATGTTTTATTTCAATCGAGTAAAATAGATTTACTTGAAGTTGAGTTAGACGAAAATCGGATGAAAAACATTTTTTCAAAACTTTTATCTCTGACGGTTATAAGTTTAGGAGTTCTAGTCGCCGAACCCTCTCATCCATTAATTATATGGGACGATTTGAATAATGATGGAGTTAGTGATACAAATGGGCAAATTGAAGAGTTAACGACACCCTTTTATCCAGCTTTTCTATCAGACGCACCTTCTCCTCCCATAGGTAGATCCTACAACTTAAGGGTTTTTAATGAACTGCAAATTAACAAGTTAAGATAGGGGCTAAATTGTTGAACATAACTATTCCTTATGTTCAACAATTATACTACAGGAATAACTAGGATTATTGAGTCAACTATCTTCGAGAGAAAGTATCATCTGCTTGTGTTAAGACTCGTAAACCTTCATAAACCCAACTTGACCATCGGAGTTGCAAAATATTATTATATTCCCCAGTAATCTTTACATAATCACGAGTTTCAAGATAGTCTGGGCCTGAGAATTCAGTTTCTGCCGTCCACTGTAAACCTTCTAATGTTCGATTGGGAGGGTTTTCATATTGAGTAAAAGAAAATAAGTCATTCGTCAAAGCACTATCACGAGAATCAATAAAACCAATAATAGGAGTGTCAAAAGTAATCATTGCGGTAATATCCTTTCTAAAAGGACCTTTCTTCAATCTATAGAAAGCAATGAAGTGACTGTTCACAGTTAATCCGGCTTCAAGTTCAGGCATTGTATCAAAATCAGCATCCCAGTCATAAGCTAGATTTGTATCACTCAAGTTTTCAATATCAAAATTGGCAAATGCCTCGACTTCAATATGACTGGGATTCGGTTTAGCTATTTTGATATTGCGAGGAAGGGTTACATTTTGCCGCTCGTCAAATGCGAACAAATTTGATGAACGAGGAATAGCAATACCAAGATCTATATACTCTTTTTTTGGGGGGTAAAATGGCTCTGTTAGTTGTTCAAGAGGCCCAAAAGTAGTAATTTGATCCCAAAGAATAGCCGCATTTGATGGACTAGCCATAAACATCATTAAGCATAGATGAGTGGCTAGTGCACATATAAATAGGGTTTTTTTCATGCTTTTAATCCCACTTTCCACATATTGAATTAATAATAACTTAATTAGAGCATTGAGATTAAGGAAAACACCATTATCTTAAGCCTAAAGGTCAAAACTTTACCATTCCTAGTTTTCAGCCAATGTCTCTTATTTCTGAACTTCCCTCCATCTAACCCCCCGACCCAACCCTCGCCATTAATTGTGGGGGTTTTGTTGTCTGCCTATGACCCCCGGCAAGTAAGCTGCTACGCAGCTTGATTGTATAATACAAAAATCAGTAATGCGTGCGATCGCCTCGGACTATGCCAGCAAAAAACCATCTTTCTCAAGAGCAGAGAGAAAAGCTCATTAAAATGCTAAAAGAGCATGAGAATCCTTATGTGAGAGAAATCGCACAGATGCGACAGCTACAATTACTTTTGATGGTACTATTGTGGGTTTAATGGGAGATCCTTGTCTGATTAATAAGACTAATGATTTATTCTCTCCTACTAATTATCAGCTATCTGTGGATGTTCAAATAAAGGATCGGCTTCAATAGAGGTTCCCTATTCTCAAAAATCTTAAAGATTTCTATCGATTCCTAATTCCTTAATTCTTTGCGAACAGCTTTCACCTGTTTCCAAAAGTGTTTGATTCGTTGGTAAGATTCTTGAGAAGATAACTTTCCTCCCGTGTGTAAGCCGACAATCATCGATACCTGTTGAGAAAATTGTTGCAGTTGACGCTCAAAGGCGATATTTTCGGGTGTTCCTTCTCCTCGAGATCGATTATCTGGATGTGAAAAATTGTTTTTTTCCATTAAATTGTCTCCTAAAGTGGATTGGGTACGAGAAACTAAAATGAATCAACACTAAAGTTTAGTATTCCCAAAGCCAGATCAAATCTCACTTCATATTGTATAGATATTTTAGAAATTTAGCAACAACAATACCCTCAGCTATAATTGTTTTGTTGAATCTTTAGGAAACAAAGTAATATTTATTATTGTATTTTAGGTGATTTAAACTGTAAAATTCTAGAGCATAGCTAACTAATCTAAAACTGCGATCGCAAAAAGCTTACTATTGATTTGCGTTCTATTTCCCCGTCATTAATTGCACTTCAAACTTCTATTTAAAGTAGTATGAATAAATATCAGGTATAAATTTAA
Organism: Cyanobacteria bacterium J06592_8; assembly: GCA_038530755.1. Classification (GTDB taxonomy): domain Bacteria; phylum Cyanobacteriota; class Cyanobacteriia; order Cyanobacteriales; family Microcoleaceae; genus Capilliphycus. The sequence goes on along the minus strand of JBCBCI010000030.1, from coordinate 4,826 downwards.
GATTATCACGCTCAAATTCCTGCGGAGAGATGGTCTTTTTGTTTTTCAGATATTCAGCAATAAAATCTCGAATTTCTTGATGAGATTTATCTATAATTTTACCCTCTTTAAACATGAAAAATTCACCGCCTCCCAGCGCACGATAGTTATTCAGCGCAACTCGCAAAACTTGATTAGGCTCAATTGGTTTTCCCTGAAGTAGAAGCCGCGTAATGCGTTGACCAAGAGGTTTAGTAATATCAATGGTATAGTCAATCCCTTGATAAATATCCCAATTATAATCACGCATATTCTCAGCAACTAATTCTCGGGGAGATGCGGGTAAAGTATCCGCTTTCACTTGTTCAAAATAAGCGGCATTTTTTTCTAAGGCTCGACGTAAAATCTCTCCAGTTATTTCCAGGATGAACAAACGATTATCATAAATGTAAATATTATAGGCATCTCGCAGCGTAATTTCTCCGGCTTCAATTTGACTTTTATCGGTAAAAATAGACGTTAATGAAATATCGACTGGATACCCCATCGAACCAGCGGCTGAACGTTGTACGGTATTAACCAAATGAGCCAGCGCACTCCCTTGAATACGTGCAGCCATTCCCCCAACAAATTCAGATTTTGCTTCTCCTATCGGTTGATTGAGATAACTGATAATCTGTTGATGTTGCGTCTGGAGAAGTTCAACAAAACGAGGTAAAGGTTCAACCGCTTTCACTGATAAATTTGTCGAATCTTTTTCAATAATTTGCCAAGTTTGACCTTGACGTTCGAGTTTAACTGTATACTTACTGAGAGCTTTTCCCCAATAAGAGGGTTCAGCAATTAACACATTATTAATCACAACCTTCGGAATATTAATGTGAGAATGTCCGGCAAGAATAATATCAATACCTGCTACCTGTTCAGCGAGTTCAAGGGTAACATTTTCATCTGGAGTTGCGCCTGTTGTCTTCCAGGTTTGAGGTTCCGTCAACCAAGCTTCCGGATTTGAACGATAGTTTTTTGGAGCTTTTGTCCAGCCTGTATGTTGAGCAATAATCACAATTTCGGCCCCTTTATTTCGCAGTTCAGGGACATATTGGTGAGCGGTTTTAATCGGGTCTGTAAACGAAAGTCCACCAAAGTTTTCAGGCGGAAGCCAGTTGATGACCGCAGTTGTTGTTAATCCCAAAATTCCAATCTTAACGCCTTTAACCTCTTTAATCAGATAAGGTTTAAAAGCCGGACTTCCATCTGCTTGAACCACATTAGCGCAGACAACGGGTGCCTCTAATTGATTCATCCAACGAGACAGCACCTCCATTCCGAAGTCAAAGTCGTGATTTCCCAGCGTCACCGCATCAAAATTAAGGGTATTAAATGCTGTAGCAATGGGATGTGGAGACTGAGTATCAATGATATTGTAATAATGGGCAAGCGGTGTGCCTTGTATTGTATCTCCATCATCAATTAACACTAAATTTGGGTCTTTTGCCCGTTCTTGTTCAATGAGAGTGGCAACTTTTGCTAATCCCAATTCAGCAGGTTTATTGGTATAATAATCCCAAGGCATGAGATAACCATGAATATCACTGGTGTGTAATAGAGTAATCGTTTTGATGTTGGGCATATTCAAGCGTGTTCCAAGAACAATACCCAAAACCATAAAACTCAAAAATAGAAAGAGGAGTAGAGGTTGACGCATTACTGCAATATCAAATTAATTTTTTGCTAATCATACCGTTTTATGATAAACAATAGTAGGCATAAATTCTATCTGAGTTGAAACTGAGTTGAGAGGTCAAGTTGGCGATTGTACAAAATCTTGACAGGGAACTGGTTTCAAGGCTGAACGGCGAGGTGTAACTTGCGGAGGTGTCGCCACCAGTTCGATAACCCCATCAGCCCGAACAATCCAACCTTGGGCTTCAATCAGTTGAGGATTTTCTGTCGAACTTGGAGAATTTTCTAGAGGCTGATGTTGATTCCTTGTAGATTTTGGGTTCAAGTCTGGGCGAATCACCGCATCAATCCAATCGACAATTACCGCTTCACTGCTGAGAGAATCATTGGGACTTGGTGGTAAACCGCCTCGTCCAGTTAGAATAAATTCACTTCCTTCAAAACTCGCACAGCCTGCAATTACTAAACTGCTGGGGTCAACAATATCAGTCGGTAAGTCTGCTAAGGCGGAATCTGCATCGGTTTCTGGGCGATTAATATCCACCGTCCCCCGAAAATCTGTTCCTAACTCACTGGTTGCGGTAATATCACTTTTCGAGGTCGCTGCTGAACGAAACTCCGCCCCAAATACACCTTGAGCATTAATACTAACACGACCTCCACGCCCCTGTTGAGCATTGGCAGTAATATCACTATTTTCCAGCGCAATTAAAGTCTGAGTATCGATTGTAATATTTCCACCATCAGCCGTTCCAGAATTAGTTGTAATTCGACTCTCACCCTGCAACTGCAAAGTTTGAGTATTAATGGTAATATTTCCCTGACTTCCAGAAGCCGTCGCCCCACTAATCGCCCCTCGATTGTCTAAGGTAATCGCTTCGGCGTTAATATTCAAGTTTCCGGCGGCACCTTGACCCGTTCCGCGCACACCAACTTCTGCGCCATCTCGCACCGTCAACTGACTGGTATTAATCTCTAAATTCCCGGCATTTCCGGCACCACTGGTATTGGATTCTATCGCACTAGGAATAATCCCATCCCCGATAATCCCAAAGGAAACCGATTCAACGGTTGGGTCAGCATTGGTCGTTTCTCCAATCACCTGAATCGATTCAGAGGCATTAATCGTCAAATTTCCGGCAGTTCCTTCGCCGCCCGTTGCCGCCGAAATTTGGCTACCGTCTAGCACCGTTAATCGCTGGGTATTCACCGTTAAATCGCCTGCTGAGGCGGTTCCTCGCTGTCCTTGTACCGTCAACAAAGAGGACGAAGTCAGCAAACCCGAAATAAATCGACCATCCACAGAAATCCCACTCAGTTCAATATCTGTCGCATTCACCGTCAGATTTCCACCTTCTCCCGCACCCGATGCTGAACTGGAAACTTGGGCACCTTCCGCAACAAGTAGTTGTTGAGTATTCACCGTAATATCGCCCGCATCACCTTGTCCTAATGTAGCGGTAAAGAGTCCAGCCGGAACCTCAGCCCCCGCAGGTGTTCCTCGTAGTTCGATAAAATTAGCATTGAGAATGGCATCTCCACCTTGACCTTCTTCATCCGGGCTAATGGGTGAGGTACTGAGTGTGGTTCCTTCCAAGACTCGCAGTTGATTGGCGTTAATCTCCATAGTCCCAGCCGGACCTGATGCAGCAGTTCCCGTCACAATCAAAGAACCGTTAGTGAGTTCTGCTGACTGTACATTGAAGGTAATATTTCCACCCTCGCCTGCACCAAAAGCAGGTGTTAAAATCCCCGCACCTTCTCGAACAATAAGCTGATTAGCATTAATCATAATATCCCCGGCGTTCCCCTCTCCGCCACTGAAACTATACAAGCCATCTTGAGGATTGAGGGGGTCAAAAGTTGGAACTGACTCCGATTGTTGAGAGTCATCTGCTAAAGCTAACAGTTGAGTAACCAGTTGAAAGGGTGTGGTTCCAGTTATCGTCACATTATCTGCATCAATATTAATACCACCACCTGCGCCTGTTCCTGAAAGTGCGGAAGCTGACAAAAAGGCTCGATTTTGAATATTCACCTCAGCGGCTTGAACTTGAATTCCACCGCCATCAAAATCCCCAAATGTATTGGCTCGTAATCCTGAACCGTCTGTGAGTGTGACGTTACCACCTTGAACGAAGACTCTACCGCCCCCTAAACCGCTCGTGGTGATTTGGCTACCCTGAGAAAGCAGAATATTTCCAGAACTGGCTGAAGTTGTAGAGGTACCTTCACCGAATATCCAAACCTCATTGCGAACCGTACCGAGTTCGATTTGACCGCCGAAAGCCGTCAGATTTCCACCCTCAATATTCAGATTACCTGCAACTAAACTAATATTTTGTCCGGGTTGAACTTGTAAACCAGTTGGGGCTGGATTATTCTCTAAACCAATCCCAATCGCTTGCGAACGGTTCGTAATTCGACTCGGACTGGAGCCAAATTGTAAACCCACTGGAACATTAACACTCAGTAACGGTGAAGCTTGAGGATTAATTGCACTAAAAACATTACCGTCACTAAAAACTACGCTATTAGCGGTACTGCCAATAAATGAACCGCCGATATTGAGTTGAGCGTTAGGTCCGAAAATAATACCGCTGGGATTGAGTAAAAATAAATTTGCCGTACCGTTGGCTTGAATTAAACCATCAATTAAAGAAAGATTACCGCCCGTGACTCGACCAATAATATTTTGAATATTAACGACATTATTGAAAAAAACAGCCGTTCCCGCTTCGATAGAAAAATCTTGAAAACTATGAAATAAATTGTTTCCAGCCTGGGTTCCGCCATCAACTTGAAAAATATTGCCTTGAGGAGTAACAATCGTATTATTAGGTAACGTTTGGTCGGGAACCACTTGAGCGGTTGCGAAGTTCTGAGAAGAAATATCCATCAAAAACCAACCCCAACATAGAGGTAAAAGGGTTAGAAATTTGAGAAATATACTTCGCATTTGCTTAAGTCATTATGATTTAAAACTATTATTCTATACTATAGCTCATCAGGATTGACACCAAGCTCCCGTAGTCGTTGGGCTAATCGTTCAGCCCGTTGTTGTTCGGTCTGTGTTTGTTGACGCTGTTGTTCGAGTTCAGACTCAGCCATTTCAGCGCGTTGTCGTTCAACTTCAGCCCGTTCAAATCCTGTTAACAACAAAT
>JBCBCI010000029.1:28857-62433 GCA_038530755.1 Cyanobacteria bacterium J06592_8 | reverse complement strand
GTTTTGAGTCTCAGGTTGGTACACTAACCAATTAAAAAAAGTAAAGATTATACAGAATAAAAATAGGGCAAACATAAGTTTTCCTTTGGCTAAATTTTCTGCGACAGAGGTATTGTATCACTGATTTGGAAAGGATAGTCTTTTAGCATTTCGTATAACTCAGCATACCCTCCAGAAATATCACATTTAAAATCAATATACTGTATAATTTTGTTCGTAATTGTTTGCTAAGATTGTTGCAATGTCTCATTTATAATGGTTTTGTCAAAGGGAGATTTCTTTACATTTGGAGGAGTTGCAACAACTTCTATCCCATTAAGGTGATTCTGCGTAAGTCTTGTAAAGAAAAAGAAATTATTTTTTTATAGTGTTGACATTGTTGTGTGGTAAATTCTAAGGATTTGATATTACTTTACAACCAGATTGCAAATGAAACATACTACCACAGAACGTCAGGAACAATTAGCGACATGGTTACGTCGCTTGATCGAAACTCTTCGCCTCCAGGGTGGGGAGACATGGAAAACATTAGTGCATATTGTGTCTGAAAAAACTGTGGCGATCGCTTTTGATGGAACCCTGTTACAAGTAACTGCTGAGGGTAGCGATTATCTCCAACTTAAATTTGATTATATAGTATCACCAGACTCAATAGATTTCTGTAGCGATGCCCATACCTTCAGAGATATTGTAGGTGGTCGGTTAACTGTGGATGGAGCGCTAGCAAATGGTAGAATTTATGCCCGTAACAATTTGGATGAGTTGTTAGGTATCTATGAAGTAGTAATGCGGATTTTAGCTGACAGTGCTGAATCTCCTCAATTGCAGGAACTGTGGATGGAGTTTGAGCAATCCTGGTCTAGTTCTCCTATTGGCAACCTACCATCACCCCTCGAAACACAAAAACCTACTTACAATTATTTAATCAATAGTGTACCAGAAGATGTATTGGCGATTGAAATCAAACCATATCTATAAGTATTACGTTTTTTGACTAGGACTCTAAATAAGCGATCATCCTCTACAAAGAGGCGATCGCTGTAAAATCAAAAGGATTGATTTTGATTAATTAAAGGATAAATTGTCGATACCGATAGGATCGTTTCCTACCAATTCGATCCGTTTAATTCCCTCAATCTTGCTCAAGTCAAAAGTCACTAGAGCGGTGTCCTTTTTCAGAGAACTAGGGAAGTTTTTAGAATAGAGGCTTGTTCCTTTGGCATCCTTGGCTTTTACGGTGATTCCTTCACCAGAGTCAATGTCGGCAACGAAGAAACAGACATTGTTTACCGGCTTACTAAAATTGATCGCCCGAGTATAGTTGGTTGGGCGATAAGCAGCTGTGCTGCCGCCCCCGGTCAAAAAGCGACCATTAAAGTTGCTTCGATCCGAGGCAATTACCTGGTTCTTGCCTGCTTGTCCACCAAATCCACCTTTAGTGTCTCCAGTCTTAATAACGTTGAGGTTACTAAATGAAACTGTAGCTCCGCCACTGGAAATTGTTTGGGCTGCTGCATTTAACGACTCGGCAGAGTTGAAGTCAATCAGATTAGCCTTGGGGCCTTCTGAACAGGGCGCATCGGCAGCAATAGTTTCTACCACACTCACCGCATCAATGTAAGTACCCAGAGCGTCGGATGTTTCGTTGAGATCGTCGAAGCTCAGACGAGTGTTGTCGGAGGTGGCTTTGAGATTGTAGGTATAAACCTGCCAATCGGTATCGGAGAGACCTTCACCGCTTTTATCCAATTGTGCAACTGTGGTATCTCCCCAACTGACGTTCAGCTTGTTGTCCACGACATCGGGACGGGGGGAGAAGGCAAAAGTAAGTTTGTAGGTTTTGCCTACCTCGGTGGGAATATCTTGATAAATGCCGCTAACTTCAAGACCGTCGAGTTCTATAAGCTGTCTGCCATCGTAGGCTGCCCCTGCGATTCCTTGCTGAAATTCCACGGCGGGACCAGCAGATAACTGCCAGCCTGGAACTGACCTTTTATATTCTAATGATTCGACGGTTGGTTCTTCAAAACTGCCGTTTACGACTAGGTTCTCGGCAGCAAGTGCTGACGCTTGACTAATATTAATGCAGGCGAATGTCAGTAGGACTGACATGACCCACGGTAGTATTCGTTTCATGGTTAAATTGTTACAAACTTTACATATCCTCGTTCTTGACTCTACACTACAAAAATACAAAATACAAGACTGTTAAAAATTTTTTTTGTCCCTCTTTTGTGACTCGAAAAGAGCGCTCGCCCCTGTCCAACTCTCAAAGTCCCAAGGGCGACCACTGGCTAATTTGATTGTGCGTTAGCTATCGCCAAAAGAGGCTATGAGGACTGTTTCATTCTCAAAATTGAATAACTTCTAGGCTGAGTTCAAATGTTGATCAATTCCCATTTAGCCTTAGCTGGAGGATTAGATTCATCAAATTCTCCTAGAGCTAATGGTTTCCAAGCCCAAATCAATTTTTGATAATTTCCATAATCTTCCATAGTCATAATTAAGCCATTACTCTTGTTTTTGATGACACCACTGGGTAAAATTTCCCATTGTTGAGTTGCCGAACCATCAACGGATTTAAGGACAACATTTTGAACCCAGCCACTACTATTCGGTAGCTCTTCTAAATCCAGAGCCAGACTATTATTCAAATGAGTAGTAATAACTCCATCAGGGGTAATCGTCCATTTTTGTGCAGCCCCATTATTAGACCACCAACCCCAAACATCGCCTCCTGAATAGGCTGTTCCTCCCGCAACGTCTGCGACTAAGTTGAATGCAGGATTTTTAATTACAGCAGATTTATCTTGCTTAACTGGAGGGATTGCCAGGGGGAATTGTTCGTCCCAAACGGCGGCGCCTCGAATGTTGCCATTTTTTCCGTTGGCACTACTATCATTAGCAACTTTTCCTGCTCCTTCATTGAGAGGCCAATAGAGTAATAAACCATCCTCTTTTCCACTTAAACGTTGAAGCATTATATTTTTGATTTCTGAACCATTGAGGGCTTGAGTCCAGATTGCTGCTTCTGTGATTTTCCCTAGAAAGTAACCACTACTGCTACCACCTTTTCCGTCACTGTATCCTGCATCCACCCAAGTAGAACTAGTTGCCATTGTGCCATCATGAATGGTACTACTGACTTGTTCACCATCAACATAGAGACGAATGCTTTGTCCGTCATAAGTTCCCGTATAATAATGCCATTGAGTAATGTCTATATTCAGAGATGCTAAGTCGCAAATTGTTTTCTGCCATCCACCTACATTAACTAGAAACCACAACTTTTGAGTACCTTTTTCTGGCTGAATACGGAATATAGAGCGTTGACCGAAAATGCCTCCTCCATTCCATAACGAAGAGTCACTTTTTGCCCAACAGGAAGCGGTAAGAGAATCCGACGGAATTGCTATAGTCGCATAAACATAGTCATTCTTACCATCAAACTTTAAAACTGATTGTCGTTTGTCTGCTTCTTGGTCTTCTTCAAGGTATGGAAGTTGTCCCTCTATGACTGCCCCATAAACTTTACCCTGATTTTCGTTTTCACTTCGATCACTAACAGTATTATTCTGATCGACACTATTGAGGGGCCAATATCCCACTAACCCTTGCTCGCCTCCTGTGAGGCGATAGAACATATTGTCTTTAATTGCATCCTGGGAACGAACGTGATTCCAAAGACGAACTTCTGTCAGATGTCCTTTAAAATCTTTGGTCTGTGCTTCTTCTTCTGGTATAACTCCGATGAATATAGGCGTTTGAGCTATTACTAAAGGTTCGTTGACCGCTTCTTCTGCTTGCAGTTTTCCATCAACATAGATTTTGGCATTTTTGCCATCGTTGGTAATAGCAATATGATTCCACTTGTCCCACTTGACGACACCATCATCGGTTTCTGTTCCGATATCATTTCCTGCTGTGGTCTGATAACGATGAGCTATTGCTCCTGTATTCTTTAACCAGATATTATAGTTAGGACCAGCTTTACCAAAAATGCCTTTCCAAACTTCGTCAGGGACTCCATCAGGTTTTAGCCAGACTTCTACGGTATAGTTACTTACCCATAAGGTTTTGTCATCGGCAATCTTGACATAATCAGCATCGCCATCAAAATAGAATACTGAATCTCTCTGTTGTGTCATGAATCGGATATCTCTTCAGTTATTGTTTTTTTGAACCCACAGGGGAACGAACGCAAGTATAACATTCTGTAAGGTAATGAAATACATTTATTGGAGAGTAATTTTTTTCGGGGGAAAGAGGTTCATTACGCGGTAAAATTGTTTGAAATTTTAGTATGAGTGGCCAGTTTTGGAGGGGTGTATCCCAGTTTTTATTCTTCCAAAAAAAAGTAAATAAAGTATGAGATGGTAAAGGGATAATCTATGGGAGCATTGAATGCGTACTGTCATGACAGAGGAAGAGAAGCTTACTTTAACACAGCCCAAAACAACTTCAAGTAAACGCATCGTGCTGACGACCTTCGGTACCTTGGGTGATTTATACCCTTATCTAGCGATCGCTCTAGATTTACAAAATCAAGGTCATCGCCCCTTAATCGCCACTAGCGAGAGATACCGTCAACAAGTGGAAGCTCAAGGCATTGAATTCTATCCAGTTAGACCTGATAGTATACCTGAGTTTGAAGAAGATCGGGAATTTCTGAGTCTAATGATGTTGCAAAAGCGATCGCTCGAGTACGTCGTCTGTTATATGTTAATGCCCCATTTACAGGCGAGTTACACCGACCTAATGGCAGCAAGCACCGGAGCTGATTTGCTCATCACTCATCCCCTCACTTTTGCAGGTTCTCTGGTGGCAGAAAAAATTGTTATCCCTTGGGTTTCGTGTATTCTTTCGCCCTACTCTTTTTTATCTGCTTACGATCTTCAGAGTAATCTTTGGAGTGGAAATATTCCCCTCTCCCCTTACGAAAAAACACAGATAATGGGAATGCAAGATAGCATAGCACGAAATTTTCAGTGGCAAGCACGTTTTTGGATAGCCCCTTGGCGACAACTGCGGTCCGAACTGGGTTTAGCAGCCGATTGTAATCCTCTATTTGGCGGTCTACACTCGCCCGATTTAGTTTTGGGGCTGTTTTCTGAGATGTTAGCAGCCCCACAACCGGACTGGCCGTCTTTAACTGTGGTAACAGGTTTTCCTTTTTACCGCCCTCGCAACTCAGAGGGTTTGTCTGTAGAATTGACGCAGTTTTTAGATAGTGGGGAGCCTCCCATCACTTTTACCTTGGGTTCATCGGGGGTTATGTCTCCAGGTAACTTTTACATTGAGGCCGCCACTGCCTTAAAAGAGTTGGGTTATAGGGCTGTTTTGTTGATGGGAAAGGAAGCGCGACAAGTGCCGTCTGAGTTACTACCAAATGGGACTATTGCCGTGGACTACGCCCCACACTCGGAACTTTTTCCTCGATCAATGGCGATCGTGCATCATGGTGGTATTGGTACAACTGGGGAAGCGCTGTTGGCAGGTCGCCCCATGTTAGTAGTGCCTGACGATTTTGACCGTCCTGATAATGCAGCAAGGGTGGTACGATTGGGTGTAGGTCGGCAAGTCAGTCGCGATCGTTATTCGGCTACAGTATTAGCTAGTGAGTTAAAGCAATTGTTACTCGATCCAGTTTATAAGGAGCGATCAGCTAGTGTTGGTAGCTTGCTCAGAGTAGAAGATGGTGTCGGCAGAGCAGTGGATGCGATTGAGGCTTTGTTAAGGTTAGTTGATGCTACAGCTTAACCTCCAAATCTGCTTTATCCTCAATCTCAACAAAATCCTTAGCATTATGGTGAGCTTTCACCGACAGTCCTACCGCAATTTCAAGCACTTTTATTCCTTCTTCTGCGACCTGAATCCTTCTATTGATTTTTGATCCTGAAGACTATAGAATCTAACTGTTAATTTCAATTTTTGAGGATTACGTTATGGCCCGTCATGTTTATGGTCTTGTTGATGATAGGGGTTCTATTATTCAGGGTTCCGGTTTTCGCGTTCAAAGATTCGATAACGGTTTTTACCTAGTTGAGTTTAGTACACCATTCAATTCAGTTCCTGTAGTTGTCGCCACTACTTTTGGTCATCCTTGGAGCACCTTTAATATCTCAACCGCGATTGCTGATGATGTAAGTTCGCATCACTTTTTCTGCCTAACGTCTACACCAGAGCGTGGTGTAGATTGTGGTTTCTCATTCATTGTCATTGGTGATTAATCAATCTTGACAAGTTTAGGGATTAACTTCAATAAGTATTGTTAATCCCTGATCAATAATTATGATTTTGCTAACAGTTTCTCAATGGCATCAAAAGCATTTTTTACTCCATTTTCTGGCTGCATTAATTGACGGTAAATTGGGGGAAGCGATAGGGCTTACAGGTAAGTAAGTATAAATACTTCTCGGTCCTCAAGTTGGGCGATCGCTTTTTTAGCCGGATGGGATTATCTAACCCAGGCAATATATAGGTGCAACTTCATAAAAAATTGGTATTAGTTATTCTTAGCTTTTTCATCTACTTTTTAAACTGGATTTGGGATCAATCCTCTGGCAAACCGTTAATTTGACTACTGAATGTCTACTGTAAATTGAGTTAATCTGTAAGTGAAGTTTAAGATCAAGAATATAAGAATACAGGCTAAAATAATCAGACTCCGTGTCTAGCTTTAAGACTAAAACACGGAGCGAGTTGGGTTGAATTCAATTAAACCAGTGGTACAAACTCAGGTCTAGGCGTAATCTCGCAAACTTGCGCTACAGACAGCAAATAGCACGACCGAAATCAGAAGTTTGATCCAAATTGGGGCGAGTAAGAATCCCCAAGCGAAAATCAGACATCCCGATAAAATACTCACGATTCTATGAATTTCATCAGGAGCAATAACCTTAACTAAAAGGGTGCTAATTGCAGCAATGGATAAACATAAGCAAAGAACAATCACGAGAAATCACCTAACTCAAAGCTTAAGGTTCTTAGACCTAAGAATCAACTTAACGAGTGGAGATCCAAACTTAATCCGCTTTTAATGGTGCTGGGTAGCAATCCAGTGCAACTCTAACCAGAATTTAGGATTGTCCTTTTTGAGTTTGGAAATGGGGTCACGAACGAGGCGAGTTGCATTAATACAAACCACTTCGATTAACCCCATATTTTCAGCAATATCCCTGAATGCCTGTTGTTGGGCTTGCAATTCTCGTCTTCTTTCTTGAGGATAATAAATCCCTAGATAGTAGAATTGCTTCCCGGATCGTTCAAGGTAGCATTCAAGGATTTTCACGTAACAACAATCTAAAACCTTTCCGGCTTCAGGATAGTAGTTCCCGACAAGATGAACGAATTCTTGCACGAGATAGTCACGACTAATCATCATAGGCGTTGATAGTTCATCCAACTAGGTCTTACATAGGGTAAACACCACACTTTTGTACAAGGATTTTTCAGCTTCTTACATTTGTTTTCAAATGTATTAAACAAATGCTGATAATCCTCCTGTTTGGAAACATCATCAGGCGTTTTAACCGTACTGACCGGACAAAACTCCTTAATTTCTTTACAATATTGGGGCGGAAAATTTGAGATTTTGATGGTACGATGATTCTTGAGTGCGAGTTCTTCTTCTATTTCTTGATCAACGAGAAACTCACTATAGTCAGCCAAGTTGTCAAGCCCTAAGATATTGAGCCAAATTTCGGTTGTGACCCAAAAGCCAGTCTTTCCTAAGAATCGTTTCCATCGAATTTGCATTGACCCTAACCTTCTCATTACAAGTCCGATCTGATCCACTCGGCTGACGGTACCCTAATTCGTTCAGCCTTTATGTGACTTCAGAAATATAAAACTTCAATCCACATTTTAAGGTGAAGTCAGAGCGGAGTTTACTTAAGTTGAACTTCATTTTGAACTTATTTGTGTTCACAATTCAAATACAAGATAACTATTGGAAGCTATAGTCATGGATAATCACTATAACTTCCAACTGCTTGTTCGTCTTTTAGTCGCTAATCTTAGAGATAAGCTTCTTGATGAGTCTTGATTGTGCAATTAGAGCGAGGATAAGCAACGCAAAGAAGCGCCCATCCATTCTCCAATTGTTCATCATCAAGGAAACTTTGATCTTCTTGATCAATTTCTCCTTCTACCATGCGACCTACACAGCTAGAACAAGCACCAGAACGACAAGAGGAGGGTAACTCAATTTCTTGTTCTTCTGCCGCATCTAAGATATAAGTATCTTCTGGAACATCAATGGTGACATCCACTTCTGCGATCTCTTCTTTCTTGCCCGTCTCTTTATTTTTTCTTTTAGCAACTTTCATGAGACGAACTTTGTAAGTAGTAGTCATGCGTTTGCTCCTCCATTTAAGAACGCTGATTAGAAACTTTTGTTAGCTACAAGGGGTAGCCTTACTACCACAATCTCCCGCAGAGAAAGATTTACCACATCCACAGGTATTGGTGGCATTTGGGTTTTTAAAAACAAACCCACTGTGCGTCAAGCTTTCAACAAAGTCGATCACAATCCCATCCAAAAGTGGCGCACTTTTCGGATCGATATAGATCTGAACTTTGTCTTGCTCGAACACGAGATCGTCTGGTTGCGGTGTGCTGGTTACATTCATCGAGTATTCATAACCATTGCAACCGCCATCTGAAACGCCCAGACGAATACCTTTTTGAGTTGTAGTGCTAGTTGCTGCACTTCCTCGAACAAAACTCCGAAGCCGAAAGGCGGCTTTGTCTGTTAATAGAACCGTCATCTCAATCTCCTGAATAATTAATTGATGAAGAGAAGTTCATTGTCAGGGCGCAACTCTTGCACCCATTTCTTCTGGAGAAGGAGACAAAAGCTCGGAAGCTTTCGTGCTGCTGGTGCGTCTTCCTTCTCCACAAATCAAACAATTCGGATCGTGGTAGGGGCGAAGTTTCGTGAAGTTAACGTTCCCTAAATCCATCGTTAGAAGTTTCCCTTCTAAGGTTTCTCCTAACCCTGTAATGAACTTGACCGCTTCTGTCGCCGTTAAACAAGCTAAGGTTCCTGAAACGGCTCCTAAGACCCCAAATCCCCAGCGATCCCAATTGGGTTTCTCAGGAAAGATGCACGACAGACAGGGAGTTTGACCCGGAACAATGGTGGTCAGATAGGCCTCCATTCCACTCATCGCCGCTTCGATCATGGGTTTATTCCACAACACACAGGCGGCATTGAGCAAGTCCCGTTCATCAAAGTTATGAGCGCAACTCAGGACCAGATCAGAACGTTTCACCAACTCATCAACGTTATCGGCAGTTACAAACTCTGGAATCGCCTCAATTTCTACGTCGGGGTTAATGCGAGAGAGGGTTTCTTTTGCCTTTAGCACCCTGGGTTGACCCACCCAGTCATCCGTCATTAAAATCTGACGGTTCATGTCATCAAGGCGCAAGTCTCCTCCTCGAACCAGGATTAATTTACCAATCCCGGCGACGGCGAGGTACAGTGCAACTGTTCCTCCAAGTCCACCTACCCCCGAAACCAGAGCAGTTGAGGCCTTCAGCTTGGCTTGTCCGGCTTCTCCAAAACCGGGAAGTTGCATCTGCCGCTGATAACGTTCGAGTTCTTTTGGTGTCAGTTCTAATCCGCCCATGATGATTATGACTCAGTCCCGATGTCTTGGGTTAATACAACGTTCTTGGGTGCGTCTTGGAAGACTTTAAAGAGTTTGGTGTCTAAGGGGCTAGAGGTGACAAAGACTTGATAAGCTTCCTCTAAAGCGAGCTTATATTTCTCTAACTTTTCAGCTTCACTGAGGTTAGGAAATGCTTCATCAACCTGATTAATTAATAAGGAAAATTGCTTCAGGATATGAAGACGGTTAACATTTACAAACTGTTGATCATAAGGTAGATCAAAGAACTGAAAATATTGCTCTGCATCGGTCAGCTTCTTGAACTCAGCGTAAGTCTTTGGAGTCGCAGTCGTCATTTGAGTTTAGCCTCCCAGGTTTTCAGTTGTTTTTTGAGATCGGATAACTCACGGAAAATATCGTAAGTTTTAGCTGCTTCTTCGGGCAATTTTTCAAAGTCTGTCGGTAAGCCTTCAGCCAAATCGTGCAGATCCATTTTCATTTGACCGGCTTTGCTATTGAGGCGTTTGATTTTGACTTTCAATTCCTCAACAGCTTCCGGAGTCGGAATTTCCGTGGCTTGAGTCATTCTATCAACCCCTAACAGTTCAATACAATCAAATTAAGCGTTCGCCGCATCAGAAAAACGTTCGATTGCATCAATCCCAGACTTCACCAATTTGTCGCCTTGGGTTGCAAGTTTTTCTAAGGAATCGTAACCAAAACGTTGAGCGTCCCGTAGCGTGCGGTTTACCACAATTAAGCGGCTTGTCCAAACTAAAGCCCAACCGAATCCCTCGTGGCTTAAATCAATCACCACTTGGCACAGTTTTCCGGTTTCATTTTCGACACAAGCCGCAACTGCTCTATAGAAGCATAAAATCCGTAATTGTGTCGCCGGATCTACTTCTCCTTCTAGTGAAATTCCCCGCTTTTTATCTTTGGTGACAATAAAAGGAGAGAGAACCAATTCATCAGACCAACTGCGGTAGACACCGTAGTGATCTTGAGCACGAATTTGCTGGACAAGAGCCTGGAGAAAGAGATTTGATTCAACCAGATTGGTGTTGGTTTCTTGGCTAGTTGTTTGTGTTGAAGTCATGGTGGGTTTGTCCGTTGTAACTAGGATTAGATCGGATCAGCGACATTCAATTTGAATGTCTATTTTGCGTGCGAAGATCGCGGATGTTTTATCCCAATCAGAACGCGCACAAGATGTAGAGACGGTATATCAACACGTCAGTACAAACTTTTAGAACAATTGCAGACTCAGATCAAGGGTTTTATTCGTCGTCGTCCTCAAGTCCAGCGTAAGAAAATTGCTTCTCTTCTTGCTGAATAATTTTCCGTAACCACGGTGGCGGATTGCCATTGAGGGTCTTGACTAATTTATCCAGAATTGCTTTGATCTCTTCTTCATCAGATTGGGCTTTAACAGGCGTAATTTTTTGTCGAATTAAACGCGCTGCTGCACTGCCTCCAATAGCTGAAACATAGACCAGAGTGCAATCTGATAATGCTTCGATTTTGGGATTGAGTTTATCCTCATTCCCATCTTCTTTTAGATTATCATCAAATTCCAAAGTGTTCAAATAGTTATATCCAGCTTTGGAGACATCATAGACATCAATTTTTTGCGCCCAACCAAAATGAGCATTGATGTGAACTTGGTCACGAGTCGTAAAGGCGACTTTCATCGCAAACCTCCTTTAATTGGATCTTTTCTAGGCAACGGAAAGTCCGTGTCGTTCAGGAAAGTCAAAATATTCTCTCGTCCGTTCTAGAGAATTTTGTAGCACCCGTTCTCCTTCGAGGGTCAGGTGTTCTACTGATTCAAACCGAAAACTTTCGGGATTACGGATGAACTGAGAAATCACTAACAAGCGACCACAAAACACCAAAATCCAACCGACATCATCTTGATCCAGATTCAGAAATACCTCAGCCATTAGACCTGTTTCTTGCTCAAGACGAGATGCAACAGCCCGATAAAATGCCGAAACCTTTTGGAGACTGGAAATATCAGAATCTCGATCTAAAGTTGCATGACCAACTAAAGTATTTAGCAAGACTTCATCGGATACAGAGTGACGAGAAACTGTCAAATCTTGCATCCGAATTTGTTCAATCATCGCTTTGATAAAGGATGAATTGTACAGAGAAGGAATCGAGTAGGAAATGGCAGTTTGATGAATCATGGTTCTAAGCTTTTCGATAAAGGACAGGCGGTGAATGATTCGCAGTTAGTCTCAAAAACATGGGAGAGAATATAGACTCAGTAAAGTCAATACAGCGTGAGGTTTCTATTAGAATCCTATCGAATTAAAAGCGGTGCTTTTTCAACTTTTAACTTTTTTTAGGATTCTTCTACCTCAATAAAGATATTGCCTAAATCCATCAGAAACTGAATCGTTCCTCGATAACCGACTAGGCATCTCTGACCATTTCCAAAACGGTCAAAAATCGGATAACCCATACGATAAAGCGGAGTATTGAGGCGTTTAGCGATCGCTCCCCCGTGAGAGTTTGCAATCAACAAGTCCGATCCAACCGCTAATTTCTCAAAATCCTCTAAATCGCCAATTGTTACGGTTTCAACCGGTAAATTCTCTAGCAAGGGAGATTTTGTCGTAGTGACGGCAGCTTGAATTTCTGCCCCCATTTCATGCAGTAACCAACTGGTTTGATACAACAAATCCGGTTCAAGTGCGAGGGAAATTCGCTTGCGACCAAAATAGAAATGCGTATCTAACATGGCATCCTGCAACTGACGCCGTTGACGATTAAATTTCTCCGGCACCTGAGCGGGTTGAACAACGCTTTGATCGTCTTGGCGGTGAGCAATTTTCGCAAGTCGCATCACCAAGCGATCGACCGCCTGTAAACCACTGAAGCGCGGAAACACTTCATAATTCGTACCGAACTTTTCTTTCAAAGCAACGGCAGCTTTCCGCATACTTTCACCAATGGCGATCGTAAAAGCAGAGTCTCCCAAACGGCGCAAATCCTCAACTGTGGTTCCGCCTGTCGTCACGCTGTTGAACCCGGCATCGAGATGTCCATCCATCGATCCCGACAAATCCGGTACCATCACAGGCGTTAACCCAAAGGCTTCAATAATAGACTTGAGTTCTTCGACATCTCCTGGCCCTAAAAGTGACCCGGCTAATATCGTGACTCTGGTCTTTGCATCCGGAGACACCGTCGGTAAAATGTCTTCAGATTCAACGATCGCACTGTAGAAGGTACTGACAATCTGTTCAACAGCCGCCGCGTACCCATCTTGCATCGCGCCTTTGTAGTCGGGAGTCGAAACCGAAATAATCGGCAACCAATCCAGTTCTGGATGCTGTGTACGGAAGGTTTTGAGGATGCGTTTCATATCATCCCCTCTGGTTTCCGTTAACCCCGTTGTCAATAAACCAATCACTTCTGGCTTGGCTTTTTCAGCGAGGGTTAAAATCGCAGTGGAAACGTTATCCTCTCCGCCCAGGATGCTACTCACTTCCGTCATTGCCGTTGTAGACATCGGAATCGCTTCTCGGAAGTGCCGCACTAAAATCACCTTGGCAAAAGCTGTGCAACCTTGAGAACCGTGAAACAGAGGAATCATCCCTTTTAGTCCCAGAAATGCTAGAGATGCACCCAGAGGAGGACTCAGTTTCAAAGGATTAACCGCCGCCGCTTTTTTAGGTTGAGTAATCGTTGTCATGTCAATTCCCCACTTCTAATTCACTGCTGACAGTTAATGTTTCATCGCTGCACTCACCTATTCCCACTTCCCAAGGCGCAGGCTGACGCACCTGTTGCCATATCGGGGAATACAAGGCTTCTTCGAGTTCTTTTGCCATCTCGATCATGCCTTCATAGCCAGCGTAGGCGTGATGACGTTCTTGGTTAATATCCAAAAATGGAACACGAGCCTTGAGTGCGGTATACTGGTTCCGACCTCCAGCAACTAACATATCGGCACCGGTTTGTTCAATCACTCTCAGCAACTCGACGGGATTTCCCTTTTCAATGGTGATGCCATCTTTGCCTAATAGTGTTTTGATCCGCGCCTTATCTTCTTCGGTGCTTTTCTTGGTGCTAGTGGCAACCACCTCAATTCCCAAATCCTTCGCTGCGGAGATAATTGACCAACTCTTAACCCCTCCGGTATACAGAACGATGCGTTTACCTCGCAGGCGTTCACGGTAGGGTGCAAGAGCGCGATCAAGGGTCTTGGTTTCCTCAGCAATGACTTTTTCTACCCGTTGCTTCAATTCAGCATCGCCGAACTTTTCAGCAATATGTCTCAGACAACGGTTGATGTCTTCAATGCCGTAGAAAGATTCCTCAATGTAGGGAATGTCGTATTTTTCCTCCATCTTCCGCGCCATGTTGATCAACGCTTTCGAGCAGATCATCACATTTAGCTTGGCACGGTGCGCGTAGCAAACTTCCTCGTAACGTGCATCTCCAGTGATTTTCGACAACACCCGGATACCGGCCCGTTCAAACAGGGGAAGAACGTTCCACATTTCTCCGGCGATATTATACTCACCGATGAGATTAATATCGTAAGGTGTGGTATACTCAGGTTCAGCCGTACCAACCACATGATCGAGTAAGGCCTCTCCGGCGAGTCGGTTTCCCAAGTTTTTGCTTCCCACAAAACCTGCCGCATGAACCGGAATCACAGGGACACCGTGTTTTTGAGCCGCCGCACTACAGACCGCATCAAGATCGTCGCCAATCAAAGCTGTAACACAGGTTGAATAGACGAACACTGCTTTAGGGTGATGCTGTTTAGCGATTTGAGCGATCGCTTTATAGAGTCGCTTTTCACCGCCAAAGATGATATCATTTTCAGATAAATCTGTTGTAAACCCAGTTTTGTAGGTCACGGGACCCGAAGAAAGACTGCCTCGACTTCCCCAGGAATTGCCTGAACAAGCGATAGGGCCATGAACTAGGTGGGCGGCATCGGTGATGGGGACAAGGGCAATAGAAGCTCCGTCAAACGCACAACCTCCTTGAGCGGCACCAGGTTGGGCTTGTTGTTTACAGGCTTTCTTATTACTCGTTCCTTTTTGAGAGTTATGTTCACATCCTGGCTCGTTTACCAGTTCTGTGATTTTGGTTCGGGTGAGTTTCATGGAAAGCAGGTGTGTGGTGAGTGGTTAGTGGAGAAAAAGTATGTAGTCCGTTTTGTAGAAACTGTTGCGTTAATCAATCGATTTAACAGATATACTTAGTGATATCTTCGCCACATTCATCCGCAAGGTAACTTAAAGCACGGAAACGCAAACCCACAAACTCGTTATAGAGAGGATTCAATTCACACAGCGGCGGAATATGAAACAGCTTGCGCCCGAACAGAGCAATATCTCGATCAAACGGACAATCACAGGGAATCAGTCGGCAGAGAAAATGAGCGAATCTTGCACTTTTGACTTCGATGCGATCAACCCAACGGCGTAGAGGTGCCAACAAGTCAGGTCTGGGTTGATGATGAGTCGGAGAAGTCAAAGGGGGATGACTGGAGTGGTTGGGAGAGATTGCCATAGCAACTGTCCTTTCAGTTAGTTGCCAGAGATTAAAATCTCTGTGTGATATGTAAAGTCCTCTTTAAGAGGACTTGGGTTTTGAGACGGGGAATTGATTCCCCGCCGCCGTACTTGCTCTGGATTAGCGTACCAAGTCGAAGGAGATGTCTGTCTTCGAGGGGATATTGGTATTGCGGTCTAACTCTTCAAACAGAGTATTGATAATCCAGGTGATCAAGTTGATTGCACCGGAGTAACCGATAGTGGAGTAGCGTTGTAAGTGGAAACGATCAAAGATCGGATATCCAATACGAACTAAGGGGATTTTAGTATCACGCCACAGGTACTTACCGTAGGAATTTCCAACTAAGAAATCAACGGGTTCAGTGAACAGCAGTGAGCGCATATGCCAGAGGTCTTTACCACCCCAGATAGTCGCTTGCTGACCGTTCGGGCTAGCAGCGAGAAGTGCTTCTGCTTCTGCTTCAAATTCTTTGTTGCTGTTGGAAACCAGAACGTGAACGGGTTCAACACCGATTTCTAACAGGAACTGCAACATACCCATAACGAGGTCAGGATCACCGTAGATAGCTGCACGCTTACCATGAACCCAAGCATGGCTATCAGTTAGCGCGTCAACTGCACGACCCCGCTCGATTTCGAGGGATTCAGGAATCGCTTTACCAGTCAATTCAGACAACTGCATTAAGAACTCATCAGTTCCACGAACGCCCCAAGGACGAGAAACAGAAGTCTTTTGACCCCACTCTTTCTCGATGTATTTACGAGTTTGAACAGTGGTGTAAGCTTGCAGTGCTAAGGTGTGTTGAGCGTTGATAGAATCAGCCGCATCTTCTAAAGTTGTACCGCCTTGGTACATCTTGAATTCACCTGAGTTGGGAGAATCCAAATAGAGTTCGTTATCCGCTAAGATAGTCGCATCAATATCCATCACTTTCAGGATAGACTTGAGTTCGCGGAAGTTACCCATGTAGGTTTCAAAACCAGCAACCAAGTTGATCTTGCCATTGGTGGTTTCAGCTTTTTTGCCTTCAGTCAAGTTAGACAGAATGCTCTTGAGCATATTGTCATAACCGGTGACGTGAGAACCTACAAAGCTAGGAGTGTGTGCAAAAGGAACGGGAAGGTCTTGAGGAATGACTTCATCTTTTTTAGCGTTTCCGATGAAGGAACCCAAGTCATCTCCGATTACCTCTGCCATACAAGTTGTGCAAACTGCAATCATTTTTGGATTGTAGAGTGCATAGGAGTTTTGCAGACCATCGATCATGTTCTTCAGTCCACCGAAGACCGCCGCATCTTCAGTCATGGAGCTAGAAACCGCGCTGAAGGGTTCTTTGAAGTGGCGAGTGAAGTGGGTCCGGAAGTAAGCCACACAACCTTGAGATCCATGAACAAAAGGTAGTGTTCCTTCAAAACCAACGGCTGCTAAAATAGCACCTAAAGGTTGGCAAGCTTTTGCAGGGTTGATAGTTAGAGCTTCACGAGAGAAGTTCTTTTCGCGGTAGTCCCAGGACTTAGTCCATTCTGCTACTTTTTCAACTTCTTCTGCCGCAGGCATTCCTTCAGCTTCGCGCTTCCGTTCAAACAGCTCTTGATACTCAGGCTGATGAAATAGCTCTACGTGATCCTTAATATTATCGACGTTCTGAGACATGATGTTACTCTCCGTTCGTTGGGATTACTCGATTTCAGTCAGAAGCGTTGTAGGGGCAGGTTTTGCAAGATTGTCTATCGGACATTCTAAATCTCTGTGAACCCACCCTTACTCTTGAGGTGGAGGAGGTGAAGGAAGCAACTGTTTCCTTTCACCTTACCTATTTCACCTTCCTAGTTTTCTTTCTTCCAGGGAGCGCCAATTAAGCTCCAAGTTGGACTGGTAAGTGCTAAGTCCATATCACGGGCGAAGATTGCGAACCCGTCATAACCGTGGTAGGGACCGGAGTAATCCCAAGAGTGCATTTGACGGAAGGGTAAGCCCATTTTCTGGAATACATACTTCTCTTTGATTCCAGCCGCAACCATGTCAGGCTTGAGGGCTTCTGCGAATTTCTCGAATTCGTATCCGGTTACGTCATCATAGATGACTGTTGCATCTTTGATGTAGTTAGTTGTCCGCTTATAGTCATCGTTGTGACCGAATTCATAACCCGTACCAACGATTTCCATTCCTAAGTCTTCAAAAGCAGGAACAACGTGACGAGGACGTAAGCCTCCAACCATCAGCATCACTTTCTGACCTTCGAGGCGAGGACGATACTTAGCGATGATATCGTCAGCTTGCTTCTGGTATTTAGCGATTACGCGCTCTGCACCTTCTTTGATTTTGTCATCGAATTGAGCCGCGATCGCACGTAAAGATTCAGCAATCTTGGTGGGACCGAAGAAGTTGTATTCAAACCAGGGAATACCATACTTCTCTTCCATGTGACGGCTGATGTAGTTCATCGACCGATAGCAGTGGATGAGGTTCAGTTTGACTTTGGGAGTCATCTTCATCTCATGGAGAGTACCATCTCCAGACCACTGAGCAACAATCCGTAATCCCATTTCTTCAAGGAGGATACGGCTAGCCCAAGCGTCTCCACCGATGTTATAGTCACCGATGATAGCTACGTCGTAGTCGGTCGCTTCAAAGTCAGTGTTTTCTTGATCCGCTTGAGGGAATACCCAGTCACGGATGATGTCATTAGCGATGTGGTGTCCCAAGGACTGGGAAACACCCCGGAAGCCTTCGCAACGAACAGGAGCAATCGTTTTACCGGTTTTTTTGCTGCCTTCACGAGCTACTGCTTCGATGTCATCTCCGATCAAACCAATCGGACATTCTGATTGAACACTGATACCACCATTGAGGGGGAAGAGTTCTTCAATTTCGGTGATGATTTTGGCGAGTTTTTTGTCTCCACCAAATACAATGTCACGCTCTTGGAAGTCTGAGGTGAATTGCATGGTACCGAAAGTATCAACTCCAGTGGTACCGATGTAGTAGTTACGACGACCTGACCAGGAGTAGTAACCGCAACCGACAGGACCGTGAGAGATGTGAACCATGTCCTTGATCGGACCCCAAACCACCCCTTTAGACCCTGCATAGGCGCAACCACGAGCGGTCATTACACCAGGAAGGGATTTGACGTTAGACTTAACGCCACAATCTGCTTTACCTTCTTCATGGACGTTTAGATGCTTTGTCCGCTTTTTCTTAGCTTTCTCTGGATAAGCTTCTAGAACGTCCTGAATTAACTGCTTGTTATCCTCTACAGTTGACATGGTGTTCCTCTGTTGTTGGTGATTAGCAACGGATACCGATCAGTTAACAGTTCAACAGTTACAAGTTATTTCAGTTATCAATGCACAGTTACCAGTTTCTCGTTTTCACTGCCTACTGTCATTATTTACTGCGATCTAATTCACTTTGTACTGTTTGTTGTCTGTTCAAGAGTTCGATGCCCGTGCATGATTAGCGATTTAGGCGAGTGTGCGATGTAATTTAGGCGTTAACCTTGGGAAGTGGGAAGGGGGTGTGAATATTCCCGACTCCCGCTTCCCTTAAAAACGGTTGACGCTGAACTTATCTACTTAGCGTGAGTTGGTTGCTTTAAGAGCTGCTTGCTCTTTAGTATCTGCTTCGAGAACTTTCTTGTATTCTTCTTCAGAACCCAACAGACCGTAGTTGATCAACAGCTCTTCGAGAGTGTCGTTGTCAATCGGTGTAGGAATGGTCAGGTTGGTATTTTCTTCGATCTTCTTCGCCAATGTGCGATATTCTGCTGATTGTTCGTGGTCAGGAGAATATTGGATACAAGTCATCCGACGGAGTTCAGCTTCTTGTACTTGCTTGGAGCGAGGTACGAAGTGAATCATTTGAGTGTTTAACCGTTCTGCTAATTCTTCGATTAGGTCAACTTCACGGTTAACGTTACGGCTGTTACAGATTAAGCCACCTAAGCGAACTCCACCTGTGTGAGCATACTTCAGAATGCCTCGTGCGATGTTGTTAGCCGCGTACATCGCCATCATTTCCCCAGAAGTTACGATGTAGATTTCTTGTGCTTTTCCTTCACGGATAGGCATGGCGAAACCACCGCAAACAACGTCTCCTAATACGTCGTAGGATACGAAGTCTAGGTCTTCATAAGCTCCTTCTTCTTCGAGGAAGTTGATGGAGGTGATAATTCCACGACCTGCACATCCAACTCCAGGCTCAGGACCACCAGATTCTACGCACTTGATGTTTTCAAATCCGGTGAGCAGTACATCTTCGAGTTCGAGATCTTCAACAGATCCGCGTTCTGCGGCTAAGTGGAGAACAGTTACCTGAGCTTTACAGTTGAGGATCAAACGAGTAGAGTCAGCTTTCGGGTCACAACCAACAATCATGATGCGATTGCCGTTTTGTGCCATTCCGGCCAAAGTATTTTGAGAAGTGGTGGATTTACCGATACCGCCTTTACCGTAAAATGCAATTTGTCGCATGGTGTGTTTCTCGCTTTAACTCGACTTAAGTTTGACAGTTGGAAAACGGATGAACTCGGAAATCATACAATCTAGACCGTTAATTTCACATCGATCCATTAATGGTTTTAGATGGACAATTTCAGCGTGCTTTCTCCGTTGTGATTAGGTAGACTTCGGAAAACAATTCTTCAGAACTGAATTCGAGGCTTTTTGCTCGTCTATTAGGAATATTATTCCAATAAAGCTTCAATTTCTGTTAGAAATGTAACCAAAATCTCAGAGCAGATGTGTGCGTTTTTGGACGTTTGCTTGAGTTGAGTAATCGGTTAAGAACCGATTCAGGGATGACTAGGCGAGTCTGGCTTTTGGTCGAGGCATTATTGGAGCTGAATTGCTAGGCAAATACTTCTCTATTTTGGGAATTACGTCCCACGTCGATACCTCTAACTGTAACTGTGACTCCAAATCAAACCCCGGGCTGAGAAAGCGATGCTTCGGGCGGCGATCGCTCTCGCCTATCATTATTTGGAAGTAGATACATGGCTGATGGTTGAGATAAGAAGTGTGAATAGTGATCTTAAGTTAAAGTTAAATTTCTTTAACCTAAAATCTTTATTAAGGAATCGAATCAATTTGAAGAAACTTGAAGTTAAAGTTAAATTTCTTCAGCTTGAAACTCAGATCAAACAGCTTGAACCACAATATTGGGTGAAATCTGCTGACGCAGTGTGCCTTCGATGGCAATCTTAAGAGTTTCTGTACTGCTAGCACAACTGCTACAAGCCCCTTGCAGAATGACTTTAACCAGATCGCCTTCTACATCAAACAGTTCAACATTCCCGCCATCTTGAGCTAATACAGGCTTGACTTGTTCGGTTAAAATTTCCTGAATCAGCGTAATTTTTTGGATATTGGTGAGAACCTTGGGAATAGTGGCTGTTTCGGTTTGAGGTGTTGGACTTGATGCAATTCCAGCAATTCTTTCTTCCGAGATCTCAATTAATAGATCGTCAATATCCGCTAAACAAGATCCACAACCGCCGCCAGCTTTCACATAGTTTGTTACTTGTTCTGCTGTTTCAAGATTATTCTCTAGAACGATGCGGCGAATGCGAGGTTCACTAATTCCAAAGCAAGAACAAATTAAGCGACCTTCATCTTCTTCGTGAGTTTCGAGGGGAATGCCTTTATAGGTATGAATCGCTGCTTCTAATGCTTCTTGTCCCATGACAGAACAGTGCATTTTTTCTTCAGGTAATCCCCCTAAATATTCAGCGATTTGGTGGTTGGTAAGCTGCATGGCTTCTTCAACCTTTTTCCCCTTGAGTATTTCAGTTAAAGCCTCAGAAGAAGCGATCGCGCTTGCACAACCAAAAGTTTGAAATCGAGCGTCGGTAATTGTTTGAGTTGTCTCGTCAATTTTGAGGTGAAGACGGAGTGCATCTCCACAAGCAATACTACCTACTTCTCCCGTAACAACCTTCTCGCCGTCTTGAGTTTCAGTATCAGTAATGGTTCCTTGATTGCGAGGATTTTGGAAATATTCCATTACCTTATCGGTGTAGTCCCACATAGCAACCTCTTGTACAGTGTTCAGTTTGAGAGTTATTCAGTTACCAGTTATTTCAGTGTTCAGTTTGAGAGTATTTCAGCCATCAGTGTTGAGTTCTACAGTCAATCACTGTTTACTGTTTACTGTTTACTGTTTACTGCTTAATGAGTCATTACAGCTTGTTCTTGCTCTTTGAGCCATTCCGCGTCATCACTATTGAAAGGAGACATCGCTCGTAGCCGTTCAACAACATCCGGCATCACTTCTAAAACGCGATCAATTTCAGCTTCAGTGGTGTAGCGAGAGAGTGAAAAACGAATTGATCCATGGAGGACGCTATAAGGCAGTCCCAAGGCTCGCAAAACGTGAGATGGTTCTAGAGAACCCGAAGTGCAAGCCGAACCGGAGGAGGCACAGATGCCAAACTGGTTCAGTGATAAGAGTATCGCCTCTCCCTCGATGTACTTGAAGCCAATATTGGTAGTGTTGGGTAAGCGTTTTGTCGGATGACCATTGACAACGGTATTGGGAATGCTGCTGAGAATCCCGGCTTCTAGGCGATCGCGCAGACGCTTTTCTGTCGCAATTTCTGCTAAATGCTGTTGAGCGAGTTCCGCCGCTTTACCGAGTGCCACAATTCCGGGTACATTTTCAGTGCCGCCTCGACGACCCCGTTCTTGATGTCCACCGATCATAAAGGGACGAAATCTCACACCGCGACGAACGTAGAGTGCGCCAATTCCTTTGGGAGCGTGGATTTTGTGACCGGATACGGTGAGCATATCGATGGTGCTGGCCTTCATATTGAGGGGAACTTTGCCAACGGCTTGTACCGCATCAACATGAAAGATTGCGCCTTTTTCTTTAACGATTTGCCCAATTTCTTCGATGGGGAAAATTACGCCTGTTTCGTTGTTGGCATACATGATGCTAACGAGTGCAGTATTTCCCGTGAGGGCGGCTTCAAGTTCGTGTAAGTCAATTAAGCCTTGCTCATCAACGGAAAGATAGGTCACAGTGTAGCCTTCTTTCTCTAAGCGCTTGCAAACATTTAAAATCGCGGGATGTTCAACAGCAGTCGTGATGATGTGCCGTTTGTTGGGTTGAGCCGTCAGTGCGGCGCGAATGGCTGCATTATCTCCTTCAGTACCACAACTGGTAAAGACGATTTCAGAAGATTCAGCTCCCAACAAGGATGCAACTTGCTCTCTTGCTTGCTTTACCGCTCGTCCCACCTGTCCTCCGAAGGTGTGCATACTGGAGGGATTTCCAAAATAGGTGGTGAGGTAAGGTAGCATGGTCTCAATGACCGCTGGATCAACTTGAGTTGTGGCGTTGTTATCAAGATAAATACAGTCTTTCATTGCCTTCTCCGTGGCGTGTGTTAGCTGCGATCTCTTGTACCGTTGTTGTAGATTTTAGTCTCGTGACTCAGCTCACGCTTGTTAAGTTTGCGATCAATCTACTGAACTGAAGTTACCCTCTATAGTAGTAATCTATCTAGACTCTTCTGTTTCTACCTGAGCTGAACTTATTTTGTTCGGCAGTTGAGAGAGTAGACGTTGATAAGTAACAAACCAAGCTTCCCAGTATTCTGATTCGGTATGATCCGGAGTTAAATGAGACAACGACGAATAGCGAATAGAGGAACTAGAAGCGGTCGATTGATCTGAACTGATAGTGTAAGCCATGACTCAACAAGCGTGTAGAACAATAGACAACGGTAGATTTTTCGATCTGCGGTTGGGTTGGGGCGGGAAGTCTCAGAACAGAAGTTAGGTATTTTTTTGCTCCTTGACTTCAGCCCCTTGGTGTTATCAGTTATTGTCAGTTTCTGTCTTCTGGATGTACTGCTCGTAGAACTCTACAGCAACTTTATCAATGGTGTCGTAAGCTTCAAATACTTCAATTCCGGCAGCAAGCAACTGCTCTTTAGGACAATCACCAATCTTGGAAACCAAGATACCTTTGCAATCGGTGATAGATTTGATGATATTCTCTAACGTTGCTTCTTCGCCGTATCCGCCTTGACAGAAATGATCAATTTTGCGGTGTCCGACAAAACTTGTGGTTATACCATCGGTTTCGTAGATTTGGAACTCTTTGGCATGACCGAAGTGTTGGTTGACTAACCCACTACCTTTTGTAGCAACAGCAACTAAGACTTTGGGTTGATCTTTAGCAGGTTGCGGCTTCGTCTGTTCGGCTTTAGCGCTAGCGAGTTGTTCACGGAAAGTTTCAATTCCAGCGTGAACTTCTTGGCGTTGCTCAAAGTCATACTCTGGAGGCATTTCCATGAATTTATCTTTGGTAAATTCTTGGCTGCGATCTTCGCCCAAGAGTCCAACTGCATCCGCACGGCATTGGCGACAGTGGCGCATGAGTTTCAAACCATCTGCACAGTCATCTTGCAGAGACTTGAGTTCTTTGGGAGTGGGGCCACGTTGTCCGGTTAAACCGAAGTGAGTACCGTGTTCGGGAGCGGAAATCAAAGGCATAATGTTGTGGAGGAATGCACCTTTGGAACGAACCACTTGATGAACTTCTTTGAGGTGTTCGTCATTGACTCCCGGAATCATCACGGAGTTAACTTTACAGAGAATATCAGCTTCTCTGAGTGCATCTAAGCCTTCCATCTGACGTTCGTGGAGGATTTTAACGCCTTCAATACCACGATAGCGACGACGACGGTAGTGAACCCAAGGATAAATCTGTTCACCGATTATCGGGTCTACCATGTTGATGGTGATGGTAACGTGATCGATATTGAGTTCTTTAATCCGATCCACGTAGTCGGGAAGCATTAAGCCGTTGGTTGACAAGCACAATTTAATATCAGGTGCTTTGTCAGCAATCAATTCAAAGGTACGGAATGTTTTTTCAGGGTTCGCTAATGGATCGCCAGGACCTGCGATACCCAGTACCGTCATTTGAGGAATCTTACCTGCAACGACGAGAACCTTGTGCGCCGCTTCTTCTGGAGTGAGGAGTTCGCTTACAACTCCGGGACGGCTTTCGTTTGCACAGTCATATTTACGATTACAGTAGTTGCACTGAATATTACAAGCAGGCGCAACGGCGACGTGCATCCGGGCGTAGTGATGATGCGCTTGTTCACTGTAACAGGGGTGCTTCTCGATACGCGCCTTAAGTTTCTCATCTGTGACCGTTTGAGTATTAGAGTCACAGCCGCAGTTTCCGGATTTTTTAGGTTGGGAAACAACAGGAGAAGGTGAAGCGGTCTGAGTTTCGAGTGTCAGAGAGCCTTTAGGATGTAGCATTGAATTCCGTAGATAAGAGTGAGTAAGGTCTTTAGAGATCGAACCGAACCGAGGAATGATCACAACTCAGATTTGAAGTTGACCGCCCATTGTGGGCAATATTTCCCTCAAAAATCATCGATGATAATTTCTCTTTAACCCAGTTCTGGTCTGTATCCGTTTTTTGGAATTCATCATTTTGCATGATGAGGACAAGCCATTTAATTCGGGAACAAGAAATTAGAAAAGAGCAAACTTCCGATTTCAGTACACAAGACTTGAGTTAGAATTGTGTTGCGGAGTGGCGTGCTTTCTTCGAGTCTCCTCACTTACTGCTTCCGGAAAGCTTCCGGACTCATCCCGCCCTATTGGCAATTCCAAAATTCTGCGCCTCCGATAAAAAGTCGTACTCGTTTTTCAGCGTTAGCAACTTTATACCACGCTCCTTCAGACGCACTGGGGATTGGGCATCCGGTTCAGGTTTATTGGATTAATTAAGGATGTACTCAGCAGCTCAACCCTCGATGAAATCTGGGTTAAAATTTTATTTTTGGGCAGGGTTCTAGTCTTTTTTCGGTTGGGTTCTAGTCTTTTTTATGACGGGGTTCTGTATTTGTGTACTCAGACTCAAATCCCCTCCTAATAAGGACTTAAGGGAGTTATTTTCTTTAAATATACGTGAGTTTATCGTGTACTCACTCCCCTAAAAAAAACTGGAGCTAGCATCTCTTGCTTCCCCAGTGCTGTCACGGAATTCAATTCTGTATCTAAGCTAACATTTTTCTATAGGTGGGTTTGATATATGTATCTATGCCCTCAGAAATTTTGCATTTCCAGACGCTTCTAAGCACCGGAAACCTAGAACTATCAACCGCTTGGTCTGTCAGCTTTTTCCTGATTTTTGAGTGTACGTTAAAACGGGTCAAAATCTCCCCTCATGATCGCCTTCAAACTCCGATTGAGCCTGAATTTGAGACTGAGGATTTAAATACTCATTCCCCTACCCAGAAATACCACTACCCCTCTGTAAAAATATCAGTCCCCCACCCCAAAAAAAATTTTCTAGATACTCAAAAGGCTGATAGATTCTACTTTTTAGGAATTGAGTACACCCTTAATGAATCAAATAAATCTCAACTGGTGGGGTGCTTAGTATGGGTCAGTGAGCCACTTGGTATAAGCAGTAGAAACGAGACCTGTTCTAATTGACTCACGGAATCTGATGCTACAGCCGATCACACTACCGAAAAATCAGGGTACATCGCCTACGGGAGTACCGAGTACCTCTAGAGAACGGCGAATCTGGGAGGTGTTTAAGCCAAAGAAGACTTCACCAAGTCCGGCGGCGTTTCGTCCTCCCTCCTCGTCGAGTTCTGAACTCACAGGTTCACCCTGTGTGGCACCGAAAACTCTGGCTTGGGCATTAAAAGCCCTTTGGCATGACTTTCAAATTGTATTCGAGCGAGATCCAGCCGCTCGCAGTTGGTTAGAAGTGCTTTGCTGCTATCCGGGTTTACACGCTCTGGCAATACACCGAATTTCTCACTGGATGTATCATCGCAATTTTCCTTTCCTACCTCGCTTTTTGTCTCACTTGGGACGATTTTTCACCGGAATTGAAATTCATCCGGGAGCAACCTTTGGTAAAGGTGTTTTCATTGATCATGGCATGGGAGTTGTAGTCGGTGAGACAGCAATTGTTGGCGATCATTGTTTAATCTACCAGAATGCAACGCTCGGAGGCACCGGAAAGGAAAGTGGTAAACGCCACCCGACTTTAGGAAATAATGTCGTCGTGGGAGCTGGAGCGAAGATTTTAGGCAATATCACCATCGGACATCATGTACGTGTCGGTGCAGGTTCAATTGTTCTGAATGAAGTTCCGGATAATTGCACTGTGGTTGGTATTCCAGGTCGCGTCATTTCTCGATCTAATCGCGATTGTCCCTTGGAGCATAATAAACTTCCCGATGTGGAAGCCAAGCTGATTCGGACATTGCTCGATCGCATTGAGCAATTGGAACAACAAGTCCAACAAATCCGCAACTACGAAGTTGGGATTCGCAATTAATTCTTTCTGTTGAGACTGTTTTTGCGTTCGGAACTTTATCTGGATAGGCCTGACACCATGTTTAAATCATCTTGTCCAAGTGCTGTCATTAGTCCGGTTGCTGTTTTGCAGGGCGATCGCTGGATCGTTTATCATCGCTTGCAAGAGCTAAAAATTCCCTGTTCTTGTCCTGAAGACGGACAATTGTGGGTTGAAATTCAGCACAGCAACCATGCAATTCTACTACGAAGCGTCATCCAACGATTTGTCAAATCTCGACCTCAATTAGTCGATTGGTTGGAGCGCTGTTGGGAAACGGATATTTCTCCCCAAGGAGTTCAAAGTTACGAGTTTCATGGAGAATTGGAAGGTTAATTGTGAATGTTGGAAAAGAGGATTCGCCAACTTCATCCAGTTCATTCTCAAACTTTCTTGAGAATTGACAATTTCTTGTTTTTCTGATCTGTATCAGGTGCTGGCAGTAGATTCGATCTATTTTTCAAGTTTCCTCTTTTTCCACTTCACAATATCACGTTTTTCTCTGTGAAACTCATTCTTGTCTTAGTATCCTTTCTTCAGGGTCGGAATTCAATTCTACGAGTCAATTTTTCCAGGTTTCGTTCTGGGAACGGATGATTTTCTAATAATTCCGAGAGATGAACGCTTTTGTCAACGCATAGGTTAATAGGTTTCGTTTCAATCTATTCGTTTTCGGAAGTATGAACCTCGTGAAGTTGAGTTAATCCATCCGTTTCAACTCAATCTCACCACACACCTCACCTGAAAGTGCCGTCATGGAATCCAATTCTTATCTGACAGAATTTTGTCATTTTTTGCAGGATGAACTTGCTGTTTCCCACGATGAATTAACAGTTGTCATCCAACGCAGAAAACTCTCTACCGATCCATTGCCTATGTTACTCTGGCAATATGGATTTATCTCAATCTCTCAACTTCAAACCATCTTTGATTGGTTAAAAAACAAGCCCCAGTTTGATTTTTCGTGAAGTCATAACTAACAGCGCAGCCACACAGAAAATAACGGGGAAGTCTCACCATGAAAGATATTCAGATCAACGATACAACCTTACGGGATGGAGAACAAGCGGCAGGCGTTGCGTTTACTGTCGAAGAAAAAGTCGCACTTGCGTCTTTGATGGATGCTATGGGTATCCATGAGTTAGAAGTCGGTATTCCCGCGATGGGAAGTGAAGAAGCTCGAGCTATTTCCGCCATTGTAAATCTTGGCTTGCGGACTTCACTCCTGGGCTGGAACCGGGCTGTACGCTCTGATATTGAAGCGTCTATCGCCTGTGGACTGAAACGAGTTCACATTTCTATCCCGGTTTCTGAAATTCAAATTGCTGCTAAATTTCAAGGCAATTGTCAAAAGGTCTTACAACGGCTGCGAGATACGGTGAAATTTGCCGTTGACCAGGGGTTGTATGTGTCTGTTGGGGCTGAAGATTCTTCACGGGCTTCTGAAACGTTTTTACTGGATGTGGCGCTGTCTGCTCAGGACTGGGGCGCAAGTCGATTTCGCTTTTGCGACACGGTGGGTATTCTTGACCCCCTGAAAACAAGCCAAAAAGTCACCCGTTTAGTTCGCTGGCTATCTATCCCGGTGGAAATGCACACCCACAATGATTTCGGGTTAGCGACAGCGAATGCCTTGGCGGGGTTGCAAGCAGGTGCTACGTCTGTCAATACCACTGTTAATGGGTTGGGAGAACGAGCCGGAAATGCAGCCCTCGAAGAAGTGGTGATGGTACTCAAGCAAATGTACAACATCAATCTTAATATTGAGACTCGTCGTTTGCGAGAATTGTCTGCGATTGTCGCTCAGGCGTCGGGGTGTTCCGTACCGCCTTGGAAGGCAATTGTGGGTGAAAATGCCTTTGCTCACGAGGCAGGTATTCATGCTCACGGTATTCTTAAAAATCCCAAAACCTACGAACCGTTTGCGCCGGAAGAGGTAGGCTGGGAACGTCGTTTAGTTGTGGGAAAACATTCGGGACGACATATCGTTTCGACTCTACTTCAACAAAATGGCATTACGTTAACCACAGAAGAAATTGCCACGGTTTTAGAATCGGTGCGAAATCTTTCTGTTAAGTTTAAACGCAGTTTGACTGTAGAAGAATTATTAAATTTAGTACCTCAAAGGAGAATGGCTCATGGGATTAGTTAAACTTGATGAAGTCGAAACCAACAGTCAGCCGATTTATGAGCTGGAACAAAAGGTTAAAGTTCGTAAAATGATCCGCAATGATGGCACTTTTCCCGGAAAAGAACTCGGAGAATTGCTGGTCAAAAAAGGCGAAGAAGGCTACGTGGTCAGTATCGGAACTTACTTACAAGCCTATTATATCTACGGCGTACATTTCCTCGAAAAAAATATGATCGTGGGATGTCGAGCCAAAGAATTAGAGTCTGCTGAATAAAGTTTAAGTATTGAAACGGATAGATCTATGCTAAACCCGATAAGTTAACGCTCTGAGAAACGGATATTTAGGTTAACGCGCCTAAACTGAATCCGTTATCAAAGCCCACAAGTTAACTTAATTCAAGAAGCAATGGTTGAATCTGTTTCAAAAGTTTAAATTGAAGATAGTGAAAACTCTACAGGTTTAATTTCCTAATCTTCAATCTTAGTTTGTAGGTTGTTAAGTTAAACTTAAAACTTTAACCTATAATTGTACACCTAAAAAGGAGATTTTACGATGAAAGTTATGTTGCGTGAAAATGCTGATGGACAACTATCTGCCTACGTTGCTAAGAAAGATTTAGAAGAAGATGTAGTTGAACAAAAAGTTAGTGAAGAGGGTAAAATATTCGTTCTCGCTAATGGCTGGGAATTACTATTTCCGACATTAGAAGATCCTCTTAATTTGCCTCTAACGGCTGAAGCAAAAAGACTTTAAATGCAGTGATTCAGTTAACTGTTTACTGTTTACTGTACCAGATTTGAGCGTGTGACAGGCTCCATTTATGTAGTTGAACAATTGCGTAAGTGTTGCTGAAAGTTGATGAAAGCAATCGTTTTTCACGACTTCAGAATCCCTGCTGAGAGAATTATATTCTTGAAGTATCAGGGAAAAATCCCATCACCGAATTGTAATCCGGATTGATGCGGGGCTGTCATCAAAAGAAGGCGGGGAACTTGAGTATTTTTATTGAGTTCTTAAGGAGCTGGAGTCATGTTAAAAGCATCTGACATTATGACAACAGACGTCGCCACTATTCGCGGCTCTGCAACTGTAGCTGAAGCTGTAAAGCTAATGAAATTTAAACAGTTGCGAGCTTTAATCGTGGAGACTCGGACAGGTCAAGATGCTTACGGTATTGTCACCCAAACGGACATTGTGACCAAAGTGGTGGCTTACGGTCAAGACCTTACGAAGATTCGTGTGTATGAAATTATGACCAAGCCTTGCATCGTGGTTAATCCCGATCTAGGTGTTGAATATGTTGCCCGGTTATTTGCGAATACCGGAATTCGGGTCGCACCTGTGATTCAAGGCGAGTTGCTTGGCATTGTTTCAGATACTGACATTCTCTATAAAGGCGATTTCCTGGAAAATCCCAAACTTCCGTTAATGCAACGGGAATTACAACGGGCAATTCAGGAAGCCAATGATATTAGTGCCGTTCAGGGTGCAGCGTCTCCAGGCAGCTTGAAAGCCTGGGAGTTAGTTGACGATCTCGAAGTAGAGGCTGCCTATCAAGAAGGTCTGAAAGTGCCTGAAACATCTGCTTTCCAACAGTTCTGCGATCAACATCCAGAAGTGCTGCACGTTCGTCACGATCAGGTTGTTACCAGCAATTAAGATAGGCCTGTACCAGTTGATCTCGTCTAAAAAACCTAGGTTTCGGAATACAGAATTGATCAGGGAATCAAGGTTTTGGTGAGGGTGAGTCGATGAATTTCACAGTCGGACAATGATTAAATTTCGGCTGGTTGTTCTTGTCATGAACTCTCTGTTTTTTTGATTCGCCTGACTTCTGAAGCTTTTCTGCCTGAACTTTCCCAAATATTCCTGAAACCAAAACTCCATGAACTACTCCAGCGTTGATCTAAATCTTCAACTGATTTCCGACCCTTCTACTTCTAAAGGGTTAGCCCATCAACAATTGGAAAACGCCTGTCGTCAACAGATTTATGCGGCTTGTGTTCGTCAATCGAATTTACAAGAAAATAGTACCGTTCTGTCCGAGGATAAGGGTTCAGTGGCGGCATTATTTGCTCAATGTGAGTGGAATGTCAACACCGATGCTGACCAGAATACATTAGCGATTCAATGCCCAGATTTGAGTTCAAATTTGCTCGTATTCGAGAAGGTTGTGCGATGGGCAAGCGCATTAAAACCGTTTGCTATTAATAAAGTTCGCGTTTTTTCTTCGACAAATCTAGACACTGCTTTAGAAGTCGGAGTCGATGAACTTTCTCAGAATCGAGATTGATTCTAAAACCACTAACGTCGCTTCTGTAGAACGGTTTTGCTGAACCCTTTTTCAAGGCTAGAGCCTTAAGTCTGTTGACTCAGTTTGTTGAGTCCAAAAAGTTGAGTCCAAAAAACTATACTGTTAGGAGAATTGTACAATGGCTAAGATTGGCATTTTCTATGGTTCAACATCCGGTGTAACTGAAGAAATCGCAACTTCATTACGGGATAAATTGGGTGAAGATCTCTGCGATCTTCTCAGTATGGAAGACGATTTCGATGAATATAGTGATTTGCTGGAGTACGACTATTTACTCTTAGGCTGTTCAACTTGGGGTGCAGGTGAAGTGCAGAATGATTGGCGTGATCCTCTGTTTGAAATGGAGTTGGATAAACCCGATTTATCAGGTAAAACCATTGCTCTGTTTGGCCCTGGGGATTATGTGAATCACGGGATGCACTTTGTGGGTGCATTAGGTCTGATGTATGACATCTTTACCAAACTGGGTGCAACCGTTGTCGGTGCGGTTCCCACAGATGACTATACCTTTGAACATTCAACTTCAATTCGGGATGGTTTGTTTGTCGGACTTCCCCTCGACGAAATTAACGAAAGCGAGAAGACTGATGACCGTCTAAATCGCTGGATTGAAATCCTGTCTTCCCATTTTCCGATTGAAGAACGAGTCTTAGCGGGTGCAAGCGCCTAGAACCAATCTTCAATCACTGACCGAGAACACAATTTCTAAAGAACACTAGATCTAACCAGATCTGACCGACCTTTGTAGGAGAACACACATCATGGTTGCAACATTAACAAGCGTAACTAAAAGTGGTACAACTTGGGAACCTAAATTTGTTGAGTCCCTCGATCAAGAAAATTGCCTGGGTTGTGGTCGATGCTTCAAGGTTTGCGGTTTCAACGTTTTGGGGTTAATCGCCCTCAACGAAGATGGTGAAGTCGTCGATGAAGATGAAGACGAAATCGAACGCAAAGTAATGAATATTGACAATGCTGATAACTGTGTTGGCTGTCAAGCTTGCTCCCGGATTTGTCCGAAAAATTGCTACACTCACGCTGCGGTTAGCGTGTAGTATCGATTAATTACAATTTCCTAACAGTTATCAGTGAACAGTGGACGGTTAAGCAATAATGGTAACAATATAGCTTATCACCGTTCGCTGTTTCCTGCACAATATATTGGATTTCAAGATTGATTTAGATTTCAAACTTAATCTCAAATTTAATCTCAGATTTAATCTCAAATTTGTGCAGACTGTTAACTTTTAACCTGGAGCGATAATCATGCGCGTTGCTTATAATATTACAGAACTGGTCGGTCGGACTCCCCTCGTTCAACTCAATTCTATTCCCCAATCAGAAGGCTGTGTAGCTCAAATCTTGGTAAAGTTAGAAGGGATGAATCCAGCCGCTTCTGTTAAAGACCGGATTGGGGTGAATATGATTAACGCCGCAGAACGAGAAGGTCTGATTATCCCCGGTCATACAATACTGGTTGAACCGACTTCTGGAAATACGGGAATTGCTCTGGCGATGGCTGCTGCTGCGAAGGGATATCGCCTGATTTTAACAATGCCGGATACCATGAGTGTAGAGCGACGAGCGATGTTGAGAGCTTATGGTGCCCAGTTAGAACTCACTCCCGGTTCACAAGGCATGAAAGGCGCAATTCAAAGAGCAAAAGAACTCAGCGAAACTGTTCAAAATGCCTATATGCTTCAACAGTTCGACAACCCCGCAAACCCAGAAATTCACCGCCAAACGACTGCTAAAGAAATTTGGGAAGATACTGACGGTAGAATCGATTTTTTAATTGCAGGTGTCGGTACGGGTGGTACCATTACAGGGATTTCAGAAGTGCTGAAGCAATATAAATCTACCTTTCAAGCGATCGCGGTTGAACCTACAAATAGCCCGATTTTATCCGGTGGAAATCCTGGCCCTCATAAAATTCAGGGGATTGGCGCTGGGTTTATTCCGAAGGTATTGAACGTTGATTTAATTGATGAAGTGGTTCAAATTACGGATGACGAAGCCATGAATTATGGTCGTCGTTTAGCGCGTGAAGAAGGTATTTTATCCGGAATTTCTACGGGTGCGGCTTTAGCGGCGGCGATTAAAATTGCTCAACGTCCCGAAAATGAAGGTAAATTGATCGTGATGATTCAACCTAGTTTCGGTGAACGTTATCTCAGTACGCCCATGTTCCAAGATTTAGAAGAACAACGCGAACCTGTGTTAATCAGTTAACAGTTTAACAGTCACCCGTTTAGAGCGTTATTCAATAACATGATAACCTAGTCCTCTTGAGAGGACTTTTATTTTTAGACGGGGATTTTAATCTCCGGCTTTTTTTGTTTCTAGATTCTAGTATTTAGCCTGCGCTTCAGCGCAACTACAAACTCAAAACTTTTTTATCACTCATTATTCAGACATGATACTACGATTGAGTCCTATGCACGAGGACTTTTGTTCTTAGATAGGGATTTTAATCTCTGGCTTTTTTTGTTTCTAGATTCTAGTATTTAGCCTGCGCTGAAGCGCAACTACAAACTCAAAACTTTTTTATCACTCATTATTCAGACATGATACTACGATTGAGTCCTATGCACGAGGA
>JBCBCI010000029.1:0-28759 GCA_038530755.1 Cyanobacteria bacterium J06592_8 | reverse complement strand
GACTTTTGTTCTTAGATAGGGATTTTAATCTCAAGTATCTCACTAAAAAGTAGCCAGAAAGATTAAATTTAACCTTCCTGGCTATTCGCAAGAAACACACGGCGACTTTCCCCCAGAGGGGTTAAGTTTCAAGAAAGATAATTAAAGCTACTATAGGTCAACCTTTTTATAAGTTTGGGGCGGTTGACGTTATTTATCAACTTGTTACTTACTTTAACATAAGTTCTTAATCAGTGGCAACAATTCTGGAGAAATTCTTAAACCTAAAAAGGATTTGTTAGAATTTGATTAATCTCTTTCTAAAGAAAAAATCTAACCATTTTTTTGATATTTTTACAGTTAAATAAGTTACATTCTTCTCAGAATATTGATCAAGTATGGACAAACAACACTTCAAACCCCAAGCCACCGCAGATGGTTCATACACCTTTTACTCACTAGAGTTTGGAGAATCTTTTCATAGTCAATTTGGAGCAAAGCAAGAAGCGGAACAGAAATTTGTCGAACCCTTACAGCTTCGTCAACGTGTTCGTCAACGTGCTGAAGATTCCCCGTTATTTCTTCTTGATATTTGCTACGGTTTGGGTTATAATACAGCCGCTGCTTTAACCGCAATTTGGGATGTGAATCCAGATTGTCAGGTAGAATTAATCGCACTCGAATTAGATGAAACTGTTCCCAAAAGTGCGATCGCCTATCAGGTTCTCAATGACTATCCGCCTGAAATTGTAGAACTGTTAACGCAATTTGCGACAACTCATTATTTTAAAAGCGATCGCTTAGAAGCTAAACTCTTAATCGGAGATGCCCGCCACACTTTACAACAGGTTCAATCTTCGGGTTTCCAGGCTGATGCTATTTTTCTAGATCCGTTTTCGCCTCCAGTTTGTCCTCAACTCTGGACTGTCGAATTTTTAGGACTACTCGCCAACTGTCTCAAACCTGACGGACATCTCGCCACCTATTCCTGTTCGGCGGCGGTACGAAGTGCGTTACTAGCTGTTAAATTAAATATTGGTTCCACGCCTCCAGTCGGACGACGAACACCCGGAACCATTGCAAGTTTCTCTACTGTAGCGTTACCTCCGTTATCAACATCTGAACTCGAACATCTCCAAACTCGTGCGGCGGTTCCTTACCGTGACCCCAATTTAAACGATACAGCCGAAATCATGATCAAACGCCGCCAACAAGAACAGCAGTCTTCAAACCTTGAGGCGACTTCTCAGTGGAAAAAACGGTTAACACGAAACAGTTAACAGCCAATCTGGGAACATTGAACCCCAATTAATTCTGTTGTTTCCTCGGTGTTCCAGGTTGTCTCTAGATTCTGAGGACAACAGTCTGCAATCGTGAAAATTCTGAATAGTGGGTTAATCTTATGAAATCATAGTTTACAGGCCTAAGTAATTGGGTCTGCCATACAAACACTGAAACCGAAAATTTTTTTAATGGTAGCAGTAGCAATTCTAGCAGCCGGACGGGGAACCCGCATGAAATCCGATCTCCCCAAAGTTTTACACCAACTGGGCGATCGCACACTGGTTCAACGAGTTCTTGATAGCTGTGTGCGAGTTCAGCCCTCTCGGCAATTAATTATTGTCGGTTATCGTGGCGATTTGGTTCAACAGTCTCTACTGGAAACTCAAAATGCTGAAGACTCTGATTCTGTGATCGAGTTTATCGAACAACGAGAACAGCTTGGAACAGGTCATGCTGTTCAACAATTGCTTCCGCATTTAAACGGGTTTTCAGGTGACTTGTTAGTTTTGAATGGGGATGTGCCGTTATTGCGTCCTCACACCTTGGAGGAATTAGTCAAAATTCACCAACAAAATGGTAATGCTGCCACAATTTTAACGGCTCATTTACCAAATCCTAAAGGTTATGGACGAGTCTTTTGTGACAG
The DNA here is from genome assembly GCA_038530755.1 of Cyanobacteria bacterium J06592_8. GTDB lineage: Bacteria > Cyanobacteriota > Cyanobacteriia > Cyanobacteriales > Microcoleaceae > Capilliphycus. Next base: position 26,850 of record JBCBCI010000029.1, on the reverse strand, counting down.
TCACAATATCGTCAATCAAATTGTTGAGGAACGAGACTGCACGGATGCTCAACGCCAAAATCATCGCATTAATGCGGGGATTTATTGTTTTAACTGGCCACAACTGGAAAAGGTTCTCCCTCAGCTTACGGCTGAGAATGACCAAAAAGAATATTACCTGACGGATGCGGTTTATTTTATGGAACCTGTAATGGCGGTGGATGTGGAGGATTTTCGGGAAATTCTGGGAATCAATAACCGCAAACATCTAGCAACTGCTTATCAAGTCCTGCAAGAATGGGTTAAGGATGAATGGATGGCCGCAGGGGTAACGTTACTTGATCCTGATAGTATCACGATTGATGATACCGTTCAGCTTGAACCGGATGTGGTGATCGAACCCCAAACTCATCTGCGTGGAAATACAACGATTCAAACGGGAAGCCGTATTGGACCCGGTAGCTTCATTGAAAATAGTCAAATTGGCAAAAATGTCACGGTTTTATTTTCGGTGGTGTCGGATAGTGTGGTTGCAGATGGAACTCGAATAGGCCCCTATGCTCATTTACGCGGTCATGCTCAAGTCGGGGAAGGCTGCCGGATTGGAAATTTTGTAGAACTGAAGAAAACTCAACTCGGCGATCGCACCAATGTCTCTCATTTATCTTACCTGGGAGATGCTACAGTGGGTAATCGAGTCAATATTGGTGCAGGTACGATTACGGCTAATTACGATGGGGTCAATAAGCATCAAACCCAAATTGGCGATCGCACAAAAACAGGTTCCAATAGTGTTCTGGTTGCTCCGATTACATTAGGCGAGGATGTGAATGTTGCCGCAGGTTCAACCGTCACTGAGGATGTTCCGGATGATTGTTTGGTCATTGCCCGTGAACGTCAAGTGTTGAAACCGGGCTGGCGAATGAAGGCTAAGAAAATCGAACAACCCAAAACTGAATAGAAGATTATTAAATTTTTCGGGGCGCCTTTGTTGCGCCCAAACCCATATTTTCTAATTTTGATACTCAAATTGTGAAATAGTTGTTAGCTAAAATTGAGTATAGATAAGTTGAGACGCGGCATTGATTTCTTGTGGATGTAGTAAACTGTAGAGATGAATTCATTTTACTAAAATCTAGTCGGAAATGTCTATACAAATTTTCGGTAAAATCACCTTTCATGTCCCCTCAACTCCCTGATTAAAATAGCCTCAAATCTTTCTCTGACAGGGGTTGTGCATTGATATATCCGAAGTTAAACTGAGATTAAGATCAGATTTTCAGAAAGTTAATGTATGATATTTTTTTGACAATCACTGTGATTCATTTTAACAAAACTTGTTGATCGGGCAGATGATATACTAAGATTAGTAACAAGCTTATAGTTTTTGGGCTTTTAGAAAAAATTAGTTATCATCTGGGTCACTGCAAAGAGATCATCGATCTCATATACTTGAAACTTTCAAACAGAGTTTAACTTCAGCTTGGATAAGCTGGAATTGTTCTCCTGTCAAAATTGAAGCTTTTGTGCCTAGCATATATTTGTTAATTTTCAGAAACTGAGGGGGATTCACTTGGGATATTTACAGATCTTGCGTACAGGTGTTCAATCGTGGAACAAATGGAGAGAAGCCAATCCTGATGTTAAACCGAGTTTAAAAGGCGTAAACCTGAAATTAGCGAATCTCAGTGGAGCTAACTTTGAGGATGTTGATTTTACGGGAACAGACTTTAAAGGAGCTTATCTGAAAAACGTTAATTTTGAGCGAGCAAACTTACAAGATGTTGACTTGAGTGAATATAGAACCTTTGAGATTTGCTGCCCTCAAGTCAACATCTCAAAGGCTCTATATTCACTCAAGCCAATCTCAAAGGTTCTTTCCTGAGCCAAGCGAATTTTGAGCAAGCTATCTTGAGCGATGTTGATTTTAAAGATGTTAATCTGGTGGGAGCCATACTAAGAGAAGTTCATTTGAGAAATGTAGATTTCACGAAATCTTGCTTGATGGGAACAGACTTTACTGGGGCTGATTTAACCGCCGCAAACTTCACAGAAGCCGATCTGACAGCAACTAATTTCACAGGAGCGAATCTAATCTCTGCTAACTTCACAGGAGCGAATCTAAGACGAACTGTTTTTAAGGGTGTTAAGGTGGTTGAGACAGAGCTGAATCGGAGTTTAGGAAAAAATGATAACTCTACTCATTCACAATTAGCAGAAACTGAACAATTCAACCAAAACCAAATAACGCAAAGAGCGATTGTTGAAGGTTCTGCACAGGATCGCTTGATTGTCGCGCTAAGTTAGAAAGTCATTGCTCTCAAGGATTGTGAAACTCTAAGTTGTATTACAGTCCGAATCCAGACTTCAAGCTATAATTCAATGTAATCTGCGGCGGCTCAATTCTTCTCGAATCAAATAATTAAAAACTTTTGAAATTCGAGAGACAGAGAGCTAAATGGGACAGACCAATCATTGACTTCACCATCTTAAGAATGCTGAACCGTATTTACCTGATCTCAAAAATCGAGTAAAAGCTAAATAGGGAAAATGTCAATCAGATATCTACTTCCTGATCCTAAGTGCCGAACCGTTCTGTTGTCACAACGATATGACGGTTTCAACAGTCTGATGTGTGACTCTTGTATATCTGACAGAACTCTAATCACAGCTCGTCAGCAGATATAGCCTTTCTGAAATACTCGTTTATTATTTGAGGTAGAACTCCCATGCGGTTTTTAGTTGTAGAAAATGATAAAGCGCAAGCTGAACTGATCAAAAAGCCACTGATCGACAAAGGATATGTCGTTGATGTTGTTTTAGATGGTGAACAGGGGTGGGCTTATGTAGAAGCCTTCAGCTACGATCTATTGCTGATCAATACCAACTTAGCCCGGCTCGATGGAATTCAGCTCTGTCAGCGTATTCGAGAAAAAGGCTACATTGTTCCGATTTTACTTTTAACCGTTGAAGGTAGCGGAGTCGATCAAGTTACTTGTTTAGAAGCGAAAGCCGACGATCTGTTAGTCAGACCTTCAACTCGTCGAGAACTCTTTGCTCGGATTCGGGCTTTACTTCATTCGCCACCCAAAAGTGATGCAGCTCCACTGACTTGGCAGGGTTTGTCTCTTGATCCCGTCTCGCGAAAAGTCACCTACAAACAACAGCCTCTCTCCCTCTCTTCCAAGGAATATGGCTTACTGGAATTATTCCTCCGCAATCCCAAACAGGTTTTAACACAGACGACAATACTAGAACATTTGTGGTCTTTTGAAAACAAACCCTATGAAAATACAGTCCGCGCCCATATTAAACGGTTACGGCAAAAACTGAGAACAGTAGACGCCGATCACTTGATCGAAACAGTCTATGGATTTGGCTATCGTCTGAAACCGCTTCCGGAAAACCAACCTGAACCCAATCTTAACGATACTTCAAGTCCACAAGAGCAGTCCTCAAGAATTGTGTCGGTGAATTCAGCCGTTGAGCAGTCTCCGACATCCCCAGATTGGCTGAACTCTTCAGATCGATTTAAGACTCAAATTTCAGAGCGAATTCAAACTCTAGAACAAATGATCACGACAGCTCAAACCTTTGCTTTTAGTCCCCAACTTTGTCAAGAAGCAGAGATACAAGCTCATAAACTGGCAGGTTCATTAGGAATATTTGGGTTGAAGTCTGCGTACCGACTGGCTCAACAAATTGAACAATGGTTGATTGCTGCTCGTCAATCTCCCCAAACTCCAATCTCTGGTGAATCATTAAACTCATTACTGACTCAACTTCACCAAGAACTTCAACAATCCTTCAAATCTTTAGGAGAAAAAACACCTAAAGCCATTGATTCGCTTTTCGTTACCAAACCGCCCGCAATTGCTTCTCAACCCAGTGGATATCGAGTTCTGGTCGTGGATGATGATCTCGAACTCACTAAACAATTACAACAAGTTGCTCTCAACTGGAATATTCAACTCGATATTACCACAACCCTTGCACAAGCTCGTGCAGCCTTATCAAAAAATACGCCGGATTTAGTCTTACTGGATTTGGTTTTTCCCGATCATCAAAAAGGTGGTTTTCTTTTACTTGAAGAACTCAAACATCAGTTTCCAAAAGTCCCGGTTTTGGTGTGGAGCGTTCGAGATCAGATCGGCGAGCGCGCTACCGTCTCTCGTTTAGGCGGAAAAGCTTTTCTCTCAAAATCAGTTTCTTGCAGTCAAGTTCTTGAAATCATCAAAGACATTCTGCAATCCACTTCAACCCCAGCGATTAAAGTCTTAGCTGTTGATGATGATGAAATGACTCTCAACTTCTTACAGGGTTTGCTGACCTCTTATGGTATAGAAGTGACACCACTTGCCGATCCTCGTTTGTTTTGGAATACCCTAGAAGAAACCGTACCCGAGCTGCTAATTTTAGACTGGGAAATGCCTCATTTTGACGGGATAGAACTCTGTAAAACGGTTCGTGCCGATCGCGTTTGGAATCCCTTACCGATTTTGTTTCTTTCCGCTTCTCAAGATCCGCAAAAAATCCAGAATATTTATCAAGCCGGTGCCGATGACTATATCTCTAAACCCTTTGCAGAAGCCGAATTAGTCACCCGTATTTTTAATCGTATAGAACGCATACACCTCCTCCGCAGTTTAGCTGAAACCGATCCGGTAACAGGTTTAGCCAATCGTCGGCGTTCTTCCTATGATTTGAATCGATATTTACACCTCTGCCAACGTCAGGGCCAACCCTTTTGTTTAGCCTTGATTTCCCTCGATCATATTCAGTCTATTAGTAATCAGTACGGTTATGAAGTTGGAGAGCATCTGATGAGACAGTTTGGAAAAATTCTTCAGTATCAATTTAGAGATGAAGATATTGTAGCTTACTGGGGAAGTGACGAGTTTTTAATCGGATTATACGCCAGTAGCCAAGTCGATAGTCAGAAACGAATTTCTAAACTTCTGACCTTGGTCGAAAAAACAGTTTTTCCAGTCACAAATTATGTTCAAATTCAGATGACAGCCAGTGCCGGACTCAGTATCTATCCCAAGGATGGACTAGATTTATCCAGTTTATACGCAGCTTCTCATGCCGCTCTCCATCGCGCGATCGCGGCGGGTGGAAATTGCTGTTTGACAACAGCTCATTAACAGCTTATTAATGATTCAGTTTGTAACCTTCTTTCAAAAAAATGATCAAATCATAACTTTTACTTCTAGTTGCTTCGGGGAAATCTCATCATCCACTGATTTCTATGAAATTTCAGTGAAAAGCAACTACTTTTGAATTTTTGATTTAAGATCATTCGATTATCGAGTATTGAGACAAAAAGCGTTTACCTTAGACCCAAAGATAGAATATGAACAACCAACTAGACACAAATAAACAACGACGAATCCTAGTGATTGATGATGATGATCATATTCGGGAAATCTTGCAATTAAGTCTCGAAATGAGTGGAAACTGGCAAGTCTTCACCGCAGCATCCGGAGAGGAAGGCTTAGAAATTGCTGTCAGTCAACAACCCGATGCCATCATCTTAGATGTGGTGATGCCGGGTATGGATGGCCCGACAACGGCCCAAAAAATACAACAAAACGAGACAATCCGTAATATCCCGGTTGTTTTGCTAACAGCAGCCGTACAAGCTACACAATTCATCGATCCTGAATTAGGTGTTCAAGGCGTTCTTTCAAAATTAATCAATCCTCGTCATTTTGCCGAGCAAATTGCAGAAGTTTTAGGATGGCTCTAGATATAGCGGCTTACCAACAAGCCCTCTAGTTCATGTACAAAAAAACAGCCCGGTAGGGCTGCTTTAGTGAAATATTTCTTACCTTTCTACTGAATACTGACCGCTTACGCGAGAGATTCGAGGTAGTCACGAACTCGGTTGCGACGCTTGGGTTGACGTAGCTTTTGTAAAGCTTTAGCCTCAATCTGACGAACTCGTTCACGAGAGAGGTCTAGCTCCCGGCCAATTTCAGCCAAGGAATAGGTACGACCATTTCCTAAACCGTAGCGCATTTGAATCACATCTCGTTCGCGATCGCTCAAATCAGTTAGGAGTTGTTGTAGATCCCGATGGAGTGATTCTCGCATCAGTTTATCTTCCGGAGAAACTTCCTCTGTTTCTAAGAGTTCACCGAGTTCTGTATCTTTATCACTACCAACTTTAGTTTCGAGAGAAACAGAACGGGGAACTTTTAGCAAAACTTCTCGCACTTGAGCTGGAGTCATATTCAACTCTGCACCGATATCATCAATGGTAGCGATACGGCCTTTTTCTTGAGAGATTTTACGTTGTGCTTTTTTAATTTTGTTTAATTTCTCGGTAATATGAACGGGAAGGCGAATGGTGCGGCTTTGAGTTGCGATCGCCCGTGTAATTCCTTGGCGAATCCACCAGTAGGAATAGGTACTGAAGCGATATCCACGTGTCGGGTCAAATTTTTCAACCGCTCGTTCTAGTCCTAATGTGCCTTCTTGAATTAAATCAAGTAATTCTAAGCCCCGATTTTGATATTTTTTCGCGACCGAGACAACCAAGCGTAAATTCGCTTTAATCATGTGGTCTTTGGCTTGTATTCCCTCGGCTTGAACTTGTTCAAGTTCTTCAACTTTCAGTTTCGCCAATTCCGCCCAGCGACGCTTTCCTGCCGCCATAGTTGGCTTAATCTCACTAACCTCAACGCCAGAGACATTAGCCAGTCGTTCTAAAGAAGGACGATGACCTAACTGAGCCGTCAGGCGATCACGAGTCTGTAGGATCTGTACAAAGGTTTCTAAAATTCCTTTTTCTTTTTGAGCCGCTTTATCACGAAGCTGGATTAAGCGTTGATAACGTTGAACTTTCTGAGCTTCGGCGACTTCCTCATCACGTCCAAGCAAACGAACTCGACCAATTTCTTGCAGATAAACACGAACAAGATCAGTGGTTCGACGGTTCGTGATTTTTGTTTGTTGTGGGGTGTCTGCATCTTCGATATCAATATCGAGGTCGGAAGGTTGAGACATTTCCTCGAAGTTAGTCTCTAATTCGGTATCCAAGTTGGTGGCTGGCATAGTTATATTCCTATTGCTCTGGGTGGTTGGAACTTTTACCGTGTCTACTCTAAAAATGCCCACTCCGATTAATCGAGCGATCATTTTTTTTGTTGGTGTATCCGGTAGGTTTGGAAAATTCTCAAGATTGAGATTTTCACAGTGGAGGTGACTAATGAGTGTTGGACGGCAGACCGAGTAGACGAGTCACTCCTTTATGGTCATTAGCTAGTATAGGTAAAAACCCATCATTAAAGAAGTGATAGTTATCAAAGATTAAATTAATCTTCATCACCCTGAGTCAGGGTTCCCGATCACTCTAAACTTTGGTTTCAGATCACAACCAAAAAATCGGGAACTTTTTACCAAGAATCCTGTAATCGAGATCACTAATGCGATGAGATGGCGATCACTACAAGGATTTTTCTGTTTCGGTTTGAAGCGGAGACTGAAGAAATCTACTGAAGAAATCTACTGACCTTTGTAGGATTGAGATTACAAACGTGGATGGCTTTTCATTAAGGCTCTAACCTGTTCAGCATGGTAGGAGCTACGAGTCAAAGGAGAAGCAACCACCTGTAAGAAGCCCAAGGACTCTCCGTAAACTCTCCAAGCATCAAATTGTTGGGGTGAGATAAAGTGAACAACAGGCAAATGCTTTGAAGTCGGCTGTAAATACTGTCCTATCGTTAGGATATCACAATCTACACCTCTTAGGTCTTGCATGACTTGTCGAATTTCGGCATCTGTTTCACCCAAGCCAACCATAATCCCTGATTTTGTGTAGATTCCGGACTGGAGTTGACGCGATCGCTGCAACAATTCTAAACTGCGAGCATAATCCCCTTGAGGACGAACCCGTCGATATAAACGTGGAACTGTTTCACTATTGTGATTCAGAACCTCTGGTTTGGCATTCAGAATAGTTGCTAATGCTTCCCAATTGCCACACAAATCTGGAATTAAGACTTCTATCGTTGTTTTTTCTGAGACCCGTCGGACAGCTTCAATGCAGCGAACAAATTGAGAAGCACCTTCATCGGGTAAGTCATCTCTATTGACTGACGTAATGACAACATGATTCAAGCTCATTCGTCGCACCGCTTCAGCTAGTCTTTCGGGTTCAGTCGGATCTAAAGCTTTCGGCTGCTTCTCAAAATCAATATCACAATAGGGGCAAGCACGAGTGCAAGCAGGTCCCATGATCAAAAACGTGGCAGTCCCCGCATGAAAACACTCTCCAATATTTGGACAGGATGCTTCTTCACAAACTGTATTCAGGCTCAAATCGTGGAGAATTTCCTTGACTTGACCAACCCGCTCCCATTGAGGTGCTTTGACTCGCAACCAATCAGGCTTCACTACCACGCTTAACTCTTTCCTTTAAATATTAATGTCTTGCTTTTCCCATCCTAACTGAAATTTTGATCAATTTGTATCAGTTGATTCTAAATCAATATTAATGTGGTAGTATAGTAGTATATACGGGATGTAGCGCAGCTTGGTAGCGCACTTCGTTCGGGACGAAGGGGTCGCAGGTTCGAATCCTGTCATCCCGATTTGACACAAATCTTGATCTAGAGGGCATTTCAGTACGCCCTCTTTTGCATTCTACCATCGAAATTGACTTCCGTTACGTCTCACCATTGGCTCAATATGTCTCATTATGTAGCTACTATTGGTGAGAAATTGGTGAGACAAGTTTATACGGAGGTAGAGACTTTGAGCCGTTTAAGCTGACAAATCAGGGGATTCAAATTCAATTTCTTGAAGTTGATGATACTTGAATTTCTTAAAGAGTTTTTGTGCGGCTTTTTTAGCATCGGGGATACAGGCAAAAGTTAGACGTTTGAAATGTCGCAGTTGTTTTTCGCATTCGAGTCTTTCACGGTCAATATTTTTAGCTAATTTCTTCAAATCCGACTCTCGACGAGCTTGAGATTCAACTACTAACCACCGTTGTTGAATCGAACCATAGATTTTCTGAAATTCTTGATAGCGATATCCTTTTAAGATACTCGGTTTGAGTTCATCTTCCCTCACCTGAACTAGCAGTTCACTTGCGGCTTTGACGGTCATCGGGACTCGACTTAACCAACACAGACCTTAGCTCGATTTGAGATTTTCTTGACTATAAAAAGCACTATCTAATACGATTAGACTGTCCCATTTTAACTGTGCTTTGAAGTCTCTCATTATTTGGGCAAATTGCTTCCGGTCTGATTCATTTCCATCTCCTATTCTCATCCAGAATGGCACATCCCCATCACTACTACAAACTAAGTCCATCATAAACTGAATAAATATAACGGTGATGAAACTAATCCTAATCCATTAAGTATCTACCTTTAACCACTTCAGGACTTACGCAGCCTTCGGCTGCGCCATCTGAGCGAACTCCTGACTCTACCTGCTTTGTAGGCGTTGGCGATACCCAGTCAGATAGTAGCTCTAGAGTAAGATAAGTGCTATATTGCTCAAAAGCACGACAGTGAATTGCTATGAAGAAAAAAAGCTCTTATAATAACTACAAGTGATGAAAGATAAAAACTTTACCAAATTAGACTACTGCCAATACTTACTGAGTAGTCAAGTTAACTATACTCTGACCAACCTAGCCGATCATCTTCAATCTATTAGTCATGATAGTATTAATCGTTATTTAAGGCAAGAAAAACTGACTCCTAGTCTGATCTGGGATAATGTTAAGCATACAATTTGAGTCTCTTTTCGGAAAAGTGCGATCGCCAATCTTTTAGAGTGGATTAATAAATGTAGCGCACTCTCAACAAAACTGATAGGCGATCGCACTTCACACTATACGATCGCTGCTTCCTCATTAATAAATACTCGCATTGAAAGAATCTAAACTGATTGAGAAAATCGGGGTCATTCAATAACTTTTCTGAGTGACAACTACCTAAAGTTCGGGTTGACTTTGTTTCTGTTCTACAGACTCAATACTCTGACGAGCGGCGGCTTCTCCCTCTGAATCTCCAACCTGTTTTAGTAAAACTAGAGCTTCTTGGAAACTTTCTAGGGCTTGAGAATATTCACCCAGTCTTTCATACGTTTCGCCAATATTATTAAGCATTGCTCCAATTTTAGCCGGGTTTTCCAGTTGTTGATAAATCGGTAAAGCTTGCTGATAGGTTTGTAAGGCTCGTTGATATTGACCTTGCTGATAATACATTTCACCAAGCTGATCTAAAGCTGCTCCCAGTCGATTTTGATCATCAGACTTCTGGGCGAGTTCAACGGCTTTCTCATAAGCTTGCAATGCTTCTTTGGGTTGCTCGTTACTTTCATAAATTGCCCCAATTAATCCATACACACGGGCTGCATTGGCTTGATCTTCTATTCTTTCGAGTAAACCAACGGCTTGTTCAAAATGTACTAAAGCTTGAGTTTTATCTCCGAGTTGCTGATAAATAAAACCCATATTACTCAGTAACCGTCCGACTCCAGCTTGATCGCCGATTTGACGGCGCAAAGCTAAAGCCTGCTGATAAATTCCGATTGCTTTTTCTGTATTTCCCCGACTAAAATAGAGCGCACCTAAATTATTCAAGGTACGGCTTTGATCTCGTAAATCTCCAACTTGTTCGCGGTAAGTTCTCGCTTGTTCATAATATTCGAGAGCCTGTTCAAAGTTTCCCTGGCGAGTGTAAACTGAGGCAATATTATGTAAAGATTCACCAATATTTTGAGGATCTTGAACCGATTGAGCGATTTGTAAGGCTTCTTGATGTAGCTTTAATGCTTCTGCTACTTTCTCGGTTTTACTATAAACAAATCCTAAAAGGTTTAAACTTCGACTAATCCCAATCTGCGCGTCTTGACTGTTCGCCTCTTCCTGACGGTAGAGGGTGAGGGCTTCTTGAATAGCTTTTTCAGCTTCGGCGTTTTCACCCATGTTGGCATAGACATCACCAATATAATTGAGCGTGGCGGCAATATCTAGAGCATTATCGAGTTGTTGACGGTGAATTTCTAAGACTTGTTGAAAGGTTGCTAAGGCTTCGCTAAATAATCCCTGGCGAAATTGCTCAACTCCGGTTTCAAAGAGCTGATCGGCGTCGGCTTGAGGCTCAGATTCAGAATTGGTGTCTTCGCTCTCATCCTCTACCGAGTTAGAATTATCTTCAGGTTCTTGATCAGGAAAAAAGAAGTTATCGCCCTCGCCTTCGTCTTCTGTTGTTTCCGGTTCTGTGCTTTCAGGAGTCTCGATGCTGGGTTCTTCTGTGCTTTCAGGAGTCTCGATGCTGGGTTCTTCTGTGCTTTCAGGAGTCTCGATGCTGGGTTCTTCAGTCGTTTCCGGTGTCTCAACGCTAGATTCTTCAGAAGGAGAGTCGTCAGGTGTTTGAGCTAGACCTGCCGCACTGAACCCAGTTAAAATCCCGACAGTTAGCCAGAAACTCACACCCAAAATCTTTAGGGAAAACTTATCAATGCTAGAGATGAAACCCTGAGAACGGGAGTTAACTTGAGAATTAGACGGTGATATTAGCATAAGATTAAAGAGACTGATAAAGGAGTACAGAATTTACATTTAGGATTGAAACTCAAAATTCGACTTAAAAATCACTATCATAATACCCCATGAACTTAGTGCCGGTAGATTAGTCATGTCGGTAAACGCGCTCAGTAGAGCAACTAAGATTGATCGCATCGATCACGTATCCTGTTAGACAGTACGTGCGTCATGCTTGTTCCATAGCTCACAGCACGGTAAACCTTCATTTCAATTGCGGAAAATGCCATCCTCAAAGTCTTTAAAGTCTTTGATCAACAATATGCAGAAGCACTACATCGCAATGAAGGATGTGGCATTTCAGAGTTAACCCGTCAGTATGCCAAGTCGATTTGCCATTGGCACATTGCAGAAGCCATGCTCGAACGCGAACTTTTACCCCTATTAAATGAATCGGAGTTTGAGTTGTATCACAAAATTTTTGAAGAATTTAAGTTTGGATCTCGTGAGCGAGCTTGGTTATTAACTCGGATTTATCCCTTTGAAGGGTTTCTCGGAGTTCCGAAATTTAGATCTCGTCGTAGGTTTAGACAGGCTCTAGGTTTTGGGAAAATTACAAGTGCTAGCGGTAAGTCAAGCGTTACCAGCCGGAAAAATTCGGGTGCAGTTTCCGTGCATTCTGTCATCTTTTGCTGGGTTGAGTATCGGATTAGTAAAGGGCTTGCCTCCCAGCTAAAGAAGCCAGGTGTACCTAAGCTCAACAAGTGGGATTGTTGCCCACAAACCCCCGCAGGTAAAGAGATTCAAGAATTCTTTGTCAAGCGTGCCTATTATCCCGAATCCCTACAAAAGAAAAGCGGTAAACTGCTAGTGGGAGCGAAGTCCGCCACAGGCCGTAAAGCTGTAGAGATCCTTTTCAACCGTTTCTATGACAAGTGGTGTAGTCAATTTTAAATGTACCAAGTGACCCTCGGAGACGGGGGTTTTTTAATGATTTATAGCTGATAGTCATACAGAGAGTTAGACTAGAGATAAAGAGCAATATTGTGTCACACCACTGATACTACAAGTTTACTACTTGAGTTCTAAGGGGTCGTCAGTTAGATCCATCAAAGTTATCCTGAGTTATTTCGTTTATGAACGCTGATACCTTTAATACCTATTCTGTCACTTGTCCAATTTGTCATCAGACTAGCATTATCTCCTCAATGGGAGTATTAGGTGGACTATTTACTTGTCCTCACTGCCATACTCATTTTGTGATTAGTAAAAGTGGCCATTTTGTCCGTGATCCTTTTTGTTTGAGGAAATGGGCTATGGGAGAAATGTTACGCCGCCAGAGTCATCCCTGGGCGAGAATTCGTAGAGATCTATGGCTAACTCGACGCTTTCCACTTGCAGTTTTAGTGAGTGGGATTTTATTTGTGAGTTTAGCAATTTCAGCAACAAATCAGCTCAGTTCTGAACAAAATACACCCAATCTTCAGTCCGAACCCATTCAGACAAAAGAGTAAAATATTAACATTTTGATCAAATTTAAGCAACTGTTTTTGAATGTTAGAAACTTGGATTCGTAGATTTAAACTGCATATTCTCAGGTGCAGGTATCCTTGATAAAAAAGGGTTTTTCTGTTTCTAAAATCGCCCTAATCTTAGACCGTAATACCGTCATTTTTGATCCGATTTAATCAGTTGATTTGAGTTGAGGCGAGTTACACACTAGAACTCCATCTACCCCTTTAATATACCAAGCTATTATCATCAATGACTCAACTCATTTCCTGATTGAGAATTGAGTTAAATCGTTGATCTCTCAACTGCATCTTCACAACAAGGCTTCTGAGTGTCTGAGGTTTTCGTGATTAACACCCATCCAGAAGCCGTTCCCAAAGATTTAACATCATCAAGTTGAAGCCGTTTTGAAGTCCCAGAATCTAACAAGAAGTAGGGTTGAGAAGACTGCCATTTTTGCTTTAAATCCTGATCTTTTAGAGGCTTAATTTTGCGATCGCTGTAAAAGTTTAAAGACGGACGAGAATGTTGATGAGAGGTATACACCCGATCTTCTGGATTTGTCTTTTCTTGAATTAAAGCAGCAACAGGTTTAACGGAGTAATCTTCCGCGAGTTCCCAAACCCAATTATTAGAACTCACAAACAGAATCAAAGAAACATACAGTCCCCAAAATAAAATGATTAAAAATTGCCGATCTTTGCGATAAAGTAACAAAGAAGTGAGTGCAAAGGTTAGGGATAATGCTCCAAAGGTTAACTGTAAATCGATTTCATTCTCTAAAACGGGAAGAGAAGGAATTAAGTTAGCAAAATAGACACAGCCCAACCACCCAACAAACGTTAATAGAGCAAAAATGGGAAGAAATTGATGAGGTAAAGGCGCCGGTACAGCTTCCAAGCTATTAACATTTCCTCGCCATTGTCCAGTTTCCGGGTCGCCTTCTCGCCAAACTTGAGCTAAATAAGCAGCAACCGCTAAAGCCAAAGCCGGATAAATCGGTAAAATATACCAGGGAAGTTTCGTTGTCATTAGAGAAACCGGAATGAAATAAACCCCAGTCCAAACTAAAATTAATTTCGCCCAACTAAAGCTGCGATTTTTCCACGCAAAAATGAGTCCCGGAATCCAAAACAATTGCCAAGGCCAAGCATATTTGAAAATTTCTAACAGATAATACCAGAACGAACCTTGATTGTTTTCTACAGGTTCCCAAATCCGTCGTAAAGACTGATATCCTAAATTAATCTCAAAAAAAGATCGACCGTATTCTTGCCATTGAGCAGTATACCAAGCTGCAACCGGAACTAAACCCAACAACAACCCCAACCAAAGATATTTACACTGAAGTAGACGAGGCGTATCCCAAAGCAGAAACAAAAACGCGATCGCTCCTAATAATACCGCCAGTAAAATTCCTTTCGTCAGACACAATAATCCAAAAGCCAACCCTGAACCGAGAGCATAACGTAAATCCCGACGCGATCGCAATGTACAACCCAGCATCAAAATCAGCAAAAATAGAACCGTCCCATCTAACATCGCTAACCGTCCTTGTCTGACAACCGGAAGCAACGTTAGATAAACCAAAGCCGAGAAAATCGCTCCAGTTCGTTGACGAAATAGCTCCAAACCGACAAGATAAAGCAAAGGAATAGAAGCCGCCGTTATGATTGCAGAGGGAAAACGAGCCGTCCATTCATAAATTCCCCCAAACTGAAACGCCCACGCGATGAGGTTATGAACCAGTGGGGGCTTATTGAAATAGGGCGAACCATGTAAGGTAGGATAAAGCCAGTGCAAGTCCCCTTGGGTAATTTCGCGAGCAACCTGTGCGACAATCCCTTCATCCCAGTCTCGGAGAGCAACACCCCCAAGATTGAGGCTATATAGCAGTAAAGCAGCAATAAAAAGTCCGCAGACCCAGACATAATTAACCCATTGATCGCGAACATAAGTTTGATTTCGAGGCTGACCTGTAGTAAAAATTTGACGAGACATACTGGCGAGACATACTTAAGGGAATCAGAATTGCAGACAAGTAGCGAGAAATACCCGCTAAAATCTACAGTGTAACTTTTGTTTAGGAAAGCTTGTCACTTTCAGGTGATATGGAAGTTTTAGAAATTAAACGCGAACTCGAAACGTTGTCTGATCGCCTGGGTAAAACCCAGGACTATCTTTGACCTTCCTGCACTCAATGCCAAGATCAGAGATTTAGAGCAAATTGCAGCTCAACCGGAGTTTTGGGATGAGCAAACGACCGCTCAAAAAACGCTCCAAGAACTCAACGACCTTAAATCTATTGTGCAGCAATATCAGCAATGGCATCAAACGATAGAAGATACAGACGCCATTTTGGAGTTGCTGGAGTTAGAGACAGATGAAGTGTTGTTAGCCGAGGCAGAATCCAATATAACAGACCTAAATCAAGAATTGGAGCGATGGGAACTGCAACAGCTTTTATCGGGTACCTACGACAAAAATGGGGCGGTTTTGACTCTCAATGCAGGCGCAGGCGGCACCGATGCTCAAGACTGGGCGGAGATGCTATTGCGGATGTACACTCGTTGGGGAGAGGCTCACGGTTATAAAGTCCATTTAGCAGAACTGTCTGAAGGAGACGAAGCCGGAATTAAATCTGCCACCCTAGAAATTGAGGGTCGTTACGCCTACGGTTATCTCAAATCTGAGAAGGGAACTCATCGTTTGGTGAGGATTTCTCCCTTCAACGCCAATGGAAAACGACAAACCAGTTTTGCAGGCGTGGAAATTATGCCGATGATTGATGATAGCGTACAGTTAGAGATTCCTGAAAAAGACTTGGAAGTGACGACTTCCCGTGCAGGCGGAAAAGGGGGTCAGAACGTTAACAAGGTGGAAACAGCGGTGCGTATTAGTCATATTCCCACTGGAATAGCAGTTCGCTGTACCCAGGAACGCTCTCAGTTGCAGAACAAAGAGAAAGCTTTAGCATTGCTGAAAGCAAAACTATTAATCATCGCCCAAGAACAACGCGCCCAGGAAATCGCCGAAATTCGGGGAGATTTGGTTGAGGCGGCTTGGGGAAATCAAATTCGCAACTATGTGTTCCATCCCTACCAGATGGTCAAGGATTTGCGAACCTCTGAGGAAACCACCGCCATTGATGACGTGATGAACGGAGAGTTGGATAGTTTTATTCAAGCTTATCTGCGGCAGGAAAATCAACTGCTTGCGTCTGAGTCTGCTTAATCTGCCAATTTTGTCATCGAAATTATCAAGGAAGGGAGACATTTTACCTATCCCTTCCCCAATAAAAAGCTAAAATTTACATCAAGTGAACCCATTCAATTAAGCGTTGAGGAGTTAAGAGGACGCCGCGTAATGTCCAAAGTCTACAGCACTGATGAACTCATTGAAATCTTGAATTGTGAGCGCAAAGCCTGTCTTGATGGACAGCGTCTCAATTTATCTGCAACTCCAGCCGTGGGAAATCCAGTTGTTGATTATTTTCTCAAACCGGAAGGGATTCAAAAGTTTACAGCTTATCAAGATTTTAAAGCTGCTATCCATCAATATCAGATCGATCATCAAGTGTCGGGGATTGTTTGGCAAGAAATTTGCTTAAAAGGAAAAACCCTGTGTTATCCTAAGGTCCATGAACAACTCACGGCGTTACCTGAAGATATGGAGACTCTTAAAGCAGCCAAGCCTCAATTGCTAGAGTTTTGGTATGAGGTGACGGTAGATATGGATTTATATTTAAGTTTGAATGCGGGAAAAGATTATCGTCAAGTTCATCCCGCCGAAGTTGATGCGATCGCTCAACGCACTGAATGGGCTTGTCTATTAAAGTGGGAAAAATCTAACTTTTTAGAAGTATTATTAGAACTGGGTTGGGGACAACCCGGAGAAGCCTCCTATCGTCGCGGCTGGCCCCATTCGGGAAGTGAATCCTTTCATGCTGTTAAACCGGGGAAATCTCCAATCTGTTAACAGGATTTGAATCACTCGAACTTCCTTGAACCTCAACTCGACAATTATCAAAAACTCCTAAATTCAATTGATGTTGCGAAATAAAACCTCAAATAGACATAATATAATACTCGGAACATCTCGCACATTATAAAAATAATTTACTCAAGGCTGCCCAGGAAATAGAAGCCAAAACTGGTCAATCGATTACACCTATTCAAGTCGATCTTTGCCAAAAAGATAGTATTGAGCAATTCTTAGAGAGAATTAACAAGCAATTTTCCACCATTGATATTCTAATCAATAACGCGGGTGGTATGCCCTACAAACGCCACGATGAACTAAACCAAGAAGATTGGCAACAATCCTTTGATCTGACTTTTATGAGTCAGGTAAATATAGCTGAAGCTTTAATCCCTCAGATGAAAAAACAATTTTGGGGTAGGGTTATTTTTGTGACTTCAGTAGCAGCCAAACAGCCTGGAATGCTTATTGCCCATTCTCAAAGAGCGTGTGTTGTCGCCTATGCGAAAACCCTAGCTAATGAATTGGGAGAGTATAACATTCTGGTTAACAGTATCTGCCCTTCTTTTGCGGTTACGGATAAGTATTATGAAGTTGCTGATGAAGTAGCAAGAAGACAAGGAAGTTTTCGTGAAGAGGTTACCAAGCAATGGATGAAAAGTGTTCCCCTCCGTCGTCCCGCTTCAGCAGAAGAAGTCGCTAATTTAGCTGTGTTTATAGCTTCAGAAAAAGCCAGTTATATCACTGGAACCTGTATCCAGGTTGATGGAGGATTTGTCAAAGGCCTATTTTAAATAGACTTTGTTCCCGAGCAATATGAAACAGTCAAATAAGATCGAATTAAACATTCCTAATCAACTATTTATAAAGTAAATATTAAGAAGCAAGACGACATAACATGAGTCGAATCATAGCTGTATAAATCTGATCCCTTACTACTGGGCTGGAGTAACTCTCATTGGTAATCCCTGGTAATCTTCAAGAAATTTGCGTTTCCTAAATTCAAAAAGCGATCGCGAACTCTACCCGAAAGTTCCTTCCTGATTAGAATACTGGTTCGTGTATAGGCCCTCACGAGTTAGAAATATGTATTTATAGAGAGCAGTAAACAATCAATTTCAACTTTTTATCGTTTTATTCTGTTTTTGTAAATTACTTGAGTAATATAACATTGAAGGGAACACTCCGGAAAGTGTCACCTCTTCTCAATCGCTCTTATAACACATTGACAACCTAGAGACAAAGATTAAACTCATTAGAGGAGGCAAAAATCATGGGGGACTCTAATCAAAAATTGGCGAAAATTGATAAATTAGCTCAGAAAAGCACCTGGGCAACCGGAATATTAACCCTAGTATTTTTACCTGCGGGCTATCTTTACACAGGTCGTTTTAAAGCACTCATAAAAGGATTTGGGTTGACGATAGGAATACTGGTACTGTGTTCAATTTTAGAGCCAGCTCTAAACGATAATGACGACTTGAGTGATGGGGTATTTGGTTTATATGCAATGGTTTCTACCCTTGAAAATACTCGCGCAGTTCATAAAGCGAAAAAATTAAAAGCTCAGTCTCTAGCAAGTCGGAAAAATAATAAAATTGAAACGACTCAAATTCAGCTTTTAAAATTTGCGAAAAGAAAGGGATCTGTTACAGTTTCTGATTGTGTGATTGAAACCGGACTTGCCCCGCAAGATATCCGAAATCTTTTAGAGGAACTGCAACGGGAAGATTTGATGAGAGTTGATAATCGTCACGAAGATGGTGCGGTGATTTATCGAGTTGTTTAACAAAAAATAAAAGAGAGTTCATAATCCGGATCTGGAGAAAAGTTAACGATACAGGCTGAAAATTTATAAAAAACTCTCATTTTGAGGATCGGTCGATCCCAAATCCAGTACATCATCTGGGAATTGATTGATTGAAAATGGCCAGAGTTGCTGAATGTGAGGGTTGCGGGGCAAACTGATAGATGCAGAAAGGAAAAATACAGAGTACACTGAAAAGGGTGAGGGTTAATTCAGCTTGAAAGAATTCCCGAACATTGACTTGACTTTCTATTCACAACCCTTCCCAACCGGGAAAGCCACAAGCAACAGTCTACAAAAAGGTAAATATGTCCAGGTATGACTCCCACTTACGCTGCTCTTTTTGCGGCAAGTCCCAAGAGCAGGTTCGCAAGTTAATTGCTGGCCCTGGTGTTTACATCTGTGATGAATGCGTCGAACTTTGTAATGAAATTTTAGAGGAAGAATTTTCAGTCTCTAATAAAACGCCTCTTTCCAATTCCCAGTCTGATGATCTCTCCACAGGTTCAGCACCCAAACTTCCATCATTGCAGCATATTCCCAAGCCGACAGATATTAAAGCGTATCTCGATGAACACGTCATCGGTCAACATGATGCGAAAAAGGTACTTTCAGTCGCTGTTTACAATCATTACAAACGTCTGAGCTTAGATCAAGCGAGTTTGAACGAAAATCAGGGTAATGATGATGGTATAGAACTGCAAAAATCAAATATTATGTTAATTGGGCCGACGGGTTGTGGGAAGACGCTTCTCGCTGAAACCCTCGCCAAGCAGTTAGATGTACCTTTTGCGGTGGCAGATGCAACAACCTTAACGGAAGCGGGATACGTTGGGGATGATGTCGAAAATATTTTACTCAGACTGTTGCAAGTGGCAGACTTTGATGTAGAAGCAGCTCAACGCGGAATTATTTATATTGACGAAATTGATAAGGTCGCTCGTAAGAGTGAAAATACCTCAATTACTCGTGACGTTTCAGGAGAAGGGGTACAACAAGCTTTGCTGAAAATTTTAGAGGGAACTGTTGTTAATGTTCCGCCTCAAGGAGGCCGTAAACATCCCTACCAAGATTTTATCCAGATTGATACCAGCAAGATTTTATTTATCTGTGGTGGGGCTTTTGTGGGGTTAGAAAAAGTCATTGAACAACGACTCGGTAAAAAGTCTCTCGGTTTTATTCAACCGACTGAGACTGCAAACAATACAACCGAGAAGTCGGTTCCTCCTCAAGATGAACTCCTGCAAAATGTGGAACCCAATGACATGGTGAAGTTTGGGTTAATACCAGAGTTTATTGGTCGAATTCCCGTTGTGACTGTGATTTCGCCGCTGAATGAAGAAGCATTAATGCGAATTTTAACCGAACCTCAGAATGCTTTGATTAAACAGTATAAAAAGCTGATGAAAATGGATAATGTTCGCCTAGAATTTGAACCCGATGCTTTAAAGGCGATCGCTCAAGAAGCCTACCGTCGCAAAACAGGGGCCAGAGCATTACGTGGAATTTTAGAAGAACTGATGTTAGATGTCATGTACGAACTTCCCTCTCGTCAGGATGTGGCTCGTTGTATTATCACTCAGGAAATGGTTGAAAAACGTTCCACGGCTGAAGTTTTATGGCATCCAGCTTGGCGCAGACAACACGAGTCAGCCTAAGATAATCAAGACTCAATTCTGTAGGGTGTGTCCGAGACGCACCTTACTTACTATATAATATTATGAAGTATTTACTATTGGTTTATTTGCTACAATTCCTACTAGGAATATAGTGCGATTCATCAAATATTAAAACAGAACTTCCGTTGAGACAAAAATTAAAGTTGCCTCCTAGAGTGACTTGGGAGGATTGTTGAGTGACTTTACATGGATACTATCGATGAAGCTTTGACGTGGCTAGGGTTTCCATTGTATCAGAGAGCAAAAATCATGCTAGAATCGACCCGTTGCGATCGCGTAAAGTTTAGAACAAGCTTAAATAGGAAGCATTCTCAAGCAATATGTGTACGCTGACATAAAAACGATAGGTGCATTGAGCAAGCCAGAGATCAAAAGGATAGATAATCGTGACAGAAATTTTATCAGCGGATCATCAAGAGGCAATTAGCAAAGCCGTCAATTTGCTCAAAAATGGTGATGTAGTTGTATTTCCAACTGATACTATTTATGGTATAGGAGCTAGCATCGCCTCCGAATCCGGTATTAAAAAGATTTTTGAGGTGAAATCGCGATCGCCAGATAAACCTCTAATTATTTATGTCGCCAGTTTTGAACAACTGCAACAAGTCACTCAAGATGTCCCTGAAAGTACCATCTCCTCACTCCGTAAAATTTGGCCGGGAGCAATGTCTGGTATCTTTCCCAAGACTGATATTGTACCATCATTTGTGACATCCGGTAAAGACACCGTAGCAGTCCGAATTCCTAACCATCCGCTTTGTTTGGAATTAGTACGTCAGGTTGGTGATCCCCTAGCGGTAACCAGTGCTAATGTTTCAGGAATGGAGACTCAAAAAACGGCCCCAGAAGTTGCTGCACAGTTAGGAGAGCGAGTTCCACTAGTTCTTGATGGCGGCCCAAACCCAGAACAACAACCCTCTACTCTGGTTGATTTTACAGAATCACCGGCTCGGCTATTGCGTGAAGGTGCCTGGTCGTTCTCAAAACTCCAGCAAGCCATTCCTGATTTACAACAATCTCCTCAAAACTGAGATTTTTTTCTAAGCGTAATTTTCTAGCTTTAGAAATAGTCAGAGTATACTGAAATATAGCACAAATAACAGTGCTAGTTTTGTGTTGTGATACCACGTCCAAGATTTGAAAGAGGGTATGATAGCAAGTCCAGTTTTCACAACTCCTTAATAAAGACTGATGGGGTGTAGGGTGTGAAGTGTGACCTATCTAATCGATATCCTTGGTAATAATCCTTGGTAATAATGGTTCTCAAAGCAGGAGAGGGATAGGAGAACCAGATATGGTATGACAACTAGATTTAGTCTGACCAACTCCTGACAAAACTTGATCAATTCCAAGGCAAGCAATCAGTCAGCTTGCAACAGGGAAAATCTTCCTACCCATCTTAATGTAGTCAATATTAAACCTGACCTATAGAAGTGACTCAGGTGATCACTACAGTGCTATTTTTTGACCGTTTTCAGTAAATCCTAAATCAGTCGTAGTAATGACACAACAATTAGAATTCAATTCTCAACCCATAGACAAACCCATAGAATTAACGTCCCAACTAACAACTAAAAACCAAACCACAATAGCCTTAGCTGCCTTATTCCCTGTCTTAATCATCGTGGCTGCCGCCCCTATTTTGATTAAATTGAGCGAATATGAGGTCAATCCCAATACGATAATGTTTAATCGCCTTTGGATGGCTCTTCCAACATTAGGCTGCTGGAATGGGATATTAAGATTTAAGGAAAAATGGACTAAAAACCCTAATTCTCTGAAATTTTTCCCTCAAGAACGAGATGAATTTTTGTTGTTGCTGCTGCTGGGGGTACTTTCTGGAGGACACCAACTGCTCTATGCTTGGTCTCTGACTCAAACGAGTGCTGCTAACGCCGAGGTATTACACAGTATCACTCCTATATTCATCGCCTTTGCTGGATGGATTTTCTTAAGTCAACAGTTTAAGGGTAAATTTATTCTCGGAATGGTGATCGCAATCTGTGGCTCCAGTGCGCTAGTTGTTAATGATCTTTCTATAACTCTTGATAAATTACAGGGTGATGGACTCGCTGTGATTTCGGCTATTTTGTGGAGCGGTTATCTACTGATTCTAGAAAAACTGCAAACACAGTTTAGTATAAACATAATTACAACTTGGACTTACTTGGTGGGAACTGTTCTTTTATTTCCAATTCTTCTGCTAACTCACGATGGGTTGTTTCCCAATTCTTGGGAAGTATGGCTAATTATCGGTGTTCTTGGAAATCTGGGGATTTTGAATAGAGTATTTCTAACCTATAGCCTCAAGCGGTTACCTTCAGCATTAGTAGCGACTATCTTGCTGCTTCATCCTATCATTACTGCTATTCTCGCCTGGGGAATTTTTTCAGAAACTTTAAATTTACTGAATGGGTTAGCATTTTTTGTGATTTTGCTGGGCGTATACTTAGCGATATCGAGTCAAGTTGAATTTTCTCAGAGTGATTAAAAAGCACTATTTTTATGAAGCAGTCGTTGCCAGCTCTGGAAATAGTCGCGGTCTACAGAACAGTGGCGCAAATGGCGGCGCTGGTTTTGTATTCCAATAGCAGTGCGCCCGTGCAAAACCCGATGGTTGTCAAACATCACCAGATCTCCAGGTTGCAAACCTTGTTTCAAGCAGTATCTTGGATCGGTATAGAGTTGCATTAGCTTTCTATATGCAGCATAAAATGGCTCGATAATCTCTTCTGGTAAGTCCAAAGGAGCAGGATATATATTATTAATCCCAACTTTATTCACATTACCATCACTATCTAGACAAAAAATCGGACTGCTAAACTGCATATCAATACGATCGCTGGTATTTTTGCGGCAAGAAAACTCGTAATGGCAAAGTAGATCGAAGGCCTCGTAATCTTCCTGACGTAGCACTTCTGCGATTTGGAAACCATCCACAAAAGTAGACTGACCGCTGCCATCATTGTTCGCCATTAAACAGTGGAAGAAAATGATTCCTGGAGGTGCAGACTGATAGGTATCATCCATGTGGGGAATCAAGTCTTTTCTAGAGTGAGCAACATTTTTCTGGCTGCACTCTTCTGGATCGACAACAATCTCGAACACACGTCCGTAATTAGTTTCCAATAGAGGCCCAAATGACTTGGCAAAGGATTCGAGTTCTCCTTTCTGAGGAGGCATATTTCGTACAAAACAAATCCCGTAATCTCTCAGATTTTCTAGTAGTTGTAATCGACCTGAGTTCCCATTTATAACTTCTTGGTAAGGAATTTCTGGGAGGCGAGTTACAATTTGATTATCCCAAAGAATAGGTCGATGCTGACGATGCTCTCTCTCCTTAGCAGAATAGCAGTGCTGTCGTAACCAACCCGCATTATAAATGCTTTTGTGACTATCGGGTTTCCATGTGATTTCTAGTGTGTTGCTATCCCAACGAACTGACAGAGGTTCTATATCAAGTGGAACATCAATGATCCGAAAACGCTTTTCTCCATGTCTAGGATCGCCACACTTAGAGCAATAACAATTGTCTCGCAGCCAAAGATAGTGAAATGTACTGCGATGACCGTCAGCCCAATCCAGAAAAAGTTTCCTTGTATCTTGCTGGATTTCAGAAATTTGGTATCGTTTAGATTGAATTCTCATAGCAAAATTTTAGACTAGATTACTGATTTAAGCTAGTAGGGTGCTGTTAGCGACAGCGTAACGCACCCCAATTCTCAAAAAATCGATGGGTAACGCACCCCAATCCTGAAAAAATCTACTGTTGAGATTAAACAATCAGGCGATATTTAGACATTTCTTCATAAAACGGCATACATTTATTAATACATGGCTCTAAAATATCAGGAATATTAATCTCTTCTTGAGATTCCTGAAAAAAACCAGTGGAATTAACAACATTTTCACTAAAATTTTCAAAAATTGTATTTTCCCACGATAAAACACTTGTCTTTCTTTTCTGCCAACCCAGCATTTTTTCTGAAAATTTAACTCCCAATTTATTGCATAAAACTTTCAAATAGCTGTGAGGGTTTTTGACTAAATCGCTTGAGTCAATGACTAAAGGCTTTTCTTGTATTAAGTCTTCAACTTCTTGGAAAAGTTGATAATGCTCTGCCCAGCCGACGCGAGATTTCCACTCTTCCCACGCAAAACCGCTAGTTGTTCTAGCTTTCCAGTATGAAAAAACTGTTTCCTTTGGATTTCTAATTAAAAAGAAATTTTTTACTTGAGAGAGCCAGCTTCTGTCAAAGCCAGGTAGAAGATGATTGGACATATGCTTTTGAAACGAAAAAGATTTTCCCTTTGGCAAATCCCCAGTTAGTTTTTGAACGATGCTTGAATAATTAGTTTCGGGATGTCTTGATAAATAGTCTGAGGTATAATCAATTTGATCATGGTCACTAAAACTATTAACAAAATAGCAACCATCTAACGGTTCATCATAGATCATGCAATCATCAAGCTGCTCAAATGCTCGCGTGATTGCAGTAGAACGAGTTCTTGGACAAGCCCACATCGCAATATGTTTCGTTTTCATTTCTGGAATTGTGTTACAAGTAGCGTGGAATAGGATTGAAGTTGTGCAATTAGAACGAAGTGAGTTGATTACTCCTACAAATTCATCATCTGAGTAAAACTTTTATCCCCACCATAATTTTCACAAGCCTGTTGTAATACCTCACATAAACGCTCTGAAAATTCTAGAGAAGTATTAAAACTTTGATTGAGTTCATTCACTAAACAGGCATCCTTGTGAGCCAAGTTCAAGGTAAATGCTGGGCCAGGATTTCCTTCTAAAATTGAAGGCAGCAATTTTTCCGCCACCCAACTACTCCCCGAACCTGCTTGAATCATATTTGTGAGTTGTTTAGGATCGATTCCGGCTTCTGTTCCCAAGGAAAGCACTTCTCCCAAGGCTTTAGTATTGATGAAGCAAAGATAATTAATCAGCAACTTTGAAAGGATGGCATGGGAAAGTGGCCCCACATAATAAATCTGAGAACCAATGGCTTCTAATATCCCTTTAATTTTGTCAAAAGTTGCTTGATTTCCGCCCACATACATAGATAATGTACCCGTTTCTGCCCCCTTTGCCCCTCCAGAAACAGGTGCTGCAATGGAATCAATTTGTCGTTCGGATGCAGCGGTTGAAATCTTGGTCATAATTTCGATAGAATTGGTTCCAGTATCGAGCCAAATCGTTCCAGGACGGGCATGGGCGATCGCTCCAGCATCTCCCAACATCACTGCTTCCAACTGTTTTGGCCCGGGCAGACTGGTCATAATCACATCTGCATCACTTCCAACTTCGGGGATGGAATTGCGCCAAACAGCACCTGCTGCAATTAAGGCTTCTGCTTTTTCGGGTTGGATGTCATGTACCGAAACATCAAATCCTGTTTTGAGCAGATTGGCAACCATACCACTGCCCATATTACCCAGACCAATAAATCCAATTTTCATGGTGATTTTCTCCTCTGACAAATATCAATAGGGTCTTCCACTTCCCTCTAGGGTTTCTTTAATTCCCCTCGTAGGGAGGGTATCAAAGTCCCTCGCCCCCATGCCCCCAATGCTGGGGGGAATTAGTGGATGCTTCGCGCTTTGGAAAGATGGGGATTTAGGGGGCTAAAACTAACCTTCGTAGGCTTCATCGGCAATTTTCAACGCATCATCAATGATGGCAAACCCTTCTTCAAGCTGTTCTTCATTAATGCACAGTGGAGGTGACACAAACACCCAATTCCACCGCACAAGACCGTGTAAACCAAGCTCTCGCAGACGGGCAGCCATTTTACCCATGACAGCCATTTCATGGGGTTTAGCATTCCAAGGTGCCATCGGTTCTCGCGTTTCTCGGTTCTTGACACACTCAATTACGCCATAAAGTCCCAAGCTGCGGACATCTCCGACTGATGGATGTTTTGCCTTCATTTCCTGTAACTTTTCCGCCATGCGATCGCCCATCATCCGACTATTTTCGACCAGATTTTCTTCTTCATAAACCTTCATCGTCGCTAAAGCAGTCGCGCAACCCATGGGATTACCGCTAAATGTCAGTCCACAGCCGAAGGGATTCGTTTCAAAGTGATCGGCGATATACTGTCGGACTATTACCGCACCCATCGGAATATATCCACAGGTGAGTCCTTTTGCCATTGCCATAATATCGGGAACCACGCCGTAATGTTCAATTGCAAACATTTTCCCAGTACGACCAAAACCTGCAATCACTTCATCGCAAATCAGTAAGATGCCGTGTTGGTCAGCATATTCCCGCAATGCTTGCCAATAACCATCAGGAGGAATAATACAACCATTGAAACCTGTAATCGTTTCCATCAGGATTGCAGCTACGTTTTCCGGTC
>JBCBCI010000028.1:0-64801 GCA_038530755.1 Cyanobacteria bacterium J06592_8 | reverse complement strand
ACTTGAATTCATGCAACTCCATTACAACTCCGTTCTTTGTGTTTCACTCCTTCAATTTAACAAAAATTAAAATTGTTGTAGGCTAGAGGGCGAGTTCACACCAGATGAATTAGTTAAAAAATATTCTGGAAAACTCGCCCAAATCTTAATGGATTAACAGTCTAAATCTGTTACCGCTCCGACACTACTAGAAGAAACTAACTTCCTGTATTTTGCTAATATTCCTTTGGTGTAACGCGGTTCGGGAGGTTGCCAATTTTGACGGCGTTGTTCTAATTCTTGCTCGGAAATATTCACTTGCAAAAGCTGCCCAGACGCATCAATAGTAATACTATCTCCCTCTTTGACTAAGCCAATTGTACCGCCGACGGCTGCTTCTGGAGCCACATGACCGACAACTAAACCATAGGTGCCGCCTGAAAATCGGCCATCAGTAATTAAACCGACAGAATCTCCAAGTCCGGCACCAATAATTGCAGAAGTTGGCGCCAACATTTCCCGCATTCCAGGGCCACCTTTGGGGCCTTCATAACGAACAACAACCACGTCTCCGGCTTGAATTTTACCTGCTAATATTGCTTCTAGACATTCTTCTTCTGACTCGAAGACTCTAGCCGGACCCGTCATTTGAGGTTTTTTCACGCCTGTAATCTTGGCAACGGCGCCTTCTGTGGCGAGATTCCCTTTTAATATGGCTAAATGCCCTTGTTGATACATGGGATTATCCCAGGGACGAATCACTTCTTGATCGGGGGAAGGTTGAGACGGAATATCGGCTAACTGTTCGGCAACGGTTTTGCCTGTTATTGTTAAAGCATCGCCATGAATTAATCCCTGTTCCAGCAACATTTTCATAATTACGGGAACACCTCCGGCTTTATGAAAATCGGTCGTCACAAATCGACCACTGGGTTTAAGATCACACAATACTGGAACCTTAGTACGGATGGTTTCAAAGTCATCAATCGTCAGTTCGACTCCCGCCGCATTCGCGATCGCGAGTAAGTGTAAAACAGAGTTAGTCGAACCCCCGACTGCCATAATTACTGCGATCGCATTTTCAAAGGCTTTGCGGGTGAGAATTTGCCTCGGAAGGATGCGTTGACGAATAGCCTCTCGCAATACAAAGGCAGATTTTTCGGTACTGTCGGCTTTTTCTGCATCTTCGGCTGCCATGGTTGAGGAGTACATTAAACTCATTCCCATCGCTTCAAAGGCAGAGGACATGGTATTTGCAGTGAACATTCCTCCACAAGATCCTGCACCTGGGCAAGCGTTCCGTTCAACGGCGAGTAAACGCTCTTCATCGAGTTTTCCGGCGCTGTGTTCGCCTACCGCTTCAAAAGCACTGACAACGGTTAAATCACAGCCACCGAGATTCCCGGGTTTAATTGTACCGCCATAGACGAAAATAGCCGGAATATTCATCCGCGCGATCGCAATCATCGCTCCTGGCATATTTTTATCACAACCGCCGATGGCTAAAACCCCATCCATACTCTGCCCATTACAAGCAGTTTCAATCGCATCTGCAATCACTTCACGAGAAACCAGAGAGTATTTCATCCCTTCAGTTCCCATGGCAATACCATCACTCACCGTAATGGTTCCGAACATTTGGGGCATCGCCTCTGCTTGCTTTAATGCCGCTTCCGCCCGCAGTGCCAAATCATTCAAGCCAATATTACAGGGCGTAATGGTACTGTAACCGTTGGCAATTCCGACAATTGGCTTTTGAAAGTCTTCATCCCCAAACCCCACCGCTCGTAACATAGCTCGGTTCGGTGTGCGTTTCGTTCCTTGGGTGATGGCTTGACTTCTAAAATTATCTGACATGAGCCTCTCCTCTCGTACTGATTTAGTGGTATGGTTGTGTGTTGCAAGCAGGTTTGATTCCCTCATCAATCGGTGGTCTGTGACGATCAACTAATCAGATCTAACCCGATTGTTTCCCTGATACTGTCCTCTCTGTTTCTATTGTCGCAGAGTCTGGAGATTTATCTCAAACTGAGTTGAGGTTGAGAAACAGTTATGATATCAGTGTTTTCGTGCTAAATTCTCTGAGAAGAGCAGGGCGTGTGGAAAATGGCGGGATAACTTGGAAAATTAGTTGCAGAATCACAAAAGGATAGCGTTGAGGCAATTGTATGCAAGTTGATGAACTGTTGGAGCGATATAAAGCAGGCGAACGGATGTTTCGGGCGGTTAACTTAATTGGAGTCGATTTGAGGGGCGTAGACTTAAGCCAAGCGACTCTGGTACGGGCGAACTTGCAAGATACAAGCCTTATTAATGCTAATCTGACTCAAGTGAATTTCCGCGAAGCTAAACTGATGGGTGTCGATCTCACCGACGCGAATTTATTTGAAGCGAATTTGATCGGGTCTAACTTGACTCGTGCTAAATTTAATCGAGCCGACTTGACAGGTTCCAATATGCGAGGGGCTTCGTCTAAGATGGTGAGTCTGACTCAAGCTAATCTCACGGATGCTAACCTGACGGAAGCCAATTTTGGTGAGGCGAATTTTGTTGGTGCAAATTTAACCAATGCCACTCTCATTCGCACAAATTTAATGAAAGCGAATCTCACAGGCGTTATTCTCGAAGGGGCGAATCTTACTAATGTTATCCTCAGAGACTCTATCCTCGAAGGCGCAAATTTAATTGGTGCGACGCTGAGTGGGGCTTTATTAATTGGTGCGAATTTTACGGAGGCGGATATGAGTCGTGTCACCATGATTGGGGCGGATTTGAGTGATGCGAATTTGAGTGGTGTAAATTTACGGGCGGCGAATGTCAGTTGGACAACTCTACGAGGTGCAAATCTCAGTCGGGCGCGACTTTATCGCACTAAATTAAGTTGGTCAAATCTCAGCGGGGCGAACTTGATTGAAGCTGTTTTGTTGGATACTCATCTCGATCAAGCGAATTTACGAGATGCTGATATTCGAGGGGCGATCTTACCGGATCGATAAGGTTATACAGTAAACCATGTACAGTGTAGAAATAAATGCTTTATTTGACTGCCCCTGAACAAATTAAAACGGCTATTACTCAACTGTCGAGTTCTAATGTTTTGTGGCTCGATACTGAGGTTGCAGATTATCAAGCCTTACCCCGATTATCTTTAATTCAAGTTTTAGCTCAAGCTGATGAACCCATTGATAATCGCCTCTTTATTTTGGATGTTCTCGACAAACCAGAGTTAATAGCACTGTTTATTGAAGAAATTATGGCAAATCCTGCCATTGAGAAAGTTTTCCATAATGCGAAATTTGATCTCAAACTTTTAGGGAAAAAACAAGCTAAAACTGTTACCTGTACTCTGGAAATGGCTCAGAAAATTCCCTATTATTTACTTCCTGTTTCTAACTATAAACTGAAGACATTAGCGACTTATTTCACAGATTTTAGCAATATTGACAAGCAAGAACAAAGTAGTGACTGGGGACAACGACCCCTGAGTGACAAGCAACTCGAATATGCCAAAATGGACGTGATTTATTTAGCGTCTATTCATCAAGAGTTACTCAAACTTCAACCCCTCTCTTCACCCAATCCCGCAACAGAAGATTTAGGAAAACTCACCGTTCGTTATCAAGAAATCGCTCATCAATGGAAACTTTTAAATTCAGAAGTAGAGCATATTAAAGATCGTCTCAAACAAGCGATGAAAACGCAAGAAATTTCAGAAACAGACAGCTTTAAGTTAAGCAGTTCTCAACGCAAAACTCTAAAAGCATCCTTTGCTCAACTTTCAGAATTTGCTCAAGCTCAAAACCTAGACTTGGATTTTCCGGTAACGCTGACTCAAGCCTTACAAAAACAACTCGGAGAAATCCTCGAACAACTTCCAACCCAAGAAGAACAAGCAACGGTTTGGCGTTTGACTCCTAAATTAACAGAGAGTTCAGAATAACTAGAATAGTAATTAACCTAAAATAACTATGCTTCTGCTTCAGTTTGAGTCGGTAACAGATAAATAATTCCTGAAATCCAGGTTAAAGCAACCGCTAGCCAAAATGCAACTAAACTTCCGATTTCCCAGGAAGAAGGTAAAGGTGCAATTAATAGAGAAATTGCGATAATTTGAACAACTGTTTTTAATTTTCCCCAGAGGTTCGCCCCTGATATTTTGGGCTGGTTCACTCGCCAACCCGCGATCGCCAGTTCTCGCGCTAATATTAGAAAGACGCCCCAGGCGGGAACCTCTCTCAGTTCAACCAACGCTAGAAGAGGCGCCAACACCAATAGCTTATCTACCAACGGATCGAGAAATTTTCCTAAATCAGTCACTTGGTTCAACTTCCTGGCGAGGTAGCCATCTAGCCAGTCTGTAGAAGCCGCAACAACAAAAACTCCTAAACAAATCCACCGACTCTCTATCGTGGGTTCATGTAAGCCATAGAGGAGTATCGGAACACCCAGCAGACGAGAGAACGTAATCCAAGTTGGTAAGTTCATCTCTGACTCCTCATTCTATCCGTGCAACAAATTGGGACTAATCTTGAATAAAAGCACCCATAAATATATTAGTATAAGCTGTCGTAGAACTCAATCGAACTCCAGAAACTGACGAAAAGCTTTATCTAAATCAATTGTAGAATCTTCACGAGAGATTAGCAGAACAAGATCGGTTAATAAGCACCACGTTTGTTCACAACAGCAGTAATCGTTTTGAAGATTAGTGTCAGATCGTAGAGTATAGACCATTTGCGCTGATAGTCGATATCCATCTTCACAATCTCTTCAAAATCATCAATACTTGAACGACCATTAGCTTGCCATTCTCCGGTAATTCCCGGTTTGACTTCAAGCCGTTGCCAGTGATGTTCCTCGTATTTCTCGACTTCATCTAAGGTCGGAGGACGAGTTCCGACAATACTCATTTCTCCTCGAATAACATTCCAAAATTGTGGAAATTCATCAAGGCTGGTCTTCCTTAAAAAGTGACCTAAACGAGTAATTCTAGGATCGCAATCGTTCTTGAAAATATGACCTTTGGCTTGATTTTTGACCAAATGCTTCATTTTATCCGCATTCACAACCATTGATCTAAATTTCCACATCCGGAAGGTTTTCCCTCTAAAACCACAGCGAACTTGACTATACAATAGAGGTCCTGCTGCATCAAAACACATGATAACTTTGATTGGAATTGCAATAATGAGCGTGAGGGTTAATCCAATGAATCCGATCACAAGATCGAGAAGACGTTTGACTTTGCAATTAACTGAAGGATGGATTCTTGTTCCGAATTGAAAAGGATTAGAACGGCATCCTTCAATTAAATATTTGTCAGCTGAATGGATGGATGATTTAGAAATGCCAGTCACAACTCTTTACCCCGGTAAGATTTTTCAGATGAATTTAGGTTTTAAGCATATTTTAGGTAAGATTTTTCTTAATTGGAAGTCATATAGTTCTGTATCTTGAAATTTTTACAGAATCTTTAAAAAAAATTGATAGGTTTTCATAGAAACCTTTGATTTGTGAAGGTTTTATGTTTAATGACCCAAGGTTGACTAAAAAATTAATTGATGCAAATCAATAAATGTAACTCAAAATACAGCAAATAATCAATTAACATGATAATCAAATCACAACAGTTGCAGATATTCGAGCTCAAACCCACAACAAATTTCGGAAATGCAGTGAATCGTTAGTTTGATACTTGATTGTGAGAGCCAGGTGTCTTATTCAAGCCTATTTCTTTATTCTCAGAAATCCTGCTGATTCCGGGCTTAGGACTTGCGACAAAAATTGCATAAGTTAGTTGCACTCAGAGATAGGTAATCATGTGTTATGAGCATCTATCCAATCTAGGGAACCGAACCAATTCCCCTAAATTCTTTTTCTGGCGAACGAGGGAATGTGATGGACTATTAACAACAGGATTTCCATTCCTAACCCGAAAAAGCAATTTTTAATGATACAGTGAACTTACGGTAAACAATTCTCTAAAACTTGTCAAACCAGGGAAACGACTCTCCTGAATTTGAGGAAAGCTTGAGTTGATTAACAATCGATTAAACTGTAATAAAGCTAGCTTCAATTTGTTCGGGAGTGACACCCTCAACCACTGCAATCATTGTCCCTGTAGATGCCTCTCGAATTAAAGTTCCAGATACCGGACGATTCACTCCTGAGAAAGCTGGACCTAGACTTGGATCGAGTAGATTCAGCAAATCTTCAAAAGCTTGATTGCCATCAATGTTGAATGTAGTTGAGTTGCATTGCTGTTCACTCTTCTCTATCTGTAATGACGCAGAAGTTATGCAATTTTTGTCTGCTGGGATTTTGTCACCCTGTGTCTGAAAATGAGGGCAACCTTGCTCACTGCAAATTGTAGTGCGATCGCAAGTCGTTATCGCGAGATCTCGGCAGAATATCAACACAAAACTTAGCAGAGTTTAGAGTTCTCATTAATCCAGGAATTTACAGGATACAGTGAAACCGAATTCATTGAACCTCAGTTACACCCCGCTTTCCCTAGAATTAATCGAGAACCCCAAACTCTAAATAAATGAATTTAAAGAATGATTGCTGATTTTTGCTATGTTTTGCTGTTTTTTTTAACTGGCGAGATAATCTCCCATATCTTGTTTGCGTTTCCGCAGTTTGCTGAGAGCTTCCCGTTCGATTTGTCGCACTCGTTCACGACTAATACTCAAGCGATCGCCTATTTTTGCTAGAGTCATGGTTTGGCCATTCTCTAAACCGAATCTTAAAGCGAGAACCTGCCGTTGTTGTTCAGTCAAATCAGACATTAAAACTTCCAAGTCAGTTCGCATCGAAGATTGCAAGGCGTAGTCTTCTGGAGATGCGTTCGTATCTTCGAGAAGATCTCCCAACTCCGTGTCTTGATTATCTCCAACCCTTAAATCCAGAGACAGAGGTAATCTAGCTCGTTCAAGATACTCACGAATTTGTTTGGGACTCAGATCTAACTCGTCGGCGAGTTCACTAATCGTTGCAGATCTGCCTAACTCCTGTGCCAAAGCCCGTTGAGCTTTCTTGATTTTGTTGAGCTTTTCTGTAATATGGATGGGCAGGCGAATGGTTCGACCTTTTTCTGCGATCGCTCTGGTGATCGCCTGACGAATCCACCAGTAAGCATAAGTTGAGAAGCGATAGCCTTTTGTTGGGTCGAATTTCTCGACTCCTCGCTGCATCCCAATTGTGCCTTCCTGGATTAAGTCTAAGAGATCGACATTGCGCTTGATATATTTCTTCGCTACAGATACGACTAATCGCAAATTCGCTTCGACCATCTTGCGCTTTGCACTTCTACCACTCTCAAGAGCCTGCTTTAACTCTCTTACAGATAGATTCGCACTTTCTGCCCATTCTGCATGGCTGGGTTCACGGCCCAATCGCTGGGTCAGTTTCTCTTTTCCCTGTTGCAGACTGGTGGCTAGTTGTACCTGCTTTCCATAGAGAATCTCTTGCTCATGGGTTAACAGAGGAACACGACCTATTTCTCGCAGATAAGTGCGGACTGAATCTGTATCTGTGGGTTTAACTATTTTCATGGCTGATCTCCCGCCGGATACCTCGTCGAGCTTGATTTGCTTAAAGTTAAGACCTTCCTTAAATTGCTTTAGAAGAGTAAATGAGTGACTACGCTTGTTCTTGGATTGGTGTGCAGAGTGTGACTCTGCCTGGACTCAACCCTGATTAGCCTGCACTCACCTTTTCTAGCCTCAGCTTAAGAAGTAGGGTCTTAACATTACTCAATATTTTAGATGTTAAGAATTTTAACATTTCTTAGAACTGGCGCCTATCCCCCCCGAGAAGGATTTTGTCTTTGGTCTCAACTTAATCTGTAGACATTACCTGTTAATCAACTTTACAACTGCATCACGTTTGACAAAATTTCTTAAACTTTTCTAAATTAATGGTTCTGGATGTGAAAAATCCTTGTGTACTGTTCCCTGTGTCCCGGGACGTGCGTTGAACCCACTATCTTCCGTCACCTGTTCCCTATCTACTGTGTACTGATTAGGGAGAAGACCCACTCCGAGGCTTAACCTTGTACAATAGATAGTTGCCTACTGCCCAAGAGCGCATGGTGAGTTACGGCTATGAGTTGGGGCTAACGGTGGAAATTGTCAGAGGAGAGAAGATTCTCAGAATTTATCTAGAAACTTAGTATGACCTATTGTCTTGGTATCATCACTGACTATGGCTTGGTGATGGCTGCTGATTCCCGCACAAATGCAGGAGTCGATCATATTTCGACTTATCAAAAACTGTTTGATTTTTCCAATCCTGGGGAGCGAGTGATTTTACTGTGTTCTGCCGGAAATCTATCCATTACTCAAGGGATTGTGAGTGAACTGGAAAAAGACCTGAAAGTGCAAGAGGAGACAAATTTGCACAATATTACCTCGATGTACGAAATCGCTCGCTACATTGGTGGAAAACTGCGACAGGTTAGAGAATCTGATGAAGCCTGGTTAAAAAAAGATCGAATCGATGCACAATGCAGCCTATTATTAGGAGGTCAAATTCAGGGACAGAGTCCAGAGTTGTTCTTAATTTACAGTCAGGGAAACTTTATTCATGCCACACCAGATACTCCATTTCTACAGATTGGAGAAACTAAGTATGGTAAACCAATTTTAGATCGAACTTTAAGTTATAACACCCATTTAGAAAGTGCCGCTAAATGCGCTCTACTTTCCATTGATTCTACCATGAAGTCTAATATTTCCGTCGGACCACCGATTAATCTAGTGATGTACGAAAAAGACAGTTTAGCCATTCGACATCAGTTGCGTTTGCGATTGGGCGATCCTTATATTGCTAAAATTCGCAAGCTTTGGGAAGAATCTCTCAAGCAAGCTTTTGATTGTATTCCTCAAATTAACTGGCAACATCGTGAAGATGACTCACCCGAAAATATTATGCTGGATTGAGAGGTTAACATCCGGCTTCATTTCCTTCTCTAAAAACGAGAGGTGAGCGTTAATTCGGGTGAAATTATGAACAAATTTTACGGAGCTTTACTCTGTTGTTTTCTGCCGCTATACTAACAAAATACAGGTTTTTTATTGGGGAGCGCGATCGCCATAAACCTGCAAAATTGATAGATGAACGGTTACTGATAATACTTGTAGTGCGACCATTGAGGTCGCTTGAATACTTATCGCTCATTCAATCGGGCTACAATTCATACTCAAACAAGATCGTTCAGCCCATTTCTATTGGGAATAGTCGCAAGTCTCTCACTGATTTCTAAGGGTTTTCGTTAAAGTCTATGAGATGCACCTCCAATCTGAAGATGCTTTTTCATGCTTAAATCCAATTATAAAAGTTCCTTCGCTTTTGGGTCTTCAGCTAAATTTTTCAACAACTGCTTGATTTCTTGAGTCCGTTCTTTGTTGGCAATCAAAGTAACATTTCCTTCTCTGACCACTAACAAATCTTCAACACCCAAAGTCACAATAATATCTTCATCATTCTGACTAAACAAAATCGAATTCTTTGTATCTAATCCCACATGATGCGCCAATTCAACATTAGAATCCTTGCTTTCATGTAAGCGTCCTAAAGAATTCCAATCTCCCAAGTCATCCCATTCAAACTCTACAGGAAATACACAAGTTTTCTGAGTTTGTTCCATCAAAGCATAGTCAAGACTAATTTTTTCTAACCCTGAATAAGCCTCTGCACCTTTTTCTTCCAAGGCTTTCACTAAATCAGGAACATAGGTTCGCAATTCCTGCAACATTACACCCGCCCGAAAAACAAAAATTCCACCATTCCAGCTAAACTTACCTGTAGACAAAAATTTTTCTGCCGTTTGCAGATCGGGTTTTTCTGTAAATCTTTCAACTCGATAGGCTGGAAATCCATCAAATACACCAACCTGTTCACCCTGTTCGATATATCCATACCCAATAGCTGGATAACTTGGCTTAACCCCCAAAGTAACAATTGTTTCTTGAGTTACAGCTAACTGTTTTGCAGCCCTTAAGGTCTTCTCAAAAATCTCGGGTTCACCGATCCAATGATCAGCCGGAAAAAATCCAATGACCGCATCTTCTCCATAGCGACGGGCAATTTCTATTGTTGTCCAGGCAACTGCGGGGGCAGTATCTCTGCCTTGGGGTTCAGCTAATATATTTTCTTGGGGCAATTGGGGAAGTTGCTGATGAACGCCATCGGCTAACAAAGTTGAAGTGACAACCCATAGTCCGTCCCATTTTTCAGCCAGGGAAAGCAAGCGATTTGCAGTTGTTTGGAGTAAACTCTCACCACTACCATCTAAGCTTAAAAACTGTTTGGGTCGCTCTATACGACTCAAGGGCCAAAAGCGTTCACCTTTACCACCAGCGAGAATAACGGGTATCATTTATATTCCTTGTTTTGAGACATCTCTGATTCAATCTTAATGGGTCAATTGTCTGTTGTCAGTTATTTGTTGATCATTGGGTCTAGATCATTGACTTTTTGTCCTTTCTCCGATTTAGCATTCATTTTGTATCACTTTTTCAGAATGTTTCCGATTGTTCATATTTTGTTATGTTAATTTGGCTACATTTTGTTCTTGATCGTGGCAAAGTGTTATTAGAGATTCTGAACTAATTGATAAGCTGGAGCAATTAAAAATGAGCTTACAAGAACAAGCCCGTGAGTCTATGGCGAAAGAACGTCAACATGATGAACACTTGCATGAGTCGATGCAAAGTCGCGCCCAAGCAGAAATTGATAATCGCGTTGAAGGCACAACCAACGAACAAGCACGAGAATTAACGGCACAAGAACGCCAGCATGAACAACATCTACAGGAGTCTATGTTAGAACGAAGCACTGAACAAGTCGAGAATTCTTAACTTCTGGAATTTATTCAGCCTATTTAGTGTTATTCTGTTTATAATTGAACCTTAGTACCAAGTCGATTTGATTTGGTACTCTCTTTTTGTATCTAAAGTTAGTGAACTCTCTATTTCTGAAGATAATCTCGAAAAATGCCTCTCCTTACATCTCTCCTTAAATTTGTCGTTGTGGGGTGTTTGCCATTATTTGAAGTTCCTACTAATCCTAATCTATCTTTACTAAAAAATCAACTTTTTGCTGTATCTTGTGGAAATGCTATTTCTCAGACGACTCCCTTTAAACCCAACCGCTACAAATGGCCATCATTCGCCCAGAATTTTACCTCTGAACCAATAGAAACCCAAATAGAAACCCAAATAGAAACCCAACCAGAACCTGAACCGATCAAGATTTTTGTTCGTCAAATTGAAATTACAGGAAGTACCGTATTTGATGCCGAAGATTTCGATCCGATTGTGGAGTCTTTTGAAGGTCGAGAATTAACGCTAGAAGAAATCCGTCAAGTGGCAGATGCGGTGACTCAACTTTATATTAATCAAGGATATATTACCTCTGTTGCTAGACCTGTTTCTCAACGAATTGAAAATGGAATTGTAGAAATCAAGGTCATTGAAGGTCGATTATCTGAAATCGAAATCGAAGGAAATAAACACTTAAACTCTAGTTATATCCGCAGTCGAATTGCGTTAGGAAGTCAAATTCCTTTAAATGTTCAAAATCTCGAAGATCAATTACGACTACTGAGAATTAATCCCCTTTTTAACAAAGTAGAAGCGAGTTTACGTCAGAGTGGGGAAGTCGGAGAAAGTATTTTAATTGTGCGAGTGGAAGAGTCTCGACGATTTTTAGGCGGGATTAATATTGATAACTACTCGCCGCCGAGTGTAGGTGGAGAACGCACGGGAATTAATTTAGGGTTTCGCAACTTAACTGGAATTGGAGATCAAATTGCAGCATCCTATTCGCGATCAACAACAGGCGGAACGGATGTTTTGGATTTTGCTTACCGATTTCCGATTAATCCGAGAGAAGGTACAATTTTATTAAGAGTTTCTCCGAACAGAAATGAAGTCACTCAAGATCCGTTTGATGAGTTAGAGATTCGCGGAACTCAAGCCCGTTATGAAATCGCCTATCGACAACCGATTATTCGCAATCCTCGTGAAGAATTAGCATTATCCTTAAGTTTTACGCTGCAAAATGGTCAAACCTTTGTTTTTGAGGATGTACCCCGACCCTTTGTGGACGGTCCGGATGAAGATGGAAATAGTCGAACTCGTGTGATTAAATTCGGTCAAGATTATCTGAGGCGAGACGCCGAAGGATCTTGGTCTTTGCGATCGCAATTTAATTTCGGAATTGATGTTTTTGATGCAACGGTTAATGATTCTCCAATTCCTGATAGTCGATTTTTTAGTTGGGTCGGACAAATTCAACGAGTACAATTAGTCAGTGCCGATCATTTAATCATTGTTCGGGGTGATTTACAACTGACAGCAGATAGTTTACTTCCGGCTGAACAGTTTGTGGTTGGGGGAGGGAAATCAGTTCGAGGGTATCGACAAAATCTGCGAACTGGAGATAATGGCTTCCGGTTTTCTATCGAAGATCGAATTACGCTTCGGCGAAATTCTTCGGGCGATCCGATCGTTCAAATTTCGCCTTTCTTTGAAATGGCTTCGGTTTGGAATCAACTCGATAATCCGAATAAATTACCTCGTCAAACCTTTTTAGTGAGTACAGGCTTTGGTTTTTTATGGGACCCGTTTCTGGGACTTGATGGGATGAGTTTAAGACTAGACTATGGTTTCCCTTTAGTTGATTTTCGCGATCGCGGTGATAATATTCAAGATGATGGGATTTACTTCAGTATTAACTATCGGTTCTAATCTGCCCAGAGATATTCAATAAATTCAGTGGAGAAATAGGGAGATAGGGGAATAGGTTGTAGCACTACGGATCAAGATGTTTGACACTTTTAAATTGACCAAACCCTTTCACCGCTTACTGTTCCTATTCCCTATTTTGTTCACTCACCTCCCCTAGCCCCTTCTACAAGGAGGGGAATCAGAAAGAGACTCACGATTATACAAAGTTTATGTCACTTTCCGCAAATGCTCCGTTTGTAAACTCAGCAATCAAGTCATTATTAGCTCTTAAGACGATTGCATTATCACCGTTGAAGAAGTAGTCTCCTCTGCTTCCAGTCAGTTCAATGGTATCTCGACCTGTTTGGAAGTTTTGGATATCTGCAAAGTCGCGAT
Organism: Cyanobacteria bacterium J06592_8; assembly: GCA_038530755.1. Taxonomy (GTDB): domain Bacteria; phylum Cyanobacteriota; class Cyanobacteriia; order Cyanobacteriales; family Microcoleaceae; genus Capilliphycus. The sequence goes on along the minus strand of JBCBCI010000028.1, from coordinate 51,689 downwards.
TACCATCGAAGGAGTAGAAGACATTGCTTCCATCACCTAGAACAATAGTATCTCGACCACGACCTCCGTCGATAATGTCAACCTCACCTGCGCCGGGGTTTGCACTGTTCGGATCAACCCCTGTTAAACTATCTCGACCTCGACCACCTAAAATGCGGTCATCTCCAGCACCACCAACAAGAGTATCCCTTCCGTCTTCACCTCGGAGTTCGTTCTCTTCGCGATCGCCGACTAACTCATCAGCTTCGGAGGTTCCGGTGATATCGACGAAGTTAACAACATTAAAGTTAAGATCGCCTAGTCCGGGAAGATTTTCTACGGTGAAGGTTTCATCCGCTAAGTTAGCGACAAAAGAGGTTTGACCACTAATTCCAGTTGAACCATCAATGGCGTTATCTCGTCCTTCAGCCCCAATAACGGTTTCGATGTTCAGAATATTGTCTTCACCTGCGCTACCTTTATCGATGACGCCGCCACGTTCGAGAGTAATGGCTCGACCTAAATCGCTATAATCAACGGTATCATCACCACCTTGACCATCAAAGGTATCATCTCCCTCACTTCCTCCGAAGACGTTATCGCTATTATTTCCGACAATGTCATCATCGTTGGAGGTTCCAGTCGCATTCACGAAGTTGACGACCTCAAAAGTTTGGCTACCTAGTCCAGGGATATTATTAACAGTTAAAGTTTCCTGGGATAAGTCAATATCAAAAGAGGTGGTTCCACTGGTGCCGGTCGAACCGTCGATGGCGTTCTCTTCTCCGTCTGCACCAATAATGGTTTCGAGATTGAGAATTTGGTCAGTTCCGGCAGATCCTTTATTAATTGCGCCTGCACGTTCGAGGGTAATGGCTTGACCTAAATCGCTATAATCTGCGGTATCATTACCACTTCCACCATCAAGAGTATCGTCTCCTTCGCTTCCACCGAAGAGGTTGTCGTTACTGTCTCCGACGATAGTATCGGTGTTGGAAGTCCCAATCACGTTAACAAAGTTTTCGACGGTGAAGTCAACATCTCCTAAATTGGGAATCCCTGTAACGGTGAGACTTTCTGCGGATAAATCAATATCAAAGGCAGATGTTGCGCCACCGGAAACGGTACCATCAATAACGTTATCTTCGCCAGTTGCACCAACAATGACCTCGATATTCTGAATTCGGTCTGTTCCGGCATTGGCTTTGTCAACGACTCCTACCGCTTGCAGGGTAATGACTTGCCCTAAATCCGCGTAGTTAGCAGTATCAATGCCATTTCCACCATTGAAAGTATCGTTTCCGCGACTCCCAATCAGGTCATCATTTCCATTACCGCCTCGGAGTAAATCTCGTCCGCCTCCTCCATCAAGCTGATCATTGCCGTTTCCACCTCGCAGGGTATCACTTCCACCGTCCCCCTCTAAGGTGTCATTGCCGCCATTTCCTCTAATTAGGTCGTCACCGGCTCGGCCTCTGATGTTGTCATTTCCGCCTCTACCGGAAATCTCGTCACCAACCCCAGTTCCGCGAAGGTTTTCATCAACACTTGTACCAACAATAGTTGCCATGATTTAGATTGATCGAAATATAACTCAACTAATATTTAAATAACATAATGAGAGACAAATAATAAAGCGCCTTGTTTAAAGCTTTACATAGCACTTTACATAGGAGGGTGTCATGTAAAAAAAATGGATAAACTGAGCTGAAAAAATCAACATGGCTATGACCCTTTACATCTACCCAGAAGCAAAAAGGCCATATTTTAAAAAAATTTTAATAAATAAAATTATTAAGTTTTTATTTAGGACATTTTGGCATTTATGTCAATATAATTAAAATAATTTTTAGGTCGATTAGAGGGTCATAACCCCTTTAAATCGTGAAAATTGTGAAAGGGACTATGACTCATTTGAAGAATTATTTCCATAAAATAATCAACCGCGATCGCCTCACTACGTTCGCCATGCTACGCAAACGCGAAGTTTATGCTTTATATTTCTTAATAAGAGATGTTCCGCATTTATGTTAGGGAATCCAAGTGTTGAAGCACTTACCTCTTGTCCTCATTAATAATCCAAACTTGATATAAAATTCAACCCAACCCCAGGACAATGAGGGCGGAGAACCCGCCCTGTGACTGTCAAATATTAAGGATTAGTTGTCGAAACCAAGCTGTAACGCTTCTAAGTTATTCGACGGATCGGTAGTTGCTAGAATTGGGGAATTGTTTGCGAAGAAAACTGGATTTGTTTGCTCAAGTATCGGGTCTGGGATCGCTTCAAGTTCAACGACGCTAATTTCATCATTGATTTTTGCGATATCTAAATCCTCGGAAGGGACGGATAAAATAAAGTCTTCTGAGGATACCGCAGTTTGTGCAGCCATAACATTGAGTGAATCATTCTGAATTAATGCCACCCAATCTTTCGAGATCTGAGTTGGAGGTTGCCCAATTGAAACCGAACCGCCTCCGGATAAATCTGTAACCGTACCCGTTTGTAAATTTCCGCCAGTACGAGGGTTGTACCACTGTACATTAAAATCTCCGGCGGGAAGGTCAATATTTGTCGTGCCACCGTTGGGAAGATAAATCGCATAAATATCTCCGGTTTTACCCAAGACATAGTCGTTACTCGCGGAGGTAATATTATCCATGTGTTGCATCTCAGTAAAAGGAAGATGCTCTTGAAAAAACTCCAACGCATAGCGAGTTTGATCCCACATCACATCCCGACTGCGCCAATCCTCAGCATCCAGGTCGTCGTTCGGGTAGTTGTAACCAAAATACCATTCCACTCCGGCTCCTCCGGCCATTAAATTTCCCCACAGATGTTGATGTCGAACGCTATCATGGGTCGGGTCGTCAGCATCGGGCTTCACTCCAGTTCCAGCCGGGCCGATTTCATCGAGAGTCACAACCCAAGGGCGGTTCGCCGCCGCAGATTGATCGATCCAAGTTTTGGTGAGTTGATGGGTGTTTGTTGTTTGTAGGGAAGTTCCCTCAAAGTCTTCAAATCCCAATAGAGGGGTATAGACGCTATTCTGTGAACCGGGAAAAGTATGAACGACAATTTGATGGTCGTAGGGATCGATCTCGCGAATGTAGCTAGCAAAGTCCTGGCGTTGTTGGTTGGTATTTGTGTTTTCTTCACCCAAATTCCAGTTAACGGCGTTGTGATGACCAAAACGGGCAATTAATTCCCGATAATACAGCTTCCGTTCAGTTCCCAGATTTCCACCATCGAGGTCTTGATCATTTTCCTGTTCTTGGGTAACAACATGAAGTTGTATCCCTTTTTGATCCATGTGGTCGAATACAATTTCCCACTGGTCTAATTTACTGACATCAAACCGCAACCGTTCATTCGGACTTGTCCAGGGAAAGACTTCACGACCATCACCGCCTGCAACGTTATGCGTGAGAAAATAGATGCTATTCATGTCCTCACTGGCGAGGTAGTTAATCGCCCCGATAATGCCTTTTCCTTCACCGCCTTGCCAGGTTGGGTCTCCGCTATTCCAATCTTGAAGATGGGGTTCGTAGCGGTGCAAGCCGTTCTCTAAATTATTGCCTTTTCCGCCATTATCGAAGGTATTGTCAAATTCATAATAAGCGAGGAAATTTTCTGGACTATCTGCCCCACCTTTGAGAAAGTAGTCCCCAGTTTCCGCAAATTGAAGATAACGTTGATCGACGTATTCTAGGCGTCCTAATCCCCGAAAGTCTTTTCCGGTTTTATCTGTGGCTTCGACATCAAAACTGCCACTCGCCCCATCAAAGCTTACGGCTTCTCCGGCGAGGGGATTATCGCTAACTGCAACATCATCGCCCTGGCGGAACGAAACCTCATAGGTCCAAGTTCCGACTTCATCGGGCGCAAAGTGAACTCGCCATTTGTCACCACTGTTTGCGCTGGTTTCAGCAGCATTGCCATCTGCGGCATAATATCCCGGAACGACATAGGTTTTATCGCCGTTTGTAAAGGTGACATCTAAGCGATAATCCAGGAAGGGATTGTTTGAGTCGGTTTCGCTGGTTTGAGGGCCGTCGAATGTTAGATCAATTCGATGCCATTTTTTCAATTCTCCATCAATCTCAACTGTAGGGCTAGGGGTTGGTGTGGGTGTAGGTGTAGGTGTAGGTGTAGGTGTAGGTGTAGGTGTGGGTGAATCTGACGGAATCAGATCAATGTAGTTAATATTAAAACTGTTACTGAGGGCATCCAGGCGCAGAATTTGTTGACCTGACTCTAGCGATACGTTCGGAATCACAACATCTGTCCAGTTTTGCCATCCTCCTGTTCCCTCAAACTCAAATGTTCCTTGCTCTGAACCGAGAGAATATTGAAGTTGATGATTAGAGTTTTTTCTAGAAGCAACACGGGCAACAATATCATATTGTCCGGCTTCGGCGATATCGACATCGTAGGTGAGCCATTCTCCCTTGCTAATCCAGCCTACATTGTAGCCACCGCCCTCATCGCGGGTAGACTGAATATCAACGTCATCTGAGCGATACTTTCCGCCTTGATTTCCACTGGAGGTATCAAAATAGGCTACGTCTTGACCTCCAGCCCGGTAGTCTTCAGCTTCTATGCGGTTGGGTTGAGTTGGTGTGGGTGTCGGTGTGGGTGTGGGTTCAGGTGAAGCAACAGGAATTAATTCAGCATAATCGACACGAGCGTGTTCTTTGCCATTTTCAATCCCGATAATTTCGAGTTGATCTCCTGATTCTATCAAGATATTTTCAGCAACAGTCTGCCGAAAGAAGTTATCATTAGCAGGGCGATCGCTTGTGACATTTTTATTCAGTACCCAGCTATCAACAGAAGTGCCGTTTAATTTCACTTCCAGTTGAGCGATACCATCATTTTCTTCTACATAACCCACAACAAGATCGTAAAAACCGGATGGTTCTGTTAATGTTGTGGTTGCAGAACCTGTTTCATTAGAACTTCCTCCTAAAAAACTAATCAGCTCATGATCAGAAGCAAATGAACTCGATTCTACACGATAGTTACCCGTCAGATTCATGTTTTCGGCTTCGATGCGGATTGGGTTTGGATTCAAAGAGGTTTGAGATTGCATAATAAGCGTCCTATGTAGAGAATTTACACAAGTCAAATTGCCAAGCAGGCTAAAGGAGTAGACGCTTTCCCTCTGTACAAAAACTCAAAACTATTGGGTAGAAATCTCCCAAAAAACTTGAGTCTATTTTGAGTTAATATTGAGTCGCTTCAGTCCAATTCTTAACTTCAGGTTCAGAAAATCTATTTTCCCCCTAATCTGAACGCTGAAAATGCTCAAGCGTTTTTAACTTTTTCTACAGATGGGCTTGAGTTTCTTCTTCAGCTTCCTCACAAAGCTTTCTCGATTTCCCAGAAAAGATACACTCTGAGTTCTGAATAGTTCATCGGAAATTTGTATTGACTTTCCTACAAAGTCAACATCAGTTTACGGCTGATCTTTGAAATAAAAAAGACGCTTTTAGGCCAGTTATTTTATTGTCACAAGTCAAGGTAAGGGTTAAGTTAAATTAGTGATAAACCCTGAGCAAAAGCATCATATTTTTTAGTTTTATTATAACTTAAGAATCAAGAAATCTGATTGAATTAGGATTTACGATTTTCCATGTACCACTGCCTAAAGGTTTGTTTGGGAACGGTTGGTAATGCGCGATGTCGCACCCAGGGATTAAATATTTTACTCGAAAATAAGACCGGAAAATGCTTCATTAATTTCTGGATAATGATGTTATCTGCAACTCGATAAAACCAAGGTTTTCCTAATACAACTCCTATAGCTTTCATGCTTTCTCGACGCGGCAAAGATAATAAACGACGGGCTGCCATGACACGACGCCATTTATAAATTTGTTCTGGGAGGTCTATTTTCACCGGACAAACATCTCCACAAGACCCACAAAGCGTTGAAGAATAGGGTAAATTGCTGTATTTTTTCAGGTCAAAAGTCGGGTCAATAATCATCCCCAAAGGCCCTGAATAAACCGCCCCATAACTTAAACCGCCACTGCGACGATAGACCGGACAAGTATTCAAGCAAGCCCCACAACGAATACATTTCAAAGATGACCAAAAATCTGCCATTCCTAAACGTTCGCTTCTGCCATTATCGACGATAACAAGATGTAATTCTCCGCCTATTTTCGGTTCGGTATAATGGGCCGTATATTGAGTAATGGGAGAACCCAAAGCACTGCGAGAGAGTAAGCGAATAAAAACGGCTAAATGTTCGACTTTTGGAATTAATTTTTCAATGCCCATACTGGCAATATGTAGCGGGGGAACGTTCGCCCCGATGTCAGCATTGCCTTCATTGGTACAAACCACAAAACTCCCCGTTTGGGCGATCGCAAAATTCACCCCAGTCATCCCTGCATCAGCTTTTAGAAAGCGAGGTCTGGCATTTTCTCGCATCATTTCATTCAGATAATGGGGGTCATCATTATTCGGATCGGTGTCAATTTTATCAGCAAATAATTGGGCGACATCCTGGCGAGTTTTATGAATAGCAGGCATGACAATATGACTCGGAGGTTCGCCATCGAGTTGTTGAATACGTTCTCCTAAATCAGATTCTGTAATGTTGATCCCTTGCTGTTCTAAAAAGGGAACCATACCACATTCTTCTTGCAGCATGGATTTACTTTTAATTAAAAATTTGACCTTGTGGCTGTTGAGAATATCATAAACAATTTGATTATGTTCGGCGGCATCTTTTGCCCAATGAACTTGGATTCCATTTTGTTTAGCGTTGGCTTCAAATTGTTCTAAATAGTCGGCTAAATGGGTAAGAGTATGTTCTTTAATTTGAGAGGCAATTTCTCGCAGTTGTTCCCATTCAGGGAGAGAAGCCGCCGCTTGATCTCGCCGGAGTCGCGCATTCCAGAGAATTTGATCGTATTGTTGGGCGCGTTTTTGATTTTGTAGAAATTGTTCAGCAGCAGCAGCCTGATTTACGGGTTTAATCATGATTGAGTTCCGTTGAGAATTTGGGCAATATGAATGGTTTTTAGATTCATTTTACAGTAGTCAATGATGCCTTTTTGGTGGAGTAAACAACTCATATCTCCAGACACAATATATTCGGCACCATTGCGGAAATGATCGTTCACTTTATCGTATCCCATTTGGGCAGAAACGGCTTCTTCAAACACACAGAATGTTCCCCCAAAGCCACAACATTCATCGGGTCTATCCAGAGTGATAAATTCTATCCCTTTTACAGTTTCTAGGAGGCTTCTACTTTTAGAAAAAGAGGCAATCATCAACTCAGAAGGGCGAGAGATTCCCAACTTGCGAATGGCACTACAACTATTATGTAAGCCTATTTTATGGGAAAATTCAGCCCAAGGAAAGTGATTAATTTTGAGGATATCATGTAAAAATTCGACTAATTCATAGGTGTTTTCACGAACAGTTTTAGCTTCTGTTGTTTGAGGAATGGCATCTAAATGCGCCCGAACATGATACACACAACTCGCCGAAGGACTGACAATATATTCATAGTCTTTGAAACAGTCTACAAATACTTGTTCGGTGGCGGCGGCTTCCTGTTGCGTTCCGTTTGTTCCCATGGGTTGACCACAACAGGTTTGATTGAGTGGATATTCAACTTCTACACCCAATTTTTCTAAAAGTTCTAGGGTAGCAATTCCCACTTCTGGGAAAAAAGCATCCACATAACAAGGAATAAAAAGACCAACTTTCATCGTTAATTTTTAGTAATTTTAAGAATAGATTCTACATTAAAAATACAGTTAAACTCTTCACACCTTGCGCTCCTCGAATAATCACGGCTTCTACATCTCCAGTTGCTGAAGGACCCGCCATAAAAACACCGTAAGATGTGTCGGCTAATTGAATTTTTTGATAGGCTTGGTGCAGATCACAAACAAGCTGTTTTGAGTCAAGTAATACAACTAGATGTTGAGAGAGAAAACCTAGCGCATTTACGACTAAATTATCTTGAGTTAACCAAACGGCGCCATTTTCTGCGACTCCAAATTCTCCTCGGACAATACCAATATCAACATTGGCTAATTCTGTCGGTTGAGTATCGGGTTGAATGAGTTTATTTCCCGGAAGTTCTGAGAGAGTAGAACAGATAATTTTTGCACTCGGATAGAGTTCATTGATTTTTGCTTGAATTTCTTCAAAATTGGAAATTTGAAAAGATTGTCCTCCCATCCGTTCGAGTTGAGTTTTAAATTGAGAAATAAGATTCTTGGAGTTGGGGTTAAATACAGGAATATCGGGAAGATGAACGGCGGGAGTGGGTTGATTGTTCCGAACGGAGTCTAAAATAAAATTACGACTATTCATAGTTTATTAATATTTGGGTATGAATATTACTTTTTCAAGAAAAGCTTAAGTTTTAATACATTAGCTAAAGACTTAGCAATTTGTGGGTAGATTAGCTTCATTAAACTGATCTACCCAACTTTAATTTAACTTAAACTACAATCCATTGATAATTTTTTTGATCAAATCCACTTTTCCCTGATAAGGTGCATATCGCCAGTTAAGGTCAAGCCAAAAGAACTTTTTCAACACACTTTTATAATGAGAAAAGGTATCAAAACTTGCTTTTCCATGATAAGTTCCTATTCCACTATCTCCCACACCACCAAAGGGAAGATTGGTAACTCCAACTTGCATAACAGTATCATTCAAACAAACACCTCCAGATGATGTTTCTTGAAGAATTCGTTGCTGTTTGGCTTTATCTTTGGAAAAGAAATACAACGCTAAGGGCTTAGGACGAGTATTAACTTGCGCGATCGCTTCTCCTAAATCATTATAATCTAAAACAGGCAAAATCGGACCGAAAATTTCCTCCTGCATCACAGGATCGTCCCAAGAAACCGGGTCTAAAACTGTAGGGGCAATGTACTTTTCTTCAGGATTTGTTTGTCCACCAATAATCACATCACCGTTCTCTAAAAATCTCGATAAACGGTTAAAATGTCCTTCACTAATAATTCGGCAATAGTCCGGGCTTTTTTCTGGATTATCGCCATAGAATGCTTGAATATTTTCTTTAATCTTATCCAAAAGATCGGTTTTTATTTTCCGGTTAACCAGTAGATAATCCGGTGCAATACAAGTTTGACCTGCATTAATAAACTTTCCCCAAGTAATCCGTTTTGCGGTATAATCAAGCTGAACATCACTCTCAACAATACAAGGACTTTTTCCGCCCAGTTCGAGAGTCACAGGCGTTAAATATTTAGCCGCAGATTCCATAATAATTTTGCCAACTTTTGTTCCTCCTGTAAAAAAGATATGATCGAACTTCTGGGCGAGTAAAGCTTGACTGGTTTCAACTCCGCCTTCGACGACCGCTACATAAGCAGGATCGAATGCTTTTTGAATCATATTAGCAATGACTTTTGAGGTATGAACTGCAATTTCAGAAGGTTTAAGAATGGCACAATTTCCCGCTGCAATTGCCCCAACTAAAGGGGAAATCATCAGTTGAAAAGGATAATTCCAAGGGCCAATAATCAAAACAACGCCTAAAGGTTCTGGACAAATTTGAGCAGATGAAGGAAACTGTTCAAGGGAGGTTCTAGCTTTTTTAGATTTGGTCCAAGACTTAAGGTGTTTAACTGCATAGTTAATTTCAGATATCGAAGCAATTTCAAAATAGGCTTCAAATTCAGGTCGGTTCAAATCAGCGTTAACCGCAGCAATAAGATCAGGTTGATGGTCTATAATTACTTGTTTAAGGCGTTTGAGTTGTTCTAGCCGAAAGTTGACATTCTTGGTTTGACCTGTCGCAAAGAATTCTCGCTGCTGCTGAATCAACTGTTCAGCTTGAAGGGCATCTAACATCATCTCTCAATTTTAAAGGTTTATCAATAAATATTACACCGATCGCATCAGACTCTTTCCTAAAATGCCGTTTTTAGCCTACTCTATTAATATAGATGAGTTACTGGGTTCGTAACTGAGGTAAAAATTGATTCAAAATGAGCATGAAGGAAATTCTCTATCTGGAAATCCCCACGCCTGATACCCAACGTGTTTGTAGCGGGTTGCAGGAGAAGTTTGAACCCGCAGTCGGAGAAAAACATATTACTCCAGATGGTTTTCGTCTCAGGTTTCCTTCCTCTGACGGTACAAGTATCGAACCGAATGAACTCTCTGTGTTTATTTGGTCACTCCAGCGCACCACATATCTGAAAGTTTTTCAAGTGGGAAATCCCCCCCAAAATGACCAACGAAAACTCCTCCAAAAACTAGAAACTGAACTCAGACAACAATTTCCTCACAACTATCCTGAACCTCCGGAAATTGATCTTTCTCAACAGTCTATTTTTGAAGCCTTAGCCTCCGATTATCCTCTGACTGTCAAATATTTTCAGAAAATGCCGAGAGGAGAATTTGATCTTCAGCGGGTTTATTGGTGGGAAAAGCGATGGAGAGAAGGCGTTCGCAATCCCAAAACACCGAAGCAGGTAATTTTTTCTTCTAAGAATTCTAGCACAAATTCTGCTCCCAAATATGATTTAATTTATATTGGTGGAGCCTTGGGGATTATTCATGCGGCAGTGATGGCTCGGCTTGGTTATCGAGTATTATTAATCGAGCGGTTGCCGTTTGGACGTATGAACCGAGAATGGAATATTTCTCGCAGTGAACTGCAAAGTTTAATTGATTTAGGACTATTTTCAAAAGCCGAAATTGAAGGGCTAATCGCGAGGGAATATCAGGACGGATTTCATAAGTTTTTTGATGCCAATAATCCATCCATTGCGAAAGCCCCAATTCTGCATACACCAACCGTTTTAAATATTGCCTTAAGTTCTGAAAAACTCTTGCAAACTTGCGGAGATAAATTTAAACGGGCGGGCGGTGAAATTTGGGATGAAACTGAATTTATTCGAGCGGAGATTGAACCGAATCAAGTTGTTTTAAAAAGCGTACATCTGCCTACTAAATCTGAACAAATTGCAACCGGACGTTTACTCGTCGATGCGATGGGAACAGCCTCTCCAATTGCGTGGCAATTAAATCAAGGACGGGCATTTGATAGTGTTTGTCCAACCGTTGGGGCGGTGATTGATGGTGGATTTGACCCAGAAGTTTGGGACTCAACCTATGGCGATGTTCTTAATAGTCATGGTGATATTTCTCGCGGGCGTCAACTGATTTGGGAGTTATTTCCGGGAGCAGGAAATGAGTTAACATTTTATCTGTTTCACTACCATCAAGTCAATCCTAAAAATCCCGGTTCATTGCTAGAAATGTATGAAGATTTTTTCACAATATTACCAGAATATCGTCGCTGTGATCTAGATAAATTGGTCTGGAAAAAGCCAACATTTGGGTATATTCCCGGACATTTTAGTGTCAGGAGTCGCGATCGCAAAGTTGCTTACGATCGCCTAATTTCCATTGGAGATGCTGCCTCGCTTCAGTCTCCTTTAGTCTTTACTGGGTTTGGATCGTTAGTGCGGAATTTGTCTCGGCTAACCGATTTATTAAATACGGCATTAAAACACGATCTATTGCAAGTTCAATACTTAAATAAAATTCGGGCTTATCAAAGTAATATTTCCGTTACCTGGCTATTTTCAAAAGGGATGATGGTTCCAACGGATCGACATTTACCGCCAGCGAGAATTAACTCAATTTTAAATACATTTTTTGGGTTACTCGCCTCTGAATCTACAGAAGTTGCCGATACATTTATTAAAGATCGAGCAGATTGGTGGACGTTCACTCGATTAGCCTTAAAAGCGGCGAGAACAAATCCTAAGCTGTTAATTTGGATTCTTGATTTTGTGAGTTTTAATGAAGTGATTCGTTGGATGATGAACTATTTTAACTTTACTCTTTTAGCCTTAATTAGTTTTGTATTCAGTTGGGTTCCTCGCTTTTCTCGATGGATTCAACCTGGGTTAGAATCTCGTTATCCAGGAGTTTGGATGCAGTTATTGGCTGTTAGTTATGCCTTAACGGATGGTTTAGGACAACCTCAGAAGCCAGAAAATCCCTTGATTCAAGAGTCAGAGATTAAAATCTCTGTCTAATATTAAAGTCCTCTCAAGATGACTTGTTTTTTTCTAAATTTATCTGAGTGAGTTTCAACTGACTTGAGTTTTTAGCCCGGAAATCAATTTCCGGGTGAGGGAGTTTTTACATTTAGATTGTAAAATAAGTTTGAATCGGATGCACAATAATTCCTAAAATTTTATCAACTTCTTTAATATAATACTCTACACAATCAATAAAAACAGTTTTTTCTTCGAGTTTGAGAAACTTCCAAACGGTTCCGGTTGTGACAGCACCATAAATCACCTGAAGTTCATTTTGAGCTTGTTTATTGAAGACTTGAACACCAACCATACTAGCAACACATTGACCCAAACCTCGAATAATATTTTCATTCTTCGCTTCAATAATCGCAATTACAGGAGCCGTGACAAAATATTGCTCCGGTGAACAACTAATGATAAAATCACAGTATCCTTGTAATCCTAATTCAGCATTTACATTAAATTCTGTCCCGGAAAATAGACTAATTTTAGAATTTAATTTTCGTCTAACATCGGCTAAAACTTGAGAGATTAAAAACTCTGAACGCGCTTTTTCAGTATTAATCGCTGTTGCTAGCGGAATATATTCTAGTAGAATCGTTGTTAAGATATCCGAAGCGGGAACAGCCTCAACTTCAGTAAATAGATTTTGATTTTCTTCTAAAGTTAATCCAAATGACTCTTTAGCCATTGCGAGGGTAAACTGACTGTAGGATAAGTGACTCGTCATTGTGTTTTCTCAACTTGTAACTTTAATCTACATCTGTCGGCAAATTTGGATCGCGATAATATTCAAAAAAGCGTTGAATTTGATGAGGAAGAACGCGAGAAACAGACAGTTCGGGAATATTATCTTCGGCAAAAAATCCAACTTCGCTAGTTTCATAACTCGATTTTGCTTCGCCGCCAATAATCTCACACAAGAAAAACATCTTATAAGCATGATAAGGCATGGGAGGCTGATGACCTTGTTTAGTGCGATCGTAAACTGCTAATAATTTCACCACTTTAGTCTCAAACCCAGACTCCTCAAAAACTTCTCGTGTTACGGCTTCGCTTGGAGTTTCATTCACATCCGCCCAACCGCCCGGTAACGTCCAACGATGATTATCTAAAACCTCACGAACCATTAATATTTTTGAGTTTTGAAACACGACTCCTCGCACATCAACTTTTGGGGTTGCATAGCCGTATTCTTGGGCAAAAAGATCGACAATTTCTTCTTTTTTTGTGTTAGTATGATCAGCAAACATATCAGCGGCAATTTCTCGAATTTGGCGATAACGTTCTGCATCGTACTCACCTTCACAAAAATGGAGTCCGGTTTGTGCGATCGCCTGTAACGCCCTAGCCCACTCGATCCATTGGGGTTCCATCTAGATCTCTCCCGTTGATACTTTTCTTCAGATTACAACAGTTCGAGTCAAATTCCTGAATTGAGAGTCTGTCAACAACGGGATCAAGCGTCGTATTATGGTAATAATTGATAACTTATTAAGAAATTATGAAAGCCATCACTCTTTTAGGTTCAACAGGTTCGATCGGGACACAAACCCTCGATATTGTCAGCACTCATCCCGATAAATTTAGAATAGTTGGACTCGCCGCCCGTCGCAACGTCACTCTTTTAGCCGAACAAGTTCGCACTTTTCGCCCTGAAATTGTAGCGATTTGTGATGAAACCAAATTACCCGAATTAAAAATCGCGATCGCAGACCTCGATCCTCAACCCATTTTACTCGCGGGAGAGTCCGGTGTCGTCGAAGTCGCCCGTTATGGAGACTCAGAAGCCGTTGTCACCGGAATTGTCGGCTGTGCGGGTTTACTCCCGACCTTAGCCGCCATTAAAGCTGGAAAAGATATCGCCCTTGCTAATAAAGAAACTTTAATTGCAGGGGGTCCAGTTGTCAATCCTTTAATTCAAGAATATGGAGTCAAATTACTTCCGGCGGACTCCGAACATTCGGCAATTTTCCAATGCTTACAAGGGGTTCCTGAAAAAGGATTACGACGGATTATTTTAACAGCTTCTGGCGGCGCATTTCGAGACTGGCCCGTGGAAAAATTAGCCGAAGTCAAAGTCGCAGATGCGATTAAACATCCGAACTGGTCAATGGGTCGTAAAATCACCGTTGATTCGGCAACAATGATGAATAAAGGATTAGAGGTCATTGAAGCCCATTTTCTGTTTGGATTAGATTACGATAATATCGATATTGTCATTCATCCTCAGAGTATTATTCACTCTTTAATTGAGTTGCAAGATACCTCCGTTTTAGCCCAATTAGGTTGGCCGGATATGCGTTTACCTCTACTGTATGCGATGTCCTGGCCGGAACGAATTTTTACCAATTGGGAACAATTAGATTTAGTTAAAGCCGGAAATTTAACCTTCAAAGCTCCCGATAATCAGAAATATCCTTGTATGTCTTTAGCTTATGCAGCCGGACGTGCAGGCGGAACCATGCCAGCAGTATTAAATGCGGCAAATGAACAGGCAGTGGCGTTATTTTTAGAGGAAAAAATTGAGTTCTTAGAGATTCCCAAAGTGATTGAATACGTTTGCGATCACCATCAAGCAGATCACTGTCAAAATCCATCTTTAGAAGATATTCTTGAAGTGGATCAATGGGCAAGAAAAGCTGTAATTTCTGCCCAAACTAAAGTGAATGAAACTGTTGCTGTTTAGAGAATTAAACTCCTCTAAAAACAGATCAGAAGTTCGGGGGATAAGGAGATGAGCCATAAAAAACAAAACCTTCTCCCCCTTCGGATCAGCCGAAGTACGATCTACCGCAACATGGACAATAAATCTAGAACCGGGCTAGCTTGCTGTTGACAATATCTATGCACGATCCTTGCTGTGTGCGTGGACTTTGCCTCACAGTAGTTGCTACGTGGGCACTTGGGGTTCTTCAAGCACGCAACTGATAACCGCCACACAACTCATTCTTTAAATAAACTGCATAAATTTAACTTCTCCACCGTAATTAAGATTAAGACGGGAAGATCAGTAGACTCTGAGAATTAAAACCTAAGACTATGATTATCTCCTGTAACGTTCTGTTGCAATCATCATAAATCGGCTCATTTATTCAGAAATAATTTATAGAGAGCCGTGAAAATGTTCAGATTGATGGATTGCTCAAGACCCAACAACAGCTTTCGTTCTCTTAACAGAAGACATTGACTGGGAAGCCAACCATGAATTCTAAAATTTTCCGAAATCGACATCTAATCTCTGCCTTTATCTGTCTGGGGATGCTGATGGGTTCCACGAGCTTAACAGTAGCAGAACCCTCGAACCGTCAACAGCGTACAGCGATGAGCCAAAAGAATAACTCAGGGCCTAGTTTAACAGATAGAGGAACGCCAGAAGGTCAAACTCCAAAAGCAAGTCGAGGTTCTTGTTCTTCAGGGATTAATTCACAAGAGTTAGTCGCTTATATTCCCTCAGAAACAGTAGAAGCATATCCCAATTTCAAGTTTGAGGTTCCGTTTAAATCTCAAGAGTTTCACTCCGTTGAGTTTCGGTTAGTTGAGGCCAATAATATTGAAGCTGAAATGCTCTATGAAACTCAGTTGTCCTCTAATGAAATATCTTCCAACCCTTCGGCTACGCTCAGGGTTGACTTACCTAAGAATGCTAGCGAACTAGAAGTTAATAAAAGTTATGAATGGAAATTGATTGTCTATTGTAGCGATCCCAACGATATCAATAATATGCAGGATGTTATTTTTGTAGAAGGTTCAATTACACGAGTTCAGTTAACGGCTGAATCTGGAAAATAAAACTAGATTTTATCTTGAGTGTTAACTGTTAACTGTTAACTCTAACAATGGGGTGCGTTAGTCCCGCACCCAACTCCAATTAATTTTTAATCTTTTCGACGTAACCCCAAAGGCTATAATCTCGCGCCAACCACCCGTGAAAAAATGCCATTTGACTGGTATCTTCTTGGACTCGTTTATAACGATAAAGAATACGTTCATTCACGATCTGTAAAGCCGTATATTTATTATTACCAAGTCTGAGAGCATCTATCGTTCTACTATCAAATACACCCGTTTGCGGCAAACCTAAAGCTTGTTGGAGAAACGTAATCGAATTATGAATCCCAAAATTAACCGCCGTATCAAACATAACAATAGCTAAAGCGGGGTGCATTTTAGCCGCTTGAGACCCATCCCAATATCCCTGATAAATTTCTAACAGTTCCACATCAGACATTTGAGCCACATCAAGGGGCGGTAAACCTCTTCTGGATCGATAGGCATTATACTCAGTTTGGAGAATTCCGCGATAGGTTCGGCCTCCGATATCCGCTGGGTGATCGCTTAAACCGCCTTCAAAATACAACGTAAATGCTAAAGCTGCATCAAATAATTTTTTTTCGTAGTTGTTTTGAGCCTGTGCTACACCCAAGCGACCAAGCGGGACAGCAACCGTCAAACTTAATAACAAGATAGCGCGAATCAGGTTCGATTTAAGTCGTTTGCGACCGTTGGGGAGAATTCGGTTCATCATCAGGACTTTGGGTTTCTAGAGGTAGAGTGTTGAGCATTCGGTCAATACAGGCTAAAATACCTGCAAAACTTTGCCTAAGATAACAGAAGATGGGAAATTTGCCTACAGGTTGGAGATTGAAGAGCACAAAAGAATTAAAATAAAAAAATCTGGTCAGATCGCCCAAATCCAGATAAACTTCTTTTTGACCCCCAATTCAGATTGTATTGATGTCTCCTGATTTCAGTTCATCCTCGGCTGACCCCAACTCAAATACGCCTGAAGCCTTGACTCTACAAGCTGAAATCAGCTACGCTCAGAAACAGTATGCTGATGCGATCGCCTATTGTCAGCAAGCTATTTTACAGCAACCGAGTTGGGCTGCGGCTTACGTGACATTAGGGAATGTTCAACAGGCTCAAGGTTCCCTCGATGCGGCTATTCGTTCCTATCAGCAAGCCCTAGAACTCGACTCCAATTTGGCTCCGGCTCATGCTAATTTGGGCAGTATGTATTACAAACGAGGCTTGTTAGAAGCAGCGATTACTTGTTATCGTCAAGCCCTATCATTAAAACCTGATTTTGCGGCGGTTTATTGGAATTTAGCTCAAGCCTTACGAAAGCAGGGAAATGAACCTGAAGCCCAAATTTGTGAGCAGAAAGTTATTGAATATAATCCTGAAATTGTCGGGGCGAACTTTATCTTTAATCAAGGGAATCGATTAGCAGAAAAAGGACAACTCGATGCAGCCGTCAACTCCTGGAAAATTGCGATCGCACTTGACCCAAATCTAGCCGAAGCTTACTGTCAGATTGGCATGATCTTACGCTATCGAGGCGAGAAAAAGCCAGCAATTTCCTACTTTAAAAAAGCCTTAGAACTCGAACCGAGTTTAATTCCAGCTCATCAGCATTTATGTGGAATATTTCGAGATTCTTCAGATTTAGCCTCAGCTCGTCAAGCGGTGAATCAGTATCGTCAAACCTGTGGCGAAAACGATCCGATTATGACAGCCATTTATTCGATTAGCACTCATCAAGTTTCCGGTTTAAATCAAATTGCCAAAGATCAATTTTTGCTCTTAGAATCTCAACTAGACGACATTCTCAACCGCACCACAGACATCGAAATTCGTTCTCTTTATTCTAATTTTCTCTTTAGCCAACCCTATTTACGCGATCGCATTGTAGAGAATTCCCGTTTAATTCAAAAGATTGCTCAACGTTATATTGAACAAATTCTACAACCGAACCGCAGCCTTTACTGTTTAGATTATCCTCAATCTTCGCCTCAACAGGGATTGAAAATTGGGATTCTTTCCAACCATTTTAATCGTCATGCAGTCGGTTGGTGCAGTTTAGATATTATTCGCGCATTATCCCAGATTACTCCAGAGATTTATCTCTATTGTACAGATCGCCTCAAAGCCGACGATCTCACCGAACTCTTTCAAGAAATTGCTCATAAATTCTATCAACCCCAACAGTATCCGAATGGGTTAGCAGATGCTCGTGAAATTACCCAAGAAATTCGACAAGATGAGATAGAGATATTGATTGATTTAGATACAATTAGTATGCCAATTCATACCGAAATTCTCTACGCTCAACCCGCTCCCGTTTGTATTTCTTGGCTAGGATTTGATGCGACCTATATTTCAGATAAAAATTACTTTTTATGTGATGGAAATACACATCCAGAAGGACGAGAAGAGTATTATACTGAGAAATTAGTCAGAATGCCGAATAGTTTTGTTGCTGTTTCTGGATTTGAAAGTGTAGAAGTCAATCGTGATAGTATTCGCAAAGCCTATCGTCTCGGTTCCGATCAAATTGTCTATCTGAATGTTGCACCTGGACGTAAATTTAATCGGGAATTAGTTGAAGCACAAATTGCCATTCTCAAGCAAGTTCCCAATAGTGTTTTAATTCATAAAGCAATGGGAGATATAGAAGTTTTTCAGAATGCTTATCAACAGGTTTGTCAAGCCGAAGGAGTGAGTTTTCATCGAGTTAAATTTGTTCCTCGATTTCCCAGCGAAGAAGAACATCGTCAGATTTATGCTTTGGCGGATATTTTGTTAGACTCTTATCCCTACAACGGCGGAACCCACACATTAGAAGCATTGTGGTTTGAGGTTCCCGTCGTCACCTTCAAAGGAGAACAATTTTTATCGAGGATGGGGTATTCTTTCCTGCGAGGAGTTGGCGTAGAAGCAGGCGTGGCGGAGTCTTGGGAAGAATATATTAACTGGGGAGTCAGACTCGGAAAAGACCAAGTGTTGAGAACTTCAGTTCAAACCCAGTTAAAAGAAGCCAAAACCTCAGCGAATTTAGCTCCCTTATGGAATCCGACTTTATTTGCAGAAAATCTGTATAATATTTGTACTCAGTTATTAGGCGATCATAGATAATGTTATAGTTTAGTAGGTTGGGTTAAACAAAGTGCAACCCAACAAAACTTCAGTTTGGTAAATTGTAGGCTCGGTTAAACAAAGTGCAACCCAATAAATTAAGGTAAGAAGTGGTAAGAGATCATGGGAGGAAAAAGGTAATGTTTGGTTTCGTTTCCTCAACCCAACCTACGAAGCAAAGTATTAAGAATCACGAACTACATTTTGATAAAATTCTTCTAAGGCTTTTACACAAACTTGATCCTCAAATAAATGATGATGACGTTGACTCATACGCTGAGAAATATTCTCTCGCCAACTCAAATCTAAACCCAGTTTAACCGCAATATTAATATATTCTACTTCATTTTGTGCAATTGTATCCATCACGCCTAACATCTTTAAAAAACTATCCGCATGACGACCGCGCATAAATTCACCGGGACAAGTTACAATAGGTAAGTTACAGGCGATCGCTTCTAAAGAGGTATTTCCACCTGACCAAGTCAAAGTATCTAGAAATACATCTGAAAGTAGATTTAGCATCAAATAATCTGAACGTTCAGGAATACTCAAATGAATGCAATATTTTTCGTGATTTAAACCCACCGCAGCAAAAGCCTGTTTGAGGCGAGGAATTAAAAGCGTTCCCCGTAAAAATAGAAATCTTGCATTCGGAACCTGACGGGCGATTTCTGGTAAAATATAATCGTATTGCGGTAAATATTTGAATGGCGCTTGACAACAGAAATAAACAACCGCATCTTCAGGAAGATTAAAGTCTGAACGCCTTTTTGTTAATGTCGGAATATCTTTCGGTTTGGGATAAGCAACGCCAATATTCGGTAAACGCACCAGAGTTTCTGAATAATGTAACTCTGCATTTTCCGCTTCCATTAATTGACTCGATAAAAAGTAATCAATTGTTGGAAGTCCTGTTGTCACTGGATGTCCCCAAGCTGTACATTGAACAGGTGCTAAACGTAAAGCCGCCAGTTGCATTGTGGGTGCATCCATCCCAATTTCAGGATACACTAAAATATGCAGTTTATCCGCTAAAATTTGTTGAGCAACGGCTGGGATGCTTCCCGGAATCTGATGAAAAATATCGCTATATTGACGAAATTTTTGAGTAATCGGGTCGGGAGTATTTCCAGTATAGTAGCAATAGACTTCAAAAAGATTATGATTACAAAACTGCAACCATCCTGTTAACCAAAGGGTACCACTATAGGAATGCAAATAGTGAGAAACATAACCCACACGGATTTTATGTTCAACTTTTGGCGTAGCTAAAGGTTTAACCCAATCTGGATAGTTAGCCGCCATAATCTTATGAACTAGACTACCATAATTTTTCTGAGATTCTACAACATTATGAGCTTGATAGGCTAAATAAAAGTTTGTCCATCGACCTAAACCCCAAAAAGCACTTTCTCGTTCTGCGGGAGTCTCTAAACGAGTCGTTTGAATTAAGGTTTGGAGTTCTTGTTCAAATCGTTGACGATAATAACCAATTGATTCAAAATCGTGATAAATCATCGGAACGATTAAATGTTTGAGGAGTTTAAACGTATAATCATTCGGAAGAGATTTGCAAGCCGTTTCAGCTTGAGAAATGGCGGCTTTGGTTTCTCCTTGACGGAGGAGTTGGAGAATCAAAGAAAAGTATAGTTTTCCAGAGGTTGGATTGACTTGTGTTCCGGCTTTTAAAATATTAATTGAGTTTTGAGATTGATGTTGTTGATGAAAACAATCACTTAGCATTGCATAGAGTTCAACGTCTCCAGTTTTCCAGTCTAGATAACGTTGAAAATATTGAATCGCTTCCTTATATCTTTTCTGTTGATAATATTGCTGTGCAAAGCGATAATAAACAGAACTGGGATTCTGGGTTGTGGCTTCAGCAAGATTGAGATTTTGTTTAATTTCTATTGATTCTGGATGAAACTTTAAACCCGTTTTATAAATTGCGATCGCTTCTTTAAAGCGAGTTTGTTCAAACAGAATATTTCCCAAATTCAGATAGTTTACCCAATTATTCGCATCGTTCTCAATGGCAAGTTTGTAAATCGTTTCTGCTTCAGTTAATGAACCTTGCTGTTTCAGAATATTCCCCAAATTTTGATAAGCGTAGATGAAATTATTATCCAGTTTAATTGCCGTTTGATAAGCAGTCATTGCTTTAGTTAACCTCCCAATTCGTTCTAAACAGAGTCCGAGATGATAATGTCTGGCTGCAACCGAGTCATCAATCTCTAAAGACTTTAAAATAGCTTGTATAGAATCTTGATAATTTTCAACTTCATAATACAAGACACTTAGCCGATACAAAACCTCAGCATGATTCGGTTGATACTGTAGTAATTTTTTATAATTCTGTTTAGCGAGTTCATATTGTTTGTGTTCGTGAGCGTGAATTGCTGTATTATAAACTTGGCTAAGATTAACTTCAGGATCTGAAACTTGTAAATTTTGAATCGCTTCAAGAACAGGTTGAGATTGTTGGGTTTGAAAAGTTTCCGCCGAATAATTAAATGTGCTTTCAGCGTTCCAAGAGAGAACTTGAATTTCAGTTCCTAAAATTTGATCGAAGTTTGATAAAACTTGACATTGGGGATGAGTGGCTAAAAAATCCCAAATCGCTTGTTGTACCGTAGCTTGATTTGCAAAATTAATCAGAAGAATGGCTTGATTCGTTAAAAACGGCTGAACCAAAAGCAAAGCAATCAAAACAGAACGATAATCAGATAATTCCTGAATATAGAAAACTCCAAACTGAGTATCAGCCTCAACCTCTCGCAATTCCAAGAAAAAAGACTCAAAATCTTGATGACAAAAAATAATCTGTTCTTCTAAATCAAAATGCTGTACATTTTCGACAAATTGCTCTAATATTTTAGTATCAGAAATCTCACTAACTGCATAAGCGATCGCTTCTGAGTGACCCAGTAATGCAGCAATCAGAGAAGAACCCTCACAAGTTCCGACTTCGCAATACATATCATTGGGTTCGAGACAGTCTACCGCAATATTAAGCAACTGCATGAGATTAACAGAAATTCCCGCCTGAACTTGTTGATGAATCTGTTGAAATTGACTTGATTTTGGCTGAACCCAGTAATTTTCGTCAGTTTCGTAGAAGTTGGGGAGTTGCTGAAAAAAGTTTTGAACGTCCATATTTGCGGTAGGATAGGTGAGAAGCGATCGCACAACATCTATAATAGTTTAAGCCGTCGGAGAGGTTCGAGGTGGAACTTGTCGGACAAGGCGATCGCTTTTGAGAAAAAGTTGGGTAGGTTAGGGAAGTGGACAGTAGTAGCAACCCAAAAGAGGAAAATATGAATGCAGAAGAAGAATTTATGGAGTCGCGCCAACGCAGTTTCAAGCAGAAACAGAAGTTAATTGCATTAATTGGAGTGATTGGGTTTGGCGGTTCGACATTGTTCACTCTCGTTCCGATGTTTAGAAGTGGTTTGCAACAACAAAACCAACCGGAAGCACTAGAAGTTGATTCGGCTGAAATGCAGTTAAAAACACAGGAAAGAGGCTATGAAAATGTATTACAGCGAGAACCCGAAAATTTAACCGCTTTAGAAGGATTGATGAATGTTCGGCTAGAACTCAATGATACTAAAGGAGCAATCGAACCGTTAGAAAAGTTAGTTGAGTTGAGTCCAGAGAGAAAGGATTATAAAGCCTTATTAACTGATCTAGCGTCTGCGGAAAATTAAGGGAAAAGTATAGATGAAGGTTTTGTATGACATATCAGTTTTAGGAATGGGTCAATTTAATCCTCTTGCTCGAACTGGTGTTGCTAGAGTAATAGAAAATATTGCTTATGGCTTGGCTAGCTCGGAAGAGTGCGATCTGTTTTTTTTTGAAAGTCTTTCTTTCGATATATTAAATGCTTGTCTGAGTTATCTACGCTCTAACTCTAACTTACTAGGAATTCCATTATCTCACTCTAGTCAAAAGCTTAACTTTTACAATCAACTCATTCAACTGAGAAAAAGTTTAGAGCATTATCAAGGTGAAGATTTACAGTCTGTGAGATTAAACCAAAATCTTCAAGAAATGATTGAGTTAGTCAATCAAAGTCATCGTGAGAGCTTCAATCACTTTTCTAGAGACATAGATATTCTCCATGCTACATATTATCCTATACCTTCTCTAGTAGAAAGTTGTAAAACTGTCTGCAAAATCTTAAATGTTTTCGACTTAATTCCTATTATTTTCCCTCACTTTTTTGGATTAAATAGTTCAGAAGAACATATTATTTATAAATCTTTAAAGAGTTTAGAAATCAACAGAGATTGGGCAATTTGTATATCTCATTCTACTAAAAATGATTTGTGTGAATACTTGGAAATGGATGAAGACCGAGTTTTTGTCGCTCATCTAGCAGCAGATCCAAATATTTTTTATCCTTATATAAACAGCAATGAAGCTACCTCAATACGAAATCAATATGGTATTACAGACTCTCCATATATTCTCAGTCTAAGTACCTTAGAACCTAGAAAAAATATTGATCACTTAATTCGATGCTTTACTCAAGTGATTCAAGAGCAGAATATTAAAGATTTGAATCTTGTTTTAGTTGGGAGTCAAGGATGGAATTATGATGTGATTTTGCAGGAAATTTCTAGCCAACAGATGCTAAGAGATAGGATTATAGTTACAGGGCGTGTAGCGGATCAAGATTTAGCTGCTATATATAGTGGTGCAGTTGCTTTCGTCTATCCATCTTTGTACGAAGGATTTGGTTTACCACCGTTAGAGGCTATGCAATGTGGAGTTCCAGTCATTACATCTAATACATCTTCTCTTCCAGAGGTAGTCGGTGATGCTGGAATTCTTCTAAATCCAACAGATGCAGATATGTTATGTCATAGTATATTCAAAGTCTACGATCAATCTTCTTTAAGAGATAAAATGTCTTCAAAATCACTAGAACAAGCTCAAAAATTTAGCTGGAAGCTTTCTGTAGATAGTGTCTTGAGTGCTTATAGAACTGCATTGAAGTATAAGTAATTCTGTCATAAATAATACCCCAAGGCTTAATCATTAAAACTGGAGGAATCAGTAAGTATGAAGTGTAAAATTTGTAATTCAAATGTCTCTAGCTTAGATCAAGCTAAAGTGTTAAATAAATATGATATAAACTACTTTCAGTGTCAAACTTGTGGTTTTGTCCAAACAGAAGAACCCTTTTGGTTAGAAGAAGCCTATTCTAGCCCAATTGCTAAGAGTGACTATGGTTTAGTTGCTAGAAATATTGCATTTTCCAAACTGACTCATCGTGTGATCCTAAATTGTTTTAATCCAGCCAGCCAGTTTCTTGATTATGGATGTGGTTATGGATTATTTGTTAGGATTTTAAGAGATCTAGGATT
This sequence comes from Cyanobacteria bacterium J06592_8, assembly GCA_038530755.1. Taxonomy (GTDB): domain Bacteria; phylum Cyanobacteriota; class Cyanobacteriia; order Cyanobacteriales; family Microcoleaceae; genus Capilliphycus. Next base: position 27,336 of record JBCBCI010000028.1, on the reverse strand, counting down.
AAATTTCTACGGATATGACAAATACTGTCCAAATCTATTTTCAGAAAATTTCAGCCTTGATTTTATAGATCAAAACTATACAAATTCATATGAATTAGTGACGGCATTTGAAGTATTTGAACATTTTAATAATCCTCTGGAAAACATAGAGGAAATTATCTCAAAATTTTCAAAAAATATTTTATTTAGCACAGAGTTGCTACCTACAAGTAATCCCAAGCCTAACCAATGGTATTATTATGCGCTGCATGAAGGTCAACACATTGCAATTTATACGACTAAGTCACTTGCTGTAATTGCCGATCAGTTCAATTTAAACTTATATACAAATGGTTCTTCTATTCATCTATTAACTGAAGAAATATTTTCTAATAACTTACATGAAATATTAGAGTTTAATCGATATGAACCCAAACAAGTATTCCAAGAAGTACGAGCAACCTTTTTATCAGATTTAAAGACTACATTAGATGTCCAAAAAAATTATAGTGAAGCTAACATATCTCCTAGCAATGGAAAACTTAGTATTTTGATTGATGGTGTATTCTTCCAACTCTATAAAACAGGTATTGCACGAGTTTGGCGTTCCTTGCTAGAAGAATGGGCTAAAGGTGATTTTGCCAAATACATTGTTGTACTGGATCGAGGTGGATCTGCCCCGAAAATTCCCGGAATTCGATATCGTTCTACTCCTCTGTATAGTTATGCAAATACAGAAGCCGATCGCGAAATATTACAGCAGGTTTGTGATGAAGAAGGAGCCGATCTATTTATCTCAACCTATTATACAACTCCGATTTCAACGCCGTCTGTATTTATGGCCTATGACATGATTCCGGAAGTGTTGGGTGCAGATTTTAATGAACCGATGTGGCGAGAAAAACATAACGGAATTCGTCATGCCTCTGCTTATATTTCGATTTCTGAGAATACGGCTTCTGATTTAGTTAAATGTTTTTCAGGAATTTCCCCTGAACAAGTTACGGTTGCTCACTGTGGTGTTGCGAATACTTTCTCACCTGCAACTGTGGCTGAAATTCAACAATTTAAAATCAAGTACGGAATTAGTAAGCCCTACTTTATTTTAGTGGGTGCAGGGAGTAATTATAAGAATGCAGGTTTATTTTTCCAAGCTTTCGATCAACTCTACAGCAAACAAGGATTTGAGATTGTTTGTACAGGGGGAAGTAGTCTCTGGCTGAGTGCAGAATATCGACAATATACGTCGGGTTGTGTGGTGCATCCTTTACAACTGAGTGATGAAGAATTAAAGATTGCTTATTCCGGCGCAACAGCATTAGTTTATCCTTCATTATACGAGGGTTTTGGGATGCCTGTTGCTGAGGCGATGGCTTGTGGAACTCCTGTGATTACTTGTCATAATTCCTCACTTCCAGAAGTCGGTGGAGAAGCGGTGATTTATGTCAAGGAAAATGACGTTGAGGAGTTGGCGGATGCACTCTGCGACATTCAAAAACCAAAAGTTCGTAATTCTTTAATCGCCGCAGGTTTAGAACAAGTACAAAAGTTTACTTGGTCAAAAATGGCTGAAAAAGTGAGTTCAGGTTTGATTAATACGACATTGCAATATCTAAACCTCAGACAAGATAACCTGATTATTTTCCCCGATTGGTCACAACCTGAAGAAATCCTGGGAGTAGAATTAGGAGAGGTAATAAAAGCTGTTCTGACTCATCCTGACAGCGAACAAATTGCTTTACTAATCGATAATAGCAATATTTCTGGAGAAGAAGCAGATTTAGCACTTTCGAGTATTGTGATGAATCTATTGATGGAAGAGGAATTAGAGGTTGAGAATGAGCCCAATATTTCATTAATTGGAGAACTAAGTCAGATTCAATGGTCGGCTTTAATCCCTCGTTTACAGGGTCGAGTTATTTTGCAACATGAGAACCAAGACGCAATTAAACAAGCTCAAGCAGAGAATCTTTCTGTGATAGAGTTAGATCACTTAAACTCGTTAAAATAGTGAGGTGTTCGGTAAAGGGAAATGTCCTTAGAACTAACTTGATGAATTGCCTTTTGAACTCGAGGAATTGCCCCATGACCTGGAGAACCTGTGTTTAAACTGATAACTCCTTTGTATTTGCAGCTAAAGCCGCAAATCTAAGAAAAGGTGACTCCTTTAAGTTGTGAATCCTTTCAGAAATCTGAATGATTTGCATCCCCTGTTGAAGTCAACAGTCTACGCGGGGATTTTATACTAAAACTTGGTTTTTCACAAATCTACTGGAGTGTTGAAATCAAAATCCTGTATTTTAGCCTCCTCGTTTGAATTTTTCGCAATTTCCTCTCAAACGAGCAACTTAGCACTTACGGCTTTTGTCCACAGGCAGGTACGGGCATCACTGAGAGATTAAAATAGGCAGTGAGGATTTATCATATAGTAGAGGTTCAAGTTACATCAGACTTAGCAATATTGGGGTGCAAGTGTTAGTGTATGGGCAGATTAGAGCCAAACTGAGACGAATCGATTGAGGTTGAAGGTCATCGTGACAGTTACTTAGAATCTAATTCTACTCAATGTTCCGGTTGAGTCAGAAATATCGAGAACTAAACTCATAAATAGAGTAATGTTGTTGAACACTGAAGGAGTTACCTCATTATGAAAGAAAAAAAGCAGCGAGAAGTACGTCGTCATGCGGCTGAACATTTTTTGAACTCATTTGAACAACAATTGCTGGACACCTTTCAAGAATCTGAGTCTGAACCGACTGCACCCACACCGCCTCCTGCACAGCAGAAAAAAACCAAAAGTTCTTCCCCAGAGTCGATCGATCTGTCTGCTTTAGAAGATGCGATCGCAGATATTGATCAATACTTAGAAAATCAATCTTCTCAATCTGGTAATTTTTAAAGTCAGGGTGTTCGGTTTTGGTATTGTCGTTGAGCTTCATACAGTATCAAAGCCCCACAGATGGCGACATTGAGAGATTCAACACCTCCCGATAGAGGAATCATTACCTGTTGATCGGCGAGGGCGGCGAGTTCTGGAGATAACCCTGCACCTTCGTTTCCGAGAACAATCATCGTCGGTTTTTGAAAGTCGAGTTCCCAGTAGCTTAAACTGGCATTCGGTAAAGTTGCGACAATCTGAACCCCTTGCTGTTGAGCTGCGATCAGTTGAGTCTTTAAATCAGAACAAATCGCCATTGGTAGCCGAAACCACGCTCCCGCAGATGCCCGTAATACTTTGGGATGATCGAGATCAACGCTATCCCCACTTAACCATAAGCCATCAGCACCCGAGGCAGCTGCTGTACGAATCATTGTTCCTAAATTCCCTGGATCTTGTACCGTTTCTAATGCAAGTCCCAGTTGAGTAATTGTGACAGTCTGGCGTTTAGGACGAGGAGCTGTAGCAATGATACCATCTGGCTTAACTGTTGTCGCGATCGCTTGTAAAACTCGTTCGTTAACTTGTTCGCTACGGGTGGCAATATGACAAACTTTTTCCTGAAGATCCCGATAGCGATCGCTCCACTGAGGAGTATAGCAAACTGTTTCTAAAGGGTATTGCGTTGCCAGAGCTTCCTCGATCAGATGTGTTCCTTCTAACAAGAATAATTGCTGTTCTCGTCGCCCTTTCACCTGTTGTAGTTTGCGAAGCTGTTTAATCAGGGGATTTTGAACACTGGTTAACATTGTGAACTACCCCGCACGGGCGACGGGGCTTCCATCATCTATGGGAAATGCGTCAGATAAAACCGAAGTTTTACCACCCGTCTTACGCTCCCTCCGAATGGCAGTATCGCTGGTTCCCAACGACAGAATCCGCAAGCCTTCATTCTTGATATTTATTGCCGCATTTATATCACGGTCAATCCATTTTTCAGCGATAGGGTCGTACAGCATTCGGTCTGATAACTTGAAGTCTTCAAACCGATATCCTGTTAGATGAGAAACTTTTGAGCTAGGGAAAAACCTATCAACTTCTAGATAGACTTTTCCTTCCAACGAGGCCTTATAACTGAGCATTGTACAAAACATTCCCCAACCACAATCACTAATTGCTTTCGCTAAATTATGGTTTTTAACCATGTTCTTTACAGCCAGATTCTCTACTACAATCACTTGGTTATCGTTGACTATCTTGCGGGATAGCTTGTGTAGAAAATCTTCTCGACATCTGGCAATCTTAGACTGAACTCTAGCAACTAACCGTTTAGTCTTTTTACGAGTATTACTCCCATATACGGCTCTCGCTAATTTTTGTTGTTTACGCTTGAGGTTAGCTGCGTGCTTTGCTATATGTCTAGGATTGTCATACTTAGAACCTTCACTCGTGATAGCGAAGTGAGTTAACCCTAAGTCGATTCCTAAAGATTCCCCTTCTGTTGAGGGCTTCGGAGACTCAACACCATCATCAACTACAACAGATGCGTAATATCTACCATCTGGGTTTTTAGAGATAGTGACTGTCTTTATGGTCCCTTCACAATCTCTATGACGACGACAGTAAACCCATCCAATTTTAGGGAGCTTTAGCAAGTCTCCTTTGAACTTAGTATTTTGAGGAAAGCTTATGGACTGCCTACCTTTCTTTGATTTGAATCTAGGATACTTAGCCTGTTTCTCAAAGAAATTCTTGTAAGCCGTAGACAAGTTCAAGGCAACATACTGAAGGCACTGAGAATAAGCGTCTTTCAACCAGGGATACTCCTTTTTGAGATTAGGTAGTAACCCTTGAATTGCATTCCTTGATAATCCCTTCCCCGTCTCTGTGTATGTTTGCTGGCACAAGTTTAGAGCATAGTTCCAATACCATCTGCAACAGCCAAAGTTCTTCGCTAAGGCTATCTCTTGCTCGGTAGTTGGATAAATTCTGTACTTGTAAGCCCTGAACATTATCGCTTTCAAAACAACATGATAAGATTGTAGCATAAACTGTGCGGAAGGCGTTGGGGCTTGCAACTGGGATGTCAAATCGCCGGAATAGCTCGCCCGCAGGCACCGGATGTAAAATCCGGTGAACGGGCGACCAGTTGTCACCCAACTTACATCCTCTCCTCAGAGGAGAAGGGGATTTACGCTTGTTCGGTTAAAAATTCAGAACCTAAAATCAACTGAATTCGATTATCCTAGCCAGTTGAGTTTTAATACAATATTTTAATATAACAAAATTTGTCGCTCGGGCGTCCTTGCTGATTTGACTCAAGTCCGATTTTTGAGCGACGTTTGGTTAGGAGTCTTATTCAGCTAATGATTTCAGTATCCATCCCAAAATGATTCCTAACCCTCCGAAGCGAACAGCCTGCCAAAAGGGTTCCCTCAGATGAAGCCAAGTAAACAAACGACTTTCGAGGTTGAGTTCAATCGTTTCTAACTCAGCTTCGATTTGACGTAATTCTTCTCGCAATTGACGAGATCGAGTTTGACGCAGTTCGGGGATCACTTCATCAATGCGATTTTTGAGTTCCGAGCGACGATGTTGATCTCGTTGAACTTGAGTGTAACGCTGCTGAATTTCTAAGAGCGCGCGCTCAACTTGGGATAAAGCTTGCTCAAACTCCTGATCTTCCGATGTCATCTTTGTTTTTAGCCGTAATCATGTTGGGTATAACAAATTCAGTCTAATTGGGATCGGTTTCTTGGCAAAGTTTCTTGGCATAATTAGATAATGCAAGGACACAACAACCGATCCAAATCTCAACCTAATAGGAGGTTGCTCATGGTTAACTCGATCCCTAAAGCTGCTGATTGTGATCAGCAAGCAAACCCTTCTCAGATGGCTCGCTTCGATGAGTATACAACTGTTGAACTCGCTCAAGCTCTAGCTGCCCGTCTAGCCATCAGTGACCAAGATTGGCATCAACTGAAATCGAATCGCCCAGCTCGTGCGAGTGAACAAATTATTGCGGCTCTGGTTTTTCTACTCAAAAATCAACCTCAAGAAGTGATCCCTCGCTTGAATCAGGCAATTGGCTGGTTGGATCGTTCGATCTCCGCTCCGCCTTGTCCAAGTCATGGGGTCAATTCAACCTCAAAATAATCTTGAATAAATCGGCATAACTGCTGTTATCATAGTTGCAGGGAAATTGAAGAGTAGAGGAAAAATCTAACTCTACAAAATAAGGCTGAGTTAAACATCAGCCCAAGAGAACTATTAGGCAGTCGGTAAGAGAGCCATATTTCCAGTTTTTTTGGTTTTCTTTCTCCGGCTCCATCTAGTATCTTAAGTTCAGGAAGAACTAACAATCTCTTTACAGAGCGTTAATTCAGTTCCTTGGGGATTCCACTCGACCTGATCAAAGATCTGGTGTAAGATGTACAAGCCTCGGCCACACTCATAATCATCAACAGGTAATTCCGACTCCGGCTGTTGGTTCGCCCCTTCCCTCTTGGGAGTTAGGCAAGAACAGGGAGGCTTAAATCCCGAGCCCTGGTCAGAGATGATCCACCAAAATTGATTTTTGACGATGGAAAAACGGACAACTATCGTTTTACTAGGGTCTAGTTTGTTACCATGCTTGGCGGCATTGACCAGTGCCTCTTGAAGTCCTAAGCGCAGTTCAGCTTGAAAGCTATCAGGAATCTCCGCCAGAAGTAAATCTAATATTGGGCACAGGTAAAGCGTAGAAGCAAAGCTAAGTGTGACCCAGTTACGTTTAACCGGACGTGTTGATATTGCAATCACTCGGAAAACTCCCTGGCGTTCAGGTGGACTAATTTCGCACCCTGCATCAGTGGTCAACTTCCTTTCCGACAAGCGGATTAGATGTGAAGTCCGTCTACATTCATCCAATCTCACCTTGAGGTGATTAGAATGACTAGACTACTTCTTGAAGAGTGTATTGAGGAATACCTTTTCCTCAATTCTTCCACAGAGTAACACGGCTGAACAGCTAGTAATAGGTAATAAATTCACGCTTACTTTAACGTTCATGGATGAATAGAGTGAGAGTGTTGAGCATTTCCCCGGTATTCAGCGCGATCGCAATCCAACCTAGAATGCCTACACCTTACCCCTGAGATTTCCTATTTGATCCGGTATCGACTAGACGCTCCTTTTCCTTGACTTACCCTAATGGCAGGGAGTTGGGAAAAATTCGGGGTCAAATTCCGTTCACAGGCAATCAAGATTAAGTTTGATATTCATCCAGTGCGATCGCCTTAGACAAACACACATTAGGGTTGACTCTGACGACTGACCAAGTTTTCACGTTTTTTGTGGGTTGCAATTTTCCTCACTGTTAAGCATTTAGCTATCACAGGAGACTAGGTTGCGACCCATCGGATAGCAGTATTGTGCGAGTAGTGTTTCCCGAATAGTAAGTCTAAAGGGGAAACCTTTCTTCTACTTTCAATTCTATCATTTCTCATAGAACTTTTCTGAGAGTATATCACTAAGACAGGGAAAATTGATTCATCTGCCTTTGATCTAAATCTGTCCCAGTTTCACTCAAAAACAATTTGTCAGCTTGATCTCACCCCATTCAGGTCAGACCCAACTAAAATTATAGAGACTATAATCAACCTGAGTTTAGATAAATTTATACGATGCAAACGACTGTAACTGCTGAACCTCATCCGATTTCAGGTGCATATTGGAAGTGGCGAGAACAGTTAATTTACTACACGAAGGCGGGAGAGCCAAACAGCGATCGTCCTCCCCTCTTACTGATTCATGGATTTGGAGCCTCAACGGATCACTGGCGGAAAAATCTGCTGGGTTTGAGTCAACAGTTTGAGGTTTGGGCGATTGATTTGCTGGGGTTCGGACGTTCAGCCAAGCCCAATTGGGAGTACAGCAGCGATCTCTGGCGCGATCAACTGCATGATTTTATTACCGAAACCATCGGTCAACCTGTGATTTTAGCGGGGAACTCTCTGGGAGGATATGCGGCTTTATCTGTTGCGGCTCAACGCCCGACCTCAGCTCTCGGTTTAATTTTACTTAATAGTGCCGGGCCCTTTACTCAGACTGAACCGACTGAGCCTGTTCCAACTTGGAAAAAAGCGGCTTCGGGAAGTGTACGCTGGCTATTCCAACAAAATTGGGCTAGCTACATGGTGTTTCAATGGACAAGACGACGATCAACCATTCGGAAAACCCTGAAAAAAGTTTATCTCAACCCCGATACGGTGACTGAGCAACTGGTTGAAGAAATTTATCGTCCTTCTTGCTCTCCGGGTGCAGCCCAGGTGTTTGCTGCGGTGTTTAAAACCCGATCCGGAGAAAAGGTTGACGTTCTACTCAGCCAACTGAGTTGTCCGTTGTTACTGCTGTGGGGAGAAGGAGATCCTTGGATCAATTGTCGCGATCGCAGTGCAAAGTTTCGTCAATATTATCCCCAACTCACAGAATATTTCCTCGAAGCTGGCCACTGCCCCCATGACGAAGTTCCAGAACAAGTCAATGAACTGATTGAAGCTTGGATTTTATCTGAGTGTACACCCTCTCACAATCAGGACATCAGTAGTAAAAACGCGGATGAATCCGGGGATTAAGCTTTTCTTCAACGGGTTGACCCCCTTTAAGATGCTGGTCAACAATCGTGGGAACATCCTGGGGTTTGACTCGATAATACCAAGTTTCATCCGGAGTCACTTTCACCGTCGGGCCAACACTGCATTGGCCCATGCAACCACTGGCTTGAATCTCAACATCTGAGATTTCCGCCTCTTGAAAAGCCTGTAAAACCTGCTCAGAACCGTGTCTCAAACAGGTTTGATTTTGACAAACCCACACCTGGCGAGCGGTGGATTCAGTCGGATCGCAACCCAGGCTATCAGTCTGAGAATCTAGCATAGTTACAGGCTTGATATAAACATTCAATTTCTTCCATTATGCCTGATTGGACCTTTTTCCCTTTGGGTTGGTACTGTGGAAAAAATTGTGGATAATTTCTTGAAACTCTGTGGAAAACCTTCAAAGTGCTTTCAGTCTTTAACTATAGGAGTAAATACTACCTTTTTTTCCACAGGTTTTCCACAATATTGGTTTTTCAGTCAACTCAAGAATAATAAAGCCCTCAGAAGTGGTACAGTGAAGTTAGGGTGCTTTTAATCGTGCAAAAGTTGAATCCTTGTATATTTAGACCAAGGAGCGTCAAACTTTTGAGTATTGATTCTAAAAATGACTGTTTATCGTCAGAATATTTACTACAGAACATCAGTTACTCTATAGAAAGGCTGAATCTCTATCTAGGTTAATCTATGCGATTCATTGTTGAACAAGAAAAACTCAGCTCGAATTTATCATTAGTCTCTAGAGCTATTCCTTCTCGTCCAAACCATCCTATTTTATCTAATATTTTACTCGAAGCTAGCGTTGATACTCAACAATTAAGCCTAACAGCTTTTGATTTAAGCTTAGGAATTTATACATCTATAAATGCTGAAGTAGAAGAAGGTGGAAGCTTTACCGTACCCGCTAAATTACTTAATGATATTGTCTCCCGTTTACCCAATAGTCCAATTGCACTGGACGACCATGCAGGAGAATCAATTATTACTTTAACTTCAAGTACAGAACGACGGTATGAAGTTCGAGGAATGGGTTCAGAAGAATATCCTCAGCTTCCAAGTATTGAAACAGGAGACTCAATCCAACTTCCGGCTAATGCTTTAATTGAAGGATTAAAAGGAACATTATTTGCAACCAGTCCCGATGAAACCAAACAAGTTTTGACCGGAGTTCATTTGAAAATTCAGTCAGAAAGTCTAGAATTTGCCTCAACAGATGGTCATCGTTTAGCAGTAGTAAAGGCAGAGAAAGTTGACTCAAAGGAAGAATCTGAGGTGATTATTAACTCTGAAATTAAGGATTTTGAAGTGACGATCCCCGGGCGTGCTTTACGAGAAGTTGAACGGATGGTCGGTGCTTCTACAACCGGAAAAGAAGAGGAAAAGCCGAAGATAAAACTAAAATTTGATGAAAGTCAAGTGATTTTTGAGCTAGGACATCAACGCCTAAATAGTCGAAAATTAGACGGTTCATATCCCGCCTATCAACAGCTTATTCCTAAGCAGTTTCTGAATCAAATTAATGTAGATCGTCGAGAATTTTTAGGCGCATTAGAACGAATTGCGATATTTGCTAGTCAGAAAAACGATATTGTTAAATGTACAATTGATCAAGAGGGGCAAAAAATTTCTCTTTCTGTAGAAGCGGCGGATGTGGGAAATGCGCTTGAATCTTTATCCGCTCAAGTCTCAGGAGAAGAACCCAAAGAGTTAGCTTTCAATGTTAAATATTTAATGGAAGGGCTAAAAGTTCTCAATACCACTGAGATCCAAATTCAGCTTAATTCAGCGACCAGTCCGGTAATTTTAACGCCATTAGGTGGATTAAAAATGACCTATTTAGTTATGCCTGTACAGTTGAGAACTTAGAGATTTACACTTACTTCTTGCCTAATCTTAGATCATTAATCATTTTCAGTCAAACACTGACAGTAAGAATTATAACTTTAATCTGGCAATGCTCGCTTTGATTTTTAGTGCTGAAGCACAACTACGAACAAAAAAGCAAGCCGCATGGCAAGTTAATCGCATTTCTAACTATTAATACTAATTCTCCGTTTAGAGTACGTCAAATACAATTAACGTACTCTATTATTCTATTTAAAATTCCCCTGCTAACGCCGCAACACATCGTTCACAAATCGTTGGATCTTCGTCTGACTCACCGACATGAACCGAATAATTCCAACAGCGATCGCATTTTTTCCCATCAGCTTTAATGATACCAATTCCCAGATGATCAGCTTCTTGGTTATATTCCAACCCCTTCAACTTTTCAGGCGTTTCTAACAATTCCACTTGCGAACAAATAAACAGATATCGCAACTCATCCACGCCGTTATTGTCTTTCAAAGCTGTTGTAGATGGGTTCATCGTTTCTAACTGTTGACGGAGTTTTTTGTCGGCGACATATAACAATACTTTCGCTTCTAAAGATGAACCCACCATTTTTTCTTTGCGCGCCTGTTCCATCACTTGGTTCACTTCACCGCGAATTTCCCGCATTTTTTGCCAGAATTCCGCTAACTCTGGTTGTTTCCATTCGGGTTCTAATTTCACCCAACCCGCTTCAAATACAGAAGTAAAAGGTGTAGAATAGGGCAGATTTTGCCAGATATCTTCTGCCATGTGACAGAGAACAGGTGCGATCGATACAGCTAAATTTTCTAATGCGATCGCTAAAACCGTCTGACAACTGCGTCGCCGTTCACTATTTTCTGCACTGATATAGAGGCGATCTTTAGCAATATCGAGGTAGAAGTTCGACATATCCACAACACAGAAATTCTGCATGGTTTGGAAGAAACGGAAGAATTGAAAGGTTTCAAACGCATCCGTAATTTCGTCGAATACTTCGGTGATTCGATGCAACATATATTTGTCTAAATCCGGCAATTCTTCGTAGGGAACCGCATCTTTATTCGGGTCAAAATCATGTAAATTCCCCAATAAAAATCGGGAAGTATTTCTAATCTTCCGGTAAATATCCGCCATTTGTTTGAGGATATTTTTACCCAATGGAACATCCGTCGAATAATCAACAGAAGAGACCCACAACCGCAGAATATCTGCACCGTAAGGCGGGTCTTGCTGTTTATTTTTTCCACCTTCGATCACAACCGCAGGGTCAACAACATTCCCCAAAGATTTACTCATTTTCATACCCTTTTCATCCAAGGCAAACCCATGAGTTAAGACAATTTTATAGGGGGCGTGACCTGAATTAGCGACACTGGTTAATAAACTAGAATTAAACCAGCCTCGGTGTTGGTCAGACCCTTCTAAATACATATCTACGGGATAACCAAGTCCTCGCTGTTTAGCAATCGCCGCCCAAGATGAACCAGAGTCAAACCAGACATCCATTGTATCGGTTCCTTTCCGATATTTATCGGCATCTTTGCGATATTTTTCGGGTAATAATTCTTCTACCGACAATTCCCACCACGCATCAGAACCTTTCTCAGCAATGATGGTTTGAATATGATTAATTGTCTCTTCATTCATCAAGAACTCGCCCGTTTCATTGTGATAAAATACGGGAATGGGAACGCCCCAAGTTCGTTGACGGGAAATACACCAATCAGAACGTTCGGCAACCATGGGAGTAATTCTGTTTTCACCTTGGGCGGGAATCCAACGCACATTTTTAATCGCTTCTAACGCTTCTTCGCGGAACCCTTCAACGGAGGCAAACCACTGTTCTGTTGCCCGGAAAATGGTGGGTTTTTTGGTTCGCCAATCGTAGGGATATTTGTGTTGATAGGGTTCTTGTTTAATCAGTGAACCTGCTTCGGTTAACGCCTTAATCACTTCTTCGTTGGCGTTTTTCAACACATTTAATCCCGCAAATTGCCCGGCTTCTTCGGTGAAATTTCCGTTCTCATCCACAGGACATAAAATCGGCAAACCATAACGTTGACCGACCATAAAGTCATCATAACCGTGACCGGGTGCGGTGTGAACTAAGCCAGTACCGGACTCTGTCGTTACATAATCTCCACCAATGACAATCGGACTTTCACGGTCAAATAAAGGGTGTTTGTAAATCGAATGTTCTAAATCTTTACCTTTAATAGTGGCTTTGACGGTTAACTGATTCCCGAAGGTGGCAGACAACCGTTCGACTAATTCTGCTGCAACAATTAGGTATTGAAATGATGGAGAATTATCAGGGTCAGATTGAGTTTCAACAACTGAATAATTTAACTCTGGGTTCAATGCTACGGCTAAATTACCCGGAATTGTCCAGGGTGTTGTTGTCCAGATAGCCACACCTAAATTGGTACTTCGGCTTCGCTCAGTGCCCAGTAAAAAAGGCGTTAAGGTTTCCTTGACGGCATCTCCTAATTTAATGATGGGAAAGGCAGCAAAAATACTATCCGAGGTGTGACCTTCTGGGTATTCTAATTCGGCTTCAGCCAATGCTGTTTTTGAACTCGGACTCCAGTGAACAGGTTTCAAGCCTCGATAGATATACCCTTTCAATACCATCTGACCAAACACACCAATTTGGGCGGCTTCGTATTCGGGTTGTAGGGTTAAATAAGGAGTATCCCACTCACCCCAAACTCCATAGCGTTTAAAAGATTCTCGCTGTTGGTCAACCGTTTCGAGGGCAAACTTTTTAGCTTTTTGACGTAGTTCTAAGGGCGTTAATGCCTGCCGTTCCGACTGCTTCATTTTTTGCAGAACCTTCAGTTCGATGGGCAAGCCATGACAGTCCCAACCTGGAATATAGCGAACTTTCCGCCCCAATAGCATCTGGTAGCGGTTAATAATATCTTTAAGGATTTTGTTGAGGGCGTGACCAATATGTAGCGCACCATTGGCGTAAGGTGGCCCGTCGTGGAGAATGAAGGGTACATCCGGATTATTTTGCGACAGGCGTTCATAAATCTTCTCTTCAGCCCAGAATTTTTGTAGTTCTGGTTCCCGTTTGACGGCATTTGCCCGCATATCAAACTTAGTTTTGGGCAGGTTGACTGTATCTTTGTAGGACTTGGCTGTCTCTTTGTCCTTGCTGTTTCCTTCGCTACGTTCAGCCATTGTTTATCCTTGTGTATTGCCTGCTTTGGAGTACAACCTCTAGTTTATCGTAGATGTTCACAGCTGGGTTGCAAGATTGCCGTCCTGTCCATGGGATGTAGTGTTTGTTTGACAGAGTCACAAACTTTTGAAGAAATTGAAACAAGTTAATTTACTATATACCATAGATCTCCTCTTTGATGAGGGGCAATCGAGACCCAATCAAGGTGCTAAAAATGAGTAGTGGAAAAAGTCTACAAACAACCCAATATGCCAAGCATCGATATAATATTACTCAACCCATCGATTTTGATGTGGCTGTGAATTACGCTGGCGCACTGATGGCGATCGCTGGGGCTGATGGCCAACTGGCAGAAGCTGAATTGCAATGGTATATTGATGAACAAGAGCTTTTGATGGTAGATCCTCAAGAGTACATCGAAACAATACGCCAATTCGATTGGAAGAGTGCCAAGATTGAGGAACTCTTAAGTGGAATCAGCTATAGTTTCCCTCTAAACTTTCGCCGAGCCATGTTGTATCAAGCGATTAAGATGAGCCGAGCTGATGGTAGTTACCATGAAAAAGAAAAAGCGGCTGTGGCTAAAGCGGCAGAGATTTTAGGGATAGAACGCAGTGTTGTTGTCAGTCTAGAGTCCGTGGCCGAATTGGAAGAATCCACTGAGCGACTGCGGCTTGCTCTATTTGAAACAGAAGTTTAATTTGGGTTAACACCTTTTTCTAGAGGATTTTGATAGGCTTGTCTTCTGAGTTAGTCTATCAAAATTATGTTTTGAGAGCTGAAAAAAATTGTGGAGTCAATAGGAAATCAGGATTACAGGATAATATTTATTGTTATTATGATAACTTCCAATAACATTTCACAGTATGAATAATGATAGAGATGAAGAAACGAACATCGAAAATTTTGACTGGAATCAGCTTTCCCTAGAGCAGTTGAAGTTGATTCAATCTCAAATTTGCAAAGCAATTGACATTAAGAGACTGGACTTAAACTTGACCCCAATTCAGGGGTACAAGGCAAGTTTATCTAAAGTCTCTCCTACTCGTCTACGCAGCTCACTGTCTGAGTATCAAAAGTGTGTTTTCATCACCAGCTTGGGCAGCAAACATTTTCTCAATCCTAAGCGGATCGAAGCCTGTATCAAATGGATTAGCAAAAACTTTCAGGCTTGCGTCGTGCTAGTTGGCGATAGTATATATCGACTAACAATCCAGGTTACACAAGAACTTAAAGAAGATGAAGCTTTGCTTGAGGCAATGAGCACTGGAGAGAAGTTTATTAATGAAAACAGTTATCTGTTCGACCAATACTCCCAAAATTGTAAGTTCGAGTTCCAAAAGACTTCGCAAATTGAGAAGCAATCAGAATTTGAGATGTATTACCAAGACTTCCAGTATCTTTATCAAAAAGACCAATCTTTTCAAAACATGGTCAACTCATTTGCCCAGACATACCTGAATCGAGATGAACAGGTAGAAACGGAAAATCAGCAAGAAGATTATAACAAAGAAAAAATGTATCTGGGTACAACTTATCTTCTTGAAGAGTCAGCTTTATTCACCTGTCTCGCCAAACAAGGATGGTCAGTTTCTGTTTATCCGGGTTCAATCAAAACCTTTGAAGAAATCTCGGAGGGACTACACCCAGAAGTACCATTACCGCTCAAGCAGATGGTCTGGGTTAGTTTGCGCCTCAAAAAGTGGAATGCTAGAAGTGGACGTGAAGCACAGTAAGAGTCCGCCAGTTCTGTAGAGGCGATCGCCCCCACTAATGCTCCTTCCTAACTTTTGCAATTTGGAGGAATTCCCTTCAATGGCGATCGCCTAACACAGGAAGTATCTCTATCGACTTATATTGTCAGCTCACGGCTGCGGTAACATATCACGGCACTCACCAAACACAATAAAGCACTGAATAAACCCATCATTTGATAACTGTCAATATTAATAGCACCCAGAGAAAATCTCCATACTCCTAATGTAAAATTCAAATAAACTCCAACAAAGAAGGGTATTAGATTGCCCAGCATCATTCCGGTACTATTGAAGAAAGCCAATGCTGTAACTGCCGATCGCTCCGTGGCAGTATTGTGTACGCCAACGAGCAATGCCATTTTCAATCCCGATTGTAAAAAACCAGTCATAATAGTAATTAAGGCTAGAGCTAGAGACGAAAACTGCCACCAACCATCGGAAAACTCAATAGGTTGCACAAATAGCCATAGCACTCCAACAGTTGCCAGCATTAAAACGATAATATATATGGTACGCATAAAGCCAATATGATCTATGAGTCGTCCCCAAATTGCTATCCCAGTCAGAGTTCCTGCTATATTTAATGTAATCAACTGAGAAATATAATTGGCATTAAGCTGTAAACCCATTGCTAAATAGGTGACAAAGAGCGGCAAAGAGGAAAGAAAACATAAAATCAGAATAGTTATTAATAAACGATATTTTTTATTGGCAAATATTTCACGGATATCATCAAGAAAATTATGACGAGTTGTATAGGAAAGTTGACTATTTTCAGAAATTTTGATTTTATAAGTTATGAGTGCTGCAAATAAACAGTATATCATCAGCAACAAAATTATATATGCGTAATCTTGAAGTGCGACTTTTTCTCCTAGCGTCACAGAAAGAATTGCAAAAAAAAGAAAGTTAAACCCATTTACAGTCAGCCGCATTTTAGCCAAAAACCATCCACGCTTTTCTGGAAAGGTAGATTCCCGGATGATCGGTTGAAAAGCGACTCCTTTTGTAGCATTATGAACAATATTCATTAATAAAATAGTCATACAAAAAAAAGCAAAACCCAGAGTTTTATTTTTTGCATAAACTACAGGAACAATCAACATTAATGGTAATAAACAGAATAATAAAGCAAAACCAATGATCAGAGTATTTTTACTTCCCAAACGCTTGACAAAATAAATACCTGCCAGTTGTAGGGGTATAACTAAGGAAGGTAAACCAATGACAAAACCGATTTGACTTTCTTGTAAACCAAGAATACTTGTTGCATATAGCTGAAGTAAGCTAGCATCAATAGCACCAAAATTGGTCATCAGAGGGATATTTGCAATATTTGAGGCAATCAAAAGCTTTTGATTATGAGCCAGTTGTTTTTGATTCAGCATTTTGAAAACATCAGTTATATCAACTCCGAATAGTAAGACCATCATAAGCCATAACAATATTGTGATGAAAATCTTTTATCGATTCAAACAGTAATTCTTTGGTTTTAGTATCTGGATACTGTCTAGCCCCAAAATGAGTTACGATCGCCTTCTCAGCATGGGTAGCAGTTAGTATTCCTTTAAGTTGCTCTATGTCAAGATGAAATCCATTTGTTTTATCTCCTCCAACCGGGCAAGATTCAACAATGAGAATATCGCAATCTTTAGTTATATTTAATAGAGAATCACATAAAATGGTATCAACACAATAACAAATAGATTTGTTCTCTAATTGCAATTGAGCGCCTATCACTGGAGTATTATGTTTTAAGGCTTGAGTCTTTATGGCAAAATTATCGAAATTCAAAGTTGTATCTTTAGCCACTCGAATATCAACAGGAAATCCTAGTTTCTCCCTCGGTTTCACAAAAGGATAAGAAAACAAAGTCTCCAAATAACTTTTTAGACTTTCATGGATAACAATTGTCAGGGAAGCTGGCCTAAACATCGGTAAAATATGTAGCCCATAACAGTGGTCTAAATGCAGGTGTGAAAGCATAACAGTAACATTTTTATCGCGAATGCTTTCTCTGTCTATTTTTCTAACGCCAGTGCCTAAGTCAAATAAAACAACATCTCTATCATTTACAAATACCCCTATACAATTGGTCGCACCTAATGTGCTGTCAAACCAACCGGAAGTTCCATAAAATACGATTTCCAATGCTTTAGTCTCCTCTTTCATCAAAGTATCTCCTTATTTTTATAGCATATTCGTTGTTTTCATCGTGCCATTGCCATGCTCCCCATTCATTAATTTTTAGATAATCAGCGATCGCAAAGCTATCATCTTCAATTAATTTGTGGCGACCAGCATAGCGACGATTTTTATAGTCTCCCTGAACAATATGATCAATCCTATTTTCCAGACAAGAAACTCTTCCCTCAATCCTATTAAAAACTTGGTCTCCCCAAGAATGATAGAGATCATACAATCCCTGACTTAAAGAAATTGTTTTGAACAAAATCGAATGATATCCCATAGCTGAGGCTAATAAAACTTTGTCGCCACCCCCCAAAATCATAAAGTCGGGGAAGCCGATTTCTCTAATCGTGGTTGCCTTTGTTGCCCATCCAAAGCCTGGAGAACATCCAAGACTTAAGCTGATGCCACGTTTACTAAAATAATCTTCAACTGTAATATCGCGATTGAAACTCGTGACCACGGATTTGCGGCTAAGTCCAGTTCGGGAAAAATTTCCATTCTCAAACTTTATATCTTCGACTTGATTAAATATTTGAACGAGTCGATAGGTTTCCAATTTCTCTTTTAATTGCTCTTGCCAACCCTTGTTCGGAAAAAGGAGATCTGCATCAGCCCAAACAACATATTGATGCTTTTCATTCAAATGCGATAACGCGACGTTATAGAATCTTTCTTTTTGCCAAAGTACAGAAACAGAGGGAATCTTGATTATTTTAAGATTTTGCGAGTCAACAATACTTTCAGTATCTAAGCCATAACAAACCAAGATTATATCAACTTCTTCGCTTAAGTAAGCTAGTGCTTTGACAAGAGCAATATACCTGCCTTGACTGCCTGAAAAATTAAAATAAGCTAGAATAACGACCACATCCATAACTAGAGTTAGCCTTTTTATTTTTACTACTATACAACGGTAATAGTATCACACAAATAACTGTTAGGCTCAGATGACTATCGAGTATATCTAACTATAAGGAAGGACGCCAGAAAAAAGACATTAACCCTCACTCCTGCCTTATCCCTCACAGAGAGTGACCTCTTGAAATAATTAAAGGGTGACTGTATAGTAAGCCTTTAAACTTACTACAAAATATTGTCTGCCATGAGTCCAGTCAATCCAAATCAATCCCAGGAAACAACTACTGAGTGGTGATCGCGTCCGGGCTATTTGAGTGAAAGTGATTCTGATTTTGAATCCGTTCATGTACTAATGGGTCAATTTCTGACCGATCGTCATTCTCCTGACCCGCTACCCGATACATCCCTGCTGACTGAAAACCCGACATTTGAGTGGGGTAAGGGCAAGCCTTTGGAAAAGGTGATTCACTCCCAAAAAGAGCTAGAATTATTGATGAAAAATCCGGCATTGTTTCGGAACGCAATTTCTATTATTGAACCGTGGGAACACGTCGGTCATAATCCTTTAGGGGAAGGCGTGCGGGCATCCCTGAATGTGGCTTATATTACTCAAAAAATAGCTGATTGTGATTCAATTTTATTCCCATTATGGTCTTCAGGGACACTAGATCTTGATGTCGTCGTTCCAGTGATCACATCGGGTTTAGCAGTTGTCGTAGAAGGGGGTAATCCATCCGCACGAGATGCCACAACCTTTGAGGGGTCAAACTGTTCGTTAGATGAGTTACATCGCTTCGTAGAAGCCCTGTTGCTGTCGCGAACGCCAACGAGTGCTTTAGCCCTGTTTATCTGTATTGGACACCAACTCGCTGCCCAGGGACATATTAACCTGATTAAACAAGCCGTGAGGCAAGTTCTCCGTCTTGATAGCTTAGCTAGGGATCGTGATGGTAAGATGCTGAAGGCACTCAAGCACGTCTGTGAACGCATTGAAGCGGTCGGAGGTTCTCTTAAAATTGTCAAGAACAATGGCAATTTAGTCGCCGAAGGTTGGGATCATCCAGAGTTTGCTGTGGGTTCCAATGAACATAAAGAAGTCGGCGATCGCAAATTACACTATTATCAATCTCCCGATAGCGACGAATCCGGTATTCCCCAGGAATTAATCAATGCCCATGAAGTCACCGCAGATGAATATGAAGGCGTGATTGATACTACAATAGAATATGAGGACGAAGTCAATATTGCCATGTTTCATTCCGATGAAGTGAACGAAGAAGCAATCTTATTTGCGAATTGGGCATATCGACTGCTACATAATGCAATTATTCCCTATCGTTCAACTATAGCTGGGAGTAGTTTAGCTTGGTTACTGAAGCTACCAGATGCGATCGAAATTCTGTGTTCAACAACCCTTGATGATGAAGTGGTGACGGAATGTTCTGCAACCTGCATCATTTATAAAGACTTTGAAAGCAAAAAGATTCGGCGATCTTTTACCTGTCAATTTCACCCCGAATTATTTTCAGATTTGCGGGTGATAGGTCTTCGTCAACCGCCTACTTATCAGGAAATGAAAATGGATGATGGAACACGCTTGTTTACCCGATTGCTGTATGAGGGAATGCAGGAATAAGAGCAATTTGCTAGAATTGGGATCAATAATCAACTCATGTATAATCTAGCAAAGCTGAGATGCTCTGGGTTCTAAAAAAACGCAACATATTAATTTAAAATTTGTCGGGGCGCATTGTATGCGCCCTTTAACAGTCCCCTGTTTTAATCTCAATCCCAACAGTTACGTTACGATGTACTTTTCATAGAGTGAAGAACCAATAGTTTGATATTTAATGATGCTATTTTGAACAACAAAACTATCCGTTCCAAAGTAACAGGTGCCACCTTCAGCTTCAGGTGTGAAGTGCCAAGTAATGTAGATTACTTCCTCTTCAATCACCTCTGGATCGATTATATTTTGGCCTTTGCTAAATAGATCAAAAAGATTAGCAAAAACATTGCGAACGGGTTCAATGCCTTTCTTAACTGTATTATTTAAAATTAAGATGGAGTCTTCTGAATAATCTGCCATAATGGCATCTAGATCGACTGCATCCCATGCCTGAATGTGGTGTTGCCACACTTTTTTCGTTTCCTCTGTTGTTTCCTCTGCGCTCTTCTGAACTTTTCTATCGAATAGAGGAACATCAAAATATTGAGGTACGATTACTGTCTGTAGGCTTTTCATAAGATAGTCCTTTTTCCTAAATAATGGGACATTAAGTTATCAAGCCACCATGGCCCTTGAAATCAAGGATAGCTCTTTAAATACATAATTAACTCTACAATATTTTATACTCAGTCACAACAGATGATCTTTTGTCAATTTTGAGAAAAAAGGTAATGACCATTAATACCCACGTTGAGAAAATCTAAGATGAATGTTATCATCAAATGATGTCCAGAGGTTGTAACGACTTTGGAAGTTTTATCTCAGGTGAATAAGCGCTCGGGGAAAGGACGGAATATTTATCTCACCAAACGGGAACGAATATTGGGAAGTTTAACGAATTTTGTTGAAATTGATTGATTGCGATCAGGAGAACCGATGCTGATTTTAAATCCAAGAAACGAATAGTGGAGGTAAAAGTGGCTTTTACATCTTATAAAAACTTGGCAATGGTTGTCCAAAATTTTCAGCTAAATTATCAAGAAAATAACTTCATAATCGAATCAGATTTTGCAGTTAATGATTATTTTAAACAAAGATTTGAAATTCGTCTGAGAGAGGGTGTTGTTGACAACTCGGAATCGGCTATTTGTGAAAACTTAATCGTGCCTATTTTAACTGAGGCTTGGTACAATTATAAGGAGATTTTTTTACTATGGAGCCATCAAAGCTTGATTTATGATGAAGATTTGTCAGGAGTGCCAGATTATCTGCTCGCCCAAAAGTCTCCTCTAGGGAAGATAGTTTTTGATCGACCTTTTTTTGTAGCAATGGAAGCAAAGAGAGATGACTTTACTGCGGGTTGGGGACAGTGTGGAGCGGAAATGGTAGCCTGCCAAAAAATTAATCAAATTGAAAGCCTAACTATTTTTGGTATTGTCTCTAATGGTAAGATATGGGAATTTGCTCAATTGAGCGATCGCTTATTTGTTAAAAATATTAAAACATACAGAATTTCGGATTTAGATGAGTTATTTAGAGCCGTTAATTATGTTTTCGAGCAATGCAAATTACAAGTATTTGAAGGAAGGGAAAAGAAATAAGCACTTAATACTGAGAATTATTTTGTTTTAAAACTGAACTCAGTTAACCCGAAGGTGAAATTCAGTTTTCTCTCAGTCTTGTACCCTATTCTCAATAATAGAGTTCAGTTTTTTAGAGAGGAACATGGGAATGAAACCTTCAAAAATACGCACTTATTTTTTAATTTCAGCTTTACTCGGAGTGGGTCTATTATCTGGAGTGTATGCACTTCAGCAACGAAATCTAGAAAATTTATCCTCTGTTTCTTCGCAACAAACGCTTGAGTCTCAGACTTCGATCTCTGGATTAACTGCTGAACAAATTTCTTTAAGTCAAACTGTTCAGGCTCAGATTGTTTCACAAGAACTGCAACAAAACTCCCAAAACTTAGATCAATTATATCAGGAAGCGGCGATCGCCGATCTTGAACTCCAAAAAATTGCGAATGAACTAGCAACCCTAACAGAAGGAACAGTGGTTTTACCTCCAGGGGGTTTAAAAGGACGAAAACGAGCAGAAGAAAAAATTCAACTTGAATATAATAATGATGCTTCTCGGATTACAGATTTAGCACGGCTTTCGATTGAATACGAGACTCTCAAACAACTGTATGAAGCTTTAAAATTTAGTCCAGAATCTTTTGAAATTGTGCGGATCAAAGATCGCTTTATTAAACCGACTCCTGGAGGTTATCGAGATATTTTATTAAATGTTAAACTATCAAATCAGCATATCGCAGAAGTTCAACTCACTCTCAAATCTATTAATGAAGTTCGGTTTGGAGAAGGCTTTAAACTGTATCAGCAAGTTCGACAAATTTTGAATCTAGCCCAGCTTGAAAACCGAGAATTAACCACAACAGAACTGCAAAAAATTGATGAATTAAATGACCGATCTCAAAAGCTGTATGATGCGGCTCTATTGGCTCAACCTGCTAACGATATTAAACAATGAAAATTAGCGATAAAATTGTCGGTCATGCAATTGCAAAAAAAGGATGGAGTGGGTTGAGCTGAATCTTCTGATCTATCATTAATTCAGGCTCAAAAACCCACCTAATTTAAGTTACATTGATCTTGACAAATCAGCCGTCATAATAAAAGTCCGTTTTACTCATGTTCTCCGAGGGCTTTATTGAGATTCCAAGCCGCACTAATTAGGGCTAAATGAGTGAAAGCTTGGGGAAAATTCCCTAATGCTTCTCCAGTTGCCCCCGTTTCTTCAGCAAAGAGTCCAACATGGTTAGCATAACCAATCATCCCTTCAAACATCAAACGAGCTGATTCTAAACGTTTTTTATCGAGATGTCCGGAACGAGTTAAGGCTTCAACGAGCCAGAATGTACAAATATTAAAGGTTCCTTCTTCCCCTTCTAAACCATCATGAGTTTCCTCAACATTGTAACGATAAACCAGATTATCAGACACTAATCCGCCCTTGTCTGGCGGTTGATTAATTGCATCAATTGTTTTCAATATTTTTGGATCGGTTGGAGAGAGAAAGAATACTAATGACATCATTAAATTAGCAGCATCGAGGGTGTCACTGCCGTAATATTGCATAAAGGCTTGCCGTTTTTCATCCCAACCTTTTTCCATAATTTCTTCATAAATTTTGTCACGAGTATCTAACCAACGTTGACGTTCTGATGGAAAAGAACGTTTATCTGCGAGTCGAATGCCTCGATCCAATGCCACCCAACACATTAAACGAGAATAGACAAATGCCTGTTCTTCACCTCGCATTTCCCATATTCCTTGATCTTTCATTTGCCAGTTGTCGCAAACCCAGTTAATCAGTTTTCGCAGTTGAGACCAAAGTTCATAGGAAATGGGTGTACCATACTTATTATAAAGATAGGCAGAATCCATCAACTCTCCGTAGATATCTAACTGAAGTTGTTTGTAGGCTTCATTACCAATCCGAACGGGACTAGATTGACGATATCCTTCTAAATGATCGAGAGTTTTTTCAGTGAGAACATGACGACCATCAATCCCATAAACAATTTGTAGAGTACCATCAGGATTGAGTTCTTTACACCGACATTCTATCCATCCCATAAATTTCTCAGCTTCTTCAGTAAAGCCAATTCGCATCAAGCCATACAAAGTAAAAGCCCCATCTCTGATCCAGGTATAACGATAATCCCAGTTTCGTTCTCCACCAATTCCTTCGGGTAAACTACAAGTCGGTGCCGCAATAATCGCCCCTGTGGGTTCAAAAGTCAATAATTTCAACACCAACGCCGAACGTTCTACCATCTCCCGCCAACGTCCCCGATAGGTACATTGAGACAACCAGTTTCGCCAATAGTTAACTGTGCGCTTAAATAATGTTGTGGCTTGGGAAGGTTTAATCGGTAAACCACAGCCCGCCCCCGCTTCAGTCCCTTGTAGAACAAAAACAGCGATTTCTCCAGCCTCTAGGGTAAATTTTGCACAAACGCCTTCATCTTTGGCTTCCAGCGGAATATCAGTGGCGAGTCCTAAATTAGCCGTCTCAGAATAGAAACAAGCGCCTTTCGGAGTAATATCAGTTTTGTGTTCATCATGGGCATAATTGAAAGCTGGCATACATTCAGCGAAAAAGGTCATGGTTCCCCGAACGACTCGCACCTCTCGAATTAAAGAATGATAACCGATTTCATCTTCTCCCAACCCCACAGGCATAAAGTCAATAATTTCGCCAACACCATCTGGAGTTAAAAAACGGGTGACGAGGATATTACTTTCTGGCCAGTATAATTGCTTGTAGGTGACATCAGGAATAGCGGGTGAAATTTGAAAATATCCGCCTTTGTTTTCATCTAAAATTGATGCAAATACACTTGGAGAGTCGTGATTAGGAAAGCAAAACCAATCGATTGATCCATTGCGTCCCACCAAGGCGGTGGTGTACATATTGCCGATAATGCCGTAATTTTGAATCGGTTGATAGCTCATTGTGTCGTTTATATAAAGTTGAATTCTGTACTCTCCTCACTCAGAGGAAGAATAGATCAGCAGTGCAAACCTAACATGACTGCTTCTCTGTGATAGCATTACAATTCCTGCAAATTCTGTATTCGTAAGGTATATTTTGGCTTTAGCCTTCCTCTAGATCCCGATGTGTAATATTGTGAACTTATCATGTCATCTAATTTAGACATAAATACTCAAGACGATCAAAATTCTGCTTTCAATTCTCAACCCAAAGTTTTAGCTGTTTTAGGTGCGGGGGCATGGGGAACTGCATTGGCAGGTTTAGCGCGATATAATGGTCATCACGTACAGGTCTGGTCTCGTCGTTTAGGTAATACTTTAGAAGAAGCGATCGCGGATGCAGATTTAGTGATTTCTGCGGTATCTATGCCCGGAGTTTCAAAAATCGCCTCTCAACTTCAAGGCCTCCAATTCAAAGCCGATGTTCCAATTGTTACAGCTACAAAAGGACTCGACACAACCACTACAAGAACGCCATCTCAAATTTGGTCATATTGTTGTTCAAAACATCCCATTGTTGTCTTGTCTGGCCCTAATCTTTCTAAAGAAATCGAACAAAAACTCCCAGCAACAACGGTTGTTGCTAGCACCAATATGAACGCCGCAAAAATTGCTCAAACCGTATTTTCATCTAACCGATTTCGAGTTTATACCAGTCCCGATCCGTTAGGAACAGAACTCGGAGGAACGCTTAAAAATGTAATCGCGATCGCTGCGGGGATTTGTGATGGTTTAAACTTAGGCATGAATGCAAAAGCCGGATTATTAACTCGTGCCTTACCGGAAATGATTAGAATTGGAACTCATCTCGGTGGACAAAAAGAAACCTTTTTCGGCTTATCAGGTTTAGGAGATATGTTAACAACCTGTAGTAGTCATTTAAGTCGCAATTATCGTGTAGGTTATGGACTCGCCCAAGGTAAAACTTTAGAACAAGTCTTATCAGATTTAGGCAGTACAGCCGAGGGCGTAAATACCACAAATGTTTTAATTGAAATTGCTCATCGCGAACAGATTAGTGTGCCAATTTCTTGGCAAGTCTATCAACTTTTGAATAATCAAATTACACCTCAGCAAGCCGTAGAAGCCTTGATGGAACGAGACTTAAAATCTGAATTTTCAGACGGAGTTATAAAATCTAATTATTGAGATTTATCTTGATTTTAATGAAACTAAAAACGATCAGGATTCAGAAAATCTAAACACCATGAAAAAATTTAAGCTGCCCGATACTTTAGTGATTTCCTCTTGTATTCTCATTTTAGTAATTATTCTGACTTGGATCATCCCCGCCGGAGAATATGTTCGTCAAACCGTTGAAAATAGAAGTATTGTTGTACCGAGTTCCTATAAAATTGTCGAGTCTTCACCTCAAAATATCCTCACCTTTTTTATCGCTCCCGTTAAAGGTTTTACTTCCGCCGCTGAAGTGATTGCCTTTATTTTCTTTATTGGCGGTGCATTTGGAATGGTGAATGCAACAGGTGCAATTGATGCAGGACTCGAAAAATTAGTGAATATAACGCTTATAAATCCAGCGTATAAATGGGTGATTATTCCTCTGTTAATTTTAGCTTTCTCCTTTTGTGGAGGGAGTTTTGGCATGAGTGAAGAAGTGTTAGTTTTTGTATTAATTACTATTCCCTTAGCTCAAGCATTAGGTTATGATAAAATTACAGGAGTGGCTATTCCTTTTGTGGGGGCTGGTGTTGGCTTTGCCGGAGCGTTTTTAAACCCATTTACGGTTGGTGTTGCTCAAGGAATTGCGGAAGTTGAACTCTTTAGCGGAATTCCCTACAGACTCCTCGTTTGGACGGTATTTTCCTTGCTTGCGATCGCCTATATTTTGTGGTACATTTATCGTCAAGATGTTAGTCGAGAAAATAGTCTCTTATATTCTCAAGAAATAGAAGTCTCCGCAGAAAATAAAGTTCGAGAATATCCCCTCACAACCAACCGCATTCTGATTTTAATCCTATTTTTACTGACTATTTTTATTCTCGCTTGGGGCGTAACTACACAAGGATGGTACATTACCGAAATTGCTGGATTATTCTTGGGTTTAGGAATTACTTCTGCTTTAATGGGTGGACTTTCCCCCTCTCAAACCACAAACGCCTTTGTTTCTGGGGCGAAAGATATGATGGGGGCTTGTTTAATTGTCGGGTTTTGTAAAGGGATTTTGATTGTCGCCACCGAAGGGAAAATTATCGATACTATATTATTTCAAATTACCCAAACAGTTGAAACATTGCCCACCATTATTTCCGTACAAGCCATGTTTTGGTTTCAAGCCATTCTTAACTTTTTTGTTCCCTCTGGTTCAGGACAAGCAGCATTAACCATGCCAATTATGGCACCTTTAAGTGATTTATTAGGGATTTCTCGACAAACCGCTGTCTTAGCCTTTCAAATGGGAGACGGTTTAAATAATCTAATTATTCCCACCAGTGGCGTCACAATGGGTGTCCTTTCTATCGCGAAAATCCCCTACGAAATTTGGCTGCGTTGGATTTTTCCCTTAATGATTGCCCTCTTTTCAGCCGCAATGTTCTTCCTATTTCTAGCCGTTCAAACCGGATGGAGTTAACCTCTAGCCGAAGCCTCTAAAATATAACCTGTGTTGTCATCGGAACCATTCGTAAAAATAGCAATGGCGTAGGTTCCAGGGTCGAGAGTAGTAGAAATATTGCGGTCTGCTGTCGAAGCCGAACTATTGAGAACTCCATCACCTTCAATGGTTTCCCCGTTATC
>JBCBCI010000027.1:0-69779 GCA_038530755.1 Cyanobacteria bacterium J06592_8 | reverse complement strand
CAGGAACGGAACGTTAATACGGGTTGTACCGCATTATATCAGTTTTCGATAGCAGCGTTGTTGGGCTTTACACAAAACGATGAAATCTTGAGCGCAGAGCGCGCAACTACGAGTAAGGACAATAAAATGGGATAGGTTCAATAGCTTCGAGAGCGTGAATTCCCTATCCCTAAGTTGTTGTTAATGTAAATTTGAAAACTTAATACTGTGGAACGGAAGGATCAACTTCTTGACTCCAAGCCAGAATTCCACCTTTGACGTTTGTTCCTTCAATTCCTGCTTGCTTGAGAATGCCTAACGCTTTTGCCGATCGCCCTCCCATTTTACAATGAGCGATTAGACGATGACCATTAAGCATTTCTTTCACTTTCTCAACACCAACACCCCGCTCTAGATCTGGTAATGGTACCAATACAGCACCCGGAATCTTGGCGATTTCGTATTCGTTAGGATTACGGACATCAATGAGGAGAACATCATCAGCCCCACTGTCAAGGAGTTGCTTCAGCTCCTGAACGGACATTTCAGGAATTTCCATTTGTTTTTTCGCCTCCTCCGCTTTCGCTTGGGGAATACCGCAAAACTGTTCGTAGTCGATCAGCTTTTCGATCACAGGCCGAACCGGATTAGGTCGCAACTTCAACTCCCGGAATGTCATATCCAGTGAATTGTAAAGTAACAACCGACCACTCAAGGTCTGACCTCTACCCAGGATAATTTTAACGGTTTCTGTCGCCTGAATCACACCAATTAATCCGGGCAAGATTCCCAGAACTCCGCCTTCAGCACAAGACGGTACCATTCCAGGAGGTGGCGGTTCGGGATACAGGTCACGGTAGTTAGGGCCACCTTCGTAGTTAAAGACGGTTGCTTGACCCTCGAACCGATAGATTGAACCGTAGACGTTGGGTTTATTCAGCAACACGCAGGCGTCATTAACGAGGTAGCGGGTTGGAAAGTTATCGGTTCCATCGACAACTACATCGTAGGCTTGAAGAATTTCGAGAGCGTTTTCTGAACTCAGGCGAGTATTGTAGAGGTCAACTTGACAACCGGGGTTAATTTCGTGAATCCGATTTTTCGCTGACTCAATTTTTGGTTTTCCCACCCAAGAGGTACCGTGAATGACCTGACGCTGAAGGTTGGAACTATCGACAACATCAAAATCGACAATACCAATGCGTCCAATTCCGGCGGCCGCCAGATACAATAGCAAGGGTGAACCCAGTCCGCCAGTACCAATACACAGTACGCTCGCAGCTTTGAGGCGTTTCTGCCCATCTAAACCGACTTCGGGTAAGATTAGGTGACGTGAATACCGTTCGTATTCTTCTTTATTAAGTTGGATTTGATCCAAATTCGGGTTGAGCATGGTAATTCCAAGAAGGAAAATGACCTTCGCGCTATGAGGATTGTCTCCCCAAAATATGGGGTTAGTCAAAGATTATTATCATAAACTGACTGGGGTTGAATTGACAGCAGTGCTTATCATTTCTTCAGGTTGAAACTGATGATTCTCATCTAAGCACCAATTCTGTACATCTGTGGCTTTTCCCTGTTGTACGGAAACGATGATATAAGAGTATTGCGGCCAAGCACAAACGCGGTCAAATTCTGAGGGAATCGCGGCATGATTGGGATGGGAGTGATAGATCCCAATGATCGAGAGATCGCAAGAACGGGCGTATTTTTGGGCTTGAATGAAAACTTGAGGATTGATGGTGTAGCGTCGTTCCTGAGTCGTAACAGAGTGTGGGGCAGTTTCTATCTCCTCAAATGTCGCCGCAGTCTCTTCATTCCAGGCGTTTTCTGTTGGGATCAATTCTACAACGATTTTATGAGAATTCTCCGTTATTTTTCCCAAGATTAAACCGCAACATTCATGCGGATAGGATTGTTGAGCATTTTGGCAGATTTTGTTCAGTTGTTCGCTAGAAAGGGTTAAAGTAGACAAGACTATTTTTGTTTTTTTAGATTTAGTTTAACATATTCGAGATCAAAAGCGATTGCGCGGTAGCGGTCAGACAGAGCGCCTTTGAGGTACTCTGCGAGAAGGACTTCGCCCAATCACCGTTTAACTCTACAGAGTATTTCTTTAACAATTATTTCAAAAATTGAAAAAAAAATAAAACCCTCAAAGAGACAAAATCTTTAAAGGAATCCAAAGTCTAGCACTTCGTATTGCGTGATACTGAAACTGGAAAGCTTTTTTTTAATGATGAGAGTGATGGTAAAAAATGTAGAAATTCCTGTCACCGATCTCAATTCAAGTTTTTATGACTCAGACTCTAGCTTTAAGTGAAACAACCTGTCAGTGGTTACTGGCAAATGGTTACACTCAGGATCATCTAAATCAAACAGGTGACAATGGGGATAACGCATTAATGAAAGCCACTCGGCAGAGAGAATTCAGCGTTGTTAAAGAACTGATCGATTGTGGAGTCGATCTCGCCTGGACTAATGACGATGGGAACAATGCGTTATGGTACGCTTGCTTTGCCAATGATTATATCTTAATGGATTTATTAATTAATTCAGGCATCAATATTAATAATCAAAATGATAATGGTGCAACGGTTTTGATGTACGCAGCATCAGCCGGAAAAGAAGAAATGGTCGAGTATTTACTGAGTCATAATGCCGATACAGAATTGAAAAATTTGGATGACTTTAAAGCAATTGATTTCGCGAGTACCATCGAAGTTTTGAGAATCCTAAAATATGCTAAAAGCTGAGAGTCCTGGCAAGTATTATCACCAGGAAACCAAGCACTCTTATTTATCAGTTGCCCTCGATCCGAACTATGTAGATGGATCGACTCAGCCAAGCTGCTACAAATCCTATCCTCAGTTTTATTGTCGATTTCCTTTAAATTTTCAGGAATCTACTGAGCGTTTAATTCGCCTCAGCAGTCAAATTACTTTTGAGAAAACCTATGGGAACAGCTCCTATAAACTGCGTGTAAACCCCTCAGCAGGAGCGTTGTACCCAACTGAACTTTATGTGCAGATTCGCGGAATTCAAGGCTTTGTAGACGGGATTTATCATGTAGAAGTGGCTGAGAATTCTTTAACTTTAATCTATCAATTAATTGATGATGGGATAGAAGATTATATTATTCCAAATTATTGGATAAAAGGATTAATTTTTATTGTCAGTTGTGTGTACTTTCGCTCAAGCTGGAAGTACAAAGATCGCAGTTTACGCTATTGTTTTTTAGATAGTGGTCATCATTTAGGAGCGATTGAAGCGGCGGCTTATTTAGAACAGCAGGATACACAGCTTTATTTTGATTTTGACAAATTAGCACTCAATCAAGATTTAGGATTTGAAAATAAGGAATTTATCACGGCTGCGGTTGTGATTGGAGAAGGTCAAGAAAAACCAACTCGACGATTGCGATCGCGTATTCCGTTTGTGTGCGGGACGGATTATTTTGAAGCCAATTCTAGGGTTGAAACTGGATATCAAGAAACAATTTTACCTCAGAGTTTTCATCAAACTTGGAAAAAACCTGAATTTTATTATGAACCTAAAAAGTTTCTGGAAGTCGTTTTTAAGCGACGATCGGCCCGTAGGTTCCAGCAAAAATTTCTGACTCAAGACGACTGGATAAGGATATTAAATGTTCTTGAACAACCCATCCCATCTGTTAGTTTTGAGGCGATAGAAATTTATGCTGTTGTTCATCGTGTCTGTAACTTGACTCCAGGTATTTATCGGGGAAATCAACTGATTAAAGCTGGAGACTTTAGTGAAAAGACAGGGTATTTGTGCATCAATCAAGCTATTGGTCGAGATAGTGCAGTTACGTTGTTTTTTGTCTGTGATTATCAGAACTATCAAACCGCTCTACAAGGGGCAGGTTTTATCGGACAAAGACTCTATTTAGTCAGTCACTATCTTAACCTGGGTTGTAGCGGCATTGGAGCCTATTACGACGATGAGACCCGAACGTTTCTAGATACAGAAAAAGATGTACTTTATGCCTTAGCAATTGGGCATTAATGAGTCAATAAATTAATGAGGAGAATACCATGAGTGCGAACCGTCAAGATCTTTATTACAATCTGATTGATGAATTAATGAAATGTCCGAATGGTCAAGAACCAGAAGTTTTATCGAACCATGAAGATTTATTAGACGAAGGTTTCATCAAAAGTGTAATGCAAGTCGCAACCATGATGGCTCACGAAAATAATCAAGATGCAGCCAAGTTTTTAATTCATATCGCTCGTGAACTGTCTAAGGCTTTAGGTTTATATCCTGAACTTTCCCAACCTACTTCTACAGCCCCTGAAAGCTAGTGAGAGAGGAGAAAAATGGTTACTCAATTGGATGCAAAACAACTTGCTATTGATTTCTTAGCAGAAGATTTAGGACTTCTCGATGAAGAAAAAGAATGGTTAACGGTTCTCGATAGCCGCTTAATTGATGATGGCTGGTATATTGTCGAAGTCGGAGTCGAAGGATTACCTGATAAATGGGTAGTTCAAGTCTACGAAAACGGCGAATGCGACCCCTGCTATACCTTTATTTCTCCCGTTCTAGCTGCGGAGATTACAACTGATTTAGAAGACCTTCCGGAAGGCATTGTTATGGCGATTGAATCCGAACGAGCAGGTCAAATTGTTCCCATCGGTCGATAATCTTGAATTCATTTCCATCTCTCTCGTGAGATCGATCAGTCAGTCTTCAATTTATTGAGGCTGGCTGATTATTTAATACTATGTTTGGCTTCAAGTTGTTGTTTAACAACTAAAATTCCCTCAAAAATTACATAATGATCGATGATAATTTTAGCATGAATGGAAGGAAAATGAGTTTTGAGATAAGTCATTAAAGGGTCAGCATCGCCACCTGTTAAGACAATTTTACTATCTGGAAAATCCTGACACCAGGCTTCAATAAAATCTTGAATTCCAGCCAGTAACGTGTAAACAACACCACTCTGAATCGCTCCCGGTGTTTCTGTCGCCCAACGGGGAGGAAGTTGTCGAGGAAAATCTGTTTCCGGTAAAGCCGCTGTTCTCTTCGCTAAAGCTGAAAATTGTAGTCCTAAACCCGGTAAAATTGCTCCCCCAACCAGACGAGAATTGCGATCGCATCCAGTTAAAGTTAGAGCTGTACCGCCATCAATTACTAATACAGGAAAACTCAGTTTTGTTCCTGCTCCTAAGACGGCTAACGCCCGATCAATGCCCAACGTAGGGTATAGATTAGTTAGCGGTAAATGTTCTAAGTTAATAATAGAAATATGAGGATACTGTTGCCAGATTTTAGTTTGTTCCGGAACCACAGAAGCCAGTAAAGTTGGGAGTCTACAGGATGCCAACTCTGCCACATCATTAGGATTAACCTGAAAATCTAAATATTTTGTATCTCCCGTTTCAAGCAGTTGTGAATCCTGAAACTTTGCCCAATGCAGACGAGAGTTCCCGATCATTACTCCAAACCATAAATTCTTGTCTGAATCCATATATCATCTCCATGCTATATTACACTAGAGTTATAATACAATTTTCTGACAATACAATTTTTATTCCATAGAAATGCGTGCAATATGCTCACCTCTCACATTCAGTTCCTCAGAACTCTGATTCGCCAAAGTTTTAGCCAAGTTTCTTTACGAACCTTTCTGACGGTTCCCTTCTTACTGCAAATGTGGTTAATTGTTGGACTCACAGGATATTTGTCCTGGAGAAACTCCGAAAAAGCAGTTAATCAACTGATAATCGATCTACAGAATGAAGTTAGCGATCGGATTGAACAAAAGCTTTTATCTTTTATAAAAACTCCGAAAACAGTCACTGAAATCAATGAAAAAGAAATTTTATTGGGTGACTTAGACTTAAAAAATATTTCACAACTACAGCGTCATATTTGGCAACAAATCCAGATTTTTGACCGAGTTGAATTTATTCAATTTGGCACTGCGGACGGTAACTATATTGGTATTTCTAGTGTTAAAAATCCTTTATTAAAAATTGATATTAAGAATCAAGAAAGAAATGAATTTATCTATAGTTACCAATTAGATCATCAAGGAAATATAGAAAAGCCATTAGCCTCATCAGAAAAGCCTTATGATCCTAGAATTCGACCTTGGTATCAAGCAGCTATTCAAGCGAATCAACCGATTTGGGTAGATCCTTATAATTCCTTTGATAATCAAAGCTTAAGTTTAACATTTGTACGTCCACTTCGGAACAATCAAAATCAAATTATTGGTGTTACAGGTGCAGATGTTAGTTTTCAAGAGTTTCATCAATTTCTTGAACGACAAAAACTTGGTAAATCTGGACAAATATTTATCATAGATCGCCAGGGTTTTTTAATTGCTTCTTCTACTTTAGAATCAGTGGTTATAATTCAAGATCGTAAAGCTATACAAAAGAAAGCAGCCCAGAGTGGTGATTCTGTGATGACTGCTTCAATTGAACATTTAGTTAAAAAATTTGGCGAGATTAGTCAAATTGAAGGTGAACACCAACTGACGTTTATTGATAAAGGAGAAGAACAATTTCTGCAAGTTGTTCCTTTTCAAGATGAATATAACTTAAATTGGCTAATTGTTGTGGTGGTTCCTGAATCTGACTTCATGGAGGAAATTTACGCAAATACAAGGACAACAATTTTAATTTGCTTTGGTGCGTTAGGAGTGGCTGTTGCTATCGGAATTTTAAGTAGTCGTCAACTGACTAAACCAATTATCCGACTAAGTCAAGCCGCGAAAGAATTATCAAATGGTAATTGGAATCAAACGATTAAAAGCCATCGCGTGATCGAATTAAATATCTTGTCTAATGCTTTTAATCAAATGAGTGAAGAACTTCAGCACTCCTATCAACAGCTTGAAGAATATTCTCATAGCTTAGAGCAGAAAGTAGATGAACGAACTCAAGAATTGAAACAGTCTGAGCAGAAGTTTGCAACTGCTTTTCAAAATACACCTAATCCAATTTATATTACTCGTCTAAATGATAATACTTATTTTGATGTGAATGAAAAGTTTTGTAGATTAACGGGTTATTCCTATGAAGAGATATTAGGTAAAACTTCATTTGATCTTAATCTGTGGATTAATCAAAAAGATGCTGAACACTATTATAATACACTGCATTCTCAAGGAAAACTTCGCAACTATGAAGTTAACTATCGTAAAAAATCTGGAGAGATTGGAATTGCATTATTATCAGCAGATTTAATTGAGATTAATGGTGAACAATATTTACTCTCGAACAGTAATGATATTACAGAGCGTAAACGAACAGAAGTGGCTCTCAAACTATCGGAAGAAAAATTTCATAAAGCTTTTCAAGCTAGTCCTGATATGATTGGAATTAGTGACCTTGAAACTGGAAGATTTATAGAGGTGAATGATAGCTTTGTACAGAATTTAGGCTATAGTCGTGAAGAATTTATTAATTATCGTTCTTTAGATATTACATTTTGTTTTTATCCAGAGGAGCGAGACTTACTGATGCAGCAGATAAAGGCAAATAAGCAAATACGAAATCAAGAAGTAACACTCCGCAAAAAGTCCGGAGAAACATTAACAGTTTTATTATCAGCAGAAATTATAGAAGTAGGTGACATCAAACGCTTTCTATTTGTCGCGACAGATATTAGTGATCTTAAACAAGCTGAAGCTAAACTACAAACCCAAAATATCGAACTTGAAATTGCTCGTAAAAAAGCAGATGAAGCGAATCAAGCGAAAAGCTTATTTCTCGCGAATATGAGCCATGAATTGAGAACTCCTTTGAATGCAATTTTAGGGTTTAGTCAGCTCATGGCACAGAACCCTATCTATGCTTCGGCTTCTAAGGAACTAGAGATTATTAATAAGAGTGGAGAACATCTTTTGAGCTTGATTAATGATATTCTCGATTTATCTAAAATAGAAGCAGGAAAAATGTCACTGGAGGAGGAAGAGTTTGACCTCTATTCTTTGCTAGACACTTTAGAAGCGATGTTGAAAATTAGAGCGAAAACTAAAGGAATTCAACTCATCTCTCAGCATAAAAATATCCCTCAGTATATTAAAGCGGATGATAAAAAATTACGACAAGTCTTAATTAACTTAATTGGAAATGCGATTAAATTTACCGATCAAGGAACAGTAACATTGCGAGTAGATAGCAATATTTCTGACTCTAGCTCTTTGAGTCCTAACTTACCTGTTCAACTCTTTTTTATGATTGAAGATACCGGAGTCGGGATTTCCTCTGAAGAAATCGAGAAACTTTTCAATGACTTTGTCCAAACTTCAGCTGGAAAACAATCTCAACAGGGAACGGGTTTAGGTTTGTCTATTAGTCGAAGATTTATTCAACTTATGGGGGGTGATATTTCAGTTGAAAGTCAATTAGGAAAAGGCAGTATTTTTAAATTTAATATTCAAGCAAAAACCACCGAATCTACTAAAAATATAACTCCAATATCTGAAAAAAAAGTTATTGCTCTTGCACAAAATCAACCTCTGTATCGGATTTTAGTTGTGGATGAAGTTCCTGAAAACCGCTTATTAGTTCGTCAAATTTTGCAGCCTTTAGGATTTGAAGTGTATGAGGCTGAAAATGGTTTAGAAGCAATTAAACAATGGGAAGAACATTCTCCTAATTTAATTTGGATGGATATCCAAATGCCTGTGATGGACGGTTATGAAGCCACTCAAGAAATTAAAGCAAAACCTACAGGTAAAAATACAGTAATTATTGCTCTAACCGCTAGTGCTTTATCTCACAATGAACAGAGAATCTTTGAAGTGGGATGTGATGATATTCTGTATAAACCTTTCCATACATCAGAACTTTTAGATAAAATTGCGACTTATTTGGAAGTTCGTTATGTTTATGAAACACAGAATACTCCCTCTGAATCCTTTGTTCCGACTGTTAAACTCACGCTCGACGCTTTAAATGTTATGCCTCTAGATTGGATTAAAAAATTTCATCAAGCTGCAATTCAAGGGGATGATGATAATATAAATGATTTAATCACTCAAATTCCTGAGTCTAATTCTGAGCTTGCCGCAACTTTAACTTCATTAGTTGAAGATTTTCGCTTTGATAAAATTACGGCAGTTACTGAACAATTAGTCTAATATTTAGAATCTAAACGGGTGGCTAAAACTTGAGTTCTTGCAACATCCAAAACCCAGCAAAAGATTCAGAATTCGGATCGGACTGAACGGCTAGAAAGTGAACATTTTTAGCCTCACGTTTTGCTTGTTCAAACTGTTCGGCTTCGGCTTGAGTGGCTTGATCGGTTAAATTCGCTAAGATCCAACTCTCATTTTCTCCTGTTTCTAAGACAATACTAGGACGTTCACTGGGGTTGATTCGTAAATAAGCAAGTTCTAAACCTGACATCCAAGCGGCTAAGGGTGTCGCCCTCGAAGAAAACACAATTAAACCTGGAATTACTGTCTCTTTACTGAGACCCAGCATCGGCAAGCCAAATGCTTCACCAAAGCCAATATCCCACTCTGCCATCTCTTCAAAAGCACCTGCTTCTAAACTGACAAAAGCCCATTGATCTCCCTGTAACGCATCCGGTAAACGTAGGGGATCAGACGGAAGAAACTGTACAGATGGATTGTCAATTTCTTGATAGTTTGGCAGAGTAGGATAAACATTTTGCATCCGTTCTGCTAACCATTTAAACAAAGCATAAGTTCGACGACTAGCTGATGCAGGAATTGCTAAATCCTTACAAGCTTTAGTAATCATATTTGCCATTGGACGCCGAAAGAATCGAATCCGTTGAGGGGTTTCCTTCGCTTCTTCTATTGCTTCTTGAATTGCTCCCTGCAACCAAATTGAATTGACTTCTGTGCTCGGGCAAAATTGAGTATATCGAAATAAAGATTCAGCGCGATCGCCTACTTCCAAAGGAGTCTGACAAATTAAAACTTCCCAAACCTTTTTTCCTTCTTCATCGCGCAATGGACGACTATAAAAGTCCAGTTCCCAAATCGTTCCCATGTTGATTTTCGGTGTTTGCTCACAATCAGACTACCTGTGTTATTATATCTGTCTTTAGTTCCCCTCAACACTCTCAGAATGAATTTTTACCAATTCCACCTCGAAATTTGAGAGGTCTAAGCATGGAAAACAGAAGCCTGTTCCAGTAGTAAACCGGGATAAGCTTGGGAAGAAGTTGTGTTAAATGCTTTTTCTGGATAAGTTGAGATAACCTGACTAATAATTTGTTCAAAATGAACGACTTTGTGCATTCGGGTTTCCTCCATCTCAAACCCTAATGTCCACCAGTGTTGATGTTCTCCCAACCTCAATTGAGTAAGTTCCATCTCAACGCCTTGATATTGACGCTTTGAACGCTTCTTGACTTGACCGGACTTAAACCAACGAACTTCCAGGGTTTGAAGCGTTTCCATTCTTTCTATCTCCGTCTGAATATTCTCTCTCAAAATGATTAGTACGCAAAAATTGTACCATCTTCTTGAATCCGAATTGTCAGTTCACTTCCAGTTAAATCTCCTTCTTCCGCCAATGAGAATTCGACTTCTCCTGTCTCAGAATTCATTTTTTGAATATTAATTAATCCTCGATCTTTTCGAGTAGCTGTAATCGTCACAGGTAAAGAAAGATTCATCAACTCCGCTTCATTTCTACCCGAAAGGGTACGGCTATCTGTATGTCCAATGACCTGATATGTAACCTCAGCATTTGTCTCGTTGTTGAATGACTCCGACTCGATTATCCATATTATAGATAGGCATCATCAAAGCAATAACCAGTATCCATGACAGGTTGAGCCGAAACCTTTTGAACTAAAGGAAATCCAAACAGTAAGCTGCCGAAAATTGCACTCAGAAGATTAGTCTTTTTAAGAGTTTTCAATTGTTCGCGAATCATAGATCCTCCTAGTATTACTTTTTTTAAAGCTGATTTTTTGTTGAGCTTTCAAAATGGCTCTATACGCTATAGTGCTAGAATATAACTAATCAGTCCCTAATCTCATCCCCTGATAGAGAGACTTTTTTCATCTAAAGCTGATTTGGGTTGCAGCTTTTGTCATAATTCTCTAGGAAGAAACAACTATCTCTCGGTAGATTTTTACATTAAATATAAAGTTGAGGTGATAATTATGAGTAAAAACAATGGTGATGGCCGCAAAATTATTACGGATAACCGTAAAGCTCGCTATCTCTATGAATTATTAGAAACCTATCAGGCTGGAATTGAACTGCTAGGTACAGAAGTCAAATCGATTCGGGCTGGACGAGTCAATATGCAAGATGGCTATGCCTTAGTTCGTAATGGGGAAGCCTGGCTTTTCAATGTTCATATCTCACCCTACGAAACCAGTGCCTATTTTAATCACGATCCGCGACGGACTCGCAAGTTGCTGTTACATCGCAAGGAAATTAATAAACTCATCGGTTTGGTGGAACAGAAAGGATTAACTCTGGTTCCGACTAAAATGTACTTTAAAAATGGATTGGTGAAAGTTGATATTGCAGTTGCACGAGGTAAGAAACTCCATGATAAGCGAGAAACCATCAAGCAACGAGATGATAAACGTCAAATGGCGCGTGCGCTTAAGCAGTATTAAGCAATGCCATTTAATTTCCCGAGAAATCAAGTGAATTGGCACTGAGTAAAATACAGGTTTTCTTAATTATTGTTCAGTTCCATTTTATGATAAAAAATAAAAGGACGAGAAAGTCAGCCCAATAGATCTGTAGATCTTCGGAGAAGAATAAAAATGGAAAACGCCACCAATGGAATGCGAGTTGAACGAGATAGCATGGGAGAAATAGAAGTTCCTGAAACTCGGTATTGGGGCGCGCAAACTCAGCGATCGCTCCGTTATTTTTCCATTGGTAATGATTATATTCCACCCGAAGTCATAGCAGCCTTTTGTATTTTAAAAAAAGCGGCTGCCTTAACCAATCAAGACTTAGGAAAACTGCCGAAGGATAAAGCAAAACTGATTGTCCAAGCCGCAGATGAAATTCTAGAAGGGAACTTAGAGGGGAATTTTCCCTTACGAGTTTGGATGACAGGAAGTGGTACGCAATGCAATATGAACGTCAATGAAGTGATTGCAAACCGTGCCATTCAACTCGCAGGCGGAACGATGGGAAGTAAAACTCCAATTCATCCCAACGATCATGTGAATTTGTCGCAATCTTCTAATGATACTTTTCCCACCGCTATGCACATTGCGGCGGCGCGCGCCATTCATCAACGGTTAATTCCAAAGGTGCAAAAAATGCGAGATGCGCTGCAAGCGAAATCCGAAGAATTTGCCGATATTGTCAAGATTGGTCGGACTCATTTACAAGATGCAGTTCCCCTAACATTAGGACAAGAATTTTCCGGTTATGTGGCACAACTCGATGCCAACTTAACGCGAATTGAGCAGATATTACCCGATTTATACGAATTAGCACTAGGGGGAACTGCGGTCGGAACGGGGTTAAATGCTGGGAAAGAATTTGCAGAAAAAGTGGCTCAATCTATTCATAAAATTACCAATTTACCCTTTGTTTCAGCACCGAATAAATTTGCAGCCATGGCAGCCCATGATGCGATCGTTATGGCGAGTAGCGCATTAAAAACCCTAGCCTGTTCGTTGATGAAAATTGCCAATGATATTCGCTGGTTAGGGAGTGGCCCTCGGTGTGGATTTGGAGAACTAATTTTACCGGAAAATGAACCCGGTTCTTCCATTATGCCAGGAAAAGTCAACCCAACTCAATGCGAAGCAATGACGATGGTTGCCGTTCAAGTCATGGGATATGACACCGCCATTACCATTGCAGGTTCTCAAGGAAATTTTGAGTTAAATGTGTTTAAGCCGATGATGATTTTCAATCTGATTCAGTCAATTAATATTCTAGCCGATAGCTGCAATAATTTTACAGATTTCCTACTGGTCGATTTACAAGCGAATACTGAAAAAATCAATCAATACCTCGAACAGTCCTTAATGCTCGTGACCGCATTAAGCCCAAAAATTGG
Organism: Cyanobacteria bacterium J06592_8; assembly: GCA_038530755.1. Lineage (GTDB taxonomy): Bacteria > Cyanobacteriota > Cyanobacteriia > Cyanobacteriales > Microcoleaceae > Capilliphycus. Next base: position 56,778 of record JBCBCI010000027.1, on the reverse strand, counting down.
TTATGATAAAGCAGCTCATGTTGCTCATGTTGCTCACGAAAAAAACTTGACCTTAAAACAAGCCTGTTTAGAATTGGGCTATATTTCTGCTGAAGAATTCGATGAAATTGTGGTGCCACGTCGGATGGCATACCCCGATGCCTAGTCCTTTCTGCGCCAATTTTGAATTCTAGCTCTCATTTGCAAAAATAGACATCTCAACCTAGCCAAAATCCTGTCAACATTCAGGATTAATATCGCCGCTAGAACCAAAGCAACACCTTGGATGAGTTGTTTCTGGGTTTGTGAGAGTCTTACCTGTGAAAACCAAGTTTGAAAAATATAATCTAATCTTCCATTCATAATGGCAATTACACCTCCGACAACCCATAGGGCGAATAAACCCATCAGTAGAAAAACAATTTCGGAAATAGCTTCTTCTTTTCTTCCCGTCAAAATCTTCACCAACCAAGGAATTGTCAGCAGAAGAATGACGAGCCAAAATAAGAGCATGAAAGAAGTAGACATAAGAGCTTGATCAATGTGTTAATTTTTTAAGATATCCTGGAGGAATGAACCGAATCACCCATTCAAAGTTTTGAGAAGACGTGATTAAGACCCTGAGTGCAATTTATTTTAACGGTGAACAATTAAGCAAAGCACAAATATAATCAGGAGGGACAAACAAATTTCAACAATTGGGGGATAGTTTATGACAGTAGAAACCCAAACACAAGGGAGTTCATCAACCCTGATGACACGGGATTGAAACCCTTCAATGCTACCGACAGACTTAATTTTTGATGATGGTATACCCACCGCAAGTCATCGTCACCACGCGCCATAAACCTCCCGATCCTTCGGCAATATCCAGCTCCTTTCGGACTCGATAGGGGCAAGTCGCTCAGTGCAAGCAGTTAATCTGTTGATCTATTACAGAGGCAAACAGCCTCGAAATCGGGATTTTCCAGGGCTAGATGTTTTGGTTGTACTCAATGTTGATACGACTAGAAGCCGTCAGAGTTGGGTAGTCTGAGAAGAAAATGGGCGTTATCCTGATATCATCGTAGAATTAATGTCGCTCTCTACAGAACTGGTTGATCTTGAAACGAAGAAAGAGATTTACGAACAAACGTTTCGGACTCTAAATGATTATGTTTTTGACCCGTTTGATCACAGATTCCCAGGGGGATAAACCCCTCACCCCCAATGAACAAGAATGGCTGTGGTGTCCAGCTCTAGAACCGTCGCTGGGAACTGAGGAAGGGACAGGATGGAGAGAAACCTCGATGGGGTTGCGATTTCATAATTCAGCAGAAAATCTTGTGCTTTGACCTCAATAAGCAGCACATGAAGATCTCGATAAAGAACGCCAGCGAGCTGAATGACTCGCCGCACGGTTACAAAAATTCGGGAAAAATCTAGATAATTTTCAGCTCATTTATTGTTGTTTAGATTGGGATTTTTGCAAGGATAAATTTTGCAATTTTGCTTGGGATTTAACGGGATAGGATTTGAATTTTTCTAAGGCAACCGTTGCCGATCGCACAACCCCATAGTTAGAATCTCGTAAAGCCCGTTGTAGAACTGGAATTACCTTTTCTGATTTGATCGCACCTAATGCAATCACCGCATCTTGACGCACTTGAGAATTCGGATCTTGACTCAGTTTTTCTAAAGTAGGAATCGCTTGGCTGATCTCTGTTCTTAGACTATTTGTTTTCGCAATTTTACCCAATGCGATCGCCAACTGTTCACGAACTCGGTCATCTTGATGTTGAGCATAGCTGAGTAATTGAGGGACGGCAGAAAGTACACTTGAATTCCCCAAATGATTAATCGTTTCAATCAGATGAGTATCCGCAATTTCTGTTTCAGCTAAACCAGAAGGAGTCACAGTTTTTGCTTGATTTGCTTGATTTTCTTCAACGGTTTCAGGTGCAGTGATAGCCTGTTGTTGGGGATGTTCTGCAATCACAGATTCCGGGGAAGTTTCTCTAGCAGAAGGCGAGATCAAGGACTGTTCCTCTGGTGTTGTTGGGGTGTTATCCTGCATCGAACGCACCAGTTTATCGGTTCCTTGACGAATACTGGCTCGATATTCTTGCTCTAAACCTGCGATCGCATTTTTAATTTTATTCTCTTGGATGTATTCTAGATTTTGCTGTATTTGTTTAATTTTTGTTTGATGTTGCTGTTCTAAAGCATTCATCCGGTTGTGAAGGTCAGCTTGAGTATTTTCGTGAGTTTCATGCAGCTTCATTAGATAATTTTCATACAAGTTCATGGCTTCGTCCATATTCTGAACTTGACCTCTACTCTGCTCTAACTGTTGGCTCATTTCTCCCAGTTGTGCTTCATACTCCTTGAGGTTGCGGTTCATTTGTTGAACTTGTTGATCGCTACTCACTAACTGTTGATTCACCTGGTTGAGCTGAGTTCCATATCCATTCAAAGATTGATTCAAGTCGTTGAGTTCAATCCCTCGAACTTGAATTTGTTCAGTCAGTTGTCGCCGTTCAGTGGTCAATCGATCTCGCCAAAATTCATTCGCTTGATTGAGCTGTTGCTGATAGTAACGTTCAGTTTCTTCACCTTTTTGTATCAGTTGTTCCTCATACTCTTGCCGTAGAGATTGAATGGCGTCTTGAATCCGATTTTGATGTTGTTTCTCTAGCTGTTCAACTTGTTGGCGAATCTGAGTTTCATAGGCTCGTTTTTGCCTTTTAAACCGTTGATCCCACCACCAAAAGCCAATCCCCAAGCCTGCTAAAGCGGCAGCGATTAACATAATAGCTAGGTTGAAAATTTCCATATTGCCTCCTAACTCGGAATATATCATCATAAATGTCAACGATATGTCCTGATCGCAACCTCCGTCAATGCAAAATCCATCATCTTTATCCCCTCAGCGTGTTCGTGTTCTCATTTCAGGTCGAGTCCAAGGGGTTGGTTTTCGATATTCCACTCGTGAAGCCGCCCTAGAACGCAGCATTAAAGGTTGGGTAAGAAATCTACCCAGTGGCCAGGTCGAAGCCGTGTTTGAGGGCCATTCAGCCCAAATAGAATCAATGATCGAATGGTGTTATCAAGGGCCACCTGCGGCAATTGTCCAACAGGTGACGGTTCAGGAGGAGGCGCCCGAAGATTTGCAAGGGTTTGAGATTACCCGATAGAAGGCCTTCTCATCCACCGCCGCCCGGGAAATGTCATCGAAATCTAAAAAAATGTCTAACTTTGAGATTCAATCTTCTGCATAGGGCTAGAGGGTTCGATTTCTCCAACTCCTCGAATATTGTCCGCCGTTTTCTTCACTAAACTTGCAGTTGGAACTGCCAAAAGTAAACCTAAAACGCCTCCCACTTTCACACCGGTTAATAAAGAAACAATCACTAAAGCTGGGTTCAATCCAGTAATTTGTCCAATCAATCGAGGCGCGATAACATTCTCATTAATTTGACCAATAATTAAAGCCGTTACCAGAACCTTAAGCCCAAGAAAAACATTATGCAATGCCAGGAGTGTACTAATCACAATCAAAGCAAAGGTTCCCCCAAAGGGAATCAAACTTGAGACACCAATTCCAAATCCAAACAGTAACCAAAAGGGGATATTTAGAATCAAAAAGGCTAAAGATAGTGCAATACTCAGGATAAATGCTAAAATAGCTTGTCCGGCATAGTAGCCGCGAAAACTTTGTTGAATAGTTCGTTGAATTTGAGTATTCCATTCGAGTGGAAGCCAACTTAAAAGTCCATTCCAAAGCTGCTCTCCTTTGAGAACTAAAAGAATTGTCAAAACTACTGTTATCACTAGGTTTAAGGCACTGTTGATTGTATTTAAGGTTAGATCAATGACTTCAGCCGTCAGTGATTTTAAAGCCCGAGAAACCTGATTGGTAATCTGAGCTGTTAAATCACTAATATCCATCGGCAAATACTGCAATATTGTATCTTCATCCAGTGTATTGATTTGTTTTCGTCCTTCCTCTATCCAAGCCGGTAAACGGTTAGCAAATTCAATTAATTGTTGAAATACTAAAGGACTTAAAACAAACACTAAAATTCCGAGAAGCAAAAGAGCCAGTAAAATCACACCCGTAATGGCAACGCCTCGTGGCACCCCTCGATCTTCTAAAAAAACAATCGGATATTCTAGCAAAAAAGCAATCAAACCTGCGGTGAGGACAATACTAGGAACGGGTTGTAGATATTTCAACAAGAGTAACAGAAACCAGCCATTAATAAATAATAACGGAAACACCAAGGCGATATAAAACCACTGAGGTAATTTTTGAGTTGAATTCATAGATCCACATCAGAAGGGGTACTGAATTAATTTTAGTTGTCAAGATGGATACCATTGCAGACGATCAATAAATTCCATCTCTGAACAGCCCGTGCTACAATAACAATCGAGATTAGGCATAGGTTCTCGTTTTCGCTTTCAGTGCAAAATCATTGTTCTGTTCGATTAGACAGGACTTGAGATCCGAAATCTCTCCACGCTCTCAAATTTGGAGATCAAGTATGTCCATTTATATTGGTAACCTCTCTTACGATGTTACAGATGCAGATTTAAAAGATGTATTCGCCGAATATGGTAATGTCAAGCGCGTCAATGTCCCAACTGACCGCGAAACTGGACGGCCACGAGGTTTTGCCTTTGTGGAACTGTCAACAGATGAGGAAGAACAAGCTGCGATTGAAGCCCTAGATGGGGCTGAATGGATGGGCCGAGATTTAAGAGTAAATAAGGCTAAACCACGAGAACGTCGTTAGATTGATCGCAACTCCAATAATTCTTGAGCTTTTAAATTGCGATTTTCTTGCCCATTCCTAAGTTTCTCAAATCGCAGGCTAGGGAACCTTTCCCCGCCTGCGTTTACTCATACTGTGCGGATTTACGGCTGAACTTCAGAATTTTTGGATCATAGGAGATCTCATCAGAGATCGGATTGAAATACAAAATTAGTCTGAATGCTGGGAGGCATTGAAATTTAATGCAAGTTTTACTAATTTATCCTCTATTTCCCAAAACCTTTTGGTCTTATGATAAAATTCTGGAGTTAGTTGATCGCAAAGTATTATTGCCTCCTTTGGGATTAATTACAGTCGCTTCCCTCTTACCTCAAGATTGGAATTTGACTGTAGTTGATCGCAATGTTAGAGAGGTGACTGAAGCTCAGTGGAACCGTGCGGACTTGGTGATTCTGTCGGCAATGATTGTTCAAAAAAGTGATTTAATTGAGCAAATTAAAGCTGCCAAAAAACGAGGTAAATTAGTCGCAGTTGGTGGCCCCTATCCCACCTCTGTTCCCCACGAAATTCTAGACTCAGGAGCTGATTTTCTAGTCTTAGATGAAGGAGAAATCACCCTGCCGTTATTCATTGAGGCGCTAGAACAGGGTGAAACTTCCGGTATTTTTAGAGCCTCTGAAAAGCCAGATATTACGATAACGCCAATCCCTCGCTACGACTTATTAGAACTGGATGCCTACGATTCAATGTCCGTTCAATTTTCCCGGGGATGCCCTTTTCAGTGCGAGTTTTGTGACATTATTACCCTCTATGGTCGTAAACCCAGAACCAAATCACCCTCTCAACTTTTAAAAGAATTAGATTGTCTCTACGAACTGGGTTGGCGTCGAGGAATCTTCATGGTAGATGATAACTTTATTGGCAATAAGCGCAACGTTAAACTGCTGTTAAAAGAACTCCAAGTCTGGCAAGCTGAACATCAATATCCCTTTCGATTTAATACCGAGGCTTCTATTGACTTAGCAGCCGATCCCGAACTGATGGATTTGATGGCAAAATGTAACTTTGATGCTGTATTTCTGGGAATTGAAACCCCAGACGAAGCTAGCTTAGAACTGACCAAAAAATTTCAAAATATGCGTAGTCCTCTGAGTGATTCTATCGATAAAATTATTCGCATGGGATTGCGACCTATGGCTGGATTTATTATTGGGTTTGATGGTGAGAAAAAAGGTGCAGGAGATCGAATCGTTGAGTTTGTTGAACAAGCTGCAATTCCGACTGCTATGTTTGGAATGTTGCAAGCTTTACCTAATACGGCCCTCTGGAATCGCTTAGAAACAGAAAACCGTTTACTCCAGAATCCAGACTCAAAACAAGATATTAATCAAACCACATTGATGAACTTTATTCCCACTCGTCCTATCGAAGAAATAGCTCAAGAATATGTCACTGCTTTTTGGACACTATACGAACCGAAACGTTATCTAGATCGAGTTTATCAATGTTTCCTGAAAATGGCTCCTTCTCAATGCCATGCTCCCTTTAAAACGCCTGAATTTGTCGATTTAAAAGCCTTAGCCATTGTAATTTGGCGACAGGGGATTAGACGTCAGACTCGTTGGAAATTTTGGCATCATCTTTTCGGTATTTTCAGATATAATCCCGGAGTTTGGGAACATTATCTCACCGCCTGCGCCCACAATGAACATTTCCTTGAATATCGGCAAGCGGTTCGAGAACAGATCGAGGCTCAACTTGCAGAATTCATAGCCCTAAGACAAAGTCAATTCAACCAGAACACAGAAAAAGATGCCAAGTTAATTCCCGCAGAAATTGTCACAAAATAGTATCCATGATTGGTAAATCTTGGTTACTTTATGAGCATTATTGTCATTTTGGTTGGGACAATTATTCTCAATCTCCTCTCAATACATCGAAGACTGAAAACTCAAAAAAAACAATTTATTCTCTAGAGTGTAGATTCTCGTTTCAGACTCTGGCATAATAAGCAGATAGTGTTTAAGCATTAACAGCCCCCTAAACGGAGAGTTCAGTCTTGGGTGTAGAATTACGCAGCTATGTCTATCTAGACAGTTTACAATCTCAACACGCCGCTTATATCGGAACAGTGGCACTAGGGTTTTTGCCCTTACCTGGAGATGCTTCTTTATGGATTGAAATTTCACCCGGAATTGAAATAAATCGCATCACCGATGTTGCACTCAAATCCAACTCCGTTCGCCCAGGTGTTCTATTTGTTGAACGTCTCTACGGACTATTAGAAATTCACTCCAGCCGCCAAGGCGATACTGTCAGCGCCGGACGCGCCATTTTAGATGCCTTGGGAGTGCAAGAACGCGATCGCTTGAAACCCAGAATTGTCTCTAGTCAAATTATTCGTAATATCGATCCCCATCAAGCCCAACTTATTAATCGAAATCGTCGTGGACAGCTTTTGCTTTCCAGTCAAACCCTCTATGTTCTAGAAGTTGAACCGGCCGCTTATGCCGCTTTAGCTGCTAATGAAGCCGAAAAATCTGCTTTGATTAATATTCTGCAAGTTCAGGCTGTTGGAAGTTTTGGGCGGTTGTATCTGGGTGGAGAAGAACAAGATATTTTAGCTGGATCTAAAGCCGCTTTAGCCGCCTTAGAAAATGTTTCAGGTCGTTCTCGTGATACCCCAAAAAATAATGAATGAATAAATGTTTTCCAGTTTCCGAAAATTGACTCATTTTTTTAAAATAATTTTTTTAAAAAGCAAAATTTAAAGCCAATCTTAACATGATTTTATGGTTAATATTGAACATCTTGCCCTTTTAAAACGCGGTTCAAGTATTTGGACAGCTTGGAGAAATAATCACCCTGATATTGAACCCGAATTAAATGAAGTGAATCTTAGAGGCGTTAATCTTGAAGGAATTGACTTCAAATTCGCTCATCTCCAAGCCGCAAATCTTGCTCAAACCCAACTCAAGTCGGCTTGTCTATCTCATGCAAATCTTAGTCATGCAGACCTGCATCAAGCTCAACTTCAAAACGCAAATCTTTATCGGGCAGAACTGACAAGGGCTAATCTTAGTCAGGGAAATTTAGTTAGTAGTAATTTGAGTGAAGCGAACTTAATGAGTGCCAATTTGAGCCAGAGTAACTTGCAGAGTGCTGACTTGAGTCAAAGTCATCTCATTAGTGCTAACCTTAGCCATGCCAATCTTAGAGAAATTGACTTAAGTTTAGCTCAGTTAAGACGAGCAAATTTGAGTGAGAGTCGCCTACATTATGCCACCGTTTGTGAGGGAAAATTAGACAATGCAAACCTCCATCAAGCTGAGTTAATCTCTGCCTATCTTTATCGAGCCAACCTCTACCAAGCGAATTTAATGAAAGCTCATTTAAACGGAGCCTACTTGTATCAAGTTAATTTAGGTAAAGCTAATTTAATTCAAACCGATTTTCGCTTCAGTAATCTCAGTAAAGCCAACCTTTATCACGCTGATGCGACAGGAGCAAATTTCCAAGGATCAAACTTGACCCAAGCCAATTTAGAAGGTGTAAACTTGAGTTATGCCAACTTGAGAGGAGCTAACCTGACTCAAGTCAATTTAGAAGGCGCAAACCTTAGCCATGTAGACTTAAGCGAAACTCAACTTCAGGGTGCAATTATGCCCAAGGAAAACACTCACTGATCCTCCAAAATTATCAGAAATTTAGATATAATAGAAGCTATGGCTATTGTTTTCAGCCTTTAGAGTTAAAGATTGACTTCAAGATGAGAAACCCGAACCCTTTGAAAAGTCTATTTCTAGTCCCAAGCTTGAGTTCGACTCTACTGACTTTAACAGTAATTCTCAATCTTCCGGTTTGGAGTCAAGATCCCTTAGAGCAAGCGACAACAGCCTCTAATTTGTCTCAACAGCTTGCATTAACCGCTACAGATATTAACCAAGTTGCTAGCGATATTACTGTTCGGATAGAAGGGCCAAAAGGAGGTTCAGGCGTCATTATTGAAAAGCAAAGTAATACCTATTATGTTTTGACAAATTGGCACGTTGTTAATCAAGCTGGAGATTATGAAATCGTCACTCCAGATGGTCAACGCCACTCCGTTTACTATAGTTTAATTCGTCAAATTCCAGGGCTAGATCTTGCTATTGTTCCGTTTCAAAGTTCCCAAGGTTATCCTTTAGCCAAGTTAGCCAACGCCACCAGTGTTAGCGAGGGAAGTGTGGTTTACGTTGGGGGATGGCCCCGTTCTGCAAGCACCTTGGGACATCGATTATTTTTGAGTACAAAAGGAACCGTACAATATCGACAAGAACCCCGTCAAGGATATACCCTCGTTTATGATAATTTAGTCCGCAGTGGCATGAGTGGTGGCCCTGTCTTAAATGAGGCTGGAGAGGTCATCGGAATTAATGGGATTGTACAACTGGGAATTGATCGAGATCAAATTGTTTCAGCCGGAATCGAAATTGAACGATTTTTAAGCTGGCGACAAGCAACAACTTTACCTGTAATTCCCCAACGTCCTGCGTCTACGGCTAGTTCACCTTCTCCTCAACCTAGCCTGAACCTCCCTCCATCACCAATCGCAAATCGCAGCCTCTCTAACGCCAACCAAACCTATACTTTAGCGACCAGTTTAGAGGAACGTTCCGGTGAAGTGATGGCAGTAGAAATTGTTCCTCCTTATGCAATTAGTGGTAATAGTAAGGGTCGAGTTTCAGTTTGGAATTTAGCAACAGGAGGACTCCGAAAAACCTGGCAAGCCCATAATACTTCTATTAATGCGATCGCAGTCAGTCCCAATGGTCAAATTTTAGCAACAGCCAGTGATGATGGCACCATCAAACTCTGGGATTTAACCACTGCTATTAATACAGATACACTCCCGTTATTGCACACTTTGAAAGATCATTCAAATGCCGTTTTATCAGTAGAAATCAGTGCAGATGGTCGAACCTTGGCGAGTGGAAGTTGGGATAATCTGATTATGATTTGGGATCTGCAAACGGGAAGATTACTCAATACACTGATCGGACATCAACAGCTTGTGAGTGCCATTGCAATCAGTCCAAATGGTAAAATTTTAGCGAGTGGCAGTAAAGATAATACGATTAGAATTTGGAATCTCGAAACGGGAGAATTAATTCATACTTTACAAGGGCATTCTCTCCCCGTTTTATCCTTAGCAATTAGTCCGAATGGAAAAATATTAGCCAGTGGCAGTGCAGATGGTACAATTGCGGTATGGGACTTGCAAACAGCCCAAGCGATTCGTAAAATTCAGGGTCATACAGATGGGGTTTGGTCTATTGTAATTGGTACAGATAATCAAACTTTAGTGAGTGGAAGTTGGGACAGAAGCATTAAACTGTGGAATTTAGAGACAGGCGAATTACAAGAAAATTTGAAAGGCCATTCTAGCTATGTTAATGCGGTTGATATTAGTTCGGATGGACAAACTATTGTAAGTGGAGGCTGGGATGGTCAGGTAAAAATATGGCAAAAACCTTGATTAATTTTTAGATTTGTCATAAGATAAAATACCTACTGTAAATTTTCTGATTTCTTGGCAAATGTTATACTTTTTTGGATAAACAATCTCTTAAATCAAGTTAAAATAGTAGATATTTCTAATTGCATTGAAATATTGCCAATATCAGGAGTTCCTAAATAGTATGGGAGTCATACGTGAGTTGGTCAAGAAAACCCTAGATGCTGGTTATTTGACTTTAGAGACAGAAAAGCAGTTGAGAAAACTGCTACAAACAACTAAATACGGCCGAGAAGATTTTGAAGCTTTTATTCAACTTCAAAACGCTGCCATTGATGGTTTAGTCACGCAAGAATCTCGTGAACTCTGGCAAACCATTCGGTAGATTAACGTAATCAAAATCAAGAAAAAAATTAGTTGGGTTGAACAAAATCAAACCCAACATATTTGTATAGAGATAAATTCAAGAAAGAGTGATCTAAAGATAGGCTAAGTAACGTTGGATTTTGTTGCCAGATTAAATCAAAGTAGCGCATTTGCCTTATCCTCGCAAAAGTTATATAAGTACATATGAGCAGGTGTGTCGAGGAGATGAACAGGTCATGTAGTGATGATCCTGCTTTTTGTGTTGCGGATTGAGTATATTTTGCACAAAGTGATGTAGAATATTAAAGAATGATAACTATTATCACTGTGAGGATCAATGGATAGCAGCAATGGATAGCAGCAATGGAGTTTTGGTCTCCTTGAGCCTCAGAATTAATCAGGACTAAGCTCGATAAACTTCCCTTTTTTTTTCAGAGATGAAATCGAGCAACAGCTTACGGCTTGCCTCGCCTGATACACAGTCTTTCAGCATCTTTAGTCGTTAGCTGAAGGGAGACGGTTGCTTGTGCGATCGCTCAATAAAAAAACGACATCATGTTCATTAGACAACTCTACCCATGACTCTATCTATTTCACCCGACAATTTCCGCAAGCAGTCTATCAGTACCGAAGTCAAACCACCTGTCTCCGACGAAGAAATGCGGCAGGCGGTACGCACTCTGCTTCTGGGTTTGGGTGAAGATCCCGATCGCGAAGGCTTGCGTGACACTCCCAAACGGGTGGTTAAAGCCCTCAAATTTTTGACCTCTGGTTATAACAAATCTCTGGATGAGCTGCTTAATGGAGCGGTATTTCACGAAAGTACAAATGAAATGGTGCTGGTGCGCGACATCGATCTATTTAGTTCCTGCGAACACCATATCTTACCGATTTTAGGCCGCGCCCATGTTGCCTATATTCCTGATGGTAAAGTGATTGGGTTATCGAAAATTGCCCGCATCTGTGAAATGTATGCCCGTCGGTTACAGGTTCAAGAACGGCTCACCCAACAAATTGCGGATGCGTTGCAGGGGCTATTAAAGCCGCAAGGGGTTGCTGTTGTTGTCGAGGCCACTCATATGTGCATGGTCATGCGTGGAGTCCAAAAACCGGGTTCCTGGACAGTGACCAGTTCGATGCAAGGCGTATTTGCTGATGATGCTCGTACTCGTCAGGAGTTCATGGATTTGATTCGCCATAACCCATCACTGTACTAAGGATTTTACTGCCTATTCCAGTGGCACTGCGTAAATTCCCAAATGATTAGCAATTGGACGCTGACGCATGGGAATGCGACTATGAAACGGCGCATTTAAAACTTTTGATTGCGTTCGGTGTGAAATCACGAGCGTTGTAGAACCGCCACCATCCAAATTTAACGCGGTTTCAACGCCATCTAATTCTTGAATAATCTTACTCAAGGTTGCTAAGGTTGCGCCCTTACTATACAACGGTTGACGACCATCAATTAAAATGAACCATAAAGTTTCTCCGGACCGATCAATTGCGACGGCGGTTCGGGGAAATTTTTTCTTGACATCTGAAAATTTTTTAAATTTAACAGGTTCACCTTGGTCGATCAAAATTAAATTTCCGGCAATGCCTTGACGGGTATTTTCTGGACAAGTATCGACATAAATTTCCGCCTTTTTTTCAGGAGAAATGCACAAGACTGGCCAGCCTTCATTAACCATTGAATAAATCTGTCCATTAGAAATCGCTTGTCCTAAAATATTAACCCGTTCACCCGATCGCGGATAATAATTAATCGGATTATAGACATAAAAAGGATGAAAGAAACTCCCATTAATTGCAAGTTGTAAAGAATGTTTTTGTAAAAATTCTGAAGTGGTTTGAGCAGCAATATCTTGATTGTCTTCTCCCGGTTCTCCTGGCGTGACTAATAGTTCAATTCCCGGAGCGGTCAAGTCAATTTTAACAATATGAATCATTAAAGGATCGGGCTGGGAACGGCGAATACGTTGATAGGTAATTCCTTGAAAAAGTTGTTCTTGTTTAGCAGTGGGGAGCGGGCGTTTGAGTAGCAGTCCTAAGTAAAATAAAGCAGGAGTCAATAAAATAACCAGGCTAAATCGGAGTAAAATCAACCGGAGAGTACGAAAAAAATCGGGATTCATGGGTATTGATAGATACAGTTCACGTATAACCCAGATGTGAGGGAATACAACTGAATACTCATTCCCTTTATCGCAATAACCGGATCATTTCAACAGAATTATAGATTATTAATTATGAATTTTATTTCTAACCCAGATTCTATTATAATGCAGCCAGAATTAGCGTCAAATCATCATCAGTTCGTTCAGTCACACGAGGCGATCGCAGAAAAGATTTTAACTCTTCTTGAGCCTCTTGTTCATTTGTAATGCTAGAAACAAACTTAAATAGAGGTGAAAAGAAAGGTCGATGAGGCGTTCCTTCTGGCATTTTTAGAGCCAACATTTGCAGGCCATCGGAGAACACAGCTAAATGATCAGATGAACCTTTCCAAACCTTAATTTGTGCGGTTTCCACTGCATCTAACCCGATTAAAAACCTCGTTTCATTCAAATATTCACCTTGGTCAGGCTGGGTAATTGCCTCAATTTTCCCCATCTTATCTTCAACAACAACCGCCCCATCACCCACTTGAGAAACCGCAATTAAGTGAGGAGTTGCCACCATCACGATTAGAGTTGTTGCTAACTCTCGAATTTCAACCTCTTGAACCTCTGCTTCTATTTCTACAGCTTGTTTTGCGGCATTTAATGTATCTATCAACCGTCCTTTCCAGTCAACTTCTTCCGGCTCAGAAGAGGAATTTAGATTCATTTGAATCAGGGTATGCACAGCCGTTTCAGCAGCGACTTTTGAGCCAATTTCTGATAATTTTGCTGACCCGGCTCCATCTGCGACTGCCAAAACTAAAAGATCATTGGATAATCTCTGATAACAGTAGGAATCTTGACAGGGAAGATTGGATTTTTCGTGGCTCGTTCCTCGTACCGATGCCGATACAATCTGCCAGTTAAAGTCGTGCTTAGACATGAATATCCCGTAAAAAAGGCTCAAAAATCAGCGAACAAGGGTTAGAAATGAATCAACTTGATTAGACAGCTCCCCATCCGGGCGGGGGTAACGCCACCTGTTCATCAACCTTAGAATGAGATATCGTTTGCATACTTGCAGACAACCAAATAAACATTTCTCGAAAGTCTAGCCCTTTTAATTTTAAAGGAGCGCGTTCAACAATTAAGCTCAGACGTTCCATATTCGCGCCTTCGACTCCAACCGCGAAAAACGCAACCTGTTTATTCGCTTCTTCGAGTTTGATGCGTTCAGCGGCTTGGTCAGCCAGACGTTCAGACTCACCCTGCGGCTCACCATCGGTAATCATAAACACCCAAGGGCGATAGTAGGCAATTCCATTATTTCGATATTCGGTTTTACGAGCAGCTACTAAATCCAAGGCTTGGTTAATGGCTGTTCCCATGAAAGTTTGCCCCTGTGCCGTTAACATCGGAGGTTCAAACTGATCGGCCGTTACGAAATCCTGTACAATTTTAACCTGATTGTCGAAGGAAATAATCGCAACTTCGACCCGTTTTTTGGCCAGTTCATCCCGGACTAAATCATGTCTGAAGGTATTGAGGCCATCATTGAGAGCATCAATGGGTACTCCTTGCATAGAGGCCGAGGTGTCCAACAACAGTACACAAGGACAACGGGGTTCAGGGTTTTCAGCGAATTCTACGGCTTCCTCAAGTCTCATAGTGGGTGGCGTGGGAGTTTGCAGTTCTCTTAGGATACTCGATTTTTGTCTATTTCGATTATGGCTGATTTTAGAAGAAGTGTTTCCGGTGATGCCAGCTTACTTGAGAGTATCAAGTCAGATGGGTATCGTCTAGCGAAGGTCTGTAAGTGGCGCACCCAACAAATGCTATCTTCTTGGAGTTAAGTTTTTTTGATACTGCCGTAATTCAAAATTCAGAGTTTTATAGTATTTAGTTGATTTTGCATAGGGACTTATTTGATGATTAATATTGAATTTTTAAGGAATATTTTAAATTTACAACTGTTCATATAAATCCCCCATTTCCCATAATTTTGATCTAAAATGTACAGAGTTGTGTCAGTATCTTGCTGGCGAGTTAATCTCTAAATATCAATAGTTTTATACAAAATGTTTTAATAGGATATAGAGAAAAATTAAGCCGCTAAATTATACTCAGTTTTCTGCATCTATCAATGGGTAACACTTGACTCAAGACTCCATGAACTGTAAAGAGAACAATCAGGAATCTTAACTTTAAAGGAGTATACCTTCACTAAGAATTTATAACTACCCATCTCATTTATGATCAAAAGCTTAAATTTCTCACTCCATATTTTGCAGATGAGAAGATAATAGTTTAACTCGAAAAGTCTCTGCCTCAAACTTCTGCACCTATCATCGTGAATTATGATATTTCGTTATCTTCCAATCACTTTAACAATTCTGATCGGCTTTGGGTGCTCTGATACTCTGAGTGCCCCGATACCAACCCCTGTTAAAATTGCCAATAATAACAGTAATATTAATTCTGAATCTCAAACAATTCGAGTCGGTGTTATGGCGATTAGAGGGGTTGAAGCGACCCAAAAAAAATGGCAACCCACCCTCGATTATCTCAGCGAAAAAATTCCCGGCTATACCTTCAAGTTTATTCCCCTAGAATTCGACACCATTGAGGATCTTGTCGCTAATCAACAGGTTGATTTTGTGCTTCCCAACCCGGGAATGTATGTAGAGTTAGAGTGGGTTTATGGGGCTAGACGGATCGCCACCTTACAAAACGTGCGGTTAGGCGAATCTTACACTCAATTTGGAGCCGTTATCTTTCGTCGTGCTGATCGCGATGATATTCAAGACTTAAAAGATCTCAAAAATCAAACCTTTATGGCGGTAAATGAGATTGCCTTTGGCGGTTGGCAAATGGCTTGGGAAACCTTGAAAGAAGCTGGAGTCGATCCTTACCGTCAATTTAAAGACTTGCAATTTGGGGGTAGCCATGATGCGGTGGTCTATGCAGTTCGAGATGGCGTTGTTGATGCGGGAACCGTGAGAACCGATACCCTAGAACGAATGGAATTAGAAGGCAAAATTAACCGAGAGGATTTTGTCATTTTAAATCAACAAAATCAAGATCAATTTCCCTTTGCCTTAAGTACCAAACTCTATCCAGAATGGCCTTTTGCGGTGATGCCACATACGCCAGTCCCCTTAGCCGAACAAGTCGCGATCGCCTTGATGGATATGCCATCTACCAATCCCGCAGCCCGTGCAGGTCGCTACGAAGGGTGGACAATTCCTGCTAATTATCAAGCTTGCCATGAGACGTTACGAAATCTGCGAGTCCGTCCTTATGAAAATTGGGGAAAAGTTTCGCTTCAACAGGTTTTATATCAGTATCGATATTGGTTAGCTTTTCTAGGGATTTCTATTGCCGGACTCAGCTATGGTGCAGTGCATTTAGCAGAACGAAAACGCACCGAAGCCACACTGCGAGAAATCAATTCAAACCTAGAAAATCGGGTAGCAGCAAGAACATCTGAGTTAGAAAAAGCCAAACAACAAGCCGAAAAAGCTAACAAGGCTAAAAGTATCTTTCTCTCAAATATGAGCCATGAATTGAGAACTCCTTTAAATGGCGTATTAGGATATGCTCAAATTTTAAGGCGCGATCGCAGTTTAACTGCAACTCAAATAAATGGATTAAATGTTATTTACAACAGCGGTCAACATCTACTGACGTTGATTAACGATATTCTAGATCTGTCTAAAATTGAAGCCCAAAAGTTGGAGCTTTATCCCAGTGATATAGATTTCAACTTAGTCCTAGAAAATGTAGTCGATTTGATCCAAATGCGAGCATTGCAAAAGCAGATTCTTTTTAAATATGAACCCGGTTCGTCCTTGCCAAGGGCAGTAGAAGCCGATGAAAAACGACTTAGACAGATCTTGATTAACTTACTAGGAAATGCCGTTAAATTTACCGATCAAGGTGAAGTCATACTCCGGGTCTCCCAAATTGAATCTGAACCAAAACTCGCAAAAATTCGCTTTGAAGTTATAGATACAGGTGTCGGAATTAGTGCCGAACAAACGCATAAAATCTTTCAACCCTTTGAACAAGTTGGAGACATTAAACGTCGATCAGATGGAACCGGGTTAGGACTAGCAATTACTCGACAACTTGTAGAATTGATGGGAAGTCAGCTTCAAGTTAAGAGCGAAATTGGTAAAGGATCAACCTTTTGGTTTGATGCGAATTTCCCGATTGCTGAAACCTTAACTAAATCCCTCTCTGAAAACCCCAGAAATATTATCGGTTATCAAGGTAAAAAATGCACAATTTTAGTTATCGATGATAAAGTCGAAAATCGTCTCGTTTTACAAAGTATTCTAGAACCTTTAGGATTTAAAGTGATATTAGGTGAAAATGGTCAAGAAGAAATTGAACTGGCTCAGAAAATTCATCCCGACTTAATTTTAACGGATTTAGTGATGCCGATAAAAACCGGATTTGAAGCCATTCAAGAAATTCGTCAGCTTCCCGATGTTCAAACAATTCCGATTATTGCCATTTCAGCAAGTTTGATGAGTTCTGAGCAAGATAAAAGTCTAATTGCCGGTTGTAATGATTTTTTACCTAAACCGATTAATGAACAAGACTTGTTTAATTTAATCCGTAAATATCTGCAATTAGAATGGATTTATGAGCAGCTAGAAACGACTGAAGCCGAATTTTTAAATAGTATTGAGCTTCCACCTGAAAACGAATTAACTCAATTAAAAGATTTAATTAAAAGTGGCTTTGTTGTGAAAGTGAAACAGAAAGCAGAAGACCTCAAAAATCAATATCCAAAATACACCGGTTTTGCCAATCAAGTTACTCAACTTGCAGATAGCTTTGAAATTCAAAAGCTACAATCATTTTTGTCAAATAATCCAGCAGAAGAGGAAACAACTTCTCAAGTTTTTGATATTCCTCCCGCCTCTGAAATAGAAACATTATATGATCTCGCGATGTTAGGGAGTATGCGAAAAATTCAAGAACAGGCTACGCACATAGAAGAACTCGATCCCCAATACATTCCCTTTGCCCAGAAGCTAAAAACATTAGCCCAGGAATTTAAAGATGAAGAAATTATTACCCTTATAGAAAGCTATCTAACGGGACTTAAACAAAAATCAAGCCCAAATGAAACCTAACCCTTCGGCTTCGCTCAGGGTTAGCAGCGAACGCGCGTGCGTGACGTAAGTCGTAGCGGAGTCGAGGTGCTAAACTGGCTTTATAAGCAGTAAACACTTCCTTATTATCAGTCAACGAGAGCAATTTCCAGAATGCTGTTAAGTATAATTTTCTGACCACAATCTGTTGCCAAAAGTTGATCATTATCATTTTTTTCACAAATAATAATTAGACTCATAACTGAGATACTTGTTCTCCTGAAAAAAGTATTGACGTATTGTATACAGTCCTACATTAACTGGATTTTATATTAGTTTACCATTTTGTAAACACGCCCTAGTCTATAAGAATTGAGATGACTTAATCATTCTCTATAAAAATTTAGATCTACACCCCTTGCTTTTTGAAGCAGTTAAGCCTAAAATTACAAAATCGAAAAACAACTTGCGATGTTTATCACTCAATCCAAAACAGCAGGTATTTCTATACCCTATCTACCTGACGATCTATTTACCGCCATTGAAGATCTTAAGAAAGAATTAAATGCGGTAATTTTAGCACACTACTACCAAGAACCGGATATTCAAGACATTGCTGACTACATTGGCGATTCTTTAGGTTTATCTCAGCAAGCAGCCGCCACAGATGCTGATGTCATTGTGTTTGCAGGAGTTCATTTCATGGCAGAAACTGCCAAAATTCTGAACCCGGATAAATTAGTATTGTTGCCAGATTTAGATGCCGGTTGTTCCCTGGCAGACAGTTGCCCGCCTGACGAATTTGCTGCTTTCAAAGCCGCCCATCCCAATCATTTAGTGGTATCATACATTAACTGTTCTGCTGCTATTAAAGCCCTGAGCGACATTATTTGCACCAGCTCTAATTCTGTAAAAATTGTTAATCAAATTCCTGAAGACCAACCGATTATTTTTGCGCCGGACAAAAACTTGGGTCGCTACGTCATGGAAGAAACCGGACGAGATTTAGTGCTGTGGGAAGGGGCTTGTATGGTTCATGAAATCTTTTCCGAGAAAAAGATTGTTCAGCTAAAAATAGAGCATCCTGAAGCGGAAATTATTGCCCATCCTGAATGCGAACCCCAAGTTTTGCGCCATGCTGATTATGTGGGTTCGACAACTGCTTTGTTAAAATATTGCCAGCAAAGTCAGAGTAAGGCATTTATTGTCGCAACTGAACCGGGAATCATTCATCAAATGCAAAAGGATGCACCCCACAAGCAATTTATTCCGGCACCCGCAATGAATAATTGTGCTTGTAATGAATGTCCCCACATGAGGCTAAATACCCTGGAAAAACTCTATCTGGCAATGAAAAATAAAACCCCAGAAATTGTGATTCCTGAAGAAACGCGAGTCGCCTCACTCAAACCGATGCAACGGATGCTAGAGATGTCATTCACCACCACAACAGCTTAGGTCAGACGATGAATACACCTTATTCCGAAGCGGTTAAAATCGCCCAAACCTATTACGATACCTCAGAAACTGACCGATTGTATGCCACAATCTGGGGGGGAGAACACATTCATTACGGGATTTATCAGCAAGCTGATGAACCTATCCATGATGCCTCCCAGCGCACAGTAGATACCATTGCTCAAACCCTGGAAAATCTAAATCAGAACTCGCGAGTGATTGATTTGGGTGCAGGTTATGGAGGAGCGGCGCGGTATTTGGCAAAAACCTATGGTTGTCAGGTCAGTTGTCTGAATTTGAGCGAAGTTCAAAATGAGCGTAACCGTAAACTCAATCAGGAGCAAGCTTTAGCGGATTTAGTTGAAGTGACTCAGGGGAGTTTTGAACAAATTCCGTACCCGGATAATTCCTTTGATATTGTTTGGTCACAGGATGCTATTCTACACAGTAGCGATCGCCGTCACGTATTTGAGGAAATTAAGCGGATTTTAAAGCCAGGGGGCGAGTTGATTTTTACCGACCCCATGCAAAGCGAAACTTGTCCACCAGGTTTGTTACAACCCGCCTTTGAGCGTCTGAGAATTAGTGATATGGGTTCCTATCGCTTTTACAGCCAAACAGCGAAAGAATTAGGTTTTGAAGAACTACACTTTATTGACCTGTCTCAAAATGTGCCTATTCACTATCAAAGATTTGGAGAGGAAGTCAAGAAACGATACGATGAAGTAGTAAAATTGACTTCAACAGAATTTGCCGACAAAACTTTAAACAGTATTCAACCTTGGATTGAATATTACCAGCAAGGATATATGCAGTGGGGTATTTTACATTTTCATTTGTTGGGGAATGATGAATGACCATTTACTTTTACAATGAATTAGAACAGCCCTATGGTTGTTTCTCTAATTTCTCCCCCCACGGTTTTGAATTGGATGGACTTTGGTGGCAAACTTCAGAGCATTATTTCCAAGCCCAAAAGTTTGTGGGGACTGAACATCTAGAAGTAATTAGATTAGCTAAAATCCCTGCTGATGCTGCAAAAATGGGACGCGATCGTAATCGTCCTCTTCGTCAAGATTGGGAGGAAATCAAAGAGGATGTGATGGAAAAAGGCTTAGTTTGTAAGTTTAAAACCCATAAAGATATTGGGCAAATACTTCTGGATACGGGAGATGAACTAATAGTAGAAAATGCGCCCCAAGACTATTATTGGGGTTGTGGTGATGGGAGTGGGAAAAATAGGTTAGGAGAAATTTTGATGAAAGTTCGGACTAAGTTGGGTAATTCGTAAAGAATACAAAAACCATGACAGAGTTAATGAATGCAGTTATTCTCACAGGATTTGGGGGACCCGAAAAACTGGTCTATACTCAAGTTCCTAAACCCAGCCCAAAAGTGGGAGAAGTATTGATAAAAGTAGGAGCTTGTTCGGTTAATAATACAGATATTAATACTCGTACAGGTTGGTATGCTGCACAAGATAATTTTTCAGAAATCCTACAAGATCAAGAAAAAAACGAGCTTAATCACTCATCTTGCTGGACACAAAATAGTACAGCGTTTCCTCGAATACAAGGTGCTGATATTGTGGGTCAAGTTGTGGAACTTGGGGCAGATGTAGAACCAAAATTTATGCAGCAGCGGGTTATCGTTGACAGTTGGATTCGGGATCAAACTCTAGATGACTATCAATATATTGGCAGTGAATTAGATGGGGGTTTTGCAGAATATACAGTCGTTCCTGCTACTAATGTTTATCCGATTAATTCTCCACTGTCCGATATTGAGTTAGCCACATTTCCCTGTTCTTATTCCACTGCGGAAAATATGCTGACTAAAGGTAGAATTATCAAAG
Organism: Cyanobacteria bacterium J06592_8; assembly: GCA_038530755.1. Classification (GTDB taxonomy): domain Bacteria; phylum Cyanobacteriota; class Cyanobacteriia; order Cyanobacteriales; family Microcoleaceae; genus Capilliphycus. Next base: position 35,650 of record JBCBCI010000027.1, on the reverse strand, counting down.
AAGATACTGTTGTCATTACAGGAGCTTCTGGCGGTGTAGGGAGTGCTTTAATTCAACTCAGCAAAATTAGAGGTGCTAAAGTGATTGCGATTGTCAGTGCAAATAAAGAGCAATTTGCCAAAGATATAGGTGCTGATTATATCTATCGGCGAGATGATTCTTTAGAGTCTAATTTAGCGCAACATCAAATCACTTTAGCTTTGGATGTAGTCGGAGGAAATTATTTTAACTTGATGATTAAAAATTTGCAGCCAAGAGGAAGATATGTTTCCTGTGGTGCAATTGGTAATCCAATGGTTAGTCTAGATTTACGAGATTTAATTTACAAAGATTTAGAGATGATTGGAGCAACGCGCCTAGAATCTGAGGTATTTCAAAGATTAGTTGGCTATCTGGAAAAAGGTCTGTTAAAGCCTTTGGTGACTAAAGTTTTTCAACTTCCTGAAATCAAGGAGGCTCAACAATTTTTTCAAACTAAAGGCTTTTTTGGTAAAGTTGTAATTGATATTGATAAACAAAATCTTGACCAAGGTTGATAAGATTAATCATGGATATTGTCTTAAAATTTGTTGATTGTACTCGCTCAAAACATAATCTAACTTTAGTTTATAAATATAATGAAATTACTTTTACAACGACTCTTTGGTATTCAACAGTTGACTTTCATCAGCTAGAGTTAGAGTATACTCAAGAATATATGGAAAAAATTTATTTCCATATTTTGTTATTCCATGGTTTAAAAATACTCAGCTTAAAGCCGACTCATATTGACTTAGGAAAATACAGTAAATATTGGACAAGTAATCTACAAAAACTTTGGAACCTAAGTGTTGAGCAATGTTTAGGACAGTGGCGTTATGAAACAGATAACTTAGATTATCAAGGTGCTAAAGTTATTCATCAGGATATTACTCCTGTACAAAAGCCAGCAGTAACTATAGTTCCTGGAAAAACTCCCTTACTTCTTTGTAATGGTGGAGGTAAAGATAGTCTGTTAATGGCTCGGATGTTAGACGATCATCATATTCCCTTTGATAGTTTCAGCATCAATCTACATACTCACGCTAGTCCTGAAAAGTTGTTTGAAATGCACGAACAACATCTTTATAAACTGCAAAATCCACCTGAAAAAATTCATCGTCAATATATTATTGAGTCATTCCTGAATTCTCCAGCAGCTAAACTTCATGGGGTAGAAGGTTTAGAGGTTTCTGATATTAGAAACTATGAAGACTTACCTCTAGCTTATGGTGTATTTGGCATTCTTCCCATAATCCTTCAAGAGAAATATACCCAACTTTGTTATGGGAATGAAAAAAGTGCGGATAGTGAACAGGTAAAAGTAGGAAATAAAAATATTAATCACGCTTGGTGTAAAAGCACTGAATGCGAAATTGTTTATGAACAATATATTCAACAAGAATTTATTCACAATATGACAATTTTTAGTTTCCTAAAACCCATGTCAGATACATTAGTTTATCGGCTGCTATCTCAAAAAGTTAGAGAGAATGACCTCAAATTAGTTTACTCGTGTAACACTAATCCTCCTTGGTGCAAATCTTGTCCTAAATGTGCTTATGTTTATTTATCTTATATGGCTTATGTGGCTCCAGAACAAGCCAAAGAGCTTCAACATTTCTTAGGGAACGAAAATATTTTTAATCGCCCTGATTTACAGCTTTATTACCGACAATTAATGGGACTAGAAGCTCACAATGCTTTTGAATGTGTGGGGGAGGTCGAAGAAAATAAACTGGCTCTGGAAAAATGTGTTGAACGAGGATTGACTGGACAGGCGATTAATTGCTATATTCAGGAAGCCTGTTTAGATAGAAGCGAATATCAAAAATTGTGGGAAAAATATAATAAATTGGATCTATCCTATCAGCGGATGCCATCAAAATTGATGGAGATTCTGGTAGAGGAATGTCAAGCATTAGCCAATAACTAAAGTTTCCTATTGATAGTAAACTTTAGACCGAATTGTAACAAAAAATCATGAGGAAGTCTTGATGACAAGTAACATAATCACAAAAGAAAGCTTTTTAACAGTCGAGGGAAAACGTTTCCACTACATTTGGTTACGGGATAATTGCTTATGTCCCCAGTGCAGTCATCCAACTTCTTTTCAGAAGCTCTACGAAATTAGCGATCGCACTTCACCTCCAGAACCCTTATCTTGGGAAGAGGAAGAAGGGGAACTGAGGATTACTTGGAACGAAGATCCCCCTCACCAAAGTAGATTCCCAGTCTCTTGGCTGCTAAGTCACGCCTATGATGAGGAATCAGAACAAGGTAGCGCCAATCAACAAACTGAATCCGATTCCCACAGCAAAGCAATACTTTGGGATAAGGCTTGGATAGAGTTTGGCCCCTTAGCACCCACTGAACCCAATGAACAAATTGCCACCATGGTCTCAGAAAGCGTTCACGCAGTGTGGCTTTAGCCGTATCGCCGCTATGGAATAGAAGATGAACACCATTAACATTCCGTCAGCCTTCAAAATTACAGAGGAACAGTTTCACATTCTAGTCACTGCTAATCAAGATTTGCGTCTTGAACGTACTGCTAATGGAGAATTAATTATTATGCCTCCTACAGGAGGTAATACAGGAAAACGCAACGCTCAATTGTTAGCACAGTTTGTCATCTGGAACAATCAAACTAAACTGGGAGAAGTGTTTGATTCTTCTACAGCTTTCCGCCTACCTAATGGTGCTGACCGTTCTCCGGATGTGAGTTGGGTAAAAATAGAACGCTGGAATCAACTCACCTTAGAAGAACAAGAAACTTTTCCTCCCCTTTGTCCCGATTTTGTTGTTGAATTGCGCTCTCGTACCGATACAATGCAAAGCTTAAGAGAGAAAATGCAAGAATATTTAGACAATGGTATACGTTTAGGCTGGTTAATCGATCCAAAAAATAAGATTGTAGAAATTTATCGACCTCAACAAGCAGTGAGCATCTTGAACAAACCGAATACCCTATCTGGAGAAGATATATTACCTGGATTTAATTTAACTCTTGAGATAGTTTGGTAGTAGTCTATTATTAGTAAAAGCGAGGTTTTTTATGGTAACAACTTTAAATATAACGGATTCTACCTTAGCTGCAATTCAAGCGGCTTTACCCATCGATCCGCAGCCCTATAGCGTTGGCGATCGCCCCACGGGTTTAATCGTTGTCGATGTGGTCAATGGCTTTTGTACCGTTGGCTTTGGCCCCTTAGCACCCACTGAACCCAATGAACAAATTGCCACCATGGTCTCAGAAAGCGATCGCCTCGCTAAAGCTTTCACGGCTAAAGGAATGCCTGTTTTAGCCTTCCTAGATACCCACGAACCCGGCAAACCCGAACCCCCTTATCCACCCCATTGCGAGAAAGGATCTGGGGAAGAAAAGTTAGTTCCTCAACTGGAATGGCTGGAAACCCATCCCCAAGTCACCTTAATTGAAAAAGACTGCATTAATGGATTTATCGGGTCAATTGATGTTAAGACAGGTAACAATTCTTTAATTCAGTGGATCAACCAAAACCAACTAGAAGCCTTAGTGGTTGTAGGTATATGCACTGATATTTGTGTGATGGATTTTGTGGTGACTATATTATCAGCACGAAATCATGATATGCTAGCAACATTAAAAGAGATTGCTGTCTATACTGAAGGGTGTTCAACTTTCGACCTAACAGCAGAAATGGCAGCAGAGTTAGGGCTGCCCAAAACAGCCATTCATCCCCAGAAAATAGCCCATCATATGGGTTTATATACTATGGCAGAAAGAGGGGCATTTATTGCTTCGGCTATTCTTGTTTAATTAAAGACGAGCCGATCAACTCAAATGTTCAAAGTCCAACTTCAGTTAATATAAAAACCAACAATTATGAATTCTAGACTTGTCATCATTACCGGAGCTAGCGGTGCTGTCGGCAAAGGCTTTGTCGAGCACTTTTTACCTGAAGAAAACACCACCTGTGTAGCGGTTTCGCGATCGCCGATGGAAACAGAGGCTGTACATTGCCAAGTGGATCTAACCGACAAGGTTGCAGTGAAGGAAGCCATCACAAAAATCGATCTCAAAGGGATTTCAGATGTGATTTTGATTCATGGTGTGGGTAAGTTTAAATACGAACATGAGTGTGAAATTTCCTCTCTAGGAAACAGTAAAAAAGAAGTCGATGATGAAATTTTTTCATCAAACTATCAGACTTTTGTTAATGTTGCTGAACCCCTGATTGAAAAACTCAATCAAGAACATCAAAAAGGTCTCAAAACTACCCTTGCCCTTTGTGCTTTTGGCTCAATTACTGATAAGTATAAAATTCCTTTCTGGCGTTCTTACACCTATGCCAAAGACAGCTTACGCAATTATATTAAAAAACTTTCTCATTCAAAAGAATGGGCAGGACTGATCCGAGGTCGGTTTATTAATGTCAGTACAACAGACACGGGTAATGAAAATAAACTGCGCCCCAAGGCAACCGCTGAAGAGAAACAATATTGGCTCAAACCCGTAAAAATTGTTCGCGATTCCATTGAGTCTCTGGAGTGCTTAACTCCTCTCTGGCAAGAAATTGATATCTATGAACCCATGCCAGACTTCGATCCGCACACCTACTATACTAACTATCAAAAGATTCAACAGAAATGGGAGCGACAGATGGGATTGACTTAATTTAAGTGGATCAATTATAGTCTATTAAACTCATTGTTACAATAACAGCATCTGAAGAATTGAAAGCCTTAACTTTAACATCTCCCCCCCTTTGTACCCAGTTCGATATCCTTGTTGTCGGTAGTGGTGCGGCAGGACTCTACGCCGCCCTGTGTTTGCCGGCTAATTTACAAGTCGGTTTAATTACTAAAGACACCCTCAAAACGGGATCGAGTAACTGGGCACAGGGAGGAATTGCAGCAGCCATCAACCCTTCAGATGCTCCCTCGTTACACCTTGAAGATACCCTACAAGCCGGTGCTGGGCTTTGTGACCCCGAAGCCGTACAATTTTTGGTAGAGAATGGCTCCGAAGCGATTCAGTCCTTGGTGAAGTTGGGAGTTGGCTTTGATCGTCACGGTCAAACATTAGCCACCACCCTAGAAGCGGCTCATTCTCGTCCCCGTGTTCTCCATTCGGCCGATACCACTGGACGAGCCATTATTGATACCCTGGCACAGCAAGTATTACAGCGTCCCAATATTAAGGTACTCTCCCAAGCATTCGCCTTGAGTTTGTGGCTGAATGAATCTACAGGACATTGTCAGGGCATTAGTCTACTCTATCAACAGCAGATTACCTGGATTAGATCTGCTGCGGTGGTTTTAGCCACAGGCGGGGGCGGTCAAGTCTTTTCCCAAACGACAAACCCTACTGTCAGTACAGGGGATGGCATAGCACTGGCTTGGCGCGCAGGAGCCTTGCTGCGGGATCTCGAATTTTTCCAATTTCATCCGACAGCTTTAACCATACCCGACGCTCCCCGTTTTTTGATTAGTGAAGCGGTGCGAGGAGAAGGGGCGCATTTAATCGACTCCCAAGGGGAACGTTTTGCGTTTAATTATCATCCCAAGGGAGAGCTAGCCCCCAGAGATGTCGTCAGTCGGGCAATTTTTAGTCATTTGCAGAAAACTGAACCGGACCCCTATTGTGTTTACCTGGATTTGCAACCGATAGAAGCCGAAAGAATTCGCTATCGTTTTCCCAATATCATTCAAGTCTGTCAAGAGTGGGGTGTGGATGTGTTTACCCAACCCATTCCGGTGTCTCCTGCGGCTCATTACTGGATGGGGGGAATTGCCACAAATTTAGAGAGTCGCACCTCAATTCCCGGACTCTATGCCATTGGCGAAACGGCAAGTACAGGGGTTCATGGTGCAAATCGTTTAGCGAGTAACTCACTACTTGAATGTATTGTTTTTGCCAGTCAATTGTCGCACCTGAAAGTCAACTCTAATGGTAGCCACGCCGAAGAGCAACCGCTGTCACTCACGACAGAATCAAAAGACTGGAGCCAAGATTTTGATAGGATTAAATTGATTCGACAAAGTCTACCCCAACTGGTGTGGCAAAGTGCTGGTATTTGTCGTTCTCAAGTGGTGTTGTCCGATGCAATCGCCCAAGTGGCTTCCTGGCGTTCAGAATTGGCGACTTTAGAAATAACTCAGTATCTATCTAACCATCAGCCAAACCAAACGGTACAATTGGAATCAGCCAACGCCCCAGAACAAATTCGGACTGTAGCGGAAACCTTGAATCTGGTCGAGATTGCTGATTTAATTCTCAAAAGTGCAGCGTTTAGAACCGAAAGTCGGGGCGGACATTATCGCAGTGATTATCCCCAAACCTCTCCCAGTTGGGAAGTTCACACGTTAATTCAGAAAATAGCAATCAACGACACTCCAGAAACTCGCATCATTCAATCTCCTCAGCTTGCTTTCAATTTAGACGTGAAGAAAAGAGCAGGATGAATTATGAAAATTAAAATAGCATTCAGCTTTCAGCATTCAGCAATTAGCCGAGATAATTATTTCGCTGTTATGGCTAACGCATTTAGAAGCTGTTGAACCCGTATTTTCCATGTCCAATTTTGCATCCATTTTGCCGCAAGAACCCCTCGTTGTTGAGCTTCTGAACGGTTTTGATAAATATTTTCTAAGGCTTCTAATACTTCTTCAACGGATGATTCTCCCCAACCTTCTGTTCCAGCAGCAAATTGATAGGGTTCTACAGAATTCTGATGTTGAAGGCGATAACAATGCTCTCCCAGTAAATCAAGATGTCCGGTATTTGCAGATAGAATTGTCGGAATTCCACAAGCTAAACATTCCATCGCGGCTAAGTTTGTTCCTCCCTCTGCACGACTGGTGAATAAAGCCACATCTGCCTCTCGTATAAACTGAGGCATTTGAGCATTCGGTAAAGCATTTAAAGCAACTACAGCATTTTCTGGAATCCCATTTTTAACTAACCATTTTGTGATCTGTAAAGTCCCATTTTTTTCAACTTCAGGAAGTGCGACAACATGACCTGCTCGATCTAAACCGATCAGAAATTGAGGCCAGTAGTTGTGCCAAGCTGTAAGTAATAACGCATCGGGATGACGTTGATGAAAGGCTCGAAAAGCAGCAATAATAATATCTTGACCCTTACGATATTCTAATTTTCCACCCGAAAAAATCACAAAGCGATTGCCAAACGTGTTTGATTTTGTAGCTGGATAAAATAGAGTCCGATCAATGCCTTGAAAAACAGTATGAAGCTGAATTGAACTCGGCAAAACTTGCTGGAGAATCTGATCATTCCAGGTTGAACTGGTGATAATGGCTTGATACTTTTGAGCATTTGCGATCGCGTTTTCAGAAAAGTATGTATCCTCAAAGAAAATTAAACCAATTTTTTGAGAAGAAGTAATCGCTTCTATCTCTTGACTCGTACCCAATTGATTTCCCAAAGCACATAATAGAGGAAAATTCAAGGGTTGAGTTAACTTTTCCTGCTGTTGTAAAAGGGATTTTAATTGGGATTGATGAGTCGGTAATAGACTTTCTAAATTGGCGATACCTGCGAGTAAAATAGGTTGAACAGTTGTTTTCAGCAATTCCAGCGTTAAGTTCAAGCCGTAGGTTCCCCACCCTGACTGCATCCCAATTGGCCAACAAATACCGACTTGTTGCCCTGACTTCTTCTCTGGTAATATTTGTAAGCTAGGCAAATTCTGGTCAAAGTTGCTGATACCAAGCTGTTCAGCCAAAGTCTGTTGTACCCGCAGAAAAACCGTTTGCCAATCTTGAGGTTGAGGCTGACGAAACAGGCGCATTGTCGGATACCAAGGCGTGTCCTCTCGTTCCAGTAGCCACCGCCAGTCTGGGTTATAACACAGAAGCGTCCAAACAGGCTTACCCAAAGCCCCAGCTAAATGCACAACAGAAGTATCTACACTAATCACCAAATCCAACTGTTCTATCACCGCAGCCGTATCAGCATAGGTTTCTATAATGTTATCTAAATTATGGACTGGAATTTCCGGAGGTAACTGTTGTAAATCGGCAACGCGATCGCCTTTTTGTAAACTATAAAATTCTAAATTATCAGTTTGAGTTACCAGATGTAAAACGGTCATAAAATCTGCTAACTGACAAGAACGATTGGCATCATTTTTATGAGTTGGACTCCCTGCCCAAGCAATGCCAACTTTAAAAGTTTTCGTCTTTTTATGAGAAGGAAGAACAGGCAAATCCTGACTCTCTGGAATATATAAATAAGGAATATCTGCGGGAATCGTTTCTAGAGTTGTATTGAAAATATAGGGTAAACTCATTAACGGTAAATAGACATCAAATTCCTTGAGTTCCAGCGTTCCCGCATTAATAATTTTATCAATACCATCCACTGTTTCAAATAATGTCATCAACTGCGGTGTACAAACCAGAATTAACTTCCGACACCATCGCGCCGCCATTGGAATATAGCGAATAAATTGAATGGCATCTCCAGCCCCTTGTTCAGTATGAATCAGTAGCGTTTTACCAGCGAGATCTTCACCATCCCACTGAGGTTGAGGACAATTAAACGGTGTAAATTCTGCGGTTTTCCAACGCCATTCACATTCAGCCCAACCCTGTTCAAATTCTCCAACTTGTAGGAGATTCATCCCCAAATTAAAATGGGCTTTGGCATAGCTACCATCCAGTTTAACCGCTTCTCCATAATGTTGAATTGCTTTATCTAATACCCGTTGTTTACTGTAGACATATCCCAAACTATTATGGGCTTCAGCATGGTGAGGTTCAACAGCAATAACTTGTTCTAATTGTTCAATTGCGGCTGGATATTGGTCTAAATCTCCCAACACAACACCGAGATTATATCTCGCTCTGAGGAAATCCGGTTTAATTTGTAAACAGGCTTGATATTCAGTTGCTGCTTTTTGTAGTTTACTCTGATTATACAGTTCATTTCCTCGGACAAAATGTTGTTCTGCCTCAATATTTTCGGTAGTAGGTTTAACCGTTTGTGCTAGGGCTTCGTCCGGTAAAATGTAGGTACTGGCGAGTAAACTTTCATCCCATTCTAATATTTCTGGAAAAATAGTATTTGGTAAAACTGAGATCGCAAAAATTTCCTGAACGCCATCTTCAAAACGCAGAAAGGCAAGAATTTCTCCTGTTTGGATATTCACCACCCAAACTCCACAAGTTCGTTCTGGATTTTGAGCAATTTCTAAACCACTGAAAACCGCTGTTTCTCTAACTTGAGATAAGCCAATAAAAGCAATATTTCCCCAGAATTCAATCCCGCGTGTAAAGCCGGGAAGTCGAGCAACAGTTGTTAATTTTCCAGCATTTAGGTCAACAGTTGAAAGACTCCCTTTTCCCGATTCTAACACCCACAGTTGCTCCTCATACCAACGAGGAGAATGAGGCATAGAAATTCCCCGCACTAAAATTTCATTGGTGTCAATATCCATCAAAATTCCGCCGTTGACCTTATTTTTTCGCCAACCTGCTGGAGTATCCGTTTCTCCCAAAGCCGTAACATACTTCGGTTTTCCGTCTCGTAAGCCTAAACCATTCAGATGACAACGATCCGTCAAATCATAAGCTGTGACAAAGGGAGGACGCCAACGCGGAACAAAACTATTCGGATGTCCTAACGTACACAAACAAGAAAATCGGGTATTGACAAACCAGAGTTCATTGTCCGCCCAAGCCATCTCGTGAATATCAATATCACCTGTAATGTGAATGTTGCGAGGGAGGTAACAGGCATCATGTTTTCCCGGAGGATTAAGTTTGGCTGCGGTGTCAGGAACGTTCCGCAAATCAATAATTTGAAAAGCAGTCCCAACCGCTAATTTTTCGCGATCGCCTGCTAACCCCATCGGTCGATTAAAAAGACGAAAATGAGTGTTTAAAGTATCTCCATCTGCCCGCAGAATAATCACTTTTCCCGCTTGGTAAGTTGAGACGACTAGGGAAATTCCTAAGTGTTTTAAAATCGCCGGAAAATTTGTAGTATGTACACTTCGTAGAGGAGAAGTTGCGGGGTCAAGATTGGGAGAAATCGGGCTATTCATCGGCTTGGTTAGATTTTGGATTGAGAGTCACCTTTTTCAAGGTTAAATTGAGAATTGATACACCTGAGTTGGCACGGAAATAGATTGACATTGACAGAGAGAGCTGTGCTTTATAAACTTAATTCTTCGGATTGAATCTGTTTTTTTAGCCCAGTTAAACTTTCGTAAAATAAGCTTTGTAAATTTGCCAATATTTGTTACAACAGAAATAAGCATTAGAGCAAGATACGACTAATCGGAGTCAGAGCAAGAGGAGCATCCAAATGAATATAAGACTTGTCCTGTTTTCAGGAATAACAATGGCGGTACTGGGTTCTATATTTGGTTTAGCTGTTTCTAAACTTCACCAAGACCGATATCACTGTTGCGATTATATTACAGGTCGAAGTGAGATTGGCTATGCCCAGTCCAAAGCACCCGGTCAGTATGCGATGACAGGAACAGCAATGGGATTTGCAGTCGGTTCAGTTTTAGAGTCGGTACGCCAACTCAAGCCCAAGGAGAACGAAGAATAAACCTTCAACTCAGGCTAGTCTGTTGTTACAAAGGGATTTAATCTGGATATTGAAAGACTGCGACTCACTCACTCACAATTGAAAATGTCAGATTTTAACCTCAACTGGAACGATTTATTACCGAGATTGAATCCCTGGATTGTCGCCATCGCTTTGAATACCATCCTACTAACGCTAGTTGCGATCGCGCCGAAAAAATTATTGACAACAGCCGGAATTCTTCATGCTTGGGTTTTGGGTGTGCTGATTTGGGGATGTTTGGGTTGGCCTGGGTACGTTGTTGTCGGATTTTACTTTCTGGTGGGTTCCGGTGTGACTCGAATTGGCATGGCGGAAAAAGAGGCCGCCGGAATTGCAGAGAAACGCAGTGGTGCGCGAGGGCCGGAAAATGTTTGGGGTTCAGCTTTAACCGCCGCCTTGTGTGCTGTTGGAATTCTCCTGATTCGTTTGTTCTCTTCCCAGAGTGATACAACCAGCCAAATGATCTCTTTGCTGTCATTGGGTTACGTTGCTAGCTTCAGCACAAAACTTTCAGATACCTGCGCTAGTGAAGTTGGGAAAGCCTATGGTCAACGCACATTTTTGATTACCACGTTGCAGCCTGTCGCCAGAGGAACCGAAGGCGCAGTCAGTTTAGAAGGGACTATCGCCGGAGTTGTAGCTTCGATTGTGATTGCATTAGTAGGGTGGAGTGTCGGCTTAATTGATGGGATGGGGATTGTCTGGTGTGCGATCGCTGCTTTTATCGCCACAAACCTCGAAAGCGTGATTGGAGCGACGTTACAGGCTCAAATTAAATGGTTAACCAACGAAGTCGTCAATTTTATCAATACATTTATCGGTGCGATCGTTGGAATAGGACTGGCTCTTGTCTGGAACTATAGTCAAATCCTATAGTTAGTGTCCCCTGTGTACTGCGTCCTGCGTCCAGGGATTAAAATCCCTGTCTAAAATTAGCCGGTCCTTTAAAAAGGACGCTTGTCGAACTCGCCATCTTCTGTAACCTGTAACCTGTAACCTGTTTAATGTGTACTGCTGACTGCTGATTGTAAAAGGCCGAATTCGAGTTAGGATAGAGCATAGCAATCTGATTAATGAATTTGGGTGTGGGCAAGATGTAGGATATGGAAATTTTTGATAAATAAGCCATGTCCGGATTTTCGACTAACGGATCAGGATTGCTATATATTACCTATTTCGTAGTTGTTTTTCTGTCGAGGAAGTAACTCCATGACTCAGCCGTTTTTAACAGTCAATGATGAAACCATTTCATTGGGACAGTCTTTAAGGTATTTACAATCTTCTGGAAAATTACAATCTTTTCTGGGAGAAATGTTGCGCCAGTATGTTGTCGAGAAAGAGTTAACTTCACGAGAAGACCTGAATATTAATTCAACGGCTGTTGAACAAGCGGTGATTAACTTTCGACTCGAACGTAATCTCACTGACCCTCAAGCATTTCAGGAATGGCTCGAACAGAATCGAATCAGTTATGATACGTTTCATCAACAAGTCGAAACGGGATTTAAGCGAGAGACATTAAAAATGTCTATTGTCAAGCCCCAACTCGAAGAGTATTTTCAAGAGCGGAAGCCTTTTTTAGATACTATCGTTCTTTCTCGCATCGTCATTGCGGATTATGAACTTGCAGAAACATTACATCGTCGTCTACTAGAAGAACAGGCTCGTTTTGAGCAACTCGCACGAGAACATTCCATCACACCCGAACGCAATGTTAATGGAATGATGGGACCTGTGAGTTTTGGAAGTTTACCAGACAGTCTCAAAGCGATGATGTCGGAAGCAACACCTGGAAAAATTGTTGGCCCGTTGGAGATTGAGGGACGTTGGTGTATTTTCCGGATTGAGGAGTTTATTGAAGCGTCTTTTGAAAATCAGAAATTAAAGCAAAAGTTGCAAAATGAACTATTTGAAAAGTGGATTAATGAAAAGTTAAAAACCTTAACCGTTAAAATGCAAATCGGTGAATAATAAGAAGAGAAGTTAATGCTAGTTGCTAATTGCTAACTTTTTAGTCAAAACTAGCGATTAGCAATTAGCAAACAAGGAAATCCCTACTCTTCCTCTTTGGGACCGAAAACAAATTGTAAAACCATTGTTTCTCCACCTTCTTGATGATACCGATCTGCCCACTGTCTGAGGATTTCATCTAACTCCTCTAAAGCACGATCAATTCGATCGCTCGGAATATCAAGTTCCTCTAATGCACGCATGACTTTGGGTTGACGTTCAGCCCAATCTTTAATCAAGCGAAAATATCGAGCTGTATCTTCGATCATTACATAAGTCCGTTCTTCTTGATCTTCTGGAGAATAGGATGCACGAGTTAGAGCATAAAATGGCATTCCCCAAGGAGAATCAACTTTAGTAACGGTACCCGAATAAATTAAACGACGCTTGATGTGTTCTGCTAAAGCTTCACTCAAAGCCATTCGCCTGCTCTGAGGTAAATCTTCTTGAGAACGCCTATGAAGAAACTCAATTAACTCCATAAATTGAAATGAGTTAATCAGTTGAGCATCCGGTAAAACTTTAGGAAGTTTGCTCTCGATTACGCGCTTTTCTTCTGGTGTCAGACTACTACCCGGAATTCTAGGTTTTCCAGGTTGCCAAGGATATTGTTCCAACCAAACATAAGGGAACTGGATTAGGTAGCGAGGTTCTTGAGACCCCAACATTTTCAACAGTTTTCCCTCTGTTAAAGCCTGTCGCACTTCTTCGACAATCACCTTAACGCGCTTCGGTTCAATATGGTGCAAATGTCCCGTCATTCGCAGGTTTTGATCCTGCTCCATGTAGGTCATATAAATCGCACACTTTGCTGCGGTTGCTGCCGCGTCTAGAAAAGCCCCATGCCGATGCCCACTTGTCCGCATGGCACTAAAAGCCAAGTAGAGCATGATCTGATCCATCGAACTGGGGCCGAGAGATTTGATCAGATCGGTATCCTTTCTCATGTTTTTCCTTGAAATAGCCTAATTCGGAGGCATGGTATCATCCTCCGTGAATGATTGCTTAGGTTTGAACTTACTTCATCTTAACCCAAGCCCGCGTCACCTACTCACATCCCCTATACCCGTCCTTGCCCCCAGATCTAGATATGGTATGGGTGTGACATGAACTTGAATCTGAACCACTGATGACAGCACCCTGTACTTGCTGTCGAATAGAATTTATCCGGTTCTATTATACCCTTAATCAGGAATAATTTTATATTATTCGTTTCTATAATACAGACAAAATGTCTCAAAATGCAAGATGAGACTGCTATATCCACGCATCAGGAGAACGGATGAATAGCAGTCTGTCTAATAAAAAGAAGTTAATGATTGCTCAGGAGAAGATACTACAGTGCTTTGATGGACTCGCAAAAACACAAATCTAGATTTTATCTATTTCTAGAATTAACTCGTTGCAGATGAATTTAACGGCCACTACCTCGTTGAAATAGGGAGTCATCTTGGGTGTTAATACGATGATTGTCTGCAAAGCGTCGTCCGCCACCACCAGAAGCGTCACCTGATTCGTTTTGCATTAAATGTGCTGACATCATATACTTATGGTTTTGTAATTCTAATAGGGTTGTTGAATAGTCTTCGGCTGCTTGAACTTGAGTTGTGATTCCTAATAAGAAAAAGCTAGTGAGCACAACAAATGATGTGAGTTTCATGGGAAATGTCCGTTATTAACCTGTCCTATTTCCTGATACAAAACAAACCTGACTATATCAGGAATAAAATGATTTTTTTTAGCTCAAAATATCTGATGTTATCGTCAGATCGGTTCTCTCAGTATTTCTACAGAACTTTGACCAGCTCATCAGGAATTTTTACACATTTCTAAGAGGCTTGATTTCTCAACAAGTAAAAACTCGAGTTCTGAAGCTGAATTTCCGAATCAATCAACACCCTTTTAGTTCGAGTCAATTGAACAACTGTCATACTCCGATCAATTCTTGTCTAGAGATTCGAGTATGAGGAGAATTGTCTCGGATAAGTTGCAGAGGTTTTCGATGATAATTCAAAAATATTTTTTGAGTTTTTAAAAGGGATGAAAGTTTGATCATCCGGGACAGAACACTGGAGAATCACTTATTATTTTAGTTCAGCTCGCAAAGGGAACTTTGCTTTGATTGCAAGCGAATCACTCTACGAATTGCCACTCCCTACCTTAATCCTACTCTTGAATTTCTTTTGTCATCTTTCTGGGAAAATCCAATATCGTTGGGTTTCTACTCATTTATGCGTGGTGCTTCACAGCCGGACTGGGCATGAACAATCAAGGCGATCACACAAATCCAAAGCCCAAGGTAATATCGTATCTTTTATCTATAATTTGTGAACAACCCTTGACTTGCATCTCGGCATTCAATTCGTGAGACGTTTCCACTACTCTCAAACATCAGGCATTCTCTGTTAAAGTGCTACTTTTTTAAGCACGCTCTCTTCTAATGGGAGGTCTAAGCACTGTTTATATTTCAACTCTCTCTAATCGAGATGAGTCAAGGCTTCAACGAGCAACCAGTGACCGGCTTCATTCAGTCGTCCCTTGAGTGAAACGAGAGAATAATTTTTACAGTGTTGAAACTGTCGATCAACTTGAGCATCCAATGTCACTAATGTCCAGGTTTGATTAGCAAATTTTTCGGGAAATGTCAATTTGAGTGTATAGTCTTGACCTTGACGGCGATGAAATATTCCCTCAATAGCATCAGTCAATTCTTCTTGTTGAGTTGTTGAGAAATAAACTGTTCTGGGCGGAGATGAAAACTCTAGGTCACAATAACCACTCGCTGGATAAGCTTCTGGATGTTGAAGATAGTAACGCTGTTTCTTGACCCAATCGTGAGATTCGAGCGGTAAATTGAATAGGGGAATGACCGCCGCAGGTGCTGTGGGTTCTTGTAAGAGTTCATCTTGGAGTTGACGAACAGATAGACTTCGAGGCTGACATCGGGATTCTACACACAAAGCTGCTGCCATTCCTGCCGCTTGACCAATTCCTAACACCACAGGTTGTAAACGAGTCGCCCCATTCGCAATATGAGAGACTGAAATATTTTTCTCACAGACAAGCAAACCTTCTGTTTCCTGGGGAATTAACGCCCGATAGGGAATGGTAAACGGCGTTCCGGTCCAACGTCCACCCCAGCGGAGATATTTGAGTTTGAGCGGAAACAGTTCTTGCGTGTAGTGATGATCGTTGGGATAGTTCCCAATCGCGATCGCATCACAATCACCTGTTGTATAATCTATCGGGAGTGGAGCAACTTTCCCTCCAGGTATGGCAAGGATATCCTGTTCGCGAATTGTTGTCAGTCCTTGCAGGCGTCGGCTTTCTCGGTAATAGGGATGTAGAGCAAAAGATGTATTCAGAGGATTCATCTCATCTGTGGAGTGTTGAGGGGGAAAAATCCCAGCAGCCAAACCATAACGCCGTCCCAGTTGCTGTTGAATAAACCGAAGAAAGCTTTGAGTATGCCATCGACTCTCCCGGAAAAATTCTTGTTGCTGATTTGGAGATTGAATTAGACGGTTTAGTCCCTCTCCGTAGTCATTTCCCCGACAGGGCCAATTAATCATGATTAGCCCTCCTGGAAGCCGACCATAATTAAGAAATTGTTCTACACCGTAACCTTCCCAAGCGCCAACAAATTGGTCAGGATTATCGATGGGTGGGGCGGGAATTTCAGGAGATACAGTATTTTCTCCAAAATCTCGTAGAATTGCGACCCAGGTCGGGGCTTGTATTGGGGACGCTTTTGTTAGAGAATAATGGATAACAGGTGCGCTTGGTTCTTCCCATTCAGTTTGTAGCTCCCAACCCCAACGATGGGGAATTTCTCCCAGTGCTAATAAGTCACCGAGTTCAGTTGCATCTACAGTAATTTCAGCTTCAACTGTGCAGTTGGAGAATCGCACTCCTGTAACTTTATTATTCTGTTTAAGGACTTCTTGGGGTTTGTCACCCGAAATCCAGTGTAAATTGGGTTCTTGTGAAACCCAGTCTGCAAAAATTTCAGCCCCGACGCGAGGGTCAAAGGTGAAGAAACTCACCCAACCCCAATCTAATCCCTGTGGATGTCGGTGTTTAAGTTCTTTTAGGAATGCTCCCCAGATTCCGGTTTGAAAGGCGATGAGTTCGTTGCCATCGGGCGCGGAAACACCTGCGGAGGTTAGCATTCCGCCTAACCAGGTAAATTCACTGACTAAAATGGTATTTGCCCCTCGACGGGCTGCTTGTAGTGCAGCAGCAACACCACCTGTTCCCCCACCCACAACTAAAACATCAGTATAAAATCGATTAGTCATACTTGGTTCTGGGGCTAGGGTAACGACAACAGACTAGACTACCATAATTAGTCACTGGGTTCGGGTAGTTCACACCGATTAGGATAGATTGTGTAGATTGCAAAATTCTGACAGTAAATTCTGACAGTAAATTCTGACAGATAGTTATACACAGTTATACAGAGCCTGTTTCTGAAAATCTGGTGAGTTAAAGATTTTTGGCAATCAATTAGAGAGAGCTTATATTGGAAAAAGTGAGGGCAGCAAGTTTTGAGGCGAGCAGTCGGAAATTATAGAGATGAGAACCTTGAGTTATTATCAACACCTTTTTCGGAAAACAAAAGTTTATTCGGTTACACTTCTGGGATGGTCTGTGCCGCTAATGGTTGGAGTTTTGGGGATGGAGAGCGCAAAGGCTCAACAACTACTTCCCCCACTTCCGCCTCCAGTGCCAACGCCTCCCGTTACTCCTGCACCAACACCTATTTCTGAGGGTTATATTTTGGGTGTAGGCGATCGCGTACAAATTGACATCTTTAATGTTCCTGAGTATAGCGGCCCGAACGGTCAACATCAAGTTTCGGTTGATGGTTCCCTGAATTTGCCTCTGGTGGGAATGGTTCCAGTCCAGGGGTTGACCACCGAACAAGCGACGGAGATTATTAAAGAGCGTTATACAGAATATTTACAACGACCCCTTATTTCCTTAACGTTGCTGTCGGCGCGACCCGTGCAAATTGCGATTGCTGGGGAAGTTCAGAGTCCTGGTGCTTACACTTTCTCTGGAATTCCAGGCGGTAATGCCATGCCCGGAAGTGCGGTTGCCAATTCTGGCGGTTTACAACTGCCGCGTGTGACTCAATTATTACAGATGGCGGGAGGCGTTACTGCGCTGGCTGATATTCGTCAAGTCAAAATCCGTCGCAAACAGCCGGGTTCTAGTATTGAACAAATTATTAATGTTGATTTGTGGGAACTGCTGCAAGCTGGAGATTTGCGTCAAGATATTAGTCTGCGGGATGGAGACACCGTTTATATTCCCACCGTTACAGACCTAAATCGTACTGAAGCCCGTCAGATGGCAGCGGCGAATTTTGCCAGTTCCACCTCTCAACCGATTAGTGTAGCGGTTGTTGGGGAAGTGAACCGTCCCGGAACCCATACGTTAGCCGTTCCTCAAAATACACCTACATCCAATCCTGATAATCCTCAAGGATTTGGCGAACCGCCCTCAGCCGCAGGAACAGGCGTTTCTACTGTCACCAGCGCGATTAAAACAGCAGGCGGAATTACGGATACGGCTGATATTCGTAATATAGAAGTTCGTCGCCTGACTCGCACCGGAACAGAACAAGTGATTTCAGTCGATTTGTGGTCACTGTTGCAAGAGGGAGATTTAACCCAAGATATTGTTCTACAACAAGGGGACACCGTTGTGATTCCCAAAGCCAGTACCGCGAATTTTAATCAAACCGATGATTTGGCAATGGCAAGTTTTTCTCCTGATGCAATTAAAATTAGTGTAGTTGGAGAAGTGATGAGGCCAGGCCCCGTTCAAGCTCCTCCGAATACTTCTCTGAATCAAGCGATTATGGCAGCCGGAGGATTTAACCAATCCAGAGCAAATACCAAAAAAGTAGAATTAATTCGGATTAATGCCAATGGAACGGTTGAACGCCGAAGTATTACGGTGGATATTTCTCAGGAAGTTAATGAGCAGAATAACCCCATTCTTCGTCATAATGATGTGATTGTTATTGGACGTTCTGGTAGTGCCACCTTTAAAGATGGAGTGGGTGGTGCGATTGGAGGATTCGGCCCGATTAATGGACTGTTTGGCATCCTCAGATTTGTGGGAATTTTAGATTAGAACCGTTAATATTTTAGGTATGAGGAGCGAACTTGACCCAATTTGAACGGGTTAAGAGCCGGACATTAGTTTTTGTTGAATATTTTGGGGAAATTAGAATTGCTCTTGTGAATTCTAAATACTTGAAGTGTGCAAAAAATCAGGATATGATTAAGAAAAGGATGCACATTTCTACTACCCGAAATCGGCTTTGATTTTTATTTTTATCGATTGCAATTTTGTGGGTTATCCCTTAAGAGCAATCTCAATTCATCACTGGTGACTGATAACCCTTCGACTTCGCTCAGGGTTAACTGTAAAAACTGGTAACGGAAAAAAACGCTTAGTCAAGAAGAGTTCAAACAACAATGAATACCGAAAAAAATATTCAAGTATCCGTATATCATTCTCAAAGAAATATTCCTCAATATGCACAGCCTTATCCGGTAGAACGGAATGCCTATATTTATAACCCTGACTTTTCCGCTTCATCTCATTCTCGTCCAGTCAATCAGTTTTGGAAAGGGATTTGGAGACGGGCATTTTTAATCTTAGGAATTACCGCCGCTACCACATCCGCAGCTTACTTCTGGACAAATCATCAAACCCCAGTTTATAAGGGTTCATTTCAACTGTTTATTCCCTCTAACTCCGAGGCGCAGGTTCCAGGAACAGTCTCTAACCGAATTCAGCCTGAACTGAGTTATACTTCTCAAGTTAAACTCCTGCAAAGTCCGAAGTTAATGTCGGGAATTATCGAAAATATTCAGACTCAATATCCGGAAGTCACTTATAGTTCTTTATTTAACCAAAAAACAGGTCGAACCTCTTTTGAAGCGGATAAGCTTTCGATTAATCCCCTTCCCGATACACGAATTTTAGAAGTGAGTTATCGAGATACTGAACCGCAGAAAATTCAGTTTATTCTGGATACTATTGCCAAAAATTATATTGATTCGAGTCGTCAAGAAGAACGCTTCGACCCCAACGCCGAGAAATTAAAATTAATCGAAGGTCAACTCAATCCTTTAAAATCACGAGTCGCCAGCATTAAACAAGAATTACTGAATCTTCAACAGCAATATGTTTTTATTACACCGGATGCCAAAATCCAACAACTCTCCAACCAAATTAGCCAAATCGAAGTTGAAAAACTCGAAACTCAAGCCCAGCTTGAACAGCAAAAAGCCAGTTATTCTCTCCTGCAAGAACAGTTAGGCTTACGACCCGAACAGGCGATGTTAGCCTCAGCTTTAACTCAATCTCCTCGTTATCAAGCCCTACTTGAAAAGTTACTCGCACTCGAAACAGATATCGCTGTAGAGTCGGCACGATTTACTAGCAAAGCCCCACAAATTCAAGCTTTACTCGACCAACGAGAGCAAATTTTACCCTTATTAACTCAAGAAGCAGAAACCGTTCTTGGACGAGATTTAGCAAGTCTAGACCCGCAAATTTTCTCTTTTCAAGACTCGATTCGCCGAGGATTAACAGAGCGGTTAATTATGACGGCGAACCAGATTCAGATGTTAGAAATTCGCACTCAGGTTTTAGAAAATGCGGCTGAACGATTAAATCAATCTGCTGAAGCTTTTCCTTCTGTTATTCGTCGTTATCAAGATTTAGAACAGGAATTAGACGTTTCGACCAGTCGCGTCAATGATTTGTCTCTCCAACAACAAGAACTTCAGTTAGTTGTCACGCCTCCGCCGCCTCCGACTTGGGAAATGATTGCAGAACCCTCTATTCCTCGCAGTGAAGAAGGCGAACTGATTAGCATTTTCCCGATTATGCCGTTGAATTTGGCAATTGGCGGACTTGTAGGTTTAGCTTTAGGTGTAATGGCGGCGCAGTTGGTTGAACGCTTTAACAACGTTTTCCATAATACAGACGAAGTGACAGACCGGATTCCGTTACCCTTGTTGGGTGTGATTCCCGCCAGTGATGAGGCTTTGATGTTACCTGCGGCGACAATGCCTCGCCTCGAAACTGTAACACCCCGCACCCACGAACCCAGTTGTACACCCTTCCAAGAGGCGTTTCGTTCTCTGAGTGCCAATATTCGGCTGTTAGACCCCGAAACTCCGGTTAGTTCCTGCGTGATTAGTTCTGCGACTCCGGCGGATGGGAAGTCAACCGTGGCGATGAACCTAGCGATGGGTGCTGCGGCGATGGGACAACGGGTGTTGTTAGTGGATGCTGATTTACGTCAACCCAAAGTTCATCGGATGTTGCAGTTGTCGAATGAAAAGGGATTGAGTGATGTGGTAATTCAAAATTTAGAGATTCAGGATGTGGTTCAGCAAACTGTTGGCGACGAGAATCTGTATGTATTAACCGCAGGTCAACCGATTGCAGACCCCTCACGGTTGTTGTCTTCGTCGTCGATGCAAGCGTTGATGAATCAGTTAACTGAGGTCTTTGACTTGGTAATTTACGACACTGCGCCGTTATTGGGGTTAGCCGATGCAAACCTGTTGGCACCTCATACCAACGGATTAATGATGGTTGTTGGCGTCGGTAAAACTGACCGGGCGGCGGTTGATTTGGCGTTGCGAGAACTTCAGATGGCAGGTGTTCCCGTGTTGGGGATGGTTGCCAATGGAGATAAGCAAGAGAGTCAATATTATGCAGCGTATTATTAAATGCTAAATTGACAGTTAAGATACCCGGAAATCAATTTCCGGGCTGATAATCAAAGTCCATTGAAATGGACTCGAAATATTCACCTAAACTCTGAGTCCTCTTGAGAGGACTTTAAATTTTAGACAGGGATTTTAATCCCTGGTATCTCAAGAAGAAGTAAGCCATCTACCTGGAACCCTGTCAGCAACCAAACCACCTCTTTGGTGGGTATAGCAAAGCAAGCCAATCATACATAGATTTAGAACGATTTTTGGGTTCTAAAGCCATCCCTCTCAAAACAGATATCACGATGGACAATTCCCTGCTGATGGATAATCGTTAAAGCCTCTCCAATTTGCTGAATATATTCTAGGGCATTTGGTTCTGCGAGAATCTGTTGTTGCCGTTCTGCTAAACTATTCGTACCCAAATATTCCATCGGTAAACAGGCAAATGTTCCGTTGGATGTTGTCTCTTGAAAAGGTCTTCCAACCTTAACAATATGAGGTGTTCCGCTAGATTCATGAATCTTGGATGATTCCTGCAAAAACAAGTTTTCCAGGCGGTTCCGTTCTTCTGAGTTCATCCCTGCTAACACTGCGGGATTGAGAACTTTAATCACCCATCGTTCCCCATCTGAGCCTTCAGCCAAGTAAGTAATATCATACTGACGACGTTTCAGTTCTCGCTTAACGGTATACTTCCCGTTCTGTAGCTTCTGGTCTTGACTCAGTGCCATCACTCAGTAACCTAGATTAGTATTGCATAATCCTAGTATAGTTCCTGAATTGCGGGATTAAATTAATCGGATAAAGTTTTCTATTTATTGCGACAATCCCCCAACATTCTAGTGATTTATTCGCTCGTTATGGTGGTGAGGAATTTGCAGTGCTTTTACCGAATACAAAAATTAAAGGTGCATTAATGCTCGCTGAGTCCATCCGTCAAGCTATTGCTAATGTTGCGATTCCTCATGCTCAATCTAAAGTCAGTCAGTTTTTAACCTTGAGTTGTGGGGTTTCTAGCCTTATTCCTACTCCCAAATCGAGTCCAGGTGATTTAATTGATCAAGCAGATCAGGCATTATATATAGCAAAAAAACAGGGGCGTAATCGTGTAGTTAATTACTGACCCCGCTGTTCCTTAAACATTAAACTTCTGCTCGAATTGTTTCTTGATCGCTCCAATTTAAGGTTTCAAAGTCATATTGAGCAAATCCTAATCCTTGATCTTGATCGTTATAAATTTCTAACCAGCCATCATCTCCATCGGTAGAAACATAGATAATGTAAACGTTGATGTTCTCAATTCTGGCTTGGTATAACTGAACATTTCCCCAATCTGCATCCTCAACATTTTGTTGATAAAAGGTGTAGGCTTCGCTAGCCGCTTCCGAGAGAAAATTTGGCTCAATCGTTTCACCAATATCTGCTAAAAAATTGAGACCTTCTTCGTCTTCCAATCCTTGATTAAATTGATTAGAGAAAAATTCTTGTACTGTTTTTGATTGTTCTTCTAACATAAAAATTTACCTATTTCTATGAAATATAAAAAATTTTGTTAAGGATAAAGGTATCAACTCTGAGCTTGGCGGTCAGTGTGTCCCGTCATGGGGCATTGCCTAGACCTCCAGACTGCAAGTTATCGCTTTGATCTTCCCAAAGTCCCTTGCTTCTGAAGGATTTGTTCTGACCTGCTGCACCCTAAATACAGCCATTACCTAAGTTGCCTGTGATTGTATCATTAGTAGGCATTCTTGTAAAAATTTATGTTCTCAGAATATTTGATGAAAACAGAGGATAGATATATATTTGAAAAATTGAATAATATTAATAGGTAATTCACTCAAATGAACGGTACTGAAATGAGTGACTGATGATTTCGCCAAATCTTGCTAAATTAAAATTAAAGGCGAGTCGAGGTAGTTTCTAGGGTGGATTTTGAGACTGATAGAATTGCGGCGATTACAATTACCTGACAATATAGCGATCGCAAAATAAATTCAAGGGTGCGTCACTGACACACCCTACTAATGCTCGAACTCAAGTTCAATTTAAGGGTAAATTCTCTATCCCTTCACACAAACAACTTGCTTTAAAGTTGCAACCACTTCCACTAAATCAGATTGGTTACTCATCACCTCATCAATCGGTTTATAAGCGCTGGGAATTTCATCTAAAACTCCTGGATCTTTTCGACATTCAATTCCGGCTGTTTGCTGAACTAAGTCATCAACGGTAAAGCGTTTTTTGGCTTTGCTGCGAGACATCAAACGTCCAGCCCCATGAGAACAGCTACAATAACTGTCTGTATTTCCTTTCCCTTTGACAATGAAAGATTTCGCCCCCATTGAACCGGGAATAATACCGTAGTCTCCATCTTGCGCTCGAACTGCACCTTTGCGAGTGACATAAACATCCTCACCAAAATGCACCTCTTTTTCAGCATAGTTATGATGACAATTCACTTCTAAAAGTGGTTTAGTTGGCTTTCCACCTGCAACAGCTTGTTCAACAATTCGCTTAAAACGTGCCATCATTACATCTCGGTTATAACGGGCATAATTTTGCGCCCATTGTAAATCTCGCCAGTAGGCTGCAAATTCAGAGGTTCCACCAACAAAGTAGGCTAAATCTACATCAGGAAGCTTCATTTGTGCCAGTTTTGCTAACTCTTTTGCCGTCTCAATATGGCGTTGAGCGAGCATATTTCCGATGTGACGTGACCCAGAATGTAACATTAACCAAACTGAGTTTTCGGTATCGACACAGAGTTCAATAAAGTGGTTTCCACCTCCGAGAGAACCAAGCTGGGCTAAGGCTTTTCCTTCTAAGTTTTGAACTTTCGGATGTAGGTCTTTGAACTGTCGCCAACCTTGCCAATTTGTTACCGCTTTTTCGATTTTTTGATTTTCGTGAAAACCAACGGGAATAGCCGCTTCAAGATTTTGACGAATTTTCTTGAGTTTTCCTTCTAGTTGATCGGCAATAAATGGCATTTTAACGGCACACATTCCGCAACCAATATCGACTCCAACCGCAGCCGGAATAATTGCATCTTTTGTGGCAACAACAGAACCAACTAAGGCTCCTTTCCCCAAGTGAACGTCAGGCATTAATGCCACGTGCTTGAATACAAAAGGTAATGAAGCTACATTTTTTGCCATTTGAGTTTCTTGGGAGGCTAAGGCATGATTCGCCCAAGATAACACAGGCTTTGGTGTTGATAATTTTAAGGTTTCGTATGGCATGATTTTAATCTTTATCTAACAATCTTTTGTTGATATCATACAGCAATCATTCTTAGGTTTTGATGCCAAAAAAGCCACAGAATTACAAAAATACGTCTCAGACTATGCCGCCATTCTATAATTTTTTTAATCGCTATCTTGATTGCTATAAACTAACTATACTACAAATATACTACATTGTCAAGTCTAGGTAGAGTCGTCCCCAATTTTTGGTCTTCAAGGCGGTTTCATTCTCCCCTCTTCAAAAGTAACTGTGTATACAGAGCCAGTAGGATTAGGTCTTTAGAACAGAAAATTTAACAGAGTAAGCTTGAATGGCTTGCCATTCGTAATAGGATAAAGGTTCAAGTTTAAACTCAATGTTAAAACATTGACAAGCCGCTTCAATTAACGCTCTCATTACCAACTTTTGAACTTGAGAACTTTGCGTTAGCCCTTCATCCTCTGACTCTCCACTGAAGCGTTCAATCATAGAGGGATAAAAGCCTTGTCCAAATACCAATTGATGGAGATCAGGATCGGGTTCTAAACGTATTGAACCGTGTTGTAAAACGGTTTGTTCTCGTCGAAGTTGTGCGCTACCAATTAATTTAAAACCATCCGGTAAAACCAAATCTGCACCCGTTGCTGTTTCAAAACAATTGGAATTATGAATATACCCTCGTCCTGCAGAACCATAACTTAATTCAAACCCTAATTTTCGCCAACCCTCAATCAAGAACTGACACAAGGTTCTGTAAGCTTCTATGCGGCGTTGAGAGAGTCCTGAAGTCACCACCGCGTAAGTTAAATCTCCTTGATGTAAAACAGCCCTTCCTCCCGTTGGACGGCGGACTAATTCTATCGGTTCTCCTCGCCAGGTTAAATGATGCCAAGATTCTGGCCAACGGCGTTGATGATAACCCAGAGAAATCGCCACAGGTTCCCAGGCATAAAACCGTAATGTCGGTGGATATTTACCCTGACGATGTTGTTCTAGTAACCAAGCATCAATCGCCATTTGAATTTGTCCTGAAGCCTTGATAAATGGGACAAAACGCCAGACTGAACGGTTGTTGGACATAGAACCAAAGCGAGAAAAATTGCGGAGAGGAAGATACGGCGAGATTTTTGAGACTCAGGACTTTAGAAAAACAAAAGATTTAATCTTTATTGTCCAAATTCAGCTTGCAAGTCATCATCATTATCGTCAGCGATGGTAGCAACAACGGTAATCACACGAGAAATCTCAGCCGGTGTAATTCCAGCTAGGGTGCGGTTAGAAAGAACGATG
Organism: Cyanobacteria bacterium J06592_8; assembly: GCA_038530755.1. Lineage (GTDB taxonomy): Bacteria > Cyanobacteriota > Cyanobacteriia > Cyanobacteriales > Microcoleaceae > Capilliphycus. The sequence goes on along the minus strand of JBCBCI010000027.1, from coordinate 9,751 downwards.
ACTTGGTTGCTATTGATAGCGAAATGGGACTCATAGGTCGATAACCAATTCATCTCTAGCAGCTTTTTCATCAGGGCTTCTTCATTCTTCGCCGGAAGTTGTAGCACAGGCGACCATACTGTTAGTGTATCGTCTTCAGTATCTCCCGTGAGTTGTACATATACTTCTGCACTTCCATATTGAAACTTCCACAAATGACCCGCATCATTTTGACCCACCATCACTTTTTGCTCGTTGGCTAGACCAGCGATAACCGCTTCAATTTCTTCAGTATAGGTAATGTTGAGGTGATCTAAATCTTCAGGTAGAACCTCGATATTTTGGGGTGCTGTACTACTCATCGTCAATTCCTCGATGTAATCTTGAGTGTCTGCAACAATAGTATCGCTCTTAGGTCAACACTGAACAGTTCTACAGTGACCAGTTAAGAGCTTACAGGTTACAGGTTACAGGTTACAGGAGACAGTGAACCCAACGACTATGCGACCGTTGAGCGTAGCCGAAACGCAGGGCAAGCAGCGCAAAGTCGGTCTTGGGGGTTTCCCCCATGAGCGCGAAGTCCGTTGGGCGGGTTCCCCGACTTGAAGCGCTTGCCTTGCGACTTGGCGGTTTCCGTCGAGAGCGGTCAGACCCCGCGTCGTCTCACGGCGCTAGGGAATGCTGACCAAGAGAGCAAGGTTTGCAAGAGAGGAACTTCGCAAGACAGCAACTTTGTAAGAGAGTGAACAGTAAACAGTTTGGCAATTTGAGCTAATTTAACCTAGTCCTTTTGAAAGGACTTTAAGTTTTAGACAGGAATTTCAATCCCTGGCATCTTTGAACTCAAAAAACTGAACACTGCACACTGCACACTGAACACTGTACAACTGTAAACGAACATTAACACAGTGCGGCATTGACCTGATGCTGGGGATTCGCCTCCTCTAAAATAGCACCTTGCTGTTTCAGGTCACTGAGGACATCAAATGCCAAACCCATTGCTTTAACAAAAACGGCATCATGGACAATCGCATTGGTTAAATTTGCCCTTTTCAGGTTAGCCCCTTTGAGATTAGCGTGAGTGAGGGTGGCATCTATCAATTCCGCTTTCAAGAGTGTAGATTTACTCAAATCGGCATAACTGAAGTTCGCCCCACTCAAAATCGCCCCACTTAAGTCAGCACCATGTAAATCCGTCCCACTCAAGTCCGCGCCTCTGAGGTCAGCTTTAGCGAGATTGGCACCACTGAGGTTGGCACCGCTAAGATTGGCACAATATAAGTTCGCCCCCATCAAAGTCGCGTTGAAGAAATTCACGCCCAAGAGATTCGCCCGAAACAGGTTCGCCCGAAACAGGTTCGCCCGGAACAGACTCGAACCACTCAGATTAGCGTTACTCAATTCAGCTCGAAATAAGTCTGTATCGCGAAAATTCCGTTCTCCTGCGGCATAACGACCTAAAAGTTCTTCACTATTCATAGCTAATGTTTTCATGTTTTAGAACGTATCTTCTTCTATTCTCCTCACCCCAGACCTGAATCGGTGATTTGTTTGTGAATCCTTAATTGTTTGTAATTTTCTGCAAAATTTTCAGTAAAATTTTCAACTTCAAGAGCGGCTCATCCGTTTGCCGATAAAATAGGATCAGTTTTAGTTAACGAGAAGCCACTCATGGCAGAACAATCTCAAATTCTTAAGCGAGTGGGTGTGATTGGCGGCGGACAGTTAGCCATGATGATGGCAGATGCAGCCAAGTCTCTGGGAATTTCCATCGCATTACAAACCCCTCACAATACCGATCCTGCCGTAACTCTGGCTCAACAAACCGTCTTGGCTGAAATTGAAGATGCTCAAGCCACCGCCGAGTTAGGCAATTACTGTGATGTGATTACTTTTGAAAATGAGTTTGTTGATTTAGAGAGCCTTTTCCCCCTCAGCCAAAAAGGTGTTTGTTTTCGTCCAGGTTTAGAAGCGTTAAGTGTATTGCTGGACAAATACGATCAACTCTGTTTTGTGAAAAATCTTGGACTTCCTACACCTGAGTTTCGAGCTTTAACAAAGGGTGAAGAAGATTCCGTTCTGCCTAGCATCAAGAAAGATTGGGGATTTCCGATTGTCTTGAAAACTCGTCGTCATGGCTACGATGGACAGGGGACTTTCATCTGTGAAAATGAGGAGAGTTTACGCTGGATTTGGGGGAAAATGGGTTATCCTCCTCTATTAGTTCAGGAGTTTGTTACTTTTGAACGAGAGTTAGCAGTGATGGCGGCTCGTTCAGTCACAGGTGAAATTGTGGTTTATCCGGCGGTGGAAACCTATCAAAGCGATCAAGTTTGTCATTGGGTGATTGCTCCGGCTCTTCTGACACCCAGTTTAACTGAGCAAATTCAGGCGATCGCTTATACTTTACTAGAAGGTTTACAAACCGTTGGGATATTTGGAATTGAGCTATTTTTAACCGCATCTGGAGAGATTTTTCTCAATGAAATTGCGCCTCGAACTCATAATTCAGGTCATTTTACCCTTGATGCTTGCCAAACCTCTCAGTTTGAACAACACCTGCGAGCGGTATCAGGTTTAGCATTATCAAGTCCTCAGATGCACTGTCAGGGAGCTGTGATGGTTAATTTATTGGGTTACGAACTGACTCAAACTCAAACCAACACATTACAAACTTTATACACTCAAAAGCAACAGCAACTTACTGAAATTCCAAATGCCTTTGTTCATTGGTATGGTAAAGCTGAGTCTCGTCCCGGACGAAAGTTAGGTCATGTTACTATTTTACTGAATACTCAATCTCCTGAACAACGCCAGAGTGAAGCGATCGCTATTGCCCGAAAGGTTGAATCAATTTGGTATACCGATTGTTAGGATTCAGCTCCTCTAAATTGCAGATTATAATAGAATATTATCGGATATTTTCTGAGTTGTATTTGCTTATGTATATGTTTTGTTCTTTTCAGTTCTAAGCGGTGAACAGACTATTTTTTCTTAAAAATGGCTCAAAAAATTTCTAGTGTTGACAATTCAGATATTCTCGTTGTAGACGATCAACCGGCAAATTTACATTTACTCTCAAAATTACTCACTCGTAAAGGCTATGAAGTTCGCCAAGCCATTAACGGGACAATGGCACTGCAAGCGGTTCAAGCCAAAGCACCGCAGTTGATCATGTTAGATATTATGATGCCGGATATTGACGGATATGAAGTCTGTTCTCGCTTAAAAGCTGATCCGAAAACAGCCGAAATTCCGGTGATCTTTTTAAGTGCGCTTGATGATGTTTTTGATAAGGTGAAAGCCTTTACAGTCGGTGCGGTTGATTATATCAGTAAACCGTTTCAATCTCAAGAAGTTTTGGCTCGCGTGCAGCATCATCTGGCTTTGCAAGCGGTGAATCAAAAAATTGCTCAACTGAATACAGAACTCGAAGAGCAAGTTAAAGAACGAACGCAGCAATTAGAAGAAATTAATGCCAAATTAACAAAACTTGCCTTTTATGATGAACTCACAGATTTACCAAATCGAACTTTATTTAATAATCGTTTAAAAGAGTTTCTCCAAAAAGCTGAAGCCGATCAGAATTATCGGTTTGCATTACTGTATATTGATTGCGATCGCTTTAAAGTTGTTAATGATTCTCTCGGTCATTCTGTTGGAGATTGCCTATTAGCCGCTGTTGCTCATCGGTTAACTCATGCTCTTTCTGATGTGGATTTATTAGCACGGCTAGGCGGTGATGAATTTGCCATTTTACTCTCACATATTCAAGATATTCAACCCGCAGTTAAAGTCGCCGATAAAGTGATTGAAACGTTATCTTCTCCCTTTACTCTAAAAAATTATGATATTTATGTTAATGCTAGTATTGGAATTGCACTAAGTAGTTCCAACTATACTCAACCTCAACAGATTCTCCGAGATGCAGATACAGCGATGTATCAGGCGAAGAAACAGGGAAATCGATATCAAATTTTTGACTCAACATTCTATCAAAAAGCGGTTAAAACCTTTCAAATCGAAACAGATTTAAGAAAAGCGATTGCTCTGAATGAATTCAGTCTAAATTATCAACCGATTATTGACTTAAAAACTGGAAAACTTATCGGATTCGAGACCTTGGTTCGTTGGTATCATACCCAGGAAGGCTTTATTTCTCCTGTAGAATTTATTCCAATTGCTGAAGAAAATGGTTTAATTATTTCCATCGGCTACTGGATTTTGGAGCAAGCCTGTCAACAATTCAAACAGTGGCAAATGAATGGTTTAGTCGATCAAAAAATAACGATTAATGTTAACCTTTCTACTCGACAAATTTCTCATAGTGATTTGATCTTTCAGCTTGATGAAATTTTAGAAAAAACAAATCTAGACTCTCAATATCTAAAGTTTGAGATTACTGAAAGTGCAATTATGGAAAATCAGCAAAAAGCACAAAAGATATTAGAACAACTTCGCGATCGCCAAATTCATATTTGTTTAGATGATTTTGGCACAGGTTACTCTTCTTTAAGTTATCTCGATAGTTTTTCGATTGATACTTTAAAAATAGATAAATCCTTTACCAGTCGTCTGGATGGAACACCCGAACAATTGGGATTAGTTCCAGTTATTATTAATATTGCTCATCAAATGGGAATGAATGTTGTTGCAGAAGGAGTCGAAACCGAAGCTCAACTCCAACAACTCAAAGAACTTGATTGTGATTTTGGTCAGGGTTATTTCTTCGCAAAACCGTTGAATGTCGAGGATGCAACGAAGTTATTAGAATCATTTCCTCGATGGTAATCTCAAAGGTCATCTCAAAACCTTGATCGTTCCTCTTGCGATCGCCAGACAAATTTAGTTACTATAGAGTGTTTGGGTTAAAAGATTATTAGGAATTATCATGGCAAAACGTGTTCAAGTTGTTCTTAGACAGGACATCAGCAAACTCGGTGTTAACGGAGACTTGGTAGAAGTCGCTCCAGGATATGCGCGTAACTACTTGTTACCCAGAAGTTTAGCCGTTCGAGCCACTCCCGGTATTCTCAAACAGGTTGAACGTCGTCGGGAAGAAGAACGTCAGCGACAAATTGCTCTCAAAGAACAAGCAGTCGCCCAGAAAACTGCTTTGGAAACGATTGGTCGGTTTACCATCGAGAAGCAAATGGGTGAAAATGAGGCGATTTTTGGTACTGTAACAGACCGTGAACTTGCAGATGCTATCCAAGCCGCAACCAATCAAGAAATTGATCGTCGGGGTATTACCTTACCGGAAATCAGTCGCATCGGCTTCTACAAAGCACAAATTAAGCTTCATCCTGAAGTGACCGCAGAAGTTGAAGTTCACGTTGTTCCGAGTTAGTTGAAACTTAATTTGACTCAGGTGGGTTAAGCATCGGTGCAAATCTAGAAATCAGCCATAACCCACCCGTAGCGACTTGTATTAGTATAATCTGACCAGATTATTGAGCAGACGGATAAATTTCATCAGCGACAAATACGGGTTTATTTTCATACTCGGCTTCAATTGTTTGTTTAACCTCTAAATAATGCGACTATGAGCATATAGACTGCATAAGCGATTAAACCGAAGGCGATCGCACCTAGCCATACTAATCCTAAAGGTTGATCTTGGAGTTGCTGTAAGACATTTGTTAATCCACCTGCGGGATCGGATTCTACCAGAAACCCTGCTTTTAGCAAAAAAATTCCAATTGTAACAAAACAAATCCCTCTCGCGGCAATTCCAACTTTACCAATATTCGTTGACAAAATTCTCAATTGAGGTTGGATAGAAGAGCGCAACTCACGAATATAACTTCCATTGTAAGCCCCATAAAGATAAGAGAGTCCAACACCAATCGTCAGAATTCCAGCTAAAATAATTAACCCAAACCCAAAAGGTCGCTCGAATAATTCAGCCGCTAAATCTTCTAAAGTATCATCATTTTCGACTTCTAGACCGATGAATAACTGACTCGCAGTATAAACAATACCACTATAGGTTAACCCACTCATTAAATAGCCACAGCGATGAACTAAACGTTTGAAATTGAGTGAACCTGAAGAAATTCCGATTGTGTGAGTGTTTTGCTAGCAATTCTAGCCATTGTACAATTCTTACAGAAAACAGCTTATCCTAAAATCAACTTCGCAACCGTAGGAGGTCTGGGTTACAATATTGTTTAAAATTATCATCCTAAACAGTCTTAATCAAACTTTTGCTTTGAGTGTTTGCTGTAGTGATAACGAATTCCTCTTTTGATAAAAATTATGATGAAAAATCGATCTAACATTTCACTGCCAAGCGATCGCCTACCTCCTCAAAATATTGAAGCAGAGGAAGCGATTCTAGGAGGGATTTTACTCGATCCCGAAGCAATTAGTCGAGTGGCAGAGTTGTTAGATCCGAATTCTTTTGCTATTCCGGCTCATCAAACGATTTATCGAACGACACGCAATTTACATTTACAGGGAAAACCCACAGATTTAATGACAGTAACGACTTGGTTAGCCGATCACAATCAATTAGAAGAAGTTGGAGGACAAATGAAGCTGGCACAACTGGTTGATCGCACGGTTTCGGCAGTGAATATCGATCAGTATGCCTTGTTAGTCATAGAAAAATCTATGCGCCGCAATTTGATTCAAGCTAGCCAAGAAAGCATTGAATTTGCCTATGATACAACCCTCGATATTGAGGATGTATTAGATCAAGCCGAACAACGGATTTTCAATATTACTCAAATTCGTCCCCAACAAAATTTAGTTTCGATAGCTGAAACATTAATTAATACATTTCAAGATATTGAAGATCGTCACGAAGGAGTAGCGCTTCCCGGTTTAAATTGTGATTTTTATGATTTAGATGCAATGACAGGAGGATTTCAACGCTCTGATTTAATCATCGTTGCGGGTCGTCCCTCAATGGGAAAAACAGCACTTTGTACAAATATTTCTTACAGTATTGCCAAAATTCATAAGCTACCTGTGGCTATTTTTAGTCTAGAAATGTCAAAGGAACAGCTAGTCCAAAGACTGCTTTCTAGCGAAGCAAAAATAGAAAGTAACCGTTTGCGATCAGGGCGAATTAGTCAGAGTGAATGGGAACCCTTAACCATTGCTATTGGTACCTTATCAGAATTGCCTGTTTTTATTGATGATACACCCAATGTTACCGTCACCGAAATGCGTTCAAAAGTTCGTCGTTTACAAGCCGAACAAGGCGGCGCAATGGGACTCGTTTTAATTGATTATTTGCAATTAATGGAAGGAAGTAGTAGCGATAACCGAGTTCAAGAACTGTCTCGAATTACGCGGGCGTTAAAGGGGTTGGCGAGGGAATTAAATGTTCCAGTTATTGCCCTTTCGCAGTTGAGTCGGAGTGTAGAAGCACGAACAAATAAGCGACCCATGATGTCTGATTTAAGAGAATCAGGCTCTATTGAACAGGATGCGGATTTAGTGATTATGCTATACCGAGATGACTATTATAATCCAGATTCACCTGATCGCGGAATTGCTGAAGTGATTATTACCAAACATCGTAACGGCCCAACGGGAACGATTAAGCTACTCTTTGATCCTCAGTTTACAAAATTCCGGAATTTAGCGGGAAGCGATCGCTATTTTCCTGCGGCTGAATCTTCTCAAGCTCTTCCTCCTTCCTAAACCCTAAAGTTAGATCATTCAAGAATTGGCAACTCTTGCTCCTGAAAATGATGGATGTTCAAAACAGATGGCAACACTTTGCTGAGAATCCCCAATATCGCAAGTTACTCAATAACCCCGAATTACTCAGGTACTCTCAGCAAATCTTTGGTCAGATTCCGGGTACAGAATTACTAAATCTCCCTCAACAGGGAGACAAGTAAAGTGAAAGTAAAAAAGCAACTACTTGATATCTAGCAATTCCACATCAAAAATTAAGGTAGCATTAGGAGGAATCACACCACCTGCACCTCGCGCACCATAACCTAAATCAGGTGGGATAACAAGTTTACGGCGTCCGCCGACTTTCATGGAACCGACACCTTCATCCCAACCTTTGATAACTTGACCGACACCTATTTTAAACGAGAAAGGTTGACCGCGATCGCGTGAACTGTCAAACTTGTCGCCATTTTCTAAGGTTCCGGTGTAGTGAACGACAACGGTTTGACCCCGTTCAGGAGAGGCACCATTTCCTTCTTGAATCTCTTCGTATTGTAAACCTGACTCTGTAGTCACCATATTTCCTGCACTCTCCATATTTTCAGCTAGAGTGACATTTGCTTCGGGAGCAATGCCTTGGGACAATAACGGGTTGCTTGAAGTTGTCAGCTTCTGGGTTGAAGTTTGTTGAACTGTTTGGACGTTAGATGCGGTTGCTTCCTGTCCTGTTGTCGTGATCTGAGTAACCAGCAAAACGCAAGCACAAACAACAATCAAACCCAAGCTAATTAAGATTTCTCTCACAGTTAACTGCTCCTCAGTCTGTACTAGAACAAACCCCACAAATACTTTACCGCGTTGTGAGTCTCTACCGCCAGAGACGATTTTCCAAGTCCCGAATTTGACGCTCTAACCGATCTAGACGTCCCCGTAATTCATCAAGTTCAGACTGACGAGGAACACCAATATCTTGCATAATGTTGCGGATTTGTCGCTGAAGCAATTCCTCAAAGTTACCTTGCTCAAGCTTAAGTCGTTGCATCATCTCATCCATGAAGACTCTAGCTTGGTCAGAGTCGATCGTTCCATCTTTAACCCACTGATCGGTCACTTCCTGGAGTTTCTCTGCAACCAGAGAGGTTGTTCCTACACCGATCATTAGGAGTTGCTTGAGAATGTTGTTATTATCCATTGTTTTGGGTTTAAGTTTAGCTAAAGTGGTCAGGCTGAGTCAAACTATTAGATCAAACAATTCTAATTTGTTCTTGCTTACACCTATTATGAAGTATGCGCGATCGCTCACTTGCATTCTCGTTACGGATCATTTCACCCTCGACTCAGACAAGACCGACAGAAGCTTTTCCTTACATGGAAAGTCATTGGTGCTGGTGTAGCTGAACTTAAATAAATTAATAGACACAAGTTTTGCTTTTTTGCTATACTTGTACAAGTGAACAAACAAATACACCTTGCTGGCGTAGCACAACGGTAGTGCATCCGACTTGTAATCGGAAGGTTGTGGGTTCAAATCCGACCGCCAGCTTTTTAAATAGGCACTTTCAGCCACACAGGATAAAGCTTTTGACGCTTAGTTTGACGAGAATTTGACTAGAATCCTATTTTCTAGTCATTCTCTAATTGCAACCCTTTCTCATTATTATTTTTTTCTCACTTCACTTTTCTTTGAAATAGGAGGTTTGCTTACAGTGCTTACAGTTTCCTTGTATAGAGGGGGTTCCATCTTACAGGTTTGCTAACAGTCTCTCACCATCCTTGCTTACAGACCTCAGAAAACCCACAAAAATACCCCTCATTTGAAGGGGGTCTTGCCTATGCTTAAGATGTTCTACTTGCTTCTAGCTTACTGAGACTGCCTGTGGCTCTAACTCAACTTCCTCATCCATGAATGCGATCGGCAATGAGTTGATCAGTCTGTATTGAGGAATTGAAAAATACCCAGTTGCAACTTGCCTGAGCTGACCGGATGAAAGAAAGCCCTCATCATTTTTTTTTCTTGAAATAGGAGTTTGCTTACACCGCTTACACTTCCCTTGTATAGAACCCATTTGGTATCTTTTGAGGTAAAGGTTATACTTAAGTAGCGATCGCCAATTATCCTAAACAAGAGTTA
>JBCBCI010000026.1:0-76477 GCA_038530755.1 Cyanobacteria bacterium J06592_8 | reverse complement strand
CTTCTGGCCACCACCCTATCACCCCATCACCCTATCAACCCCGGCAATTTTTAACTGAGAATGAAACAGCCCTGGGGCGGAGGGGAGGCTACCGCCCATTGCTATACGGGTTTGGGTTAAGCTAATTTCGCCGTTTCTGGAGCGGATGCAGCTTGAGCATTGGATTTAAGATTGAGTTCTCTCACCCGACGAGAGAGCATTCGGATAATATTAATCGCAATTCCGGGTGTTTCATCAATTGCGTCGTAGAGTTGCATTTGAGTTAACATCAGACAGTCACAAAGCTCTAGGGTACTCACAGAAGCCGATCGAGGTTCAGCATCAAATAGAGACATCTCTCCAAAACAAGCCCCTTTTCCCATCTGAGTCAGTTCCCGATCGCCAATATGCACTCTCACCCGCCCAGAAACAACAATATAGAGCGATCGCCCTTCTTGTCCTTCCGTAAAGATATTGTGATTGGCGGGGAAGGAAAGCTCATCCATCACAGAAGCTAAACGCACGAGGAAGTCGTCTCGTAGCTCCTGAAAAATTGGGACTCCCCTGACAAATAATAAGCGTTCAACGCTGGTTAACATAATTTTTTTGAGACTGTTGTTTTTAGACTGTTGTAAACATTAAAAAGAACCCAGACGTGCTCCATTCACACCCAGTTCATCAATCAACTGTGCAACTTGAGTTGCCACTAAGGGATCGGGATCATTTTGCAGCATAGGTAACAATTCTACCAAAGCACGTCGGGAAGCAATTCTCAAATAGGCTAATACGGCTTCTCGCACAAATCCTGTCGGATGTCGTAAGCACATGAGAGTTTGTTCTGCGGTTAGACTCCAGTGGGCTGAACGCGCTAAATGGAAGCAACAAGCCAAAGTCCAATCTGAGAGGAAGTGACGCAATTCGAGCAAACGACGCAATCGAGAACTGGGCTTTAGGGGTCGATAGTTAAAGAGGGGGGCGAGATATTCTAGTTTTTCTAGTTCTGAATGCCGATCTAAAATACTAATCAGCGATCGCTTACTGGCAATATCAACGGTATTATCTAAAATTTCTAAACCCCGTGCAATATTTCCAACTTGAGCCGAACGAATATTAAACGCTGCCGCCTGAATTGACCCCAAAGGATAGAGAAACTTCATGAGCAAGAAACACCGTTCAACCGCATCGGCTTCTAATCCTCTTAAAGCGCGTTTCAGGAGTTGCTGAGGAGATTGAGATTCATTCAAATCACTACGAATACTCTCTCCATTCAAGCTTCCGGCGGGAATCAAGGACAAATCAATTAAAGCTGAATAAATCTGACCAATAAACATCAATTCTTGCTCAATTAATATTTCTACGCCGCTGCGACCAATCCGATCCAACACACTCTCAATCCCAACATCATCTGGAATTTTTAAGAGAATTCGCAGAATATTGCGACGTGTGGTTCCCCAAGCGGTAATCAAATGATTAATGAGTGTATTAATTGCCTCCAGGCTGCCAATTTCTCCGATCGCATTCCAGGCTTGCAGTCGCACGAGATCATCTCTTTGAATATCTTCGGCAACGTCTGTTAATAAGGGAATCGCTTCATTTTCCAGTCGTACTAGAGCCTGACTCGCGGCTTCTCGTGTTGAACGGTAGCCTAGTGCTTTCACCAAAGAGGGATAATATTCCTCAATATGGGTTGAAGCAATTACATCCAGTAGAGCGCAGCGCACCCGTAGGGATTCATCTTGTAACAGATCGTCGAGATAGAGGCGTAACCCCTGCAAATAGTCAGCTTCTCCTAATGCTCGCGCTCCCATGACTCGTTCTCGTTCCTGGCTTGAGGTGATCATTCGGCGAATGGTATTGGTGGCAACGGCTTTTTGTTCGCGACCGCCTCGTCGCATAATTAAAGCTGCGGCTGTTCCGCGCACGACGGGGTCTACTTGGGGCTGGAGATAGGGACGTAATTGTTCGATATCCGGTTCGGTTTCTGTCAGCCAAATATACCGTAATGCTAAAGCGAGAACTTCTGGAGGTAAAGCCCGGCGAGACAATGCTCGAATTTCACCCAAGTAGTTAGGGTTCGGGTGATTTAGCATTATTTCCAGACTTTGACGTTGGAGGGAGGGTGAGAGATCTTCGATAAGGGGAACGAGAGTTTCTCCAACGTTTTTAGGATCGAGTTGAGAGAGGAGTTCGATGCAGGAGCGCTTATCTGCGTCTGGTTTAGGTTGAGAGAGGGTTTCGGCAACCGAGCGCTTTAAAGCCCGCATATTGATGTCTGTTACGCCTAAACGTCCCCGTTCTGCACTGCGAACTAACAAACTTACATATTGAGTCCGAATGGCTAAAACCACTAACAGCCAAAGAATTGCTAAACCAATGATAACGGCGACAAAAATCAAACTCTGTTGATTGGCAAATTGACGAACAGGTTCATTGGGGAGTATCCATTGCGTTAATGTGAGGAGCAGCAGAATTAAGACACCTGAAACTCCCGTAGACATGGGTTCAAATACCCCGTTAACGAGGGTTTGAATGTCACTCCGAGTGTTGTCAGGGAGAGGCTGAAATAAAACCGCTCCGGTGGTTTCAATCAGAGTATAGTGGAACAGTTCGTCTAAAAAGCGCAGAATCACGAAGCCCAGGAAAACTGTAAATAAGCCTGTAACTCCGCCAATGAGGGAGAAGGTTCCTAAAGCTGCAATTCCTGCTGGGAGAATACTAGCGGTGGCAAAGACTCCGGTTCGTTCAACCAGACGACTCGAAGCAAACCATTGAGTCAGAACTTGAAAGGTACTGAGAATGCCTTCAAAGATCCCTAAAAAGCTGACAATTCCGCTTGCACCTGCGGCTTGGTTTTGATATTCTAGTTGACTAAAAAATTGGAAGTCTACCAGAACGTAGAGGACTTCCGCCATGACAAAAAAGGCAATCAAGGGGATAACGTAGCCTTGCAGTGGCCCTTTGAGGTTACGGCTACTAAATTCGGGTTGTTCGTCTTCGGGTGTCCACCGAGAGGAGTCGGGAAAGGATTGTTGGTGGCGTTGAGCTAGGTAGAATAAAATACCTGCTCCGAGCAGAACCATTACCCCCGAAACAATTGTCACATTTTTTAATCCGACAACTCTTAGGATAATGGGCAGAGAAAAACCACTCACCACCCCAGCGACCAAAAATCCACTACTAATGAGTGGATAGGTGCGTTTAATCTCGCGGATATTAAAGAGTTGATTAGCGGTAATAGAGGTATTGAGGTCGTTGAGGAGATAGCAGGCTTCTACCCACAGCCACATCAAAAACAGGGTAATGAACTCAATGGAGAGGCCAACAATTTTCATCCCTTCGATTTCAATTCCAACTCGGAACAAGAATAGGGGAACTGCCATTAACAAGAGAATGACCACAATCACCCGACGCAGGGGCAAAATGCGTTGTAGCCAGGAATAAACGACTCCCAAACTCGAACCGATTGCCGCACTGGCAATATATATCCAAGGTAATTTATCGGCACCATATTGATCGAGGAATAAGCCAACGGTACTGAGTTCTAGCCAGATTAGTCCAATTGATGTCATGGTATAGACCAAGAACATCAATAGTGTGCGGTCAACTTCCTCTGGACGCAGGTTCAGACTCCGCAACAGTCCTTGGCTAAAAACCGTAGAGCCACTGATTTGCTTTTCCATCAGCGTGTTAATACCCCTTGATGTAGATTTTATTAAACCCTTTCTTCGTATTATTTTAAACCAACTTCAAAAAGGGGAAAGGTTCAGGCTCCCTAGACTTAAGCTGATGCCCTCTCTTACCTTATCCCCTGTTTCTGTAATCTATGAACGTTGATCCGTAAACCGTGATTTATTTGTAAAGACTTGAGATGTATTGAACGAGGATGGAAATTTCCTCTTGTGACCAAGACCGTTGGATTTCTACTTCTTCGGAGACAACAGCATCATCATGGTTCGCCCTTCTTGCTTGGGAGACTGTTGTACTTCAGCCACTTCTTCTAAATCAGTTGCCATTCGCTTCAAGAGTTCTTTGGCAAGATTGCTGTGTTGAATCTCCCGGCCTCGAAACATAATCGTTGCTTTGACTTTATCACCTGACTTCAGGAAGCGCTTTGCCTGATTCACACGCACCTGGTAGTCGTGATCGTCAATTTTATAACGCATTTTTACTTCCTTGACATCAGCAGTATGTTGCTTTTTCTTCGCTTCTCTCGCTCTTTTCTCTTGCTCAAACTTGTATTTTCCATAATCCATAATCCGACAAACCGGAGGGTCGGCTTTGTCACTCACTAAAACTAGATCAAGCTCTTTTTCTTCGGCGAGTTTTTGAGCATCGCGAGGTGTTAGAATACCGAGCTGACCCCCGTCCATGTCGATCACCCGAATTTTGGGAAATCGGATATTTTCGTTGATTTGAGGCAGATTGCGATTTCTCTTTTTATCGATCACAGGCATTGGCAAAATTTTAGAAGCAGTTGGTAAATTTTGGGAGCGTATCCATATAGTGATATTTTACTCAGTCTGATTAAATTTCGGTTGAGATTTAATCTAAAATTCCAGGAACGCTAAAATAAAAGGGTACAACTGTAAAGTTATGTTTTGATCCAGCGTGGAATTGACAACAAAAAACAGGTATCCGCAATTGGGTTTTCAACGAGATTGGGTTTGGCGCGGTTGGCAAATTCGCTACACATATATAAGAGCAAAGTTGAACCGAACAACGACTCCCAATAATCCCGCTACACCCATGATTTTCTTACATGGATTTGGGGCTGCAATTGGACATTGGCGATACAGTTTACAAGAATTAAGTCAATCTCACACGGTCTATGCTCTTGACCTTTTAGGGTTCGGAGCCTCTCAAAAAGCGATCGCGAATTATGATACTACGCTTTGGGCGGATTTAGTACATGATTTTTGGTTAACTTTCATTCAAGAACCTGCTATTTTAGTGGGAAATTCAGTGGGTTCACTGGTTGCATTAGTTGCTGCTGCTCGATACCCCCAAATGGCTAAAGGCGCAGTTGCGATTAGTTTACCCGACCCCTCTGCTCAAACTGAAGCCATTCCCGGATGGATGTTGCCCATTGTCGAGGCGATTCAAAATACTGTTGCCTCTCCTCCAGTTTTGAGAAGCCTATTCTACATTGTTCGGCGTCGTTCACTGGTGCGGAATTGGGCTAAATTGGCTTATGAAAATCCAAATGCGGTTACAGATGAGCTTATTGATATTTTAGCAACTCCGGCAACCGATCGGGGAGCGGCTAGAGCCTTTTCAATTTTATTCCAAGTAATGGGAAGTCCTCGCCTGGGGCCAGGAGTTAAGACGGTTCTACCTGATATTAATGTTCCGATTCTAATACTTTGGGGCGCACAAGATCGATTAATTCCATTGCGGTTTGCTAATCCCAGTAAATATCTTCAATATAATCCCCTGATTAAGTTTGTGGAATTAGAGCGCGGCGGTCATTGTCCCCAGGATGAATGTCCAGAATTAGTTCATCGTGAAATCTTGGCTTGGATTGCTTATTTTTCTCAAAAACAAGATTCTGAAAATATTGACTCAGATTGTATTCCTTGATCTCAATTTTATTCTCCAGTCGAGAATGGAAACTCTGAACAAATATTCCATTTCTTCTCTTGGTGAATGAGTAACGTTAATCGGGGAACAACAAACTCAAACTGCAACGGTTTATGTTCAAACTCTGGCCAAGCTGCTCGAAAATTTTGACGAGTTAAGTCTTTAAATGCAACGGTCATGTGCGGTGAAAAGGGGCGACGTTTAGAGACTTCGTGAACAATCTCCAGATTCTGTTCTAAATGAATCATTAATGCTTTCTGAATCGCTATCAATTCGGGAGTTTTCAGGACATTAATATAAATTACACGAGGCGGAAATGCACCAAATCCTGACAACCGAATCGGGATAGGATTATAGAGTTGAGCAAAATTAGCTAGACAATCTTCTAAGGGTTCCAGCTTGTCTATTAACCATTTGAATGGCGGTTGCAAAGTTACGTGAGGCGGAGATTTTAAAGCATGGCTACTCCCATAGTTTTTAGCAAAATATTGTTTAATTTCCGTCGCTTGATCTTGAATGTCTTGAGACGGAAGTAATGCAATAAAAAACAATTGTTCAGAAGTCTTCATCTTTTAACCTCCATAAACAATAAAATTTGCCCAATAGTATGGATTTTCAAAGGGATAATCCTGTTGACACTTCCAGGCTAACAATGTTCGCTGATCGTTGATTTTCTGTTGATTAGCATTTTCCTGTTGTTGCTTCAAATACTCCTGTAATTCAGGTTTATACTTTTGATCTAATTCTTGACCTGTTAAACGTCTGAGTTGAATTTGAGCTTGACGCAATGCTTCACAAGAGTTTGTTGTTGATATCTCTTGTTGTTGTAAGTTTTGATAGTAAAACCAAATTAACAGTGATGTGGCGATATCTTCTAAAAGCCATAGGGAATAAATCATTCGTTCTGTTCCTCGTTCTAGGAAGTGATTAAATACTCTCAAATTTAGCTCTGAAAAACTGAGCATTTTATCTTCTATTTTTAAGTAGGGAATACAAAGTTCTAATAAATCAGGTGAACATCCTGCTAAAATCTGCTCTAATGTCATTTTATCATCTATTAATTGCAGTTGAGCATCAAGTTTAGGCTCAGAAGTTACAACCAGAGGAGAACCCAGATAGCCAAGCTGAACCTGTTTCATTAAATGTTCAATATTTTTGAACTTTGCAGTGTCATTCGCTAAATATAACTCCTCAGAAACTGAATAGAGTTGAGCTAGTTTTTGACCTTCATAATGCGTTAAAATAAAATCTCCGGTTGTATCTGCTAATATTCCCATGACATTGACAGAGCTATTCTGTTTTTGTTGAGACTTGAATTTAAGCATTTGACAATTAGAAACCGTTTGAATTGAAAAGCGATCGCATAAATAACTTGTTTGTTGTTTAATTTGAACGGGAAGAGCTGTAAAGGGAATATGATTAAGGTTTAAATGGGGAATAATAATAAGGTGACTGCATTCTATTAAATGATTGGAGATTAATTCATTAAATTTCAGCCGACGAGATAAATTAAACAAAAACTCAATCATTTGATCTCGCCATTCGCGCAGATGATGTTGCTGCTTCTCAATCCAAGATTTCTCAATCCAATTCTGCAATTTTTCTCGATCTTCTCCCTCACAAGTTTGTACTGATAATTGTTCTTTACGCACAACAAAAATATGAGTATTTTCTTCAGAGGTGTAAAAGCTTAAAATGGCAGTTTTTGTATCAGGAATTTTTCTTTGAATCTGTTCTAAACTCAAAGGTTTAACTTGGAGTTGTTCAGCCACACTGGAATCTAACTCATCAATTTCTTTCCAAACTTTTTGTTTTTCTGCTTCTAGGTTTGCCAAGATTTCGGACTCTGTTTTAAAGCTTGCTGCACTATTGAGGCGAACTCCTGCTGTTGTTAACTGCTTCATCTCATCAGACTGACGCCGCAGATGTAAAGCATGAATTTGCTGTTGTAAACGCTCATATTTTTTGAGATGAGGTTGCACTTCACCCAAAGGTAAAAGAGCCATTTCTGTAGACTCTAGCCGCTGTTGACATCGCCATCTTTCTACAAATTCAAAAGCTTTTTCTTTTTCTTGTAAGTTCAAATAGGTTTTAATTAATTTAGAATAAATCGTTGCTGACTCTTTAGCGATTTCTGAACGAGATTTTTGAGGACTCATTCCACTACAAATATATTCAATGGCTTGAATCGCTTGTTCATAGCCTTGTTTAGCCAGTTCCCAATTATAAGTGCTTAAGCCAATATCTCCTAAATGATGTCCTGCGCTTAAACATTCAGTGGGTAAAACTTTCGGGGTCGCAATTTTTAGACAATTTAATAAAGCTTGAATTGCTGTATCGATTTGGTTTGACTGTTGATAAATTTGCCCTAAATGATTGAGAGTTGTGGCTTCTCCTTGAGGATTTTGGGTTTGGCGATGAAGATCTAAAGCTTTTTGATAATTGGCGATCGCGGATTTTGAATCTCCCTTAAGTTGATAAGTATTTGCCATATAATTTAAACCATTCGCTTCTAATTGTGGAGCGTTCAAGCTACGAATTAATTCTAAATATTGCTCAAAGTAAACAATCGCTTGATCGAGTTCTCCTTTCGCCTGATAAATTTTTCCAAGATTACTCAGAAAATAAGCCTCACCAAAGCGATAATTCAACGTTCTAGCTAATGTTAATGCCTGATCGACATAAGCAATCGCTTGTTCATATTCTTCGAGAGACGCATAAACATTTCCTAAATTATTTAAAAAGTTAACGGCTCCAAATCGATAATTTAATTCTTGAGCGATCGTTAAGGCTTCCTGATAGTTTTTAGCGGCATCTTCCAGCCGACCTAATACATAATAAACATTTCCCAAATTCCCCAGTGTATTGGCTTCTCCGACTCGATATTTAATCGTTTTAGAAATTAACAGTGCTTGTTGATATCCTTCAACAGCTTGATCGTATTGTCCGATAGAATAACAAACATGACCCAAGCTCATTAAAGCATTGGCTTCAGCTTGACGATATTTTATTTGACGAGAAATGGCTAAGGCTTGCTGATGACAAGTAATCGCTTGTTGGTATTGTCCTAAAGACTGATAAACATTTCCTAATTTACCTAAACAGTTAACTTCTCCCCGTTGATTTTTAATTTCTTTATAGAGTTGTAAAGCTTGTTGCCAAGATTGGAAAGCAACGGTGTATTGATTGGCTTGAAACTGTTGTGTTCCTTGGTTATAAAGTTTTTCGGCAGCGGCTTGTTTTTCCGGTGAAGGTGTTGTTGGTGTTTCCTGGTTTTGAGGAGGAGAAGCCGTTTTTTGCGCTGGAGTTTTAGCGGGTTGTAACGGCGATACATCTGCTAAAAGTGTAGCAATTCCCTCAGAATTTTCTATTTTTTCAACTAAACCTCTGAGCAAATCTGCATCTTCTGTACAGTTTCGTTCTTCGAGAGTTACGACAGTTTGTTGGAGAACTTGCAAAAAATCATCCTCAACAACCAAACCATAAGTTTTGAGAACATTAAGGGCTTGATTTGGGGTATGAATTAACAGGTTATAGATAATTTCGTGATAGACTTGGTTTAGCAGTTCGTCCATATTGTTTGGCTCTCTCTAGAAATTCGTGTAATTAATGCAACCTTGACAGCACTAAATTCTTTATTCTTAATCTCAACAAGGATTAATGTCAGTATACAGTAACACAGCCGGATCAAACGTAAAATAACTCTAAAAAACAGAGAAATTTAACACTTTTTCTCAAAGGCGTTCCGTTTTAATCCCAAATTCAGTATTTGATGACAAACCCGGCGAAACAAAACCTGCCCAATAGTATGGAAAACTAAATGGAAACGGTTGCTAACATAAGACGATCAGATTATCCTGTTGTTTCCGAATGGGTTTGGGATTTGTCTGATTGATTTGTTCTGGGTTCATTGATGATTCTCTAAAACTTATATTTTTTCAATTTTATAATTGAACATCAATCCATCTGTTCAGCTAATGATCGGCTTGGGATCGTGTTAATATTATTCTAGAATCGTTAAAAAAATCATGGTTAATGTGACAACTAATTTTAACTCTGTTATTCAGTTTACAGACGAACAGTTTTATCAACTCTGTCGAGATAATCCTGATATTAAGTTTGAACGCAATGCGAACGGAGAAATCACAATAATGTCACCGACAGGGGGAATAACAGGAAATTATAACTTTGAGATTGCTGCTGATTTTGCGATTTGGAACCGTCAAACTAAACTCGGAGTTTGTTTTGATTCTTCTACCTGTTTCAAGTTATCCAATACTGCCCAACGTTCGCCAGATGTAGCTTGGATTAAACAAGAACGTTGGGATACACTTACCCCAGAAGAACAAGAAAAATTTCCACCCATTGCACCAGATTTTGTTTTGGAGTTGATGTCTCCCAGTGATACTTTGCAAAAGTTACAAGAAAAAATGCAAGAATATATTGAGAATGGCGTACAATTGGGATGGCTCATTAATCGTCAAGCTTGTCAAGTTGAAATTTATCGCCCGGGAAAAGCAGTCGAAGTTTTAAACGCTCCCAAAACCTTATCAGGTGAAGACATATTACCAGGATTTGTCTTAGATCTCAAAGCTATTTTTTCTTAAAATTTTTAATTGCGCTTGACTAGACTGATCGTATTTCCGTAGAATCTGCCTCAACCAATTGTAAACTGTAGAAATTACCGATCAACGTCAATCTAGGGAACAAGAAATGGAATCAACGAACACAGCATTTCTCGGTTTAGGAGTTATGGGAGGCTACATGGCGGCGAACCTCGCTAATAGTGGTTATCCCGTTAATGCTTGGAACCGTACCCCAAATCGCCCTGGAATTGAAATCGCGGCTTCTGGAGGTGCAAATATTGTTTCCTCTATTCACGAAGCTATTGAGTCAGCCGATGTGATTTTTATCTGTGTGGGAGACGTTCCCGATGTCGAAGACGTGGTTTTAGGGGAAAATGGAGTCGTTCACTCTGCCAAACCGGGGGCAATTCTTGTAGATTTTAGTACAGTTGGGCCAGAATCGGTACGTCGGATCTATTCTCAAGTACAGTCCCGTAAACTTTCTTTTCTTGATGTACCAATTTCTGGGGGAGATATTGGGGCAAAAAATGCTACATTAACGATGATGGTGGGTGGCGATCGCGAAGTTTTTGAAACTTGCAAACCCATTCTAGAAACGATGGGAAAAAAAATCTTTTATTGTGGAGCGAGTGGAAGTGGTCAAGCGGTTAAACTCTGCAATCAAGTTTTGTGTGCATTGAATATGGTGGGTTTGTGTGAGGCGATGTTACTCGCAAAACATCAAAATATCGATCCGCAATTAGTGGTAGAGGTTTGTAGTACCGGGGCGGCGGGTTCTTGGGCGTTAACTAATTTAGGTGAAAAGGTAGCCAATTCTGATTTTGCACCCGGATTTATGATTAAACATATTCTCAAAGATTTACGAATGGTTCAAGAGATTTTACCTTCAGAAAATGCGTTTCCGGGTATTGAATTAGCCGATCAACTCTTTAAAATTGTCAATCATCTCGATGAAGATGGGGCTTCTCAAGGGACTCAAGCAATGATTCGAGCTTATTTAGAGTCAGCTTCTGAAGACACTAATTAATTTTAATTGATTTGAGAATTAAAAGTCAAGATAAGTGAGTTCAAATCGTAGTTGTGCTTCAGCACAAAATTCAGCGGTTAAGCATTCAGATTAGAATACCTAAATCCCTAATTATGTAACAGCCTTAATCTAGCCTGTGCGCTAAAGCGCAACTACAAATATTGATTTTACACCCAACTTAATATTTGATCGATATCTAAATATTCTTCAACCACATCCGCTAAAACATCAAGCATCATTTCTCGTTGTTCTCGATAGTTGGGAATACCCGTTGGTAATGTTCCTAAACCGCGCGGCTTTCGCAAATGATTTAACCAAGATCGCCGCCAAGGACTATTATCAAATACTCCATGTAAATAATGACCCCAAACGGAATAATATTTATTTGTAATTCCTAAATTTAGATCGTTAAACAACGGTAACGTAGTTTCGGCATCTAAAATTTGAGTTCGACCTTGATGAATTTCATATCCTTCTACGGGTAAACCCAAAAAAGGATTTTCTGAAGTAACAACTCGCTTACAGGAGACTTTATACCGATCTATAATGGTGCGGATAGGCAATAGTCCGAGTCCTGGAAATTCACCCTGCTTTCCTTCAATTCCTTGACTGTCGAGTACCGTTTCACCTAACATCTGATAGCCGCCACAAATCCCCATAACCTGACCTCCGGCTGCAACATAATTTTTTAAAGCCTCTGCCATTCCGGCTTCTTGAAGCACTAATAAATCGGAGATTGTGGTTTTAGAACCGGGAATAATTACCGCGTCTGGATGACCTAATGTTGCATCCGGGCTAATGTATTCTAAATTCACGCTACTTTCCGCATCCAACGGATCAAAATCGGTAAAATTAGCAATTCGAGGTAAACGAATGACAGCAATTGTAATTTCAGCTTGAGGATTATTGCGAGGACGACGATCTAATAAACTTAATGAATCTTCTGCGGGTAACGGTAAATCCACCCAAGGAATCACACCCACGACAGGAATTCCGGTATATTCTTCTAACCATTTAATCCCAGATTCTAACAGCGATCGCTGACCGCGAAATTTATTAATAATAATTCCTTTAACTAACTCCCGTTCGTGAGGGTCTAGTAGTTGCAAAGTTCCGACAACATGAGCAAAAGCACCTCCGCGATCAATATCAACAACGAGCAACGTTTTCGCCTTCAAATATTCCGCGACTCGCATATTCGTGAGATCTCGGTGCTTGAGATTAATTTCAGCAGGACTTCCGGCTCCCTCACAAACAATCATCTGATATTCTAAGGCTAGATGATCTAAACATTGAGTAATCGCTTCCCAGCCAATCTCAAAATATTGTTCATAATATTCAGAAGCCCGCACTGTACCGACTGGTTTACCCTTGAGAATCACCTGAGAGGTCATATCGCCTTGGGGTTTGAGTAAAATGGGGTTGATCGCCACCGACGGAGAAAGACCCGCCGCCCAGGCTTGTACAACTTGAGCGTACCCAATTTCCGCTCCCGCAGGTGTCACATAGGAATTTAACGCCATATTTTGACCTTTGAAGGGAGTCACCTTAATCCCTCGACGGTACAAAATCCGACACAGGGCGGCGGTAATCATCGATTTACCTGCGTGGGAAGTCGTTCCCACAACCATAATTGATTTCATGTTAATTCATGTTAAAAACGATGCAAAGCTCAGAATTGCAAAAAGGATTTCGATCAAAAATTTTTAGTTAAACTTGCTTATTTGTTGCTACAAAGGAAGTCGTAGGCGGCGATGAAAAAAGTTTAAACAGCGATCGCGCAGAGTTGGATTTGCGAATTCTTGATGTTGACGTTCTGCTTTTTCGACAAGCTGACGACTCAGAGGAGTTAATCGAAAACTATCTGTGATTCCCTGTCCATCCACTTCCCGTCGCAACGCACCCACTTGAATTAACCACATTAAATAATTTTCTACAGCGAGTTCAGATTGAGGGGAACGAGTATAGCCCTGTTCAACCCCACGAGATCGGGCGATCGCACTGAGTTCGACACTTTCATATCGCATCAGACTCAGCAATTTTAAGGTAAAAGGAGAACAACGGATCGCCCGTTCAGCCCGTTCAAGAGTACGAGACGGATATTGGATTGATTTTGGACAAGACTCAGCAGAGGTCATCATGTTTAGAATTTGGTCTGTAATGTCAAAAGGGCAGATATTATCAAAAAACGGACTCAGTTAAAAAATTGAGCATTTATTCTATATTAGGAGCGATTTAGCAACGATGCCAGAAATACGGATGAGTGTGTACTGTGTCGGTGGGATTCAAATCCCTGTCTGAGATTCCAAAGCCCTATGCGCGAGGACTCACTCTAACACTGTTTACTGTGTACTGTGTACTGATAACTGTTCCATCCCCTCTCAGGGAAAATTCATCCTTATTTATCTCCCAATCCTTTGTAGATTTTTCTGAGGGTGACTTGAAGCGGTGCGGTTTGAGCTATGCTAACGGTATTTGAACTTGTCAATTTCAAACATCAACCGGGTTTATCTGTCCCCTTGAACCGATTCTGAGCTTTCTTAGCACGAATGACGGTTAGCTGTGCCAATTTTGACCTACGACAACTCCTAGAACTATGCTGAATTATCTCGGCCCTACAGACATCTTAGTCAACCAACCTGTTGCTTTGATCGGAACCTACGACCCTCAACAAATTCGTAGTGTTTCCGTTGTCGCCGAAGACAAGTATCCGCTGGCGGTTAATCTCAATTCTCGATCAGGTATTTGGTACGTTAGCCTAGAGAAAGGATTTAATACCCCAGGCGAACGATGGTTACGTTTAAAAGGGTTGAATCAGCAAAATCAAGCGGTTTCTGACCAAATTATTCGCGTTATGGTTGTCCGAACCGGAAATTTTGGTTCAGATACTTATCTCATCGTTCGATATCAAACTCGCTTTAAAAAACAACCGATTTCTTCTTCTCGCCTCACCCCTGAACAGCAACAAGAAATTAATGTCGGTGAAGTTTTCCCTCTTAATAGTTATAAGTTAGCGGATAATCACCTTGAAGTTGAGCTAAAAAATTCCTTGGGTGATGTCGGAAAGTTTGGTTATTTCTACGAAGAACACGTTCTTCTGGTTAAAAACGGACAAATTCTTTGGTTCGATCGCGAAGATTTACCTCTGACTCCATTAGGCACTAAACTGTTATGGATTACTAGAGATACTCGGCTGAAACTCAAACCTCAAAATTCGGCGGAGTTGGGTGCGAATCAAATGATAGATTTAACCCACGGAAGCACCTACACTATTCTCGGTTATGCTTCGGTTGAAGATCATTTTCGAGTCACCTTTTATCGTAATATTCCAGGGTTTGGAAAGTATGGTTATATTTATCGCTACCATGCTGAACTTTGGCAACAAAATCAAGCCATTATCTACAATAATAATGCAATTAATCTCACGGTTGTTAATACTACTCTCTTTAAGAAACGCCCCATTGATGCAGCTTATCTCCCGGAAACACAGAAGGTAACAATCCCGGCGGGAATGGTTTATGGAGTTCAAAGCTATACCATCGAAGAGAGTCATCTCAAAGTTGCTCTGACTGAAAATTTACCCGGTTTTGGGAATACAGGTTATGCTGATCTTGATTTTGTTCGATTAACCCGCGCTGATAAACCCATTACACCCAAATCACCTATTACCTACGATGGCCCGCCCGAAGTTCTGGTCAATCAACCTGTTACACTCAAGGGAAGCTACAATCCGAGTCTGGTATCGAAAATTTCTTTGATCGCTGAAGATCGATATGGTTTGGATGTTGTTCTCAACTCCGCTGCGAAAGTTTGGGAAGTCAAGTTAGCTAAAGGATTTAGTGAAGCGGGTTATCGGTGGTTACGACTCAAAGCTTTTGATCGCAGTGGAAAGTTAGTTGCTTCTGAGGTTGTTAATTTAACAGTGAGTAGTACCCCTTTAACCGTTGGAGAAGGGTTAAGTTTAACGGTTAGGAATGACACCCTTTTTAAAGTTGCTCCTTTTGATTCTAGCTCACTCAATCAACGTCAAAAATTAGCAATTTCCGCAGATCAAAAATTTCAAGTGCTTCGATATGGTTGGGTTGAGGGTCATTTGAAAGTGCTATTAAATAATCCCATTCCTCCGATTGGGGCCTTTGGTTATTTCTTTCAAAACGATGTTAAACTCAAAAAAGGTTCAGATGAATTAAGGTTTGAGATTGATAATGTCCCCAACACTGATATTAACGCTAAAATGTTGGTGACTCAAACGACAAAACTGAAAGCCAAACCGATTGATTCTTCGGATTTATCTCCCAATGAAATCGCCCCATTACTCTTAGGTCAAACTTACGCGATTTTAGGTTACGCTTCTACTCAAGGTCATTTTCGAGTCACATTCGCTGAGTCAGTTCAGGGATTTGGCAAAGTTGGATATGTGTATTGGAAACACGTTCGTTTGCTACGAGATGGTCAGGATATTCCCTACGATCCTAATGCTTTAACGATGACCATCCGACAAACAACACCGTTGAAAAAACGTCCAGTTAATAGCAGTCAATTATCGGCTTCTGAAAGAACAACGTTACCCACTGGGCGAGTTTATGGGGTCAGTAGTTATGCCATTTCTAGTAATCATGTTCGAGTCGCATTAACAGAAGAATTACCCGGTTTTGGTAACACCGGATATATTTTCCCCAACTATGCCAAATTTCAACGAGGTGGTAAAACATTCGATCCTTTACCCGATGAACTTGAACTGAATGTTCCCTACTTTTCTCAACGCGATAATCCCCGATATTCTTGGTCTACTTGTAATGTGACTTCCATTGCCATGGTCTTGTATTATTATGGTTTACGACCTCAATATGGCGGTCAATTAGAAGATGAATTGTTACAGTGGACGTTGAATTATGCGGGAGCTGGAGCGCAAACAGAACATAATGTTTTAACAGCTTTAATTCGTGCTTATGGCTTCCAAAGTAGTTTTAGTACCACTCGCCGTTGGTCACAAGTCAGAGAAGAATTAATTAATGGTCGTCCAGTTGTTATTGGTGCAGACACAACCGCCGCAGGTCATATTTTTCCGATTATTGGCTACAACAGTTATGGCTATCGAGTTAACGATCCTTGGGGAGATGCCTACACAGGTTATGTGAATACAGAAGGACGACGCTTGTTGTATTCCTACGGCTATTTAAACCAAGTTGCAGGCCCCGATGGCAATGTTTGGGCGCACTTTATTTACCCGAATTAAGAACAGTATAAAACAGGGTGCGTTACTAACACACCCGACTTGAATATCAAATCTCGCGATCGCAAATTATCAACTACTTTAACAGCGTAAAATATCTTTGTTTTTGCCCAAAGTCAAGAGGACTGGAGTTTAGACTAACAAAACTTTTGGCCTGTTACCCCTGCTTGCACAAATCTTCGATCTACGCCAAAATACGATTGCAATATATAGCTCGAATAGGTAATTTACCAGTCAATCATCAAAATGAGCGGGCAAAATCCAACGATCCAAGCCAAAACATCGGCAAAACCATCGGAACATAAGCAATATCCCTTGACTACCGTAGGGGCACTGGTTGTTAATAGAGATGGACTTGTTCTAATCGTCAAAACGACCAAGTGGAAGGGGACCTGGGGCGTACCAGGGGGTAAAGTAGAATGGGGTGAAACCCTAGAAACGGCACTAGCCAGAGAATTCCAAGAAGAAGTCGGTCTAGAATTGACCCAGGTACGCTTTGCAATGCTACATGAGGCTGTGCGAGACCCACAATTTGTCCGGGATGCCCATTTCATTATGGTTAATTACTATGCTTTCTCCGCCAGTGAAACCATTCAGCCCAACGAAGAAATAGTCGAATGGGCCTGGGTAACTCCTCAACAGGCTATGTCCTATCCTCTCAATTGTTATACGCGCCTGTTGATTGCTGATTATATGGAAAGGAAAATCGCTTCTTCACAAAGATGAATCAAACTATTGGAATCGTCGGTGGCGGGCCTGCTGGTATGTTCTGTGCTCTCTGGTTAAAACAGCTCGGTTTTTTGCCAATCATTATAGAAAGGAGCCAAAGACTCGGAGGTTTACGACAACTGAGTCTATTTAATAACACATCGTATTTGGGACTGATCGGAAAAAAGGCAATAGAGATAGCAGAACAGTTAGAGCAACATATTGTTGACAATATGAATTAAGTTAATAATATCATTGGATACAGATTTATCATGTCTAACTCTTTGGCAACCGTTTACATTCATCCTAGTCAGTTTCCCGATCGTGTGTATCAAAACTATTTAGATGGATTTTCTGAACTTGAAATTGATAATAGATTTCATTACGATAGCGTTAAGCAAAGTCAAAAGTGGTTAAAAATTCACGCCACCTATTCTCCAGCCCGTGTAAATCAAGATTGTATCCAGGTTTACGATCGCTGCTTTGCCGAAACGGCCAACCGCTTAGAAAAAGATAGCCAAATACAACTGATTGCTTTAGGATGTGGAGGAGGACAGAAAGATAGTCGTCTTTTGTCTCATTTATTAAACCTAGAAAAAGAAATTACTTGCTATCCAGTTGATGTCAGCTTGTCCTTAGCTTTAATTTCCGCTCAGGCGATGAAAAAAGTGGATTCCCAAGTCTCAGTTCAACCTATTGTTTGTAACTTGTTAGCTGCTGACGATCTAATCGAGATCATTGAGTCCAAAGCAACAGGTCAACGAAAAGTTATCACATTTTTTGGGATGATTCCGAATTTTTATCCCGATCGCATTTTACCTATTTTGAGTCATTTCATCAAAGCTGGAGATTTTTTACTTTTTAGTGCAAACTTAGCACCCGGAACCGATTACTTGCAAGGAATTCAGCAAATTTTACCCCAGTACGATAATGAACTGACTCAAGATTGGCTGATGACGATTTTAACCGATGCAGGAGTTGAAGTAGACCAAGGAAGACTTTCAGTCCAGATAGAACCTGATGAAACCCAACCCGAACTATCGAGAATTGCGTTTTATTTTGAAGTCGAACGGGAGGTTAGCTTAAAATTAGATAATCGCCAAGTGAGATGGTCGCCAGGTAGTCGAGTGCGATTGTTTTTTTCCTATCGCTACACGACAGCAAAAATTCAGAAGATTCTCAGTCTCTATAACCTCAAGGTACTAGAATTTTGGGAAGATCAAACTCAACAAGAAGGAGTTTACCTCTGTTGTAAAGCAGCGAAATGAATATGCTAAACAAAGCACTAGTCACGGGATCTGCAAAAGGACTCGGACGAGCGATCGCCCTCGATCTAGCAAGTAAAGGATTTAATGTAGCATTTCACTACAACCGCAGTGAAGATGCAGCCAAACAAGCTTGTGAGGAAGCCCGAACTTATGGAGTCAAAGCGATCGCTTTACAAGCAGATGTTACCAACAGCGATCAGGCAAAATCTCTGGTTGAAAATGCGGCAGACCGCTTGGGTGGGTTATCAGTTCTGGTGAATAATGTTGGTAACTATTCTCAGGAAGAAAATATAACCAGCAAAGTGTCTATTCAAGATTGGCATGACATTCTCGATTCCAATCTCAATGCCACATTTTACGTGACCAGAGAAGCCATTCCCCATCTGCAAAAAGCCGGGAGCGGACGGATTGTTAATTTTGCTTGTGCCAGTGCTCAAAATTTAATGGCTCGTCGCATCAATACTCCGTATATTATTGCAAAAACAGGGATTATTATTTATACTAAATCCTTAGCCAAAGAACTAATTCCAGATAAAATTACGGCAAATCTAATTGCTCCTGGAATTGCTGAAAATTCTTTTGATGTTGAGGAAATTACGCCGACATTACCCCTTAAGCGTCCAGCGACACTACAAGAAATTGTGGGAGCAGCTTGGTTTTTTATCAGCCCCGAGGCTGAATACATTACAGGCCAGGTATTAGAAGTTTCGGGAGGCTGGTTTTTATAAGATATTTTATTAAAATCAGATTGCTATCAATTCATCAAGGAGTGAAATATGCTAAAAATTGAAGATATTTACGAACTACACGAAAAGTATCGAGATGCACTGGATGCCAAAGTTGAAGAATTTACAATTGGGAACAAAAGTTTTAAATTTAATTCCGAAAAAGCCATTTTAGGCGTAATCAATCTTTCGACCGATTCTTGGTATCGTGAAAGTGTCTGCATGAATGCCCAACAGGCTATTCGTCGTGGCATGGTACTCAAGGCCCAAGGTGCAGATCTAGTCGATATTGGTGCAGAATCCACTTTAGCTCATGCCCAAAGAGTGGAAGATGTCAGCCAAAATAGCCAGATTTTGCCTGTTCTCACAGAACTGAATCAAGCTGGAGTTTTAACCTCTATTGAAACCTATTACCCAGATGTCGTTCGGGAATGCTTAAAAGTAGGAGCCAATGTTATCAATTTAACTGGAACCACAGGAACAGAAGAAATTTATCGGATTATTTCCGAATTTGATGCTGGGGTCATTATTTGTTACGTTCAAGGAGAAAACGTGCGCGAAGTGGGAGATTTTCAATGGGGAGAAGATCCGACGAATTTAATGTACGAGTATTTCGCAAGAGAAATTGAAACGGCAACGAAATTAGGAGTTCGCAAAATATTTGTCGATGCGGGGTTGGGTTTTTATTACAAAAATCTCCAAGATAGTGAGCAACGCATTCGCTACCAAATGAAGACCTTTTTGAATACATTCCGCTTCCGCAAATTAGGGTTTCCCGTTTGTCACGCCCTTCCTCATGCGTTTGAATATTTTGGCGAAGAAGTTCGTAGTGCTGAACCATTTTTCGCTGTATTGGCTGGATTAGGGAAAACAGATTTGTTTCGGACTCACGAAGTTCCTAAAATTAAGGCGGTTTTGGATACATTGAGTTTTTTTTAATTCAGAACGTTTGCAATACTTCTCAGTTCATGGCGGCTCCCACACAAGTGCTAATTGCGAATGAAAAATGGATCAATTCTCAATTGACCATTCTCAATTTTCTATTTTAAAACTGAATTAAGTTTTTCTTGATGTTGCTGAGGAATATTCCGAGGAGGAGATATTTGCAAGTAAGATTCATCGAACTCAATATTCGGGATCTGAGCCAGGAAACCTAGAGGTTGGCTGTTCATAAGACGTTGCTTTTTGCACTTAGCTAGAGCCATTAGAGTTTCACGCTGTTCGCCAACACATTCAAATGGCTTTTCAGCATTAGAGTCTGATAAACGACTCCAAACCTCGTCTAACTCTTTCAGGCTTAACAGGTCTTTTCCTACCACCTGTATGGCAAAAGTATAATCGGTTACAGCCTCAATTAAAGCATAAGAAAAAGCACATTTTGGACATTGACAACACCAGCGATAACTGCCCTCATCCCACTGGGCTTCGTTACATGAGGTCAGATCGTTCAATATATCTTTTTTCCAAAGAGAAAGCTGATGAACTGTAGCGATCGAGTAACTTTCTTCGCAGATACTAACATACCTGAATGGCAACCCCTTGCGCTCTAAGAAGTCGTTAAAACGTTTAATATAAGCAGCTCCCTTAGCACTTTGATGATTAACTTCACGACCCTGATAAGTGGCATTAGATTCATTAGAGCTTTTATCATTTGCCAAGACAAGAAACCGATGTCCTTGCTGGCTCGCGACTATCATCATCAGGAAAAGTACATTTGTGATTGTTGGGTCATTGCGAACTCCCCGATAAGTAAAATGTTCGGAGGGGTCTTCCTGGGGATGAGCTTGTATTTCCCACAAGTGGGTGTGATTTCTAATGTAATCGAACACTGGAAATTTCCGCAACCAATTATTTCCTAATATTCCTCCTGCATTGTGTAAGGTAAATGCTTCCACGGGTAGATTAGCTTGCTGCATCCACTCAAAGGCAAATGTACTTTCCTTCCCGCCACTGACAGCCAAAAGGTAGGTATCGTTGACTGATAAAGCCCCAAAATCTTCTACAGAATTAGTGGAAAACTTGATTTGAGGCATATTATCCCAGTCCCACTTTTCTAAATAAAACTTTTGTTGAAGATACCAATAAGCGTCCTCATTCCACCAATCTGATTCCCACTGCAAGCAACTATACCAAGGCACTTCTACTACTTTGGGCGTACATATTTCGCAAAGACGGTAGATTTCAGACATCGCTATCCCGATTAGAATACAGGGGTGAATGCAATCCGTGTTTTCTAACTCTGATGGAAAGTCGATGTAGTAAAAATGCTCCCAACTCTCAATCAAAAATGGAAAAACAAGTCGGCGATTGCTCCAATAAGGTTTTTGAGAGGTAATGACTGAGCACATAGGAGATTCTCCTGTCCCCATAAATGTCATCCGTGACTGATGATATCGACTTTTGAATTGTTCAGTTGAGTTCATTTTGTTAGTGTAATCGTGATAGTTCGGTCAAGTTTCTCAAATTAGCGATGAGGACGCAATCTCCTGGGTCATGCAGTTCTGTAAGAATTAGCGATCGCTTGCACCGGATTAGCTATCCTCAGATCTAGTTAATACTCTACTTTTGTCCTTGAAAATCAAACCGCCTGACTCCAGTACAGTCTACCTTTTCAACCAGTTGGGCGATCGCCTTTTGGGAGACGGGTTCGATCCAGTCGGCAGCTATTTCTGCTAATGGCACCAAGACAAATGCTCTTTCGGTCATCCGAGGATGGGGAATTTGCAGATTCGGAGTTTCTAGAATTAAATCGCCAAATAATAGTAGATCTAAATCTAAAGTTCGCGGCCCCCAACGTTCAGTACGGACTCGGCCAAATTGGTCTTCAATATTCAGCAGCGTTTTCAGTAACTCTTGAGGGGTTAGTTGCACTTCCAAGAGGGCACAGCCATTCAGATAATCTGGCTGTAATGGGCCGATGGGTGCAGTTTTGTACCAACTCGAATGGGATTTGAGGGTAATGCCAGGAGTTTGGTTAATCGTGGTGAGGGTTTTTTCTAAAGTCTCGTGAGAATCACCCAGATTACTACCCAGAGCGATCGCACTCATTGTCGATTTTGTCGTTATCATCTTGTCAGCGTTATAGATCGTAGAATCCCTGTACAATTTATTGCTATGTCAACATTCATCGGTTTCATTTTTAGTTCGAGTCATGTCGATCGCAATGTGACCGGGAAAACCGGGAATGGGAGGCGACACTTTCACCAACCGCGAGCGCACTTTTTGCACCATTTTCATGTCGAGAATGCCATCAATAATCGCCGTATTCAACCGTTCGATCATCTTGTATTGAGAAGTTTCAATTAGCTTGCGGACTTGTTCCACTACTTCAGCGTAATTTAAAGTATCTTCCAGGCGATCGCTTTGGCCAACAACGGACAAATCTAACCACAGGGTCAAATCCACTTCAAACCATTGACCCAGTACCTGCTCTTCTGGGAAATATCCCACATATCCGTAATAGCGCAAGCCCGTAATTTCGATCGCGTCCATTTTTTCTAGAGGTTACTCCATAATGCCTGAGTACGCCAGCCAACATTATACCCTGAAACGATTCCCCAACCCCTTCAAAAAAGTTCATCGTCCGGGTCGTGATAAATATGTAGTGTTTCCTTGAACAAACTAATTTTAAAAGACTTGATTTTTTCACTGATTTACGCTTTTCAATGATTTGTTATCCCTCTTCTATCACTCTCCGAGGAGTAGAATAAAAAAATTAACACTGCCAGGTTTTAAGCAAGTGTGAACTGACTATAATGTGTTAGGTTCACATACTTTTCAGGCAACCTTTTCTGCAATGACTCAAGTCTTTATAGCCGTGACAACCTGACCCAATCGTTTGAGAATTTGTAAAACTTTTGTCTGTGTCATCTATCCTTGTGCTTCAGGACTACATATTAGTTTTTTCTGAAGAAAGATAACGTTCAATTAAAATAATGGCAACAATATCATCAATAGGTCTCGGAGGCGTTCGCATTCCTTGAGGAATTAGGCGAGTCAGTCCTTGCGGTGGATACATTTGCCAATAGCGATCGCGTGCTTCTAAACTACTATAGCGTTCATCAACTTGAACAATTTGTATCGCGGACGGTAGAGCGCTCAGAAGTTTTTGTTTCCAACTTTTTGATGTCGTTTGATTTCCCATTACACACAAATTAATCGGAAACTTTTGACACAAGGCTTTCAGAGAATCAAGCACATCTGTTGACTCGATGACTTGATGATAATGTAGTGTGCCTTCTTTCTCCATCACTGCAACGCCACATTTATCTTTACCGGGATCGAAACCTAAAATCATTTCTGGCATTGTTAATTTCCTCGCTAATTATTCGTCTTCTCTAAACAGAGAACGGGAGCGATCAATTTGATAAGGTCTACCTCTTCTCTGTCTCTGTTGTTCCGGTTTATTCTTCTCTACTTGTTGTTGATCTTCTGTTATTTCTGGGGTAATTTGTTTTTGATCTTGAGGACGGGTACTCAGAACAACTTCCCCATTATGACGAGCCAGTAAATCAATTTTCAAAGGCCCAATTGTGTAGGTATCTTCGGAAGCAACGGCTTGTAATTCGACTGGTTGATTATGCTGTTGTAATTGCTCTAAAAAATTCACAAAGGTTTCAACGCGAGCATCTCCGATTTGAATTGACCCATCAATATCTAGTATTCCAACAAAACGAGCGCGAAACTGAGACGCATCGAGTAATTGTTCTAGTTGTTGCTGAAGCTGATCGTCACTCAATCTTGAAGGTCTAATTGAGGTTCCGGCGATGACTTCTCCAGAGGAAAAAAGTAACCGATTGGGTTCCGCTTTTGTAAAGACTGCCACTCTACTTTCACCTGCTAAATAGTTCGCCGCCGAGATCACTTGTACAACATAATCTCGACCATCATCTATCTCTTTAATCAGCTCTTCTACCTCTGCTTTTGTAATCTGAATAACTTGTTCTTTCTCTACATTATAATTTCCCAGTTGTACAGAATTCATCGCATTTCGATTCGCTTCTTGCAACAGACCATTCACAACTTCTGTTGATTTTTTCGGATCTTTGACTCGGATTAATCCACTTGCTAAAATTGCCCCTCGTTTCAAAACCACACTCCCTTCTCGGAGGAGCTGAAAATCTCGCTCTACCAGTTGAAATTGTTCTTTGAGATAGGCTTTTTGTTGTTCAAGTTTCGCCTGCTGTTCTTCAAGATCCTCGAGTCGTTGTTCCCGCTCTGCGATCGTGGTTTCTCGCTCTGCGATCACTTGATCCCGCTCTGCGATCGCTTGATCCTGTTGGGCAATTTCGCGATCGCGCTCTTGAATTTGGGCTTTAACCTGCTCTCGCTGCTCAATCAATTCGGCTTGTTCGGCTTGCAATTGCTCAATTTCTGACTGAAGGGATTGTTTCTGATCAAAGACTTCCTGAAGCTGAGATTCGGTTTGATTCAGTTCCGATTCGGTTTGAGTTTTTGCTTCATTAATTTGACTCAATTCGCTTTGTAGCTGATCAAGTTTAGCTTGCGAATTTTCCAGTTGACTCTGAGTTTGCTTGAGCTTAGTCTCGGTTTCGGTTGCTTGAGTATTGACTTGATCGAGGGAAGAATTGATCTGATTGAGTTGAGCTAGAGCCTCGTCTAGAGAATTCTTAGCTTGTTCCAACTCCTCTTCTGCTCGCTCTTTTTCATCTTCTGTACGAGTTAGATCTTTGCGAGATTGATTGAGTCGTTCTTGAATTTCGTCTATCCTAAAAACCCCTCGACGCAGAGGCTTACTTGCTGTAAATAAAATGGTCAGGGTTAAACCTGACAGTAGCGTACCCGTTACCATTGTCACGAGAACAGCAGTGCTTTTAGGGCGCAGCTTAAAGAGGCTCAAACGGGCTTTGCCCACTTTAGTCCCCAGGCGATCGCTGACTGTTGCGATCACGCCCCCTAACACCAAGATTGCAATTACGAGGATGAATCCGGCAGTCATTTTCGTGATCCGTGAGCGGTTACTTCTCTTCCCCTGTCTGATCCGTGTCCTCTATCGAGCGTGCATTCACAAATTTACGATCTATGTAAATTGCTGACTCAGGATGACAGGATTATGAACCGTTATTTTTTTCTTGTGAATTGAGATCATATTCTTCTGTCTGAGATCCCCAAGCAAACGAGTCACCGTGACCCTTGTAGAACCAATTGCTTCGGCGATCGCCTGATGGGATAGCTTCAAATCAATTCTAATCCCTTCTTGGCTCGGAACACCAAAATCTCTACAGAGAATTAATAGAAAACTCACTAATCTAGATCCCATATCTCGGTGAGCGAGGGTTTCAATCATCATCTCTGTTTGTAAAATTCGAGACGATAGCCCCCGTAACATCACCATTGACAGTTCTGGGTTATTTTTCAGTGCTTTTTCGACTTGTTCGATGGGAACAGAGAGGAGTTCTACGGGAGTAAAAGCGACGGCGTGATAAAACCGATCTGACTTATGACCCGTAATCAAGGAGAGAACGCCAAACACGCTATTTTCTCGGAGTAGGGCAACGGTTATTTCTTCTCCAGCCTCATAGACTCTTGATAGTTTTACCGCTCCCTTAATGAGAACATAGACGCGCTCTGCTGGATCTCCTGGAAAAAAGATGGTCTTCCCCCGTTCAAAGGTTTCTACCACTGGAGGATATGCCCCGCCTCCTATTTGGCGGAACATCGCTGCTAACGGTCTATCATACGTCACGTCCCGATCCCTTGCGCTAACCAATGCCCTAATCTGTTGTACTACTTAATTTGAGTTTGAGAGTATTTGATCTTTAGGTCAACCTCGATCTAGATAATCCTGCTCAAGCATAGCTTAACGGAGAACCTGAGATCGTAAGCTGTCCGAAACTCAGATCAACATTACTTAAGATCCACGACTTTACTTTAACTTTGAGCGTTCTTTAGACGATCGCTTGGTAGATAGTCTGATTCTCCCTAGTGCCTCATAGACTAGCATATTCAAGTGAGAGTTGCCTGAAGTCCTGAAAATCTGCTAGTTTCGCAGAGCATAATTGACAACGGTTCACTTGTACAGGCTACATCAATCCTAACTTTGTCTTTCGTTCTAGGGTAACGGGAGTTGTTCAGCTTGACAAGTCCTTAATGCGAGATTGCCGATTCATCATATCATAAAGGTCTAGAAGATCTGATAAAAGCAACAGACCAATCGCTTTTAGAATAAATTAATGATGTTAAACCTGGACGGAAAGAACGCGCTAGTTACGGGAATTGCGAATAACCGCTCGATCGCATGGGGAATTGCTCAACAACTTCATGCCGCAGGAGCAAACTTGGGAGTCACCTACCTCCCTGATGACAAAGGACGATTTGAAAAGAAAGTTGGAGAACTCGTAGAACCCTTAAAGCCCAGCCTCTTTTTACCTTGTAACGTTCAAGATGATAGCCAAGTTGAGACGGTTTTCAAAAGTATTGGCGATCAGTGGGGAAAGCTCGATATCTTAATCCATTGTTTAGCTTTTGCGGGAAAGGATGACTTGGCGGGGGATTTTAGTCAAGTTTCTCGTGAAGGCTTTACTCGTGCATTAGATATCAGTGCTTACTCTCTGGTTCAACTCGCCGCAGCGGCGAAACCCCTAATGACGGATGGCGGGAGTATAATCACTCTGACCTATTTGGGTGGTGTTCGAGTCGTCCCTAATTATAATGTCATGGGAATTGCTAAAGCTGCTTTAGAGATGAATGTTCGCTACTTAGCCGCAGAGATGGGGCCAATGGGTATTCGGGTCAACGGCATTTCCGCAGGCCCAATCCGCACCTTAGCATCTTCAGCCGTTGGTGGTATTTTAGATATGATTCATCATGTCGAAGAAGTTGCGCCCCTGCGTCGCACCGTAACTCAGCAAGAAGTCGGGAATACTGCGACGTTCCTTTGTAGCGATCTTGCTAGTGGTATTACAGGTCAAGTAATTTACGTTGATTCTGGTTACTGCATTATGGGAATGTAGCAAAACTGTTCTATCTAAACCAGAGACTAAAGTCTCTGTCTAATATTGAAAGTCCTCTCAAGAGGACTGTCCCCTGTAACCTGTAACCTGTAACCTGTAACCTGTAACCTGCTCACTGTTCACTGTCTAAGTATGATGCAAACTCCTCTGACAAATAACAAACCCACAACAACTCCTTCTGAACTGTTATCGACAACTCGTCAAGCAACAGTTAAACGAACCACAAAGGAGACAGATGTCACGGTTACATTAAATCTTGATGGTACAGGAATCTGTCAAGCCAATACAGGCATTCCATTCCTCGATCATATGTTGCATCAAATCGCCTCTCACGGCTTGATTGACTTGGATGTGCAAGCGGTGGGAGATGTCGAAATTGACGATCATCATACCAATGAAGATGTTGGGATTACTTTTGGACAAGCCCTAGCAAAAGCACTCGGCGATCGCAAAGGTATTAATCGATTTGGTCATTTTGTTGCCCCTCTTGATGAAGCTTTAATTCAGGTGGCATTAGACTTTTCTGGGCGTCCTCATCTCACTTACGGTTTGGAGATTCCCACTCAACGGGTTGGAACCTACGACACGCAGCTTGTCCGAGAATTTTTCGTCGCCCTGGCAAATAATAGTTTGATGACGTTGCACATTCGTCAGCTTGACGGGATCAACTCCCATCA
Organism: Cyanobacteria bacterium J06592_8; assembly: GCA_038530755.1. Taxonomy (GTDB): domain Bacteria; phylum Cyanobacteriota; class Cyanobacteriia; order Cyanobacteriales; family Microcoleaceae; genus Capilliphycus. The sequence continues at coordinate 48,721 of JBCBCI010000026.1, read as the reverse complement.
TATTATTGAAGCAACTTTCAAAGCGTTGGCGCGATCGCTCTCGATGGCGGTTGAAATCGATCCTCGACGTGCAGGTACAATTCCGAGTTCTAAAGGTGTTCTCTTGGCTTGATGCTTACATCTGCCTACATTTTGCTTTGGTTACAGGGTTTACCATCCGGTGTATTAACCTCAAACCAGCAGGGATTTAAGATGAGTAGACCTGTCATACCGACAAGCAGCAAAGCCATTAAAGCGGAAACATCGACAGGAGACTGAGCTTGACTGACCGTTACGGGCAGCTTTTCTGCGGAAAAAAGAGTATTATCGGGTGTATTTGCAGCGTATTCAATCGCGGAAACGCCTTGATTTTTAGATTGGGTACTTAAGCCTCGGTTCCAAACCTGGAGAGCAGAGGTGTTGACCTGTTGGCTTCCACGTGCAAATAGGTTCAACCCATTCATTCCGTAGGTTTGCCCTTGATTTTGACCGATCTCTTTTTCTCCCCAGCTAAAGACTTCTAAATCGTCTTTTGTCCAGGAATAGTTACCCCAGTTGGCTTGAAAACTGTCTAGCTCAGATAACTCTAGTACACCGTCAGCATCTTTGTCTGTTCCTTCAAAAACACCGGAGAGTTGATGATCTCCAACTTGCTGTTTGAATTCAAAACGATTCGCCTCCGGAGGCATTGCGTTGATCAGTCCTAAGCTTAGAGCAACACCTGCCGCAACTGCTAATTTCTGAACGATATTGTGCTTGAGAGGATTTTGGCTTTGGAGAACCGGGGAGTGGGGCTTGTACATAACCATGAGATCTATTCCTTAAGTAGTGCCTGTTGAACTCAATTAAACTTATATCTGCAACTTTTTAACTTATGCAGTAACTCTCGATTTTTTGGCTCTGGGTTTGGCGCTTTGAGAGTAAGCAGTCTTAAAAGGAGTCTTTTAACCCAGGTTAGGACTTGGGAGCGGATTATTCTTCTGCTTTCAAACGCTCTGTTCGCTCCGAGAGCCAATTCAAGAGTTTACGTGACATCTGAAATTGGCTGTTCAGAATTTGATCGGAAACAACAATTAATCCAAATAGAAGCGATAAGGAAATAACATCCATCAGTTAACTCTCCACTTTACTAGACTGTACGGTTCTCTTAAAAAGAAATAAAAAGACATATCGAACGATATAGATATACAATAGACTGTACAGTTTGGTTTTGTCAAGTCATTTTTGAGTACGCAGTACACAATGACCCGTTATTGTTCTCTGGGAACTCCCTAATTGCCTATTCTGGCTTCCAGTTAAAATTCGTAGAGTCGATCAATATTTGCTGAACCCAACCCGGGGATTGCCAGTTGTAAGTAAGTTTTTCTTCCAGTCAGGCCACAGTCTGGTAGAATATGCTTGTGCTATCATCTGAATGTTTTATTCTACGAGCGATCGCCTTTTAAGTCATAAAACTTTTATTAATCAACCCTCTACTTGATCAATTCTCGTGGAATATACTAAAAAATTCAACTCTATATCAATCAGTAATCAGATATAAGAGTATAAAATTTCATCATGTTTTTAATGTGTTGACGAATGTGTGCCATTAGATGTAGCCTCTTACTCAGTTGAATACTCAAAAATCATTCTATACTACTGTAGAATCAAGCTAATTTGATAACTAAATCCTTTTTATTATGCCCAAAGTTATTTCTATTCACTCCTATCGAGGAGGAACAGGAAAATCAAACTTCACAGCAAACTTAGCCGTAACAATTGCTTTACAAGGCTATAGGGTAGGTGTTGTCGATACTGATATTCAGTCGCCCGGAATTCATACTTTATTTGGGTTAGAACCTGAAGATCTCAAAACGACAATGAACAGCTACTTATGGGGAGAAGCTCCTATAGAAGAAGCAATCTATGATGTTAGTTCTTCAGTTCAACTTGAGAACCCCGGTCAAATTTTTTTAATTCCTTCTAGTGTAAAAGCAGAAGATATTTCTCGTATTTTAAATGAAGGTTATGATGTCAAAATGCTGAATGATGGTATGCGAAAATTTGTACAGAGTCAGCAGCTTGACTATCTATTTATTGATACTCATCCGGGTTTATCAAGAGAGACTTTTCTCTCAATTGCGATTTCTCATGTTCTGATCTTAATTTTACGTCCGGATAAGCAAGATTATCAAGGAACTGCTGTTACTTTAGATGTGGCTAAAGCTCTGAAAGTGCGAAAAATGTTATTAACAATAAATAAAGCCTTAAGCAGTATGAGCTTTGAAGCCTTAAAACAGAAAGCAGAAGAGACTTATAATGTTCCCGTCGCCGGAATATTTCCCCTATCAGAAGATATTGTGCAACTAGCGAGTGAAGGAGTTTTTTGTGACAGATATCCTGAACATATTGTCTCCCAAGAGTTTCAGAAAGTCGCTCAAAAAATTCTAGAAAGCTAGAGCGAGTATTTGAGTAGAACAAGTCAGAATAAGTTTATAGGGTTATTATAATGAACGAGTCTAATCTTCAGTCACTTGCCAGTTCAATTCAAGCGGTTGCTTCCCCATTTAGGACTTATCTAAATGATTTGTATGAAAAATATCGAGTTGTTCAAGATGGAGCAGTCGCAGACTATATTCCAGAGCTAACACTAGCAGATCCCGACTGGTTCGGAATTACTGCTATTACCACAGATGGTCAGGTATTTGAGGTGGGAAAATGTGAGCAAACTTTTACCATCCAATCCATTTCTAAAGCTTTTGTTTATGGTCTCGCCTTAGAGGAGCATGGACGAGAATATGTAAGTAGTAAAGTCAGCGTAGAGCCGACAGGAGAAGCTTTCAATTCTATTGTCTTAGATGAGCGAACAAATCGTCCTTATAATCCCATGGTCAATGCTGGGGCGATCGCAACTACCGATCTGATTAGAGGGAACAATTCTACTGATCGCTTAAAGAAAATTTTAGAGATGTTTCAGCGCTACACAGGTCGGGAACATGACATCAATCTCCCTATCTTTTTGTCAGAAAAAGCAACTGGACACCGCAACCGAGCCATGGCTTATCTGATGTTGAACTTTGACATGATCACAAAAAAGATAGATGAAACATTAGATCTCTACTTTCAGCAATGTTCAATTTTAGTGAATAGCCGAGATCTAGCCATGATAGCTGCCACTTTAGCCAATGGTGGAGTGAACCCCATCACGAAAGAAAGAGCCCTCGATGAACAATACGTTCAGGATGTGATTAGCGTCATGCTGACTTGTGGAATGTATGATTACTCAGGGGAGTGGGCTTATCGAGTCGGGCTTCCAGCCAAAAGTGGTGTCGGAGGGGGTATTCTCGCTTTAGCCCCTGGAAAATTGGGGGTTGGAACATTTTCCCCCCGATTAGATGAGAAGGGTAATAGTGTGCGAGGAATTAAGGTTTGTGAGGATATTTCTCGTGACTTTGGATTACATATTTTCAATGCAGCAACTCCTGAAAAGGACTTGAAAGAGTGGATAGAAGGAAGCGATACATTAAATAGTTGGAGTTAAAAAGGAAATATGGGGGATAGAAGTTTTTTACAAGAAATCCAGAGAATTTCTCGAACAGTTTCTCAAAAGCTCTCTCTACAAGTTGTTTTATTAGTTCCTTTTTTTCTACTTATTACTGGAACTGTAGGACTCGTTGGGTATTTATCTTTTCGCAATGGACAAGCAACGGTTCGGAATTTAGCCAGCCAACTCCGGAGTGAGTTAACTGAACGAATTCACCAGGAATTGCATGAATACTTTAGTAGTCCCCACGACATTAATCAATTAAATGCTACTGCTCTTGTTCAAGATAAGTTAGATGTTGTTAATGGAGAGGGTGAGAATTTTCTGTGGCGACAAATGAAGATTGCTCCGAATTTAGCCTTCGTTTATTGCAGTCGTCCTGATAACGGTGAGTTTTTTGGGGTTCTTAGAGATCCTGAAAATAAATCTCTACAACTTTCCTATAGTAACGAGAGTACCGATTTTTATCGAGTCTATTATGCTCTAGATGTTCGAGGAAATCGCACATACAAACTCCGAACTAGCGATAAGCAATTTGATTCTCGCCTTCGTCCTTGGTATAGTGCCGCGTTATCCGCTGGATTACCAACCTGGAGCGATATCTACATTTCTTTTACAACTAAGCTACCTAACATCACAGCTAGTTTGCCTGTTTACAACGAAATGGGTAATCGACTGGTGGGAGTCTGTGCAACTGATGTCGTTTTACCTGAAGAATTTAGGGATTTTTTAGCTTCTTTAGAAATTGGTAAGTCGGGTCAGGCTTTTGTGATCAATCGCTCAGGAATTCTAGTCTCTAGTTCTTCAGAAGAACCGCTGTTTCGACAAAAAGATAATCAAATAAAGTTGATCAAAGCGTCTGAAAGTCGCTCTTTTCTGACTCGAAAAACAGCTAATTTTTTAGAAAATAACTTTGATAATTTTAGCCAAATCAGGCAACCTCAACAATTTGAATATGTTTTAAATGGGCAACGTCAATTTGTTGAAATTTCAATATTTAAAGATGGATATGGCTTAGATTGGTTGACGGTTCTAGTTGTTCCTGAGTCAGATTTTATGGAGCAAATTAATATCAATAACAGAATTACATTTGCTCTCTGTATCATCGCCTTATTTCTGGCGACTATAATTGGTCTTTTAATTTCTCGTCAGCTTGCTAATTCGATTAAGCGATTGAGCCAAGTATCAGAGGAAATTGCGGCCGGAAATCTGAGTCAGTATGTAGAAGTTAAACACACAAAGGAACTGACAAAACTTGCTAATTCATTTAATAGTATGGCAGCTCAGTTACGAGAGTCCTTTCAGTCCTTAGAAGATAAAAATGCTCAGTTAGAAGCTGTTTTAAATGCAGTTCCTGGTTCAATTTCTTGGATGAATTCTGAAGGAAGATATTTGGGTTCAAATTCTTACCTGACTCAAAATCAAAGTACATCTTCAGAGTTATCTTCAAATCACCCAGTAGAGTTTTTTCAAGAAAGTTCCCAATATGTAAACTTTATTCAAGATTTTTTGATTAGTTCTAAAAAGTCAGAATTGAGAGAAATACCTGTTATAATTAATGGTCAACAAAAATATTATGTAATGGCTGTACAAAAATACGGTCAAGGCGAGTCAGCGGTAGCGGTAGGAATTGACATTACCGAGCGTTATAAAGCGAAAGAGGCTCTCAAAATTGCGGAAGAGAATTATCGGAGTATTTTTGAGAATGCGCTAGAAGGAATTTTTCAATCAAGTCCTGAAGGAAAATTCATTAAAGTTAACTCGGCTTTTGCCAAGATGTATGGTTATGAATCTCCTGAAAGTCTGATTGAAAGTATTGATAATATTAGTCGTCAGGTTTATGTTGATCCCAATGTACAACAGAAATTTCACAACTCTATGGCTCAAGCAGATAAAGTGAAGAATTTTGAGTATCAAGTTTATCGCAAAGACGGTAGCATTATCTGGATCGAAGAAGATACTCGTGCTGTTCGAGATGCAGAGGGGAATTTGCTCTATTACGAAGGTATTATTCAAGATATTACCCATAGAAAACAGGAAGAAGAAAAATTAATTCGTCAATTACAAGAGCTACAAATAGAAATCGATCAGCAAAAACGGGAGCAAGAAGTCGCTCAAATTACCCAAAGTGATTATTTTCAAAAATTAAAGTCAGAAGTTGATGACATTGAAATCGATCAGTTTTGGAATAGTTAGCAAGAATAATAGATTGATCCTCAAGTGGAACTCAGGTATTAAGAGGCAAAGCAGTTCTCAGAGAAATGCCAAACCTCTCCTATTGTTTACTATTTACAAGTTAACTCAGAAGCCGATTTGGGCAGAAGACTCAAATTCAAGCCCACCAATTTTTGTCTAGGTTCATGGCACTTCGGAGAATAAAGACTTGTTTTCGCGGGATATCGCGAAGCATACGCACTCAACTGAGTGTAATTCAAATTTGGCTGAGGGCGCGAAATCGAAGCAATTGCAGCGATCGCACTCACCCATAAAATGCACTCAAACCAAGTCCAACGACTCATCACCAACACTCCTGATTTGTTAAAAGTTTTGAAATAAAGCAATAGAAAAGCACAACCGAGAGTCGGGTAATACTTTAGAAAAGTTTCCCGTCTGAGTCACGACACAAGCAGAAGATAAAAAAAGAGGATTATTCGAGATGTTCGAGGCTTTGGGCTACCCATTCGAGGGCTTCTTCGGGAGTAGAAATGTGACCTTCTACCTGTGCAAGTTGGATCTTCATCAACAGTTGACCAATTTTCGGACTCGGAGATAAATTTAATTTTGTTATTAACTCCTTCCCCGTCACTAATGACTGAGGATGAGCAACTCGATCGTCATGGGTTAGATAACGTTCAATCAGAGGGGATAAACTGACAGCTGAGAGTCCAAACGCCACTGCAAGGAGGGTCACAGCCGGAAACAGAGTTCCGACGTTCTGAAACAGAAAATATTGCTGTCTCAGCGAGAGTTGTGGAGGAGAGGTTTCTTGCAGTGAGGCTAACCCTTTGAGAATTGCGATCGCACTGCGAATTTCAGCTTTGCTGTATTTTAGATGAGTTAACTCAACTTCGGCAATCGCTGGATCGGGGGTCAGTAAACAGGTCAGCTTGGCTAAAGCCAACAACGACGTTTTGATAGTATCACGGAGCGGATGAAATAATTGAGCTGTTAGAGTGGGTGACTCAGAATTTAGCGCCTCAACCGCTGGGTCAATGTTTAGAAAAGAGTCAAACTTAGACCAAGCGTAGGGAAAAAAGCCAGAAAGTAAGCCATCTTCCCAAGCCTGCTTGATCCAAACGCTACCATTTTCTGCATTCAATAAATACCCTAACTCCGTTTGCACTCGTTCCACTGCGACTTGAGTCAGACTCGAAGCCAGTTGACGAATTGTGAGATGAGTTTGAGGTTCGAGTTGAAAGTTGAGTTGGGCGGCTTGACGGTAGCCGCGTAGGAGTCGCAGAGGATCATCGCGGAGATTTTCTGGGGAGATCATGCGAATGAGGCGCTGCTGGATATCCGTTTGACCATTGTGGGGATCGATCAGTTCCTCGGTAATCGGATTATAGGCGATCGCATTGATTGTAAAATCTCGTCGTTGCAAATCTTGTTGTAAGCTGTTGGCTTCTGCTTGAGCAAAATCAACCGTTGCATCTTTAAATACAACTCTAGCGATTTGGCGTTCAGCATCCAATAATACAAATCCGGCTTTATAATATTTAGCTATATTCTTCGCAGTTTTGATCACGTGATCAAATAAAACAAAATCTAAATCCAAATAGTCAGCCTTACGCCCAAGCAAGCCGTCTCGCACGGCACCTCCGACTAAATAGGCGGGTTGAGGAAGCCACTTGAGATCAAAAGGCCAAGTCTCTGTAGACCATATTGAGTTCAATTTTGACATTGCAACAAAAATCTATATTTCTCCGGCCAGTATCGTCTTGCCTAAGCTACATTAGCTAAAAGGACTTGAATTCAATTCAGTCTGTTGAAATGCACAGAGGATAGTTTCAAAATGTGTATTTGTATCAATTGTCACTATGTTGATCGTTGTGTCACTTACCACGCGGTAGAAACACAGCATCAAGAACGACATCTAACAGAAGACCCAACCTTCGACCCGGTAGAACCTACAATCAATGTTAACATTCGTACCCAAGACGACGAAATCGAGATGGAATGGGATGTTGTGGGTTGTGAGAGTTTCGTCCAAGAAATGGGGAAATGGTCGAAATTACGTCCGGGTGAGTTAGTTCCCACATAGCAATAAAAGGTGAGTGGGGCATCGAAGGATAGAGAAAAATGTGAACACATCCCAAATTATTCTTGATTATTATTGTGTTTATTTCCTATCTCTATCCTTTTATTAAAAATATGTTCTCGTTATTTTGAACGATATTTTCGACTTTAAACGTATGTTTTTTTGCATCTTATCTTAAAATGAGTCACTGTTTTAATCCGAATTGCACTCGCCCACAAAATCCTGATGATGCTCAGTTTTGTCTAAATTGTAATTCAGGTTTAGTCTTAAGGTCTCAGGGTGAAACTCATCTCTCCTCTCATTATCGCGGGATTCAACTACTCGGACAAGGAGGATTTGGCCGAACATTTTTAGCGGTTGATGAGTCTCAAAGTTCTAAGCCTCGGTGCGCGATCAAGCAGTTTTTCCCACAAGGAATAGACCCGAAGAAAGCCTCAGCATTATTTCAGCAAGAGGCAAAGCAACTTGAACGTTTAGGCGACCATTCTCAGATTCCTAAATGGTTAGGTTACTTTGAACAAGACGGCTACCAATATTTACTCCAAGAATTTATAGATGGAAAAAATTTAGCGCAAGAATTGTTTGAAAAAGGAGCTTATACTGAAAAAAAAATTAGACAGTTATTAGAAGATTTATTACCTGTTTTAGAATTTATTCATCGTCATAAAATTATTCATCGAGATATCAAGCCCGAAAATATTATTCGCCGCCGTATTACATCAGGAAATCAAGGAAATCTCGTCTTAGTGGATTTTGGGGCGGCTAAGGTAATGACAGATGGAATGTTACCAAAAACCGGAACAATGATCGGAAGTGCAGCCTATACCGCCCCCGAACAATTGCGGGGAAAAGCTGTATTTGCGAGTGATATTTACAGTTTAGGAGTCACTTGTATTCATCTACTAACAGAAGTTTCACCCTTTGATTTATTTGATAGTCAAGAAGGAATTTGGGTATGGCGAGATTATCTGAAAACTTCGGTTAGCGATGAACTCGGTAAGATTTTAGATAAAATGCTGCAAGGGGCGACCAGTCGGCGTTATCATTCTGCAAGTGCAGTTTTGCAATATTTGAACCCACGCCAGACTTATGTTAATGCTTTTCCTCGGTTGAAAGTTCCAGCAGAAAACCTAGATAAACCCTCAGAGAATTTTCAGCCTCAACCTGCAACAAAAACCGAATACCGCAATCAATCTCAAGCCAAAATTATTGAAGAAAAACTACAAGCGGCTTTAGATTCTTTTCAGGTTAAAATTCAAGTGAGTTGGGTCAAAAGTAATCAGCTTACTGTTGTGATTAACCGCCAGCAAGATACTGTTGTTCATTATGCTTATCTGGCAAAATTGATTGGTTCTCAACTGACTCAACTCCAACTGAAGAATATTCGTTATGTAAAACTCTTAGGGCGAGTAAGTCAAAAAAATGTTCCGGAGTGGAAAAAGCTATTAACCCTTGATCGCAGAACTCAACTCAAAAATCAATTGATTCAACTTCAAGCCCATCCAGCGTATGCACAAGTTTCTCAAGTTAAATCTCGAAATTTTTGGCTGAATAAGATTAATCAGAAAGCCTTCTGGATGGATATTTTTATGGGGGTAATGATTGTTTTTATTTTCAGTTCAAATGTGATTATCTTTACGCCATTAATGTCATTGGCAATTACTGCGGCTTTTATTTGGGTTAAAAATTTAGTTTCTAAAAATAGTGAAATAGAAATAGGAATGTTATTCGGGACAATATCTACTTTATTTGTCTTATTTGGTCTAATGGATATTAAGGTCGGAAACCAAGGCATTTTCGGTATGATTTTAGCCGGAGTATTTGTCGCTATGCCGATGCTTTATTCCAAAGGAAACTATTAGAGAGTCTTAGAAAGATTGATAAAAGAAATGGGAGATGATTGTCAACAATACGGTTTAGCTATTCATACCAGTAGTCCAGAATTGGGTCTAGCCGTGAGTAACTTTAATGGAGAAACTCGTTCTCAAACTTGGAACTTAGGACGAGATTTATCTACACAGTTACATCAATATTTAGCTGAATTTATTCAACCTCAACACTGGTCAGATTTGAAATGTATTGCTGTAGCCAAAGGGCCAGGTAGCTTTACAGGAACTCGCATGGGTGTAGTGACTGCAAGAATACTCGCCCAACAGCTTAATATTCCGTTATTTTCAATTTCAACTTTGGCGGGGATGGCTTGGAGTATCCTGAAAAAAGATATTCAACTAGATAATTTATCTGAACATTTAGCCCTACAAATGCAAGCCCAACGCGGTCAAGTTTTTGTCGGAATTTATGAGAAGAAAGATAGTTTAATTGAATGTTTTCCAAATCAAGTCATGTCGCCAGAAAGCTGGAAAAACACCTTAGACAATTGGCAAAATCCCTATAAACTTGTCAAACTTGAAGGAGGTTTAGGAGACTCAGCTATCAGTTTATTAGAGTTAGCCAATTTAGATTTGCAACAGGGTCAATGTCCTCACTGGTCAGAAGCTTTACCCTTTTATGGACAACACCCTGTAGACCTTTAACGCCCAAGAAGAGAGTTCAAATTTTCACTCGTTATCAGCGAATAGCTTTCAGCTTTCACGGTTTATCGAAGCTGATTACTGAATACTTGTAAACTCTCCCTTTTATTTATTGCAAACTCAGATTATTGCAAATTAAGCGTTACCGGAGTTGTCACTGGATAATCTTCCCCAACGACTAAAACTTGATAAATACCGTTTTGGGTTACAGTCGTTGAAACTGAACCTTCTTTTAAAGCCAAGACTTGACCCATCGGTGATTTAATCGCCAGTGTGACTGCATTCGCTTTGACAACTAGAGTTTGATCTTTTTGACAATTAACTTTTAAGGGTTGAATCTGTTCTTGAGATAAACTAATCTCTAAAGAAGTTTTAGCTTGTTCAGAAACGGTAAGGACACGACTACTTTTATAAGCGTATTCCGATAGCCGCCAATCCTTTAATCCCAATGAGGAATTAGAACTTTCAGTTAACTGTTGACTTAAATTCACTTGAATGGCGGAGTCAGTCGAGTTGTGTTTCGGAGAAACCAAAACCCGATAAATCCCAGATTCTGGTAAAACTCCTTTCCATTCACCTGAATACAACATTGCTAATCCTTCACCTGAAGGGGTGAGGAGTTCGGCTTTTGAAATACCGTCGCAAATACCCAGACTTAAGTATTGTCCTTGATTTGCATCAAAAATATATAATGTCGGTTGGTCAAGGATTGCTTTAATTTCGCCGAACCGAGAAATTGACTTAATGGGATAATTCATAGTTATCAGTGGGAGTAAGGGTTATCAAAAAAAAGTTAGTTTGAATCAAACCGTCGAGAGTTAATTAGGGAATGTGCTTTTAGACAGGAGTTGAGACTCAGACTCGCTATTTTGCTGATTCTTATATCCTAGCTTTTTGTTTAACTGGGTTTCATAACCAGTATGTCTGTCATCTTCACAAGAAACAATACTGTTTTATTCAGAAAAGTTCAGGAAAGTTCAGGAAAAAGTTCAGATGTTTATACTCAAAACATAAACTCTTGTGAGTCAACCCCAATTTTTAATGTGATATTTTAATGATCTTCATCTTTTTGGCGGGAGTGGAAACGATTAATTCACTAAAAAACCCGATGTCTTTGAGGAGTCGGGTTTCTCTGTATCTCAAACTTATCTGAGATCATTTCACAAAGTGATTAATCTCTGTCAAGCCTTTGTAATGTCGGTATTTTACTTGATACAGATCGCTATATTTTTGTATAACACTGTACCTAATTTGAGTAAATTGATTAGCAATCCGTAATTTTGCGGAACAGCCATTGTACAAATTGTAGACCTGGGAATAAATGCCATAATAGGAGTAAAATTTTGCAGATTTTGGCTGAATACAAACCATTACTAAAGAAAACTTAAAATGGAAAGCTGCTTAAAATTCATCATTAATGCGAGCAGCTTGTAAATTTTATGGGGATTGTTTCGACACAACAGAAAACATAGGAGTTAAATTATGGTTTTAGTACCCGACACAGAATTCGGCTTTTTACTAGGTGAAAATTCCTCTGAATTGATTACTCTTTCTCCCGGACAATTAAATGGTTTTCCCCTGGGTGTGTTGACTCTGGGAGGAAGTGATACTGTCCAAGGTTCGATAGATTCTGAATTGATTCTTGCTAACCAAGATGATGATATTATCTTAGGTGGAGGCGGAATTGATACAATATTTGGTGGCAAAAATAATGATTCCCTGGATGGAGAAGACGGCAACGATCAATTGTTTGGAAATTTAGGGAATGATACCTTGATTGGGGGTAACGGAGATGATAGCTTATTCGGAGGTCGAGATAACGATCAACTGATTGGGGGTAGTGGAAACGATACGCTTTATGGCGATTTAGGTGCGGATACGATTACAGGTGGAGCCGGAGCTGATATTTTTGCCTTGCGACAAAATGGTCAAGGAACAGATGTAATTACCGATTTTCAAGATGGAGTTGATTTGTTACAAATTCCCGATGATGTCGGAGAAATTCGAGTAGAAAGTAACGGCTCAAATCTCACTCAAATTTCAGTGGTTGCAACCGGAGAAGTTCTCGTTCAGCTTCAAGGCGTCGAAGCTACAGCAATTAACCTTGACGATCTGATTGGTTCTTTTAGCTTTTCGGGGGCTACCGATACTTCTGGTAATTTGATCGATCAAGTTGTCGAACTCACCAATGATTTTAGAGCGGAAAATGGTTTATCTCCTCTCAGTTTTGATTCTCAGCTTGCGATCGCTGCACAAACTCACACCGAAAATATGGCTTTCCAGGACTTCTTTAGCCATGACGGAGTGGATGGATCGGATGTTGGCGATCGCGTTTTAGATACGGGTTATAACTATTCTACGGCTGGAGAGAATATTGCCGCAGGATACACAACAGCCGAATCTGTAGTCCAAGGATGGATTGATAGTCCCGGACATCGAGCCAATCTTCTCAATCCTAACTTTACGGAACTTGGAGTCGGTTATTTCTTCCTAGAAAATGATACCGGAGAGTCTAACTGGAATCACTACTGGACTCAGGTTTTCGGAAATCCACAGTAGACAGCTTTACAGTGAACAGTGAACAGTGAATAGTTAACAGTAAAAGCTGATAACTGTTTACTGTAATGGTCTGTTTTTAGTTACAAATATAGAGAAGGTTAGAATTTTGTTATGGTGGGCAAGATGCCCACACGATAAGACTGACATAAATTATTAAATTATTCTTGATTGCGACTAAGCGACTTGGGTTGAATCTCGTCTAATATCTTCAACGTGATCGATGAAGGCTTTAACCATCTCTAAATCAGTGTGAGTATAACGTTTATCGGTCAGGTGGTCATAAGCTTCCCACTCTTGAGAGACTTCTGCGTCGTACCAGATAAACCATTCTCTATACAGTTCGCCCTGATCGATATCTGGACATAAAGAAAGCCAGTCATCTCCGGTATAGTTTTCAACTGTTTCCGCGACTAAATGCAACCAAGCGGTTTGAATACATTCTTCTAACTTTTTCTCGAAGGTTGAACGATCTTGAATAAGAGTTTGAGTAATATTTTGATTGGATTTCATTGTGTAAACCGTGACTCAATGACTTTACTCTACAAAAGAGTTTGAGGGGAGTGTAGGTATAGGTGTGACACTCCTCGAAGCGTGACAGCTTATATACTGGAACAATCTGCTCTAAACCTTGAGCCTCCGAAGCGATCGCATTCTCGGGTCACAGACACTTAAAAGACTGGCACAGGAAAATCTGTATTCGTAAAGTTTTGATTTAGTCCTGAGCGAACAGTTTAGTTTAGATTTTGATCTTACACTAGAAAGTCAATATTGTTAAGTAATCTTGATAAAATCACCTGTTCGCGGGATGTCAAGAGGAGAAAAGATAATGAAAGTGACCATGACATTGATTGTGATTTCTCTGTGGAGTGTCTTTGGCTGGTCTAAAGTTGCAGAAGCTTCAGCTTACGATATTGTCTGTGAGTATAAGTATAAAATTGGCGAGGGATCTTGGGTTTTTGATGCGACTCAGGGGACAACTAAAGCGATCGCGAAATCAAGACGAAGAAGTTTTCTCAAACGTCAAGAAGAAAAAGCCTTAGAAAATGGACAAAATTTCGAGGCAATTTATATGTTTTGCTACGATCCCTGGGGCAATAGCAGCGATGGTGATTAATTAGAGATGGTTAATTAGACTTTAATTTCAAGAAGAAAAAAATAGAGTATTTTAATATCAAATCAAAAATCGAGTTTTTGTTCTATATCTTAATTAAATATTCGTTGATTTTAAATGAAAGATCAAATTCTTTTACAGCACTTGTTACTGACTTTAGAATATACCTAAATCTAAATTATATCGAAAAAAAATCTCCGATGCAAGCCCAGCTAAAATCTTAAAATGAATATTAAGAATTCTGCAAACCTCTAGCAAATTTTCGAGGATGAAATAAGATAAGGATTAGAGGTAAGTAGATCCACTCAGAAACACTCAGCCTTAGAAAGAATGCGTTAAGATAGGTGGCGCAGCTCGGTTACGATTGAGCATTTGGGCTAAGCGCGTGAACTATCGAAAACTTAAAGTTTGCTAATCGGTCTAGATTCAGAATCCAGCAGACATTATCAATTCTTCAAGTGAACTTTTATCTGAGGATAAAAATATGGTTAATTCAGTGACCAATATCGAAGAACTCGAAAACCTGATTGCACGGGTTAAGGCGGCTCAACAGAAGTATGCTTCCTATACTCAAGAACAGGTAGACTACATTTTCAAAAAGGCAGCATTAGCCGCCAACGCAGCTCGAATTCCATTAGCCAAACAGGCTGTAGAAGAAACCGGAATGGGTATCGTTGAAGACAAAGTGATTAAAAACCATTTTGCCTCAGAAATTATCTACAATAAATACAAAGCAGAAAAAACCTGCGGCATTATTGAAGAAGACAAATCTTTCGGTTTCCAACGGATTGCTGAACCTGTCGGAATTCTCGCGGGAATTGTCCCCACAACTAACCCCACATCTACGGCAATTTTTAAAGCATTAATCGCCTTAAAAACTCGCAACGGGATTATTTTTTCTCCTCATCCTCGCGCCCGGAAATGTACAAACGAGTCGGCTCGTATTGTCTTAGACGCAGCGATCGCAGCAGGTGCGCCGGAAGATATTATTGGCTGGATTGATGAACCCACTGTTCCCTTATCTCAAGCCTTGATGCAGCATTCAGATATTAAGCTGATTTTGGCAACAGGTGGCCCTGGAATGGTCAAAGCAGCCTATTCATCGGGTAATCCTTCTTTGGGTGTAGGTGCAGGAAATACTCCGGCTTTAATTGATGCTTCTGCTCACATTAAAATGGCAGTTTCTTCGATTATTTTGAGTAAAACCTTCGACAACGGCATGATTTGCGCCAGCGAACAATCTGTTGTGGTTGTTGATGATGTTTATGATGAAGTCAAAGCAGAGTTTGAGGCACGAGGTGCTTATTTCTTAACACCGGAAGAACGGGAACGTTTAGGCCAGAAAATCATCATTAATGGTCGCTTAAATGCAGAAATTGTCGGTCAAACTGTTGACACAATTGCGGGATTTGCTGACATTAAACTCCCAGAGAATACACGGGTCATTTTAGGTGAAGTAGACGAGATTTCATCGAATGAACCTTTTGCTTTTGAGAAACTTTCGCCTGTTCTGGCAATGTATCGGGCAAAAGACTTTGAGGATGCAGTCGAGAAATCAGAAAAATTGGTTGAATTTGGAGGACGCGGACATACTGCTGCTCTCTACACTTCTCCTTCTAATACTGACCATATTAAACGCTTTGAAGATACGGTCGAAACGGCTCGTGTTTTGATTAATACACCTTCTTCACAAGGGGCAATTGGAGATATTTATAACTTCCGTCTTGACCCTTCTTTAACGCTAGGTTGTGGAAGTTGGGGCGGTAATTCAGTCAGTGAAAACGTTGAACCTCATCACTTATTAAATATTAAAACCGTTGCAGAACGTCGGGAAAATATGTTGTGGTTCCGGGTTCCGCCAAAAGTTTATTTTAAGTATGGCGCGTTATCCACTGCTATTCGAGAGTTAGCCGGAAAAAAGCGGGCATTAATTGTTACAGACAAGCCCCTTTATGAGTTAGGAATGACGGCAAACTTAGAAGAAGTGTTGGAAGAAATCGGGCTAAAATACGATATCTTTTATGATGTTGAACCTGATCCTTCTTTAGATACAGTTCAACGGGGATTAGTCTTGATGAATACTTTCCAACCCGATGTAATTATTGCCATTGGTGGCGGTTCTCCGATGGATGCAGCCAAAATTATGTGGTTGATGTATGAACATCCAGACATCGAATTTGAAGGGTTGGCAATGCGGTTTATGGATATCCGTAAACGGGTTTATGAACTACCGCCATTAGGGGAAAAAGCCACAATGGTTGCAATTCCAACCACTTCTGGAACGGGTTCGGAAGTGACACCTTTTGCCGTTGTAACTGATCGCACAAATGATATTAAATATCCCCTCGCTGATTATGCGTTAACACCCAATATGGCAATTGTTGACCCGGAATTGGTGTTAAATATGCCCAAAGGATTAACTGCATTTGGTGGAGTGGATGCGTTAACTCATGCTGTTGAAGCTTATGTTTCTGTGTTGGCTTCAGAATATACTAATGGTTTGGCATTAGAAGCAGTTCGGTTAATCTTTAAATATCTGCCAAGTTCCTACAATAATGGGGCAAATGATCCGAAAGCACGGGAAAAAATGCACTATGCTTCTACAATGGCTGGGATGGCATTTGCAAATGGTTTCTTGGGAATTTGTCACTCGATGGCACACCAATTAGGGGCAATGTTTCATGTGCCACACGGGTTAGCAAATGCACTGATGATTTGTCATGTTATTCGCTATAATGCAACTGATGCACCGTTCAAACAAGCAACCTTCTCTCAGTATAAGTATCCTAATGCAAAATGGCGGTATTCTCGCATCGCTGACTATTTGAATTTAGGTGGCGAAACCGAACAAGAAAAGGTCGATCGCTTAATTTTGGCGATTGAAGACTTGAAACGTCAAGTCGGAATTCCCACTGCAATTAAAGACGCGATCAAAGAAAGTGAAGCTGAATTTTTAGCGAAAGTTGATGAATTAGCCGATCGCGCTTTCGATGATCAATGTACAGGTGCAAATCCTCGTTATCCTCTCATTCAAGATTTGAAGCAATTGTTTATCGATGCTTATTATGGTCATCCATTAGTTGAAGTTCAACAGAATGGTAAAACCGATATTCAGCAGGAACCTGAAGCCGTTGCTACAAATTAACATCTAGATTCCGATAATTTATTCCTCTCTCTTGATTCTTTTCTGCTTTTCACCAGAAGAGTTAGGGGAGAGGTTAAAACAAAAAGAAAAATCAAAAGTATTTAAAAACTAACGTCAATTTTAACCGTTTTTCCGGTTTCTTGATTGTAAAGCGTGAGTTCCATAATGCCATTATATTGGTCAGCTCTTTCCACAACCCAAGAGGTTTGAACCAGAGTATTAACCTTGTCTGGACTTGGCATAATCACATCTGCACCCGACTGTGCTTTCAAGATAATTAATACTCCTAAATTTGTTGAAAATTGAAAGCCGATTCGTTCTTTATCAATCTGCGATCGCGAATAGTTACAATTAAAGAGCTGAAAACTATAATCATTCGTCTCGGATTCATCAATCATACAGGATACCGTCGATGGTTGTGCGATCGCCGGAACAAGTAATCCACTACCCAAGAAAAGTAATAACAATACAAATAGATTAGTAAACATGGTTTTACTAGAGTAGTTATAACAATTTAATCATAAACAGAGTTCAGAACTCAAGTATTGAGCGCGATTTTCACACAGATGAGATACAGGGCTTTCGGTAATAGCGGATTAAGTTTCACCACTACTTCTACAAACTGGTGTTCAAGTTATCCTTTGTCCGTGTCTTCGGGAACTGCTATAAACACTGTCTACTGTACATTGTCAAACTGTGTGCTGTTAAATAGGTTTAACAAAAATCATTAAATGTTGCTGAGGTAAAATATCTTTTGTTTCTTGCCAAACCAAACCCACTGCTTTCATCTCTTTTTTGACTTGCTTTTGACTCATTTTATGTAAGCCTTTAATCATAATCCAGGGATTCTCTTTACGGTATTCTAATAAAACAACTCGACCTCCCGGCTTAAGTCCTTTCACAATCCCTTGCATCATTTCATAAGGATATTCAAATTCGTGATAAGCATCAACCATCAAAGCAAAATCAACTGAAGATTCAGGTAAATGAGGGTTATCAACTTCTCCTAAAATTGTTTCAATATTCGTAATATTTTCTTCCTTTTTTACAAATTCAATTAACTCTAACATCTCCGGTTGAACATCAACAGAGAATACTTTTCCTTCAGGAACCAAGGGATTCATCCGAAAGGTAAAATAACCCGTCCCCGCACCAATATCCGCTATAATATCAATGGGTTTAATGTCAAGAGCCGTAATCGCTGTTTGGGGTTCTTCGGAGGTGATGCGACTCGGACGTTCTAACCAAGCCGCCCCTTCATGTCCCATCACTTGAGCAATTTCTCGACCTAAATAAAATTTCCCAATCCCATCGGGACTGTGAACAATTCGCTCTTGATAAACGTCATTAGAATCAGCAACTGAGGTCAACTGCAACCCACTACAACCATTGAGGTTAATGGCAACCAGAATACAGATAAAAATTAAACTCAGTCGGTTAAAAATTAAACTTAAAATTTCCATGAGAATCGGTTACTCAATTAAGGTAATCTTAATCTAAGGTAGAAGTCAAAAATGATTAATGCGTCAAGAACACAACAAACTCGTGCGCGATCTGATTCCGGAAATGATTCGCAAGTCAGGTCATCAGTGCGATACTATTATCCTTTCTGAAAGTGAATATCGTCAAGCGTTGCGAGATAAACTTCTCGAAGAAGCCCAAGAAGTAATCGCCGCAAATGGGGAAAATTTAATCGAGGAGTTGGCGGACTTACTCGATGTGATTGATGCTTTAATAGAAAGTCATAATATCGCCCAAGAATCAATTTTATTAACTCGCGATCAAAAACGGGCAGAAAAAGGGGGATTTGCTCAAAAAGTCAAATTATTGTGGACAGAGTAAGTTGGTGCGCTTAAATTTAATTTATTCTGAGAATAGTTATGTTTCCAGATATTCAAAATTATTGGGCAGAATCAGCAATTATCGCCTTGTCAAAACGTAACTTAGTTAGTGGTTATCCCGATGGAACGTTTCGCCCTGAAAACGATATTAATCGGGCTGAATTTGCGGTTTTGATGTGCAATATGTTTCCTGATGCTCCCGTTAGACGTGAGCCGACTCAGTTTAAAGACGTTAAGGAGAGTTATTGGGCTTATAACGCGATTCAAATGGCTTCAGAAAAAGGATTCTTTGCGGGTTATCCTGATGGAACTTTTAGACCCAAACAAAACATTACTCGTGTTCAAACGATTGTTGTGATCGCCGCTTATCTACAATATATTTCTTTCTCTGGTCTTGATCAAATGCTGGATAAAATATTTATAGATTCCGCCCAAATTCCTAACTATGCGACTGCATCGGTTGCAGAAGCAATTCGAGTAGGAATTATTGTAAATTATCCAAATATTCAAGAATTTCGACCCAATGAAAATGCAAGTAGAGGAGAAGTGGCTGCACTCTTTTGTCGAGTTTTAAATTTCGGTGGAGTTCCCCTCGAATATGTTGTAGGTTTAGATATTAAACAGATGGAAGTTCGCCCCTTACCGGGTCAACTTGATACACTTCCTACTTTTAACAGCAATAGCCCTGAACTGTTCAAAACTGAAGGAATTTTACTTTCTACATTTCCGCCTGATAACAAACAAGTTCCAGATGCCCATCTCAACTTTGCTTTTACGGGAAGATTTGATATTTTCTCTCATCATATTACTCGTGCAGAAACTCAAGCTGAAACCCATCCATTTTATCAAGGCATTATTCTATATAACCCGAATAACAAGCCTGTTCAAGTGCAAATATTAGCGGCTGCTAGCTATCTCAGTACACCGGATGCTCCCTATATTAACTTACCTGAACAACAAAAAAATCCAGATGGAACAGTCTATTCTGGGCCAGGAAGTCGCACCATGAATGAGGTTCTGCGCGGGAACCGTCAAGATATTTTTCCAGAAGAATTCAGCATCGAACCCCGACAATATAAAATGTTGATGAATTTGCCCATCCCGCTAGCGGGTTTCCCGTCTTCTAATGGGCGTTCAACGATGATACGTCTATCAACAAGCGATGAAATTTATGTTGCCGATTTGGCACGAAAAGCAAGTTTAAATTCTGATCAAACCTATCGTCCACCGACCTTATCTGAATGGATTGAATTCTTAGAAAATAGCGGACTAGCTGAACCTCGTGATGCGACTCCGACTCCTCTTGAACCCGAAGTAACTTTACCCATTGTTTTTAGTCGAGTTGCAGGCGTTTCTCAAGGAACACAATGGGAAGCAGAAATTACAGATAATCCTAACTCTAATATTTTAACAATTCCTCAACCTCGACAAGCGTTTTCTTACGTGATTGCTACCCTTCATAATATTACACTGGGAACTCAACAAATTCAGAGTGCAGAAATGTTGGTTCGTTACCCAGATACAGCTTATTTTGCTCATGCTAATTATGGAATTGAGTACAACATCAGTTTCATGTTATATAATAATTTGAGTCAAGATCAAAGTATTCAGATTATTTTCTCTTCACCCTTAAAAAATTACGAAACTGATCAAGTTCAAAATCAGCTTGTTTTTCTAAAATACCCTCCAGATGATACTTTTTTCCGAGGAACTGTTAAAATTAGTTATCAAGATCAATTTAGCCGTTCTCAAACTCGCTATTTGCATCTGACTCAACAGCGTGGACAACAGGGACAACCGATATTTTCAGTTTATATTTCAGCCGGTTCTCGCCAGCGACTTGAGATTAACTTTCTCTATCCTCCTGACTGCACGCCTCCGCAAGTTATTACCCTTCAAAATGATGTTATCTAAACCTCAAATAGCCATAACACTGGGCGATCCGGCTGGGATTGGGCCAGAAGTGATTTTAAAAGCATTAGCCGATCAAAATTTAACTTCAGAATGTGAGATTACTTTAGTCGGTCATCGCCAGATTTTACAACAAACTTATCAACAATTAGATTCAATTTCATCAAGTTTAATATCTCCAGAAAATCTCAATATTTTAGAAGTAGAACAGGATGAAAGTCTAGATAATATCACAGATCAAATTACACCCGGAGTCGGAAATCGAGCGAGTGGTGCGGCGAGTTTTGCCTATTTAGAAACAGCAATTACCCAAACTTTAGCTGGAAAATTTCACGCTATCGTAACTGCACCCATCGCTAAAACCCACTGGAAAGCAGCCGGACATCATTATCCAGGTCAAACCGAACTTCTTGCAGAAAAAGCAGGAATCAAACGATTTGGAATGTTATTTGTTGCGAAATCTCCTCAAACCAACTGGACTTTACGAACACTTTTAGCGACAACTCATATCCCATTATCCGAAGTTCCAACTGCTTTAAATCCGGAACTAATGAGTTTAAAATTAGACTTATTAATGGAATGTTTAGAACAGGATTTTGGGATTACAAATCCAAGAATTGCGGTCTCCGGTTTAAACCCTCACAGTGGAGAAAATGGGCAACTGGGAACTGAAGAAAAAGACTGGATTATTGATTGGGTTAAACAACAATGCGATCGCTATCCTCACCTAACATTAGACGGCCCTATTCCACCCGATACGCTTTGGGTAAAACCCGGTCAAGCATGGTATGGTTTAGCTAAAAACGCCCATGATGCCTATCTTGCACTTTACCACGATCAAGGCTTAATTCCTGTTAAATTAATGGCATTTGATCGCGCAGTTAATACCACAATTGGTTTACCTTTTATTCGTACTTCTCCCGATCATGGTACGGCGTTTGATATTGTTGGAAAAGGAATTGCTGATGCTTCGAGTATGAAAGCTGCATTGCAACTCGCAATCGAACTCGCCAGTCAAAGATTAAAGAAAAATAATCTTTAGTTATGGCTAAATCCCCACAAATTCGTTAAATATTGACATCCCTAGAACTTATGATATATTGGCTTTGGATCTCAAGGTGGAGAATTTGGAAAATCCGGATCATCCTATTGAGTATCTAACAAGTCAATTACTTTATTGTGTAGGAGTATTAATTGTGCAGATCCAGGAAGCAAGCCAGAAAAAATACGCCGTTTCACCCTTTGCTGAAATTTGGGAATGTGCAATCACTCAAAGTAAATCCCTATATGCTACTACTAAGTTTGAGGCTGGACAAATCATCACTAATTTTGGACATAAAGAAATTCTCGATCGTCCCAATTATTTAACCGTCCAGATTAGTGATCATCAGCATATTATGCTCGAACCTGAATTTTTGCAATATATTAATCATTGCTGCTATCCTAATGTTTTCTTTGATATTAAAAATTGGGTCTTGATCGCTCTAAGGACAATAGATGTTGGAGAAGAATTTACATTCTTTTATCCCTCAACAGAATGGTCTATGGCTCAAGGATTTGATTGTATTTGTCAAACTGAGAATTGTTTGGAAACTATTCAAGGTGCAGCTCATTTACCGCTAGAAGTTTTGAGCAAATATAAACTCTCAGAGTACATAAGTAAAAAGCTAGAAATTGAGCGATCAGAGACTGAACACTCATAAATCTTTCCTTTAGGGGTGATTTTCTGAAAATTTCTGTAAAAGAGAGAAAATCACCTCTATTATCTATTTTGTAATTTTTTTTACTGATATCAATCAACACTATGTTAGAAATTAGATTAGCTCAAACTGCCGAAGAAAGAGAAAAAATTTTTAAGTTGCGCTATCAAATCTATGTCGATCAACCTAAGATATGACCAACTAATCAAAGGTGATTGCGAGTCACTTCTAACTAATTTCTATTAAATGGCTAGTAAAAACTTAAATCTTTGTCAGTTAACTGGAGAGAAGACCTACTCCGAAATAGTCTTTCAGCAAGTATGGGGTAAAGTAGAAGCCTATAAATCTATCCATCCCCAACAGAAAATATTTATGATGGCTTTTGGCGATACCACTCAGCCTTTGCCACCAATAATTGTTCAAGCTCTTGTGGATGCAGCAAATCGCTTAGGCAAGCCGCACACTTATACAGGGTATGAGGATATTAATGGAAATCCAGCCCTGAGACAAGCAATTTCTGCTAACTATTACCAAAAGAAAATGGGCATCAAACTAAGCCCAGAAGAAATTTTTATTAGTGATGGTGCTCAATCAGTTTCAGTCAATATTCAAGACCTGTTTGCTATCAATAATAGGGTGGCTGTACCAAACCCCGCTTATCCCTCTTTTGTAGAAGGAACTTTACTCGCAGGTCGTACATTGGTAAACTTGCCCTGTTGCGAAGAAAATAATTTTGTACCCAATCAGCCAGAGGAAAAAGTAGACCTGATTTATCTATGCTTTCCCAATAATCCCACGGGAGGCGTTGCGACCTATAAACAACTTCAAGCTTTTGTTGACTATGCCAGGAACAATGATGCTGTGATTATTTTTGATGCAGTTTACAGTCAGTTTATTACCACTCCGAATATACCGCAGAGTATATACGAAATTGAAGGGGCGACTGAATGTGCAATTGAAATTGGTAGTTTCTCCAAAATGGCAAATTTTACAGGCTTGAGAGTAGGTTGGTGTGTTATTCCTGAAGCCCTAACGATAAAAAATACAGTGCCAGGAGAATTAAATCAGCTTTGGCGAACCCGAAATGCCATTAAGTTTTGGGGTACTGCTAATGTAGCTCAACAGGGCGCGATCGCAGTATTATCTCAACAAGGGCAAAAAGAATGCCAGCAGGTCGTAAATTATTACTTGCAAAATGCTCATATACTTAGAAAAGCTTTGGAAGAGACTGGGTTACAGTGCTTTGGTGGGATTGACAGTCCTTTTGTTTGGGTAAAAGCACCTCCGGGTTTATCCTCTTGGGAGTTTTTTGAGAAAATGCTACATTCAACTGGTATTGTGGGTGTTCCAGGTTGCATTTTTGGTTCGAGTGGAGAAGGGTATTTGCGTTTAAGTACCCTGGGTCGGCGGGAAGAAATAATCGCTGCTGTAGAGGAGCTTGAACAATGACAGTGCTAATCCTTGCAGAAATAGAGCCAACAGACACCTGGTTCAAGACATTCATCGCCCAACTGAAGAAAAAGCAGCCTAATCTTGATTTGCGAGTCTGGCCAGAATACGGGCAACCTGAAGAAGTTGAGATCGTGTTGGCATGGTTGCCCCCACTGGGAGTGATGCAAAGATTTCCTAACTTGAAGCTAATTATATCTCTAGGAGCTAGCGTAGATCGGATTTTGGTAGACCCCGATCTACCTGATAATATTCCAATTGTGCGTTTGTTCTCTGAAATTAAAACATGGCAAATGGTAGAGTACGTTACTCTAGCTGTTTTGCTGTTTCAACGGCGATTTATCGAGTATCTAGCTTTACAGCGATCGCAACGCTGGGAATACCTACCCGCAGTAGATGCAAGCCGTTTTACAGTGGGAATTTTGGGATTAGGAGTATTTGGTTCAAGGGTTGCCAAAAACCTAGCAGCTATGAGGTTTCCTGTGCGGGGATGGAGTCGCACCCCTAAAGCAATTTCGGGAGTAGAATGCTTTCACGGGCGCGAACAGTTCGAGCGTTTCTTGAGCCAATGTCAGGCGATCATCTGTTTGCTGCCAATTACTCCACAAACTGAAGGTATTCTGTGCCATGAAACCTTTTCAGCTTTACCAACTGGGGCTTGCTTAATTAATGTTGGTCGAGGTAAGCACTTGGTCGAAGCAGATTTATTAAGTGCGTTAGATTCAGGTCGAATTGCGGGCGCCTGTTTGGACGTTTTCGATACCGAACCTTTGCCAATAGACCATCCTTTTTGGTCTCATCCCCGCATTATCATTACTCCCCATATTGCCGCTCCAGGTCAGCCTGATGATATAGTTACTGTTATTCTTGATACGATTAATTGTAGTCGTTCAGGAAAACCTTTGGAGTATGCGATTGACCGAAATCGGGGTTACTGAGTCTTAACACCATATTTACTCAATGTTGCTAAGTAGATGCCCAATAAAACAACCAACAATCCTATCCAGTTCAACAAATTTAAGGTTTCAGAAAAGATTATCGAAGCAAAAATGGCAGCAAGGATTGGATTGATCAGAAGGATGGTAGCAACTAATCCCGAAGATAACCATTTGAGACTATAAGCTATCAAAGTTTGAGTGACAACTATGGTCAGACCCAGAATAATGACGGTTAGCCATCCTCCTTGAGAATGGGGAAAGAGTTGGTCGCCAGTTAGCAACAAAGCAGGTAAGAGAAAAAGACTTGCCAGCAAACACTCTAAGGTTGTTATGACTACAATATTAAGCCGGGTTTGCAGTTTTTCCAGAATCAGTAGATTCCCAGCCCAGAGCGAAGCTGAAAGTAAAGCCAGTCCGTCACCTGTTAGTTTGTCAGGGGTTATTGAGAAGTCATTGGCAGCAAGAGCGATAGAACCCATAATTGCGATCGCAATCCCGATCAGAAATTGGCGATCAAATTTTTGACCAAATAAGCTCCACCCGACCAAAGTCGTAAATAGTGGGCTGAGACTGTGCATAACTTCTGAATTAGCGATGCTAGTGAAAGTTAGAGACCAAATCCACAATAATTGGAAACTCACAAAAACCATTGCTAAGATGAGCAATAATAGAAGACTATGAGTATCATAAAAAAGTTTAATAGGAGGTGAGTTTTCAAGGGTTCCTGTAGGGACTCCAGAGGAGTATCGCTGTTTGAGAAATAAAAACCCATTCCAAAGCCCCAGAATTACAGTCGCAATCCAAAAGCGATTAAAGAGGGTAGCATTGGGACTGATAGAATTTCCACTAACTCGGAATAAGATCGGAATAAAAGCTGTAATTAATAAAGCCACTAACACAGTAAAATAAGCGATTTTGACCTCATCCGAGATTAATTTAGACTTGGACAATTCCAACTGATCACTCATTTAGCGAATCTCAACAAAATTTATGGTTTAACGGCACTCTGCACAGTATAGATTATTTTTCTGATATATGGTTTTGATGAATGTCTTTAGTTGTCATTAGATTAATCCCAAGGATAGTTTTTAATTCTATCTCTACTTGTCAATGCGAATCTTCTAACACAGGGAAAAGAGTGATACTCCTCCGGAGTCGCTACGCGATCGCTTGGCATCTCAACTCAAGATTGAATACATTGAGTGCATGAGAAAAAACTGTACTTAAAAACAAATTAACAATACTATGATTTACTTTTCGATCAAATTTACCCGACTGATGAGGTCAATAGAGAGTATTATGAGTTTATACGCCCAAAAGTGATTCACTTTAAAACCTCCCGGTGGAAGACATGGAAAAATATATAGTAACTCAGGAAGAAATTGAGGAATATCCAGGGGTTCAAAAAACTCACTTTTTGAACAAGAATGCACAAAGAACAAATAAATCATTAGGCGATCTAACAGGTTTAACTGGATTTGGTTTTCATCTCATAGAAATTCAACCGGGAAGAGAGTCCACCGAACTCCATGTTCATTACCATGAAGACGAATGCGTCTATATCCTTGAAGGTATTGCTGAAGCGACAATTGGAGATGACGTTTTTCAAGTGAAAGCGGGTGACTTTATTGGCTACAGAGCAGGTGGAAAACCCCATAAGTTATTAAATATAGGTAATTCTTTACTCAAATGTATCGTCGTGGGTCAGCGTCTCGATCATGATATTGGAGATTATCCAAATCTTAATAAACGGATATATCGTAGTAAAGGACTCAAGTGGAATTTAGTGGATCTAGACAATATAGAAGAGCCTAGCGCCGGAAAAAAAGCATAACAATTTGGGAATACATTATAAATAGACATTAGAAATCAGGAACCAAGACTCGGTGAAATAGTTGGAAACTAGAGATGAAAATTGAATCCTATCACCCACGTTACGAGACTGGGGGCGATCCGGGTCATGCTCCCGCACGTCACACCTATGAAAAGGTGGGCTTTCAATTGTGGCCAGTCGCCAGATATTTCAAGAAGCTTTAGTAGATTCAAACGAGCGATACTTCTCCGGAGTCACTACGCGATCGCTTGGCATCTAACTTAAGATTGAATAGACACGGCGAGGAGGAAAGGCTTCTGATGATATAGAACGCTTGTTTGGTCAGTAATTTTTGCCTTAGTTTTTACCCGAAATTTTAACAGCAAAAAGGGGGAATGTCTAACTTTTCCCCCTCTTTTTATAGAAGATAGTTCTAAATTATAAATTGTGAATTCGGGGTTGAATTGAGAGGAGAACAGAGACTTCTGTTTTCACGTCTACACTACTCCATTTCATTATTCATAATTCAGTATTCATAATTGAGCTATTGACTAACAGCTTCACGCTGAGTTGCCTGAATAGACCAACCCAAAACTAAACTAACAATAGCGAGTTTGATCGCTTCTAAACTCAAATACTCAACGTGGAGTTGATTCATAGCTGCTGGAACTTCAACGCTAGAATTAAACAGGTTTAAATTCATTCCTAATGCTGTCATTTGAGGAGTTAAACCGTAGGTGTAAGTCAACGCGATCGCGAACAAACCGAGAACTAAAAGACTCATGGTGCGAATGCGATTGCTGAAGCCTTCAGGTAAGGTAATTCCTAATGCCATCAAGCTAGTGAACCCAAGGGCTGCACAAATAATTTCGACTCGATTAAAAGCAGAAAAAATCATTGAACCCGCAGATACAAACTCAGCTTGTTCCATCATGCCTGTCATATACATACTGGGCATAATGACGAAATCCAAAACTAAGCTTCCGCCCATCCAAAGGGCAAGTGTAACTAAAATCAGGGTTAACCAACGAGAAGGATTGTATTTCACTTTAGATAATGCTGTCATGGGATAATTCCTCAACACTGTCTCTTGTGTCTTACTTTGCATTTTAACGAACATTTCTACGAACAAACATAAAGTAATTTTGCAATTTCTTCGGCAAACCGTAAAAACTTTTGTAAACCTTCAATGCCTTTATATTTTTCTGTTAATTTTATGAATTTTTGTTAAAATTACGAACAGAAAAGTAACAATAGTAGTTAAAACTCAAAACTGTGAAAGCTGTCATCCTACTATCGGGTGGATTAGATTCCTCAACTGTTCTCTATCAAGCCAAAGCTGATGGCTGTGAATGTTACGCGATTTCATTCGACTATCAGCAACGCCATCAACGAGAACTGATCGCCGCCCAAGACATCGCAAAAGGTGTAGGTGTCGTTGAACATCAAGTGGTAAAATTTGACTTGAGTTTATGGGGTGGATCGGCGTTAACGGATCGCCAATTGGACTTACCGAGCGATCGCTCTCTCGATCAAATGAGTGAGACAATTCCCATTACCTATGTTCCCGCCCGTAATACGATCTTTTTAAGCTTTGCTTTAGGATACGCGGAGGTGGTTAAAGCCAGTCGAGTGTATATTGGGGTGAATGCGTTAGATTATTCTGGCTATCCTGACTGTCGCCCTGACTATATTGATGCGATGCAAGATGTTTTTCGACTGGGAACTAAGCAGGGTCGAGAAGGCGATCCCATTACCATTTATTCTCCTCTCATTCATCTCAAAAAAACAGAAATTATTCAATTGGGAAATCAGTTAGGTGTTCCTTGGGAAAAAACTTGGTCTTGCTACGCTGGAGAAGAAAAAGCCTGTGGGATTTGTGACTCCTGTAAACTTCGGATTGCTGCTTTTGACGAACTCGGATTAACAGATCCGATATCCTATCAAGTCTAAAGATGATTTCAATCTCTTCTCTGGGGCTATTCCCCGGCTGCGATCGCTTGTTGTCTGAGCCATTGTTTTTTTTAGGACTAGCGATTAAATTTAACGGGGGTTACGCCGAGATTGTTCAGGAAGAAACATCGCAATCAGATAACAAATAATCCCAATATTAATAGAGACATCGGCTAAATTAAAAATGGGAAATTGGATCAAGCGAAAATCTAAAAAATCAACCACGTGACCCGAAACAAATCGGTCAATTCCATTCCCTAATGCACCGCCTAATATTAAACCCCATCCGGCTTGTTCCCAAGGAATAAATCGCGGCCCCCACCAAGCCATTGCCATTAATCCTAAGCTCACAATTAATGATAACCACCGCAACCACAAAACGCCACCGTTACTAAACAGGCTAAATGCAGCACCAGTATTAATAACATACGTGAAGTGAAATACATCTGGCCAGATTGGAATGGTTTGGGGAGGAGTCGTCAGTTCAAAGGTTTGAACAACCCAAAACTTCGTTAAGTGGTCGATAATTAAACTAATTATTGCGGCAATCCAAAAAATAGGATTTTTTTTAAATTTCATAGAATTGAGTTAACAGCTAGACCTATTAAATGGATTAAATCTAATGGATTAAATCTATGCGTATAAACCTAATTTTCGATTTAATAAAACATTAACCCACGTAGCACGTAGGATAATACACTAATCGCACAAGCAACAGCAAGCTGACCGGGAAGAGGATATAGGGAATATTTTTGTACGGCTGCAACGAGAAGTAGATTTTGAGTCGCGAACCCATCTAATAAATAATTAATAACCAAATACGTCAATCCAACGCCGTGAATGGTGACTAAGCCACAAAAACAACTCAAGGCTAAAAGCTCTAACTTAGGGGCAACTTTGAAGGCAAGCATTCCACACAGCCAGCCTCCCGGAACGAAACCAAGTAAATATCCAAAGCTCGGTTCTCGCAGATAGCCTAGACCTCCACCCTCAGAAAAAACAGGTAAAACGGTTAACCCCAGGATCAGATAGGCAATTTGAGAAATAGCGGCGGCATTTTTCCCGCCCATACAACCCACTAATAAAACAGCCCCAATTTGATAGGTCACTCCTAATGAATAAACGGACACCTCTTGTTGTTCCCATAGCCAAGATGGATCGGCGGCAAATGCTTCGAGAAATGTGCCACCAATCGTTAAAAGAACCCCAATAATTGCCCATAGTAATTCAAGAGGAGGAGTCATTAACAGTTTACAGTTAAGCAGTTAGACAGTTTACAGTTAAGCAGTTAGACAGTAAATAGTGGACAGTGAGTAGTACACAGTAAACAGTCTGTAGAATTAAACATGGATAACGAACACTGGTCAGTGATCACTGTATAACTAACTATTCACTGTAAAACGGGGGTTTCTCCGCCTTGGAGTCCAAGAGATTCTAACATGGCGCGATCGCGTTCAGGAGGCTGACCAAGAGTGGTCAGGTAATGTCCGATCAACATGGCATTGATTCCTGATTTTAATCCCAAACTTTGCAGTTCTCCCATCACGGCTTCTCGTCCTCCGGCGTAGCGAAGAATTTGTTTAGGGAGAATTAGACGGAAAATCGCGATCGCTTTTAAAGCTTCGTAGGGATCTAATTTTTCTACATCGCCAAGGGGAGTTCCTTCACGGGGGTTCAGTAGGTTAATCGGAACAGACTCTACTTCCAGTTCTCGCAATGCTAGGGCTAAATCGACGCGATCTTCCCAGGTTTCTCCCATGCCCAGAATACCGCCTGTACAGGCTTGAATTCCAGCGGCTTTGAGGTTTTTCACCGTTTCAACGCGATCGCGCCAACTGTGGCTACTCACAATCTGGGGATAAAAGTTTTCTGAGGCTTCTAAGTTGTGGTTGTAGCGAGTTACGCCTGCTTCAGCGAGGGCTTGCGCTTGTTCGGGTGTCACTTCTCCGAGGGCGCAACAGGGTTTAATTTCTGTTTCGGCGAGAATACGGCGAACGGTGTCTAAAATTTGTTCAAATTCATTAGACTTAGGGCTACTGTATTTCAGACCTCGTCCTTGAGACACCAGACAAAACCGTTTCGCACCTGCGGCTTGGGCTGATTTGGCTTGGGCGAGAATTTCGTCGGCAGATTTCAACTCGTAGACGGGAGAACTGGTACCCGGATGATGAGCAGACTGCGAACAAAAACTACAGTTCTCCGAACAGTTTCCCGACTTGACATTAACGATACTACACAGATCGACAACATTACCACAGCAGGCTTGACGAACTCGATCTGCGGCTTGACAGAGTAAGAGAATTTCGTCAGTGGTGATGACAGTTTCAGTCAACGCGATCGCGTCTGGGCGACTAATCTGCTCACCTGCAATAATGCGATCGGCTAAATCATTTAGCCAAGTTTGAAGAGCCTCGCCCTGGACTATCAAGGTGTCTTGAGCCGGGCTTTGTGATCTGTTGTCAGGGTTGGTTGAGAGTGGAACTTGAACCACGTTACGCTTCGTGTTATTTGCAATTCATCAAATTTTATCATCCTACTCTCCCCTGTGATATGACTGCTGATCGATTTCTCGATACTGCTGCCATGATTCATTAAGATTTGCTGTATCTTTAATTTTCGAGATCAATCTTTAACCTTTTCTTTACCTTGATTTGCTAACGAGACGTTATCCTCTATGGTAATCATGCAGTCTATGGAAAATCCCATCGTTATGCTTTCTCGTCTCTATCAAATCAACTTATCGGGTTTAGCAACCAAAATCACGACCGCTGCATTGGCTCTAACCCTAGCAGCTTGCGGAGGTGGTACAGATACCGCAGGCACTGGTGGTGGTGACGCAAGTGGTGAGGGCGCAGATGTTAAATTAGTTCTCAACGATCAAGTCAACCTCGTCGGAGCGGGTGCATCTTTCCCGGCTCCTTTGTATCAGCGTTGGTTTACAGAATTTTCTCAAAGCACACCTAATTTACAAATTGACTATCAGTCTGTTGGAAGTGGAGCCGGCGTTGAACGCTTTTCTCAAGGACTGGTACAGTTTGGTGCTAGTGACGTGGCAATGAAGGACGAAGAAATTGAAGGGGTCGAAAGAGGCGTGTTAATGCTGCCGATGACCGCAGGAAGTATCGTTCTGGCTTATAACGTTCCGGGGATAGATGGTGAACTGAACCTGTCTCGTGAGAATTACGTTAATATCCTACTCGGTAATATCACGAACTGGAACGATCCAGCGATCGCAGAAACTAATCCAGATCTTCAACTCCCAGATCAGCCGATTACCGTTGTTTACCGTTCTGACGGTAGTGGAACCACAGGTGTTTTTACCAAGCACTTAAGCTCAATTAGTGACAGTTGGCAAGAGAGCGTGGGAGAAGGAAAAACCGTACAATGGCCCGTTGGAATTGGCGGTGCTAAAAATGACGGTGTAGCCGCTCAAATTAGCCAAACTCCAGGTGCAATCGGTTACTTAGAATATGGTTTTGCTGAAAATGCAGGCTTACCGATGGCTTCTCTAGAAAATCAAACTGGGAACTATATCAAACCTACCAGTGAAGCGGCTTCCAAGACACTCGCAGCTGTAGAATTACCCGAAGACTTAAGAGCCTTCATCACTGATCCCGAAGGTGAAGAATCCTACCCCATCGTGACTTATACTTGGCTGCTCGCCTACCAAGACTATCCTGATGCAGAGATCGCTAAATCTGTGGAAGCGATGGTTGAATATGGCTTAAACCAAGGTCAAAAGATCGCTCCTCAGTTGGGTTATATCGCGCTTCCGGATAACGTCAGACAAAAAGTTGCAGAAACAGCAGATCAATTGACACCCGATTATGACATTACTCTCGAGTAGTTCAACATCGGAATCCGTCAAGACTCTTACCCAAATTTAGTATGGGCGGGTTGACAAATACTATCTGTCATAGATGCACATCTGTGCCAAACCCGCCTTTACCTCGCTCACCCCTAACAAGCAATTGGCGAGTTAAAGGTAATGAGTAGTTTGTTCGTCAAGAGAATTGACCTTGTCATCAACTTTTGTATGATTTTCCTGGAATTCTCTCACCCAGATTGACAGACAGATAACCTTTCAACTAAACACTGCATTATGGTTGCACCCGCAGGTAATATTCAAGACACTGGACGAGGGCGTTCAGATACTGAGAAAAAACTAGACTCTGGCTTTATCTGGCTCACTCGTATTTTTGCTTGGGGGATTGGCGTAATTTTATTGCTGATCGCATTACCCATCGCCCAACAAGCACTCCCGGCTTTAGGAAAGTTTGGACTCGGATTTCTGTTTAACAGCGCTTGGGACCCACCCAACGAAAATTATGGGGCTTGGCCGATGATTTATGGAACCTTGGTGAGTTCCTTAATCGCCCTCCTGATTGCGGTTCCTCTCGGTTTAGGAACAGCAATTTTCTTAAGTGAGGATTTTATTCCTCCGGGGATTCGGAGAATTTTAACCTTTATGGTTGAACTTCTAGCCGCAATTCCGAGTGTGGTCTACGGTTTGTGGGCAATTTTTGTATTGATTCCGTTCCTACGACCGATTCAAATGTTTTTATACAAGACCTTGGGTTGGATTCCGCTGTTTAGTACGCCGCCTGCCGGACCCGGAATGTTCCCCGCTGGAGTGATTTTAGCGATTATGACTTTGCCGATTATTACGGTAATCGCTCGTGACTCTCTATCGAGTTTACCTCCGGATTTACGACAAGCTTCGATTGGATTGGGCGCAACTCGTTGGATCACCATTTTCAAGATTCTGATTCCGGCGGCTTTCTCTGGGATTGT
This sequence comes from Cyanobacteria bacterium J06592_8, assembly GCA_038530755.1. Lineage (GTDB taxonomy): Bacteria > Cyanobacteriota > Cyanobacteriia > Cyanobacteriales > Microcoleaceae > Capilliphycus. Next base: position 15,216 of record JBCBCI010000026.1, on the reverse strand, counting down.
CGGGGGAATTATGCTCGGACTGGGTCGGGCAATGGGTGAAACCATGGCGGCGACGATGATTATCGGAAACTCCAATAACGTTAATATCTCTCTGTTTGCTCCCGGTAATACGATCGCATCTTTGATGGCCAACCAGTTCCCTGAAGCTTCTGGCTTGCAAGTTTCGGCTCTGATGTATGCGGGCGTTGTCCTATTTCTGTTGACCCTATTGGTTAATATTTTGGCTCAATTGATTGTGAGCCGAGTTCAATCCAAGTACCAGTAAACTGATATCGCATCAGGCGATCAATTAATGGTTTGGACTGAATACAAGAGTTGTTCATCTGAAAGTTATCTGAAGACTCGCTATGACAAATTATGCTCAACCTTATAGTGATGGGGCGAAAAGTTTAATTCGCGATCGCTCTCGCCCCCGGGATATTCTCGATATTGCGATGACAGGTATCTCGGGTGCCTGCATTGGTTTAACTTTGATTCCCTTATTTGCTGTTTTAATTTATGTGCTAATTAAGGGAATTGGTCGGTTTAATTTTGCTCTGTTTACTCAGTTGCCTCCGGTTGCGGGTCAAGAAACAGGTGGGATTGCCAGTGCAATTTTAGGGACGATTATGGTCGTGGCGATCGCCACACTGATTGCGGTTCCTTTTGGAGTGCTGGCGGCGATCTTTTTGTCTGAGTTTAGTGATGAGAAAACGGCTCAGGCGATTCGGTTTGCAACCAACGTGATGAGTGGGATTCCTTCAATTATTGCTGGGGTTTTTGCCTATAGTCTCATCGTTTTATCAACTGGACAGTTTTCTGTCATGGCTGGGGCGATCGCTTTGGCGGTGTTGATGTTACCGACGATTGTCCGAACAACGGATGAAGCGTTGCAGATTATTCCTCAAGATATTCGATCTGCCTCCGTCGGAATCGGTGCATCCAATTATCAAACCGTTTTGCAGATTGTTCTTCCGGCGGCGATTCCTGCTATTTTAACGGGGGTGACGCTGGCGATCGCACGGGCGGCTGGTGAAACGGCTCCACTTTTATTTACAGTTGTTTATACGAACAATTGGCCGAGAGGTCCCTTTGCTCCGACTCTACCCTCAATGGCTTATCTCGTTTATGAGTTTGCCAGAGGATTTGATAAAACCTTGCAGGAGTTTGCTTGGGCTGGTTCACTTGTATTAGTGCTTCTGGTTCTGGCGACGAATGTTTTAGCTCGTTGGGTGACTCGTAAGAGTGATTTCTAACAATAAAACCACGCAGAATTTTTCGATTTGCACTGTTCGGTGCTTCCCTGTTTAAGAGTATTCAGCTTTCAGCGTTCAGCGTTCAGCTTTAATCTTTTTTAATCTTTCGGCTTGAGCATAGATTTGTTGAATTCGAGTTGACCTAAAGCTTATCACTGGTAGGTCATTGCTGATGGCTGACAGTTAGTTAAACCCTGAAAAACCTGGAGGATATTAGGTGTTATGATGGATTTACAGAAAATAAGTCTACCGGAAACCGTTCTAAAAGCTGAAAATCTAGATGTTTATTACGGTGATTTTAAGGCAGTTCGAGGCGTTTCTCTCGATATTCCCAAAAATAGAGTCACTGCATTTATTGGCCCTTCTGGATGCGGTAAAAGTACGATTCTTCGCTGCTTTAATCGCCTCAATGATTTGATTCCGATTTTCCACTTGGATGGTAAGATTTTCTATCAAAATAAGAACCTTTACGATCCTGATGTTGACCCGGTGGAAGTTCGGCGTCGGATTGGTATGGTTTTCCAGAAGCCTAATCCTTTCCCCAAGTCAATTTATGAAAATATTGCTTATGGGGTGCGAGTCAATGGATTGGCGAAATCTAAAGAGGAAATGGATGCGATTGTTGAGGATTCGCTGAGGAAGGCGGCTCTCTGGGATGAAGTTAAAGATAAACTCGGTCAAAGTGGTTTTGCCCTCTCTGGGGGTCAGCAGCAACGTTTGTGTATTGCTCGTACTGTTGCGGTTAACCCTGATGTTGTGTTGATGGATGAACCTTGCGCCTCTCTTGACCCGATTTCTACGTTGTCGGTTGAGGACTTGATTCACGAACTCAAGGAAAAGTACACGATCATTATCGTGACTCACAATATGCAGCAAGCGACACGGGTTGCTGATGTAACCGCGTTCTATAACGCTAAAGCCATTGAAGGAGGTAAGCGTTTTGGGTATTTGGTTGAATTTGCTGATACCCAGACTATTTTCCAAAATCCCCAAGAAGAAGCAACCCAGCAGTATATTAGCGGTCGATTTGGATAAAGCTAACTTACACTTAACCTCTATATTGAGGTCTTGAAGTCAGAAGTCTGTCCTCTGACTTCTTTTTTTTGACTGTCTCTCGCTCTAGCTAAAACGGTTTAGCTTTCAACTTGTGGGGTATTTGACTACAAGCCTTCTCTCATCCACTGACGCATTAAATTATCCTTGACCATACTTTGACGTAAGACCTCCACAAGATATTCTTGAGCTTCTTCTAGGCTCAGTCCCTTCACTTGTTCCCGCAGAAGTTGGAGTTTGAACTGTTGCTCTAGACTTAGACTATTTTTATTTTCAGGTGCTTTCATTGTATTCTCCTCTTTCGGTGCAATTTGAACCTACAGAAACGCGGATCAGCAGGTTAACGTGCTATGGTTTACCCTGCTCTTCTATTATATTGTAAATTATCGTAACAAACACTTGACAAGCTGTTCATTATGTACAATTCACGGCTCATATAGTTTGCAAAACTTTATGTATGAGTACCGATCACCTTATTATGAAGGTGGGAATAAGTCCCTAAAATCACTCAAAAGACTGAAATAGCTCAGGTTTGAGTTTGTTACCGTTCTCTCAGGTCTGGGGGAGAGTGACTGGGACTTTGTCAAAATTTACTTACAAAGACTTGCAAAATTAATCGGAGTATATTGATATGGATGCAATGCAATTTTTTCGGGAGAGTGCGGGACAATGGCAATCTCTGCGAACAACTCATCATCTTGCCTTTCGACAAGCGGAAAAGGGTCACTCTAAAATTAATGTTGAGGCTTTAGATGCTGACGATCCGAAAGTGATTGAAATTTGTCAGATGCACGAAGTCGATCCCGCGATCGCCGCAGGGGGTGCCTATGTGACCTGGAATGGAGAGATGGCCTGGGATAAGGATGATGAAAACCACGCGGGTTCAACGGTTTTTGCAATTGTTCCTGATGCAGATGACCCTCGCAAAGGTCGGATGTTGCGAGAACGAGGTTACGCGGAGATCGTTCCGGTGGTCGGAAAATTTGAAATGGACGAGGATAATGCTTTAATTTTGGTGACTGAATACGAAACCATGAGTTCAATTGAACGGTTTTGGTTTGCGAGTCCGAATGTACGGATGAGAACCAGTGCAGTTAAACGGTTTGGTGGCTTTAATACTTCTACTTTCTGTACAGAAATTCGGGTAGAAGAAACTGACTCACCGACTTCTGAGGCGGAAAATGCGGAGAATGCCTCGTTTTATTCGGCTTTCGGTTGGTAGTAGAAATTCAATATTAGGTGCGTCAAGGCGCGAGGGTTTTACGCATCGCCCCCATAAATTAAGATATTAGGTGCGTCAGGTGACGCACCCTACTTTTTAAAAGGGTTCAGCTTCGCTGCTGGATACCATAACTGCTTCTGGAGGAATAGACTGGGGAAATCGAGGGAGTTCAATGGCTGCTAGCGATCGCAATTTTTTCTGACGAGTGGGTTGCAGGAGTGGTGCTGGCCAGTTTTCGGTCTCGGCGGTGGATGAGACTGCTTGTTGCTGAGACTTTAGCTGTAATTCTAGTGGTTCTGCTGAAGCCACATACCCGGATTTGTCTATTTCAATGTTAAAACTTGGCATTGTTGAGGAGGTATATTCTATCCGAATTCGATCCAACTCATCTTCGATAAATCGAGGAGAAGTTTCGATTTCTGGAGATTTAGGTGAATTGGTTTCCATGAAAGGATTAGAAACAGAAGGGGTCTGCGCTGATTGATCCAGATTCCAGTTATTTTCTATGTCTTCTAAATTCGGGAGTTCTGAGCGTTCAGAGGCGGATATTCGCTGTTGTTCCTCTCTATGATCGTGAATATGCAGAATCTCTTCTGGTGATTCTTCTTCTAACTCTAACCATTCATCGACCAGTTGTGGATCAAAATCATCTGGGTATTGCTCTTGTCTGACAATTTCATCGAGGCGTTCTACACTGTCATCATCTGTCAATTCCGATGACCAAGGTTGAACAGGCTGAGATCTCGAAACCGCAACGGGGTAGGAATCAGGTTCAGATACCGCGAAGTCTTGATCTGCATGATCTAGATTAATCTGTGGTAAATCTAAGGAAGTTTTAGGTCGCGCGCTATCTACATTAATCTGTCGGGGCTGCATCTCTAGACACCGCTCTAATGCTGCTTTAAACTGAAGGGTGTGGCGTTGTTGACGGTGTAAACGCGATCGCAATTCTCGACAAGTATTTTGAGCTTCCACCAATTCATAAAACTGCTCATTATAACGCTGTTGAGCGGTTGCACATTCCCGTTCCATCTGAGCCATACGCGCTTGGCTCATTTCCCACTGTTCTGTTAAGGTTTCCACCAATACTTGTTGACGGCGAATCACCTGATTTGAAAGTTCGAGTTTTCCAAACAGACGACTCACCTGTTCTTGAGCAAAGGCTAGTTCCTGAGTGCGTTGATTGAGTAAACTTTCTTTTGCAGGTATTGCTTGTCTGTATTCATCGAGTTCTGCTTCTAGTTCTGTGACTCGATTAATTAAATCCCGATTACATTCATGTAAAGCTTGAATAAGCTGGGAAGGGTGTTCTGTTGTCTGCTGAACTTCCGATTCCTCAATGGCTTCTGAGGTGCTATCTTCATCGGTAATGGGAAGCTGATCGATGCTCATCGCATTGGGTAAATTAACGGTCTCCCATTCTTCTGACTGATATCCTTCAGATTCATCACCCTCAATTGTTGGGTGTGCTGAACTCATATTCACTGATGTTGAATCAGATTCTAGGGGAGAATCTGCTGAAGGAGTGGGATTAGATGAATTGAGATTAGGTGGAAGATCGGCTCCGGACATAGCTTTAACCTAGACAGCAACAGATGAATTACATTTAGTTTATCGCAAGCTTCGGTTTAGATGAAAGATCAAATGCTTTGAGTGCGATTGCAATTAATGCTGAACTCGATAGTAAATCAACTGCATTCCGGATTTGCGTTTCTTGATTAACTTGTCAGCGATCAAAGCTTTTAAGCAAATTTGTAACATGGATTTGGGTCGGTTGAGCTGTTGTTCTAACTCTGTGACAGTCATTCCTTGGGGATGGTGATGAATCAACTCAAGGATGCGTTCACTGGTGGTTGGCCCTGGTTTTGGGGTAATGATCCGAATTGCCAAAGTTTTTTTAAGATTATGTTTCTCACAATTTCTTCTCCAACTTGGCATTATCCGGAGGGGTGTCGCATCAGAAAATTTACGGATTCTTTATTCTCTTTTATAAATTTTGATATTAAATCCTTCTTCTGGTGTCGGAGGCTGAAAGTATTGGGTAATCGCCTCAAATTCTTTTTCTGTTGTAAATGCAGACCCTTCTGGTAAGTTTTGACTTCTGATTTTCAGTTGGCGTTTACAGAGTTCATCGGAAGCGACAATTGAGTGCAAAATATGATTGGCTTCTACTGCTTCAAAGATTGAGCGAAACCAATTTCGTTGGGAAGGGGTATTTCCTGGAAAATCTAGAACAATTGAGATTCCTTGTCGGAGAAGATCTTGAATGTGGGGTGACAAAACGGCTTTTAATCGGGATGAATATTTGAGATAGTCTGAGAATTCTTTGATTTCTTCTGAATAAAGCTGCGATAACCACAGGTCTTCTGAGATTAATACGGTATTTTTTTCCTGGGCTAATGTTCGAGCTAATGTTGATTTCCCACTCGCCATTTTGCCACAGAAAAAATGTAATGTTGGTTTTGGATTCATTTTTTTAGGATCAAAATATGGGAATTATACTATAATTACATGAGTTGAATGTGTTTGTCGAAAAGTTCATCGGAATTACTGTTAACTCATTCAGCGTTAATTTCTCCGACTTTTCTCAATAGCCCAAGTTCCAGAATCAATTACCAAGGACTACCAATTAGAGTAAATCCAGCCCAATAAAAAGGATGAGAAAGGCTAATATCACCTTGAGTTGTCAGTTCAGGCGGTAACTCTACTTCTGCGGTCATTGTCTTTTTCTGATGAATTAATTTTCCGGCTTCTAAGCGAACTTTCCCCTGTAACATTGCGATTTGGGCTTGTCGTAGGGCTTCTGCTTTGATCGGACTTTCGAGTAAAGCATCATAAAATGTACTCATTAGCCCTAATGTTCCGACATCGCTGATATACCACAAACTGGCGAGGGCTGATTTGACTCCGGCTTGAATGGCGAGTCCAGCAAATCCGAGTTCGGCTTCTTCGTCTCCAATTGCGGTTGTACAAGCGCTTAAAACTAAGAGTTCAACGGGTGGCTGATCTAAGCGTAACTGACGCAGTTCATCTAACCATAATTTTCGATCCCAAAATTGAATATAGGAACGGTTCGCCCCTCCGGCTAAAAATTCCCCGTGGGTTGCTAAATGAATAATATCAAACTGTTTTTGTTTGCGTTGATCGGTGAGGTTATCAATGGTAAAGTCTTCGTTGAGAAAGGATTGACCTTGCCATTTATTATCTTGCACAATTAAATTTAATTCAACGGGAACAGCAGGTAACGGTTCTTGAGTGGGGTCTGTAAATTTAGATGCACCCATTGCTAAAACCTGAGAGTTTTTGAGGTGAACATAGCTGGTATCTGTGAGGCTTAAACTGGGAATGAATGCTAAACTATAGTCTTCTACTAAAAATTTTTCTCCATCGTATAGTGCGGCGATAGGTAAGGTTCGTAAACCTGTATCCATCGAAAAGATCAGTGTATTCACTTGATGGGTTTCAAGGTCTGATTTGAGTGGGAAAATTAACCAATCATAAAGTTGCTTCCCGCTGACTTTGTATTTCGTATCGCTGAGGTTTTTTGGAGTTCGGATTTGACGGCTAAATTGTCGGACAACTTCTAAGAGTTCTTCTCGTTGAATTTGTGTTGTTTTAAAAATAGTTTCACCATTGGGTAAGACTAACCGCATTTCCAATTGATTAGACTGGGCTGAAACATAAATCAGGGCGGGTTTATGTCCGGTTAATTGATCGATATCACTTAAGGTCTGTCGAATACTTCGTTCGCTAATGGTATTTTTATTGAGATTTTCGCCAAAGTATTTAATAAATTCTCGTCCGCGAAATAAATCAATTTGTAATACGGATGAGGAAAAGGTTGAATTTGCAATTTGATTGCTGGAAATGGTTGTTGATTCGAGTTGAACTGTAATATTTCCCAGATTTTGTGCTAGTTCTGGATTTTCACTGAGATCTATATTTTCTGTGGGTGAATCTAGGTTCTCATTGACTGGAATATTATTGGGTTCTGAAGGCGTTAAGGGTGTTTCTTCTATGGGATTGAGTGGTTCTTCGGTGATAATGGGTTCTGGATTTTCTGGAACTTGGTTGGGATTTTCTGGCGGGATTTCACCTGTGTTGGGTTCGGTATTGGGTGGGTTATTAACGGGATCGCTTGAGGTTGGAAAAACGGTGAGTTCTCCATTGGTAATGGCTGCGGCGGTTCCATTAATTGTCGGATCTCCAACTTCAAAGTTGTTGGAGGTTGAGGAGGGTAAAACAATGCTTCCACTTTCGGTTGTTCCAATGCTAGAGATACTGGCTTCGACTTGATTTGCGGCTTCAAATGTTCCGGTTACTCGTAAAAATCGCTGAGTATTAATCTCAATATTTCCGCCAGTTTGGGCGGCTTCTGTATTAATGGAGGTGACTTCTATATCATTGGGAGAAACTAGACGAATATCTCCTCCATTTCCCTGAGAGGAACGGGTTTCTAAGTTTCCGGTTGTAATGCGATCGCCGGATTGAATATTAATATTTCCAGCATCATTTGTTGTGGTTGATGTCAAGTTTCCGGTGACGATTTCACCTTGGGTACTGCGGAGTCGAATATCTTGATCTGAGGTAATATTATTGGTTTGTATGCTTTGGTTCGCTTCTATATTAACTCGACTTTGATTGCTATTCAGATTTCCGCGAATAATCACATTTCCCTGTTGACTGGTAATATTAACTTCTGTGTTTTGTGAGGTCAGGTTTCCGGTTTCTATTCCTTCTCGGGCTTGCAGATTAATTCCTCCACTCGATTGTAAATTCCCGGTTGTAATTTGACGACTATTACTGGTTAGGTCTATAATTTGACCTGTGGTATTAATATCACCGAGAAATAAGTTCCCATCGGCTTGAATTTGAATACTCGCATTATCAACGCCTGTAATTGTTCCTTGAGAAACCACAAAACCGGGGAAATTAGGCGACCGCAATACAACTGGATCTCGGAAGGTTATATCTCCATTGACTGTTATAGATCCGTTACTATCAGAACGACCAATGGTAATTAAATTAAACCCATTTCCTAAAGCATTAAAATCCGATGTACTTAATTCTAAAGATTCTGTATTGGTATCATTTCCTAATATAATGCCTTGACGACTATTCGAGGGTTGTAAGACCAAAAAACCATTCCCAACAATAGAGTTATTCCCTCCAACTAAATCTATTTCATTTCCTGTTAACTGTATCCGGGCTTGGGAGTTTCCGGTATTTTGAATACGTTGGGCTGTAATTCGCCCTGACTGACTGGTAATCTGAATATTTTCACCATTGGTAATCAGATTTCCTAGGGTAATGTCATTTAAAGCATTGAAACTTAAACTCGCATTATCGACTCCTCTTAAAGTAGAAGGATTCCCGGATGATGTGGTTTCCATACTAATTCTTCCGAAGGGAGATTGTATCAATACTGGATCTTGAACGGTTACGTTATCCTGAATTGAAATCGTTCCTTTACTATCAATTCGTCCGATAATAATTTCATTAAAACCGTCTTGTAATGTGGCTAAATCCTCAGTGGTTAAATCTAAGGTTAATCCTGAATTATTGTTGCGGTTTGCAATGACAATATCTTGGGCATCTGTCGCGGGTTGCAGAATTAATGTTCCGTTTCCTTCAATTAAATTGGTTAAGTTAATCTCATCACTGGTGAGGGTAATATTCCCCGTTGAATTACTTCCAGTTTGACGGTTAGTTTCAAATTGACCTGTCCGAATACTTTCCGCTTCTATTTCAACCTCTGCCTCTAAATTAATATTCCCGCCTGTGGTTCTTCCTTTGGCATTAACTGAGTTTAAACGCAGTCTTTGAGAGGCTAGAATTGATATATCTCCGCCTTCTCCATTTGCAGAAGTTGCATCTAAACTAAAGGAATCGGAGAAAAAACGAATATTCCCTTCTTGACTCTGAATATTAATATTTCCCGCCTGTTCTACTCCCGAACTATTGACGAAATCGATATCAATATTACTAACAGCATTTAGGTTAACCTCTCCTCCAACGCCTGATGTTGAATCTTGGGCTTGTGTGGAAATCTCACCTGTCGTTAGCCTGTCTCCACTATTAATATTAATACTCCCACTTTCTTCTAATCCATTGGTTTCTAAATTCGCTGTCGAGATATCGCCTTCATTACTGATAATCGTTAAATCTCCGCCTGAACCTGATAGATTTACGGTTGAAAGTTGACCCGTTTCGATTTCTCCATCAAAGCTGGAACTCAGAAAAATATTCCCGCCATTGGTTGATAAATCCCCTAATTCTAGGTCAACACCCGTAATGGTAATGCTTCCACCTGCGGTTTGAATACTATCATTAGAATTCATGCTAAAGGTTCCGGTTCCATCTCCATCCGCATCGGCTGTAAAGGTAACTGAACCTGAAGAGGCTTGTAAATTCAGTTGATTGTCGGATAGATTGTTAATGGTAATATTATCTCGCGCTTCTAAAACAATATTCGCTGTTTCTCCAATGCGTTCTAAGCTGGTTTCAGAGATGGTAAACTCAGAAGGATTATTCTCAGCTAAAATCTGATTATTGCGGAGAGAGTTTTCTGTTTCTATTGGATCATTCCCGTCTACAATGGTAATATTCAACGGATCGAGTAATAACGTCCCAACACTTCCATTTTTCCCTCGCAAATCGACGCTTCCATCTACGGTTAAATTCCCAAAACTGGATATCTCTGCAAACCCACCATTCCCTGTCTCACTTTGGGCGTTAATATTACCAAAAAATCGAGTTTCTAGGTCTGACCAAATAATAATTTCTCCCGCATTTCCTGTAACGGTTGCATTGGCTTGAATGGAAGAATTACGATTAATAAAAGTCTGATTTGCATTCGGAATTAACCCACTCCCACGTTCATCTCCGCCAATTCTGACGATACCTCCACCATTCACCCCAGAAACATCTATATTTGCATCCACAATTCCGACGGTTTCTCCGACAATATTAACCTCTCCACCTGAAGCTGTTGTTGTTCCTGAAACCACCGCCACCCCGTTAGAAGTCGGAATTTCTGTCCCGGAATTGGTTAACTGAATTCGTCCATCGGCTAACACTGTTACTCCTGTGGCGTGGCTACTGGTCCCTCCGGTTAATAATTTGGGTAGGGACGAGGGGACGATTTCTTGGGAGTACCCTATGTCTACAGTCGCCACCTCTAAATTCAGTAAATGTCCGGCTTGGCTGATGCGGAGAATTTGTTCACCGGGAATGGCGGCGATGGTTACTTGGCCACCAGGTGCGTTGAGTGTCCCGGTATTAATGATATTAACTCCTAATAAGCTAATATTTTCTCCCGATGCTACTGCAAGTTGACCGTCGTTAATGATACTACCTGACTCTGTTATTGAGAATCGAAAGGCGTTAGGGGTTCCAACTAAGCTGGAGTAGTCATTATTGCCTACCGCGTTGAACCAATTTGACCCCAGTCCAATTCCGGTTGCGGTTGTAACGGTAAAAGATGCTGGAACGTTTAGCTGTGCATTTGACCCGAAAATCACACCTGCGGGGTTCATTAAAAATAGGTTGGCATTTCCCCCTGTCACCTGAAGGACACCATCAATAACGGAGACATTTCCCCCGACAACACGAGTTAAAATATTTTGAATGGAGTTGTTTGAAACAAAATTAGCAACCTGTCCAGATTCCACATTAAATTCTGTGAAACTATGAAATAAATTTGCCCCATTTCCTGATAACTGACCGCCTTCAATATTGGTTTTATTTCCCTGCTGAGTGGTAACGGTATTGGTACTATTAGCTTCAGGAATAATAGGTTGAGCTAGAACTTTTTTAGATTTCAAAGTGGGGAAAAACCTAGATCGCCATCGATCTGGAAAGTCGTAGATTTCTAGAATCAAAAGTAATGTCAGCGGTAGAGATAAAACCCCTGTTTTCAAGGTAAAGCCTCGGTTCATTGAAAATCCTCCTGGGAAACTCCCGTATCAACCAGTTTACAATCTTCTGTCAAAACCTGTGAGTTATGCCCTGATTTCTTTGCCCTGAATTCTATGAGTCTTGATGTATAAATATGTTAAATTTTTAGATTTAATCTCAATCCATTTCAATCCCAGAAATGCTGAATTTTTAAGCAAATATTTTGCTGAGGTTAACCCTTCGACTACGCTCAGGGTTGACACCGAGTATACTAGATGACAAGTGACTTAGGCTAATGGCGATCTTAACCTGAAAATGATGTCTCTTGTGTGAGTGTTGGGTTGACTCGAATCTCTTGTACTGTCATAACCGATTGATTAAACACTATTTATTAACTATTAAAATTATGCGTTTAATTGGTTTAACTGGGGGAATTGCGACCGGAAAAACAACAGTTTCTAACTACTTAGCCCAGACTTACTCGTTCCCGGTTTGGGATGCAGATGTGTATGCTCGCGAAGCTGTACAACCGAATTCCCCTGTCTTGCAAACACTTGTAGGTCGCTACGGGACTGAGATTCTACACTCCGATGGTAGCTTAAATCGTCCGCAACTTGCTAATATTATTTTCAACAACTTAACAGAACGTTACTGGGTTGAGCAACAAATTCATCCGGTTGTTCGCGATCGCTTTTGTGAGAATATTCAAAGTCTTCAGAATCAACAGCTTAACAATGCAACGGCTATTCTGGTAATCCCCCTATTATTTGAAGCAAAAATGACGGATCTCGTCACCGAAATTTGGGTGATTTCTTGTTCTGTCGAACAGCAACAGTTGCGCCTGATCGAACGCAGTCAGGGTTCACTCACTCCCGAACAAGCCCAGGCGAGGATTGACAGTCAGATGCCTCTTGAGCAAAAGTGTAAAATGGCAGATGTGGTTTTGGATAACTCCTCAACGTTGCAAGATCTCTGGCAACAGGTTGATGAAGCGATCGCCAACCCACCCAAAAATCTCGTTTAACTTTACTTGAAGAACCGATGGATGTGATTCCGGCAATTGATTTACTAGAAGGGCGTTGCGTCAGATTGTATCAAGGGGACTACGACCAGGCCCAAACCTTCAATGATGACCCGGTTGCAGTTGCCAAACAGTGGGCCGATCAGGGCGCAACCTGGCTTCACTTGGTCGATCTGGATGGGGCGAAAACAGGTCAACCGACGAATCACAAGGTTATAGAGGCGATCGTAAACGCTGTTGAGGTTCCGGTACAGGTTGGCGGTGGGTTACGCAGTCGGGAAACCGTAGAGGCGGTATTAAATTTGGGTGTTCGACGGGCAATTTTAGGGACAGTTGCAGTGGAAAACCCCGAACTGGTGGCGGAGTTGTGTCAAGCTTTCCCCAATCAAATTGTTGTCGGGATTGATGCCCGTGATGGTAAGGTGGCAACCAGAGGATGGCTAGAAACCTCGGAGGTATTAGCGACAGAACTGGCTGATCGCATGGCAAAATTAGGGGCGGCTGCAATTATTTATACGGATATTCACCGAGATGGGACGTTACAAGGGCCGAATAAAGCCGCGTTACGAGAGGTGGCGGATGTTGTTGGAATTCCGGTGATTGCTTCTGGGGGAATTAGTTCTGTAACTGATTTATTGAGTTTATTAGCCTTAGAACCTTTGGGCGTGACAGGTGCGATCGTCGGTCGTGCGTTGTACACCGGAGATGTCGATCTCAAAGAAGCAATTCAAGCTGTGGGTCAGGGACGTTGGCAGGATATTCCACCCGATTTTGGCAGTTCATCTTTTGCTTAAAATCCATAACCCAATAAAAAACACCTCTGTTATGGCTAGAGGTGAAATCACGGATATAACAATTTTTGAAGCAATGAGTTGAGATGAAACCTTAATCACTTGAATGAGAAACCTAAACCCGTGAAATATTAGTGTTGTTAATTGCAAAGCCAACAGGATTTTTGAGAACTGCAATTGTTTCATTCAAGTTACTAGCATTTAGCTTACCAGTAGCATAATTCTAGGGGATGGTGTATCACAAAACGCTGATATCTTGACCCAGTGAATATTAGTCTACGAGCAGATTTTCACGCAGTGAAATATTAGTGTCATTAACTGCAAAGCCAACAGGGCTGTTGAGAACTGCTATTAGGTTACCATTCGCACTCAGATTGCCAGAGTTAGAATTATAGCTGATATCATTAAGATCGCTAATACCGTAGACATTCTTGTCAATTAAAAATTTGTCTCCTTCATTAGCATTAAAGTCAGCGATAGTATCTATTCCAATATCAGAGTTGAGGATAAAGAAATCACCTCCATTGCCACCATTTAGATAATCATTTCCTGCATTACCATAGAGGCGGTCAACATGATCGTTGCCATATAGAGAGTCATTTCCGTCCCCACCAAACATTTGATCGTAAAGCGAGCCGCCAATTAGGCTGTCATCTCCACTACCACCCCACATCCATTCTCCACTGTCGCCACCTGTAATAGTGTCATTTCCTCCGTGACCAGCTATTATATTACCTTGTCCATTTACTCCTGTCAGACTATCATTTCCTGAGCTACCAGTTTTAATAAAGATACCATCATGTTTAGCCCAACCTCCTGTGACGCTTTCTAGCGGAGCGTCCTTATTATGTTTCATATCAGCTTTAATGTTGTTGACAACATTATTGACTTGATTTTCTGGGATATTTTCCAAGACAGCAACAGGTCTCCCCCAACTAAATAACGACAGCTCCTGCTCTGAAGAGTTATACTCATAGTCTCGACGATCGTATTGACCCATCCCTTGTATCATGAGCTTATCTTCACTCACATCGAAATCTTTAATAATGTCACCTTCAGTAACCTGTACAACAAAAGTATCAGCACCTGTACCACCCTTGAGAGTATCAGTTCCTTGGCCACCGTTGAGAACGTTAGCTTGATCATCTCCTTTAATATTGTCACCATAATCACTACCGATGATGTTCTCAATGCTGTATAACTTGTCTTGGCCACCGAATCCATCATTGGCGACTTGAGCATAGCTACCAATTTTATTGGCTAAGTCAACTGTAATGCCAGCGGTAGAATGTATGTAGGAAGAAGTGTCTGAACCAGCATCTCCTTTAATAATGTCAGCTCCAGCTCCACCGTAGAATATATCATCACCATCAAATCCTCTCAACTGATCGTTATCTACGGATGATGGGTCAGGCTCGGTTCCGCTGTCATTAGAGAGTCTGTATCCACTAATTACATCACCAAAGTTGGTTCCGTATCGATAGTCTGCACCACTGTCACTTTCCAAGTTCTGACCGGAGTATGCACCTAAAACAAGGAATCTGTTGGTTCCCAAGTTTTCCAGATCGCTACTGTTGATATTTAAGTTAGTCCCATGTCATAGAAGCGACTGAAATGATCATCACCTTCTAGAAGAATATTATCGTAACCCATTTTTCTTGCTCTCCGTTAAGTATATTGTTTGCGTTGGAAAGATATTGTTCTCTTTTCCCTTGTTGATACTACTATCGCTAAAACAAATGTTGTGATAGAGGCGATCGTTCAGCATAAGTGCGTAGATGTCCCACAAATACCATACAGTTTTGTAGAAAGGAGCGATCGCCTTAATGCTTCACCGATTTACTTAACTACAAACAAAGCAGATGAATCTAGCTGTTAGATTTACCTGCTATCAAGTCGAGGAGTTGAAATTAAAAATTTGAATCAAGTTATCTCCCTAACTAGCTTGAAGTTTTAGTTATATGAGAATCCCCTTGAACAGAAGTCAATTGCAAC